>CATJOY010000033.1 GCA_949741925.1 uncultured Desulfovibrionaceae bacterium | reverse complement strand
TTTTCTGTACCTTCTCCCTTCAGGGAGGGGCAATCCGCACGACCCCTATCCGTCGGCTGCGGAGTCAGTCGGCGGATGGGGCGACTGTGGATTGAAACATAGCTCCTCGGAGGCCTTTGCCGTGACGGCGGCATTTTTGAAAAAGGCGGCCAGGAGTTGCTCTAAGTCCGCCCACTGTTCGCAACGGGTCAGGGCCTGGCGCAGGGAACGGGCGCCGCTGAAGCGCTTGACATAGCGCGGTACAAAGGTTCGCATTTTTAAAAGGCCGGCTTCGATGCCCTGACGGTTCAGCCGGGGGGGCATAAACGCCCTGGCAAATTGGGCATGGCGGCGGATGACGTCTTCGGTTTCTCGGAGAAGCGCCTGTTCTTCTTCCTGCGAGCAGAGGCTGCGGGCAGAGGCTCCGGCGAGACGGGCGGCCTGGTTCCAGAGATCGCGGTGCTTGCGGAAGATGGCCGGATCATGCAGCGCGCCTCTGGCGTACATGACGCCGTTTGCCCCGGTTTGTTCCAGGCAGGCCAGGCCGTCTTCGGCGCAGAAGAGATCGCCGCTGGCCAGAAGCGGGATGGCAAGATGCTGCCGCAGGGTTGCTATGGCCTGCCAATCGGCGTTGCCGGAGAACCCCTGGCGGGCATAGCGGGGGTGCAGTGTTATCCAACCGGCGCCTATTTTTTCCAGCTCCGTGGCGATTTCCGGGAGCGCCTCTTCTCCGGCCTGCCAGCCCAGGCGCAGTTTAAACCCTACCCGGCCGGGCCCGGCCGCAGCAATCATGCTTCCGGCAACATCCAGAGCGTTTTGCAGATCTTTGAGCATGGCTGAGCCGGAACCGCTTTTACCGACCTTGGGCACGGAACAGCCCATGTTCAGATCGAACCAAATATATCCCCGTTCACGCAACATTGCCACGGCCTGTTCCAGATAGCTCCTTTCGGCTCCGAAAAGCTGAACCACCAGCGGGAGATCCGCCGGCGGAGGACGGTCAAGAAGCTCGGGAAAGCGTTCCGGCGCTTCGGCAAAGGGCAGGGGAACATTGCGGCTGCCGGTTACGGGAGGCAGCATCGGCCAGGTGGCCAGCAACTGGTCCGTGGCGCTGGTCTTTTTTCCTTGGCCCAGAACAAGGCCCTTGGCGCTGACCATTTCCGTGCAGGCAACGGCGGCCCCGAGTTCCCGGCAAAGCAGCCGGAAGGGCAGGTCTGAAAAGCCTGCCAGCGGCGCAAGCCAGGGGGAGGCGGGTCCAAAGGGCAGCGTCGCCCCCTGGCTTGCGCCTCCGGCGGGCTGGTGAGGATATGGGGCTGGGTGCTGTTCCATGGCCGTTTGCCTTGTCAATTTTTTCTGCTCTCGATTGCTGGTCTAGGCGGGCATTGTGGGGACCGCCTGATCTCAAACCCCTGGCGCAGGCTTCTCCTATCCCCCGAGAGTTCGGGAGGATCCACGGGGCATTTCTTTTTCTTGGCGGGGGGGGGCGGCGTTTCTCCCCCCTGAATGCATGACGAGGAAGCCGATACCATTTTTTGTTCTCGTAATGCCTCAGATGCGTTTGATGAAGTGCCTACGGGCGGCATGATGCCCGGAAACCGAGCAGCGCGCAAGAAGCGAGGCCAATAGATCCGGCGTGCCGGAAGAGGTCTGCCGGATTGCCAAGCACCGGAGCTTGCAGTCAGAGAGGCCGGTCTCTGGGAGGGCAGCGGCAAGCGACGAAGCAAACCGGTCCGGGAAACGCTCCGGCTCCGGGGAATTCGTGGGGGAAGATTGCGGAAGCAAGAGCGTGTAAACAAAGCAGTCCTCTTTCAGAATGCCGCTCACCATGACGGCGGCCCCGGAAGCCGGACGCAAGCCGGCCAGAATTTCGCTGCCGCCGTCTCGGGCAAGAAGGGCACATTCTACAGCTCTGGCCGTGGGGGCAAGCCAGGGCAGATGGCGGAAATAAACCAGGCCCGCAGTGCGGCAGGCCGAAACCAGGGCTTCGGACCAGAGGCGAACCCTGGCGTACAGTTCCAGAGCCCGGGCATGATTGCCCACAAAGGAGATAAAGGCTTTGCGAAGGCTTGCCGTATCAGGGCCTTCCGGCCTGATGCCTTCAGGCTGCAAGGTTGGCCAGAGCTGTTGGCGTAGCAGGGAATCCAGGCTATCTCTGGCCGTTGCGTAGAGCGAGGCCTGACGCGCCAACGGCAAGCCGCCGAAGTCGGAGAGGGTAAAGGAAGCCCGCTTTGCCGCCCCTGCAGACGCGGCGCTCCCGGCGGAACTCGCCAGGTGGAGCATGATCTCCGGTTCCAGGGCCTCAATAATGAAGTAGAGTTCAGTCCCCGGCGGGGGAAAATCCTCTGCTCGGGCGTTCTCTGGAAGGGGCAGCCTGGCCAGCAGGGTAATTCCGTCGATATCTACCCAGCCCAGGTTGCCGCTTTCCGGCCGCAGAAAAATGCCGCACACCACATCGCCGAGGGATCGTCCCTGCTTGAAGCGGGCCGCGTTCTCCCGACCGCCGGAAAAATCGCTGCCGGCGCCGGTTCCGCCCCCGGAGCCGCGTATGCCGGATACGCCCGCCACTCAGCATTTCTCCGGCGAGGCAGAGCGCAATGATCCGTGATGGAACAGACAATAAGGCCACATAGCTGGTGCTTCTCCCGCGCTTCTTCTACATGAACCAACGTTCGGCGGCAACCATCCGCGCCGGATGTCCAATGCCACCCAGAGACTTTCTGCTCTTGTCCGGCTGTGCCCGAGGGTTCTGAGCGCCTTTCCGGGGGGGCGATTCTCACACTCCAAAACGTGACCGGCGTAGGAAAATAGGATATACACCGAAGCAAGCCGGGTAGATCATCACGCCCCATCCGATTTTTTCCGGCCCGGGTGGCATTGCGGAGCCTCGACTGTTTGTCGGGTTAAGCCGGACACGGCCTTGTAGGATGCCTGCCGGTTGGGGGCAAAGGATCGGTAACGCCCCGTGCTCGCCGGGGCAAACAAGGGGGATGAACGGGATACTCGTATGGATACGGCGTCTGCCTCAGGGGAGAAGGGGCCTGCAGCGTCATAAACAATGAGAAAGCATGGTCGCAAAGCCCGGTCGGGTTTTCTGATCCGGGAGTTCCAAGAAAATGCAAAAAGCCGGAGTCCTTAATGGCAATCAAGAAAATTATTATCTACGCTTGGATCGTCATCGTGCTGTTATGCGCTGTTGTCGTGTATTCGCTCTATACTGTGAGCCGCAGTAACCAGGCTATAGAAGAGACGACTATGGCGCGTTCGCGTTCGTTGTTGTTGGCTGAGGAACTGCGGGAAAGTTCCCTCAGCCTGACGGCTGCGGTACGCGCCTTCGCAATCACCGGCGACGAGCGTTACGCTACGGAATACGATGATGTGGCTCTCATACGCTCGGGCAAAAAACCCCGCTCCAAAAATGCTCTTATAGCCCCGGGCGAGCAGGTGTCTCTTACTGAACTTATGCGCCAGGAAAGATTTACCGAGCGAGAGTTCGCCTTGATGGAGGAAGCCTTTACCTTCTCCAATGCCCTTATTCCTCTGGAAACCGAGGCTATAAACGCGGTGCGCGGCCTGTACGCGGATGCTGCTGGCAACTATACGCAACGGGGGGAGCCGGATAAGGAGAAAGCGCTGAGCCTGGTTTTCGGCAAAGCCTATGATGCGGAAACCCAAAAAATTATGACTCCCTTCTTTACCTTTGAGCACGAGCTCGAAGCCCGCCTGGACGATAATGTAAAAAAGGCCGGGGAAGATTATTTCCGCTCTATGGTGTTGTTGGGAGGCAGTATTCTTGTTTTGGCCGTGATCTTCATCGGTTTTTTGCTGTTGGTGAGTTTTCAGATCGTCCGCCCCATTTTGGCCTGCAACCGGTTTGCCACGGATGTTGCCGGGGGCAGTCTGGAGAGGACGTTCAACCTTACAAGCAGGAATGAAATCGGAGCCTTGGCCGCCTCGTTGAACAGCATGGTGCATTCGCTCAAAGAACGGATAGCCCTTGCCGAAAAGGCCACGGCCAAGGCCGAAGAAGAAAGCCGCCGCGCGGCTCGGGCCGTGCAGGAAGCCGAAGAGGCCAAGAGCGCCGCAGAAACGGCTAAAAGCCAGGGGATGCGCCAGGCTGGGGAACATTTGCTGATCATTGCCCAAACCGTCAACCAGGTGGCTGACGAGCTTTCAGGCGAAGTGCGCCGGGCAGGGCAAGGAGCGGCCAGTCAGAAGGACCGGCTGCAAGAATCTTCCACAGCTATGGAGCAGCTCAATCAAGCCGTCATGGATATTGCCCGGAGCACCGGTTCCACTACGGATGCCGCCAACGAGACCCAGCGCAACGCCGCCGAGGGGGCGGATATTGTAGCCAAGGTTATAGAATCCATCTCCCTTGTGGATGATAAAGCCCGCTATCTGCAGCAGAGTATGGAACAACTCGGCTCCCAGGCCGCGGGCATCAGCCGCATCTTGGATGTGATCAGCGATATTGCCGATCAGACCAACCTGTTGGCGCTGAACGCCGCCATTGAAGCGGCCCGGGCCGGGGAGGCCGGCCGGGGCTTTGCTGTAGTGGCCGATGAGGTGCGCAAGCTGGCGGAAAAGACCATGCAGGCTACAGCCGAGGTTGGAAACGCGGTGCGCTCCATCCAATCCAGCACGCAGGATAACCTTCAGGGTATGGAGAGCGCTTCCAAAGCGGTGCAGGCAAGTACGGAACTGGCCGGGGCCGCCGGGAACTCTCTGCATCATATTGTGGAAATTGCCAGGGGCACGGCGGAGCAAGTGCAGTCTATCGCCGTGGCGGCTGAAGAGCAATCCGCCACCTGCGAGGAGATGACCCACACCACGGAATCCATCCGGATGCTGGCGGATGATACAATGGATATCATGGGCAACGCCGAAAGAGCGGTGCACGCTCTGAACGACGCTGTGGGCCGGTTAATGGATCTGACCGAGGAATTGCGTTCGGCTTGATCATACAACGCATTCCCGGGGGATATGGTTCCTTGAGGGGAGAACGGCCTTCCATCCGCACGGAGGGAAGGCCGTTTAAAGGGGACGATTCCCTGCCGCTTGCAGCGCAAAGTTTTTTACGAGCCGTTCGGTGAAGGCGACGCGGGAGAGAAAGACGCCGGACATAAAAAACGTGTACAGCCACGCGGATTGTATGCGACTGTACACGTTTTGGGCATCGACCGAGCCCCGCGTTCAGATACCTCAACCGGAGGCAGTGCAGGAAGTAGAAGCGGAACTTTCCTTGGCCGGAGCAGCAGAGGAGGCTTCCTTGCTTGGAGCCGGGTCGTTTTTACGGTTGCCGTAATCAGTTACATACCAGCCCCCCCCCTTGAGCACAAAGGTGGTGTTGGAAACGATGCGCTCAGCCTCGCCATGGCACTCGGGGCAGGGATGGCAAACATCCTCATCAATGTGTTTGTGCCATTCTTCAAAGACCTTATGGCATTTGGTGCATTGATATTCATAAATGGGCATGGAAAAATTTCCTCCGTAACTCTTTGAAAAAATCCGCCTCCGGATCCTGCCGGGGTAAAAAATAACCAGAGCCCGCGGCATGTCAACCGGGATACCGTAAATTTTTCCGTACGCAAAAAACGGCATGAGGAAAACCCATGCCGCTGTTTCCGCATGCCGGAATCCCTGATTCCCCGTGCGGGAGGGGCAGGATGAAGCCGTGTTCCGTTAGGCCTTGGCCGCGGCTTTAGCTTCTTTGACACGCAGCTTGAGGCGTCCTTCACGGCGTTTGCGTTGGCGATCCAGCTCTTTCCTGCGCTCGACTTTTTTATGGGCCATGGCTCACTCCTTGAACAAAATTTTGAAGAATTTTGGTACATAGACTATGGCAATCGAAAAGTAAAGAGCAGGGGCGTTTCGGTACAGGGCAGACGTATCTGAAAAAAGTCTGTTTGAATCCGAATCGACATGGGGTTCCCACAGGGGGGCACAAGTTTTTAGGAAAATTTTTTGATTGCTATATACGTGGTAAAGCCAAGCATGCTGTCACCGCTACTCTGCGTGGCGATTGCGCCCTATCCCCACCCGACACCATTCTGGACTGACCGACCCGCATCCTTAAGCCTGTCAAGCTAGGCCGTGAACGACCGTATGGAAGGCTCCGGATATTGCCGCTTTCATGCAGCAACTTCCTCGGTACCCTATTAATTAATAGGACAGCAAGCAGGCAAAAAGGCTACGCGGAACCTTGCCACCGTTTATAGGCCCTCAGCAGCCCATCCACATGGCGAGGCAGGATGATTTTCTGAGCGTGATGCGTCCTTACGGCTTTCTGTCCATTGCGGCACAGGGCCTCCCGTAGCTGTCTCTCATCCAGGGCATGATGAAGAAGACGAACTTGCTCTTCCGCGCTGTCCGGCCATGTGAGCATGGTCCTGCCAGGGATGAGAATCCTTGTTCCCGGTGTGGATGACGGGCGCGCCAGGAGAAGCGCCCCGCAGCTCAGCGCCTCCATAAGCTCTCGCATACGGCTTTGCGGAGAGGGAGAAACATACACTGTCGATGCGGCCAGCATGCCTCTGTATTCCGCCCGGCCAGACATGCCCCGCATGTGCAGTCTGCCGGGGTAGGCGCGGGCGAGCTCCGCAAACACACCGAGATCCCTGCCGGCACAATCGCAGCCGGTAAGCAGGACATGGCAGTTGGGGCGTTGCCGTAGCAAATGGGCTAGAGTGACAGACATATCCGCTCCAGACAAGCCTTTCCCGTCGATCGACACCAGTTCTGTCTCCCTCGAAAAAACAAGCTCATCACAAAGAAAGGGAGCAGCGTTCTCCGGCCGGAAAAAGTCGGTATCCACAAAAGGCGGCGTCATGCCGACAACGGGCCGCAAAAAATCGGGGATGCCTCGCGGGTCACCGGAAAGCGCAAAGACAGCGTGCCCGTGAAAGAGGGCCATACTTCGCGTTAGAAAGACAAACGAACTTTTCTCGTCATCCTCTTCAGGGACATGCCTGTCCAGATCCAGATACGCCACCCGAAACGAATCGGGGAAAACATCCTTCAAAAAAAGACTCTCCCCGCACCCGGCGGTAAAGAGTGCCACATCCGGCTCAAAGCCGGAGCGTTTAAGCTGCGTGAGCGCGCTGCGGGCTTCTCGTCCGGCATTAACGGTTCGGGTCCATTGGCGGATAAATTCGTCTTTTCCTTTCGGCGCGCGTTCATGTGCCGCTTTGAGCAGGATACGGCGAACCCCGGCTATGGAGAAATCGCGCCGTCCGTAGCTGGAGGCGAAAAGGACGGTATGCTCCGGCCGGGAGGCAAAGTACCCGGCCAATGCTTCAAACTGACCGGGAAAACTGTTGTTGCAGAACAGAATACGCATGTCGGCCCTAAAGGAAGGGGGGACGGCGTGAAGCCGTCCCCCCTTCCCGATATTGCTGTTAGCAGCCGCCGGTATCGGCGTGCATGGTGGTTATAGCCGCCCTCAAGGCTTCTTCATTGGCCTGATCCTCAGTGGGTTCGTTTCCCTGGCTAAGGTCTGGATTCGTCCCTTCCAAAACCGGTACGGCGGAATCCGTCCCGGCGGCGTTTTCTCCCCGTTCCATATCAAGACCGGAATAGGCGGAAGTATCCATGGTCGTCAGATTAAGAGAACGCTCGTCAGGCTCCTGCTTCATCGCATCGGGCTTTTCAGAAGCGCTAAGTAGGGCGTCCATGCTCCCGCTCTCATCAAGCCCGATGGCGTTATAATTGAGCGACAACTCGTCCATATGCTCTTCGAGCGGAGACGAGGATCTGCCGGACATTGTGAACACGCCGTCATCCGAGCCTTCCACGTTCTTCCCATCGGCAGCGCCCATGTACTCAGGATATCCTTCTTGAACCGGCTCTTCCTCTTGCTGCGTGGCATCCCCTTCTTTCGAGAAAACCGTTCTGCTTTTGTTTTCGGCAGAAGAGGAGAGCGCAGCAAAGGTCAGCGTCTCATCGGCAATGGCATATGGTTCTTCGGAGAAAAGTTCATCAATCCGAGACGGGTTCTTGTTTTCGAATATAAAGGTTCCATCCTTCTGCTGCGTTCCCGTCAGCGTGGTTTCGAGAATGATCGAGCCGCCCCCGTATGTGTAGTACGTGCCCTCGTCCTTCCATTCTTCGCTCAGCATCAGCTTGTCGCCTTCGACCTTGATGCCGTAGCCCTGCAGTTCCTTCAAACTCGTCAGCGTGACAATGGCGTCGCCCTTCAGCAGCACTTCTACCTCGCTGACCAGTGGCCCGTTGGTCGGATCGTTGTTATCCAGCAGAGCCTGCAAATGAAGGTTCTGCTCCTTACCGCTCAGCAGGAAGTCAATGCCGCTGCCGCCGCGCACAAGGTAGTCTGATTGGTCATAGACAATGAGGTCATCGCCGCTCCCGGCGAAGATCATGTCCGATCCTTCCCCGCCGTGGAGGTAGTCGTCGCCGCCCCAGCCGAAGAGAATGTCGTCACCCTTGCCGCCGAACAGTGCGTCGTCGCCACTCCATTCCGGGTGCTTCTCCTCAATAGCGGCCAGCTTGTTCGCAAAGTCCTCGGGGCCCTTGTTGATCGTCCATGCCCCGGTATTAGTTCCCTTTATGGCCGTTTCGATGCGATCTTGCGCTCCATCAACGTTTAAAAATCCAAACCCTTGTACATCGTTGGACTTAAAGGATCCGTCTGCATTATATCCGCCGTGTTCGGCGTAATACTTGAGAACATTTGTGGTGCCGCCGTACTGGTCAAGGGCCTTTCCAATGGCCTCGATGGCGGCCATGCCGCCGTCGCCGGAAAGGATGTCGTCCCCGCCCTTGCCGTACATGAGGTCGTTGCCGTTGTTGCCCGCCATCACGTCAACGGCCTGATCCTTGCTGGGGTCAGAACCCCAGGCCTTGTTGTAATAGCCGGTGTCCACGTCGTCGAAACGGTCTAACCGTTCCGGCGCGGTGGTGAGCACGGAATCCGTCACCGTGGCTTCGCTTCCATCCGCGTCCGTCGCAATGAACTTCAGTGTGGCGCGGTCAGTCCCGTCAGCAAACTTGAACTCGTAGAACTTGGTGAATGTCCATTGCCCTGTGGCGGGGTCCAGAGTGGCGGTGAACAAGTTGTGATCGTGTAAAGAAGCGCCTGCCGCCACTAGTATACCGGTTACAGTGAGGCCGTCCGCGCTTGTTTTCAACGTTACATCATACGTGCCGTGGCCTCGGGCGTTGATGATTTCCACGTCCGTCCACTGATTGCCGCTCAAATCCCATGCAAGTCCTCCCTTGGAGTCCGCTCCATAGGCGACGACAACGCGCCCTGTGCTGAGGGCGGAGTTGGTGAGCAGTTCGACTTCGCGCAGGGTAAAGCCGGATTCCTGCGCTTCTTCGCCGTTTCCGTTGGCTACAGCGGAGATAAACACCTTGGTGAAGCCCTGCGGCACGTCAAAGTGGGCATTATGCTTTGTGGGGGAGCCACCCGTCAGCGTACTGACATCCACATACTCCTGCTTCACGATGATGTCGTCGCTGTTGTCTTGTGGCGTGGACAGGAAAGTGACCAACACCCTGTCCGAGCTGGTCAAGGAACCGAGTTCCAGGTTAAGGCCGTAAGACACCGTGTTTTTCGGTACCTCCAGCACCACGGCTTCGGAAAGGTTGTGATCCATGGGGTTGAGGCCGATTTCGTTCGCGTTCCACACCTTGCCGGCTGCGTTGTCCGCCTTCCAGTTGTCGCCGCCGTCACCGATGGTGAGGCCGTTGTTATCGCCGGTCAACGCGCTGTTATACAGATGCTTGTCGGGAGAGGAAGGATTGGGGGTTTCCGACGCCATATCCTTGATGGTCGTGACATCGCCTTTTTCGTAACGCACGGTGGTGGCGATGATCTTCACGCCGTCCATGAAGCCTTTGTAGGTGACGGGAGTTTTGAATTCTACATTATTATAGTTTCCAAGCGCCCCAGTATCAGACCATGTGCCGATATTGGAGGCATCCACAAAGCCATTTCCCGTCTCCGAGGCGTCATTATAGAATTTAAGCTGGGAGTGAGGCATTTCGCTCTGGATGGACTGCGTTGCGGCCGAGTCGTCGATATGTACCACTGGCGCATCATCCACCACATTGACGCGGATGGTACTGGTTGCGGAATCGCCGTCCGTGTCCGTCACCTTCACCGTGATGTCATGGGAGAGCTTATCGTTATTGCCATCGGCTTCGTGCTCTGTGGTGTTTTGTTTCAGCGCATAGCTATAGTTCAGCTTGCCGTTGGCGTAGCTGACGGTCAGCGT
>CATJOY010000032.1 GCA_949741925.1 uncultured Desulfovibrionaceae bacterium | reverse complement strand
GTCAGACGTAAATTCAATTCCCATCTCACGATAATGCAACAGATCATCGTGTTCCGCCCACTGCGCCGTTGTTCCGCCAAAAACCCGGTACCCGTTGGCAGCTATTGTTTTCATATGGCATTACCCCAATGGAGAGCCTCAAGCTCCTCCGGTGTGGCCGCCGCTAGAACCGCGGCACGCAAGGCCCATTTTTTTGCATAGAGTTCCTGACCGTATCCGATGACCTCAAGGCACATGGTCCGCACATTCTCCAGGGTAAACCGGCTGCATACTGTTGGCATAGTCGCAAAAAGGGAAAGATTCCGCGTGGGCTGCACCCTCAGCCTCCGAACATACTGCCTCTTCAGGGATAATGCTGTAGGGCGCGTGGTTCTGACCAGCACTGTTCATTCCATCTCCTTCGATGGTCTGCGGTCGCCCTGTCTCTCGGTGATCCGGCATATTATTTAGGATATTCTCCAAGCGACTACAGGGGGTCTAATTTCTGAACCTCCCGCATAAAAACCAACGCCAAATGCGTTACTGATCGAGTCGGAAGCGCCGCCCCCTTCCGAATTATCACGCACTATCGAAGAACTGATCGTAATAACAAGCCACGTTCCTCCCTCGGGAAGAAAAGCTTTTCCTGTACTAGAAGAAGTAGCCCCATTTATCGCTCTTACCTGCCCTATGCCCGTGCCCTTTTGGGGCATGGGGGCGAAACGTCCGCTCCCCCCTCCGGCTTCCGTTGTAGCAATCTGTATCTGCGCGTTGGCTGTTCCGTTAAATGTTGCCGAACCTGAACCGGTAATATCCCCTGTTAAGGTGACGCTAAGCGTTCGTGCATTCTGTAACCGCGTTGCCGTGGCGGCATTGCCGGTACAGGTCTCTGCCGTGGTCGCGTTCTGGGCGGTCGTGGCCGTGGCAGCGTTACCGGTAATCGTCGTTTGCGCGGGGTGCCGGTGGTCTTCACGCGCATACTGGGTGGATGTGCCGACTTCGGCCGCTCCCGGCGCCCGGGGGGCGCTTGCGGCAGGCCTTGGCACAACGCCTTGTTTCACATCCAGGCAGCCTTCCGGCGTTACCTCCAGCGTACTCCCGACAAGAACTCCCCCGAGCGTTGTTCTGGTCGCGGGGATAACGCTTGTGGCTATCGGCCCTTCAGCGCCCTTTTCCCCTTGCGGCCCCCGTGGTCCTTGCAGGTTGACCCAATCCCCCCAGGAGCCATCCGGATTTTTGAAACGCGCGCTCGTTCCTTGCCACTCGAATTCCGGCGACGGACCGGCCGGGCCGGAACTATACGGCAACCGGCTCCAGGGCGTGCCCACGTCCCCTTCCGTCCACACGCCGAATTTCATCAGCACCCGGCCGTCAGACGTAAATTCAATTCCCATCTCACGATAATGCAACAGATCATCGTGTTCCGCCCACTGCGCCGTTGTTCCGCCAAAAACCCGGTACCCGTTGGC
>CATJOY010000031.1 GCA_949741925.1 uncultured Desulfovibrionaceae bacterium | reverse complement strand
CGACCTTGAGGATCTGAAACAGTGGGCCGGAGATTCATACACAGGAGAAGGTAAATACCTGCGACAGGCGGCAGTACGCGATGGAAACATTGTCACGGCCAACGGCACCGCTTCCCTGGAATTTGCCAAAGAGACCCTCAGGGCACTGAATATCGCTCCGGAAAGCGCCATTACGTCCCTCTATACCTTTTATGCCTTGGGATGCTACAAAGCCCCTCTGCTCAAGTATACGAAGAGCGAACAAAAGTAAGCACAAGAGGCCAAAGCGTTCCCAAGTCCCGTGAAAAACAATCTGTACGTTGCACGATAATTTTCCACCACATCCCTGATGCTGCCTGGAGCCTATGGTTTTTCCTCAAGACTATTCGGACGAACCGCGCGCCGGCGATATACAAAGGAGAACTATAATGAGTTGTGACAATAAGTACCCCTGCCCCTGTACCTATAGTTGCCCTCGGCATGGTAAATGCTGTGAATGCGTCGCGCATCACCGCGACCATGATAAAGGCGTTCCCGGTTGCTTTTTTTCAAAGGAGGCTGAGGCAGCATATGATCGAAGTATAGAAGCCCTCTGCCGCGATAGAGGCATACTCCCCGCTCAACGATGACCAGAAATGGAGTTTCTCGCTTTCAATGCAGCGCGCGTCATGACCGACGGGCTGTACGTGCAGCCGAAGGCCATGCCGCCCGTTAAACAGGCCTTTCCCTGCTCAGAGCTTGCCCCCTGCGACTCGGGGGCAAGCTGTTTCGGGGAAAGGCGTCCCGTTCCCCGGGCAATGAATAATCGGAACAGCACGCTTCGCCTGGAGGCCGTGCCCTAGAGGGCAGCCCCTCGAGCCTTCTTGATCCAGGCCCCAGGGAATTCTTTGATGCCTCTCTTGCTTTCCTCTCTGGATATTTCCCAAGCAGAAGAACAAGAAGTCTTCCACCGTTCAGGGGCGGATTCAGGCCCGGGGAAGCGTGATCTCGCTGGTATTAAAGCCAAGGGTGTATCTGTACTCCATTGTCGCAGCCATAGCCCGGATGAGGTTGATTCCACCCTGTACAGGGCTGCTCTCCACCTTTTCCCGGTATTCCAGCGGGCTAAAGGGTCGCCCTTCATCACGGAAGCTGATGCGAACGGATTTCTGATCAACGGTAACGGCAATATCCATGGTGCTCGTTCCCGGGGCGTTACCGCCATACCGCACCGTATTGACCGCCATTTCCTCCACAACCATACCCGCCCGCATGGCCGTATCCTCAGCAACGCCGTGGCCTTTGCAAAAATCGGCCACTTCCGCGGAAAGACCTACCGCCTCTGCCTCGGTATTCCCTATAGAAACATCCAGTATAGAGGTCTGTTCATCCGGCCGCGGCAGCATGAGCAAGCCCTGTACCCGGCCTTGCGAGCGGACAGCGATGCCGCGGGTCATCAAGGCAAGCGTCAGAGCCGTGATCGCTCCGGCAAGACTGAAGGAAATCCAGACCCCATCAAGCCCCCAGCAGCGGGAAAAGAACCAAGCGCCGGGAACGACCACGGCGATTCCCTGGGTGACGGTGGCAATGAGGGCAACCCGAGGACGCCGGATAGTCTGGGCATAGTAGATCATGAGCATGGCAAAGGCATCGCCGAAAAGGCTCGGCGCAAACAAGCGCACGGCGTGGGCTCCCATTGCCGTATCCTCGTCACCGGCAATGCCGAAAAGAGCAAGTAACCGATCAGGAAAAAGCAGCAACAGGCAAACCAGAAGTGCGGTCGATCCCATCAGAATCCATAGGGCCCGCCGGAAGACAAAACGAATGCCCGCGTAATCGCCTGCTCCGCCGAGGACGCCGATAATGGGCATCATGGTTTGCGATGCCCCCGATATGAACATGGAAGCAAGGGAAAGACAGGCCAGGCAAACGGAAAAGGCCACCATACCGCTTTTGCCCGCGAGTGAGAGCACCAACGCATTCAGGAAAAGCAGCTTGATAAACACCAGGCCGATGTTGAGGCTGCCGGGCAGGCCCGATTTAAGCGTTTGCACGGCGAGTGCCGGAAGCCTTGCCCGCGTAAGAGCAAAACGTAAACTCCGACGCGGCGAAAAGGCATAGAACAGCAAGAACCCTGCTCCGGCGGCATAGCCGGTGATCGTTGCCAGCCCCGCTCCGCTGATATCATCTAACAAATAGATATACAGCCCGTCGCAGGCCAGGTTGACAGCATTGGCCACGACAAGAATGACCGAAGCCAACCCCGGTCGCCCATCTGTTCGCACAAAATAGGTTACCCCGGAAACCACAATGAGCACAGGAGCGCCGTACAGCAAAGGCTGGATATAGCGGCGCAACGGCTCTTGGAGATCGGGGTTGCCGCCGCTCAGCAAGGCGGCCAGTTCATCCGGGAAGGCCATCCCGATAAGGGCGCAGACCAGGCCAGCAGCCACCAGGCCAAGCATGGAGAAAGCAAAGATCGTATTGGCCGCCGAAGCATCGTGCTTGCCCATGTGCCACGCCGCCGACACCGATCCCCCGATGCCGAAAAAAACGAACAGTGCCGCAAAGGCCTGCATCAACGGAAGCCCCAGATTTACGGCGGCAAAGGCCTCGGGACTCAACATGTTGCCCACAATGACGCCATCCACGACAACGCTCATGGAAAGGGCCATGCTCATAAGAATAGTCGGGAAAAAATAGCTGCTGAAACGCTTCAGAAGCAACCTGCCGTTTCGCTGAAACATGTTTCATCCTTGGTTGGGTACGCTGCTGTGTCGACCGCGGCCGCCGTTCAAGAGAAATCCTTAAGGAAAACACGGAGCTTGCCGCTCTTCCCCCGGATCAGCGGCGCATCCGAGCTGTATATATGAACATTGGCGGCGCCGTTTTTCCCGAAAATGCGTCGCGTCTCTTGGAGCAGGGCTGCACGGACCGCCGTTGCATCGCTCTCATCCAGGCATTCACAGCGTACCTCCAGATCTGCAGGCGAACGTTGGATGAACTGGCTCGCCAGGCAGCCCGGCACATGCAGAGAGGCAACCATCAACACCGGCGGAGCCAGAGAAAAAACGCCTTCTTCCCCCGCAAAGTCCAGGGTATCCTCCTTCCGCCCTTCGATTTCCAGAATGGGAAAAGGCGAACCACAGGGGCAGGGATCAAAGCGCAAGAGCGCCCTATCCGAAACGCGGTACCGTATCACCGGCTGCACCAGGTTAGCCAGGTTGGTGAGCAACAGACCTTCGCTAAAGCCCTCGGTTGCGGGAGCACCCTGGGCATCCACAGGCTCCATAATAATCCAATCGCTGTTGACATGCAGACGGTTGGCCGAACAGAGCATAGCCGCTTCCCCCGCTTCGGTGGAGCAGTAATTATTCATAACCGGGCACTGAAATGTTGTTTCCAGCATCTGCAGAACCTCCGGCGGGAGGTACTCGGCGGAGCTGCACAGCGCCAGCGGCGCAATGGCCAGAGTGCCCGCCTGCTGCGCCCGGGCCAGAATCTGCAGTACGGAAGGATAGGTTCCCACGATCTCCGGTTGTAGGGCGTTAAGGCCTTCCACCAGGCGGGCTAGAGGCGTTTCAATGGAGAAAAAGGCGACCCTGTCCCCCATGCCCTGGGCCTTATACGCGTTGGCCATGCGTAGAAAAGAAAGATAAGAGGAATGCCGCCCGCCCCCCGCCGTAATGGCGCAAGCGCGGGGCCAGGGTTTTTGCAGGCCTTCTTCTGAGCCGAGTTTTGAGCCCCCCCAAAAGCGGGATTGCATGAGCGCGGCGTTCACCATAGTGTGCCGGGCATCGCGCACCACGAGCAAGGGCGCAGCCGTGGAGCCGGAAGTAGCCAACACCCGGTAACGCCCGAGATAGTCCTCGGCCATGGTCTCGGGCGAGGAGAGAAAGGCTTCCAACCCCCGGCTGTTGATTTCCCTATCGCAGACCCAATCGTCAAAGTGGGCTACGGCCTCGAAGCGATCCAAGGGGGGGATATCGGAGAGATCAGGATTCTCAGGCAGATGCCGGTACTTTGCGGCCAAAAACGGCGAATGCGCCCGGGCGTGGGCCAATAGGTCTTGGAGCCTACGGCGTTGCAGATCTGCAATGCCCGCAGCGGTCATGGTTTCGGCTTCGCGAACAAGACGCAGGGCCAGTTCAGGCGTCATGGGGGTCTCGTGGGGCATGGGTCCTCCTTATTCAGGGCAAAGACACGTCCTCAAGGCTCCTGCCCCATCGCGCAACGGCATGAAGCCTGCCAGAGAAACAAGAGTTTTTGCCGACACGCAGCCATGCCGGCCTTGTGTCTTTGCCAAAGTAAATGTTCTTAGTGAAAAGAGCCGTCAACCTTGTTCATAAGAGGATATGGCCGCGCTTTTTTTCTTCTTCCGACTGGTTACGGCAAGGATTCGCCCTCCCCTCCGGAAAAGACGACGCTTCCCGAACCCAGCCACTGAAACGATACCGGCGTTATCTCGGCTGGGGCTTCTCCACCCGCCAAACAAAGAGCCAGGCTATACCCCGGCAAATCATCGTATAAACGGAAACGGATGTTCTGCCGCCCCGGAAGACGAGCCCCGCCCTCCTCCAGGCTCAGGGCAAAGGATGCTGGCTCCACGGCAAGGCCCGTTCCACACAACTTCAAATAACTCTCCTTGAGGGTCCACAGAGCATAAAAAACTTCGGCAACAGGAGACCGGGCGTAATATTCCCGCTCCTCCGGATGAAAGGCCACGGCTGCAAGTGCCGCCAGATCCTCCTCCTCGCGCCGCAGTTCCACGTCAACGCCCACCGGAACAGGCGCTACGGCAAGCACTGCATATCTCCCGGAATGGGAGAGGCTGAAGTACGGTCCGCCGCGTACGCGGGGCTTGCCATAGCGGCCGTATTGTAAACGCGACGGCAAGTCCCGGCCCAAAAAACGGCGCATCAGCAACCACCCGGCCAGGCAGCGGCGTCTATCCTCTTTCTGCCGGTAAGCATGCAGCTTCTTCGCCCGCTCCTCCGGCATTTCACGGAGCAGTTCCCGGAGGGATTCAGCAGCAAGTGCGGGCAGCGTACGGATATCCACACTGTAGCAACGCACATTCAGAACAGATCCCCTTGTATGCATTCCGGCCCTCGTCGGAAATACTTTTCCCGGCCCGTCCCCCCCAATAGGGGGCCCCTGCCGCCCGGATAGGCGGCGCTGCCCCGCAGCCAAAGACCATAAGGCCTTTTCAAAAATGCCAGGAGCAGCCCCTCCGGAACCTCGTGAATTCCGGCATCTTCCAGGAGTTTCCTACCAATCAAAAAAGCCCATGCCCGCGAGGCATCTGATGAAGTTACGCAAATACCCTTCCCCTGTTTCCGGCCAACGCCAGGCATGACGCAGCAAAGCCTGGGCCGTGTAGGCGCTTTCGGCAGGCAGGGGAACCGCAGTCTTACCGCCGGCCATGTTTTTGTATGCCATCAAGCTTACCAAGCGCTCGGCTCGGCCGGGGTCGCGCATAGCGTCGGCCATGGCCCGCTCGAACTCGTCATCTTCAACCAGACGCACCTCCAGACCCTCAGCCTGCATGGAGGCGATAATATCGCCCATGAACAGATTGTGGTTATTAAAGGGGTGGAAGACGCGACACGCCGACGGGGCCGTAGCCAGAAGTAAAACGGCCTGGGCCGTGCTGTCGATGGGGGCCAGTTCCGTTTGGTGCAGAAATGCGGAATACGGAAAACAGCCAATGGCATGGTACGCACGCAGCCTGCCGGTAAAGCTGTTGGAACGCAAGTTTATCTGAAATTCTCCATCCCGGTTGCGAGCCATCAAGTTGCCCACGCGCATAATTTTGACATCTAAGCCTTGCAGCGCGGCCTCAAGAAGAGCCCGTTCGGCCAGGAATTTGCTGCGCACATACTGGTTCTCAAGGCCCTGGCCCAGAAAGAAATCCCGTTCGGAAAGGCTTGTGCCCAAGGGAGGCGTACCGTCGATGGAGAATCCGGCCACACTGGTTGTAGAAATCTGGACCAGCCTTGCGCCGATGCGCATGGCCAACCCGATAAGCTGCCGCACCCCGCCAAGGTTCACCTCGCCTATCTCGCTGCCGGCGGCAAAGTGGGCCACATTGGCCGCGCAGTTGATAATCGTATCCGGGGTAAAACCGGCTTGCCGTGCCGCCCGGGCCAGCGATTCGGCATCGGTGATATCGCCTTCCAGGGCAAACAAACGGCTGCCGAAAAATTCCTCAAAGGTGTTCTCAAAATAGTAGTAGAGAATCTGCTTGAGGCGCTTTTCCACGGAATCATAGCGTCCCCGCCTGAGCAGGCAACAGACCTTGCCGTTTCCCTGAAGCAGAGCGTGCAGCATGTGCGAGCCAAGGAAGCCCGTCGCGCCTGTCAACAGGACATTCCCCAAGGGACGGGGTTCCCCGCCGCGGAAGGCATCCAGAGTATTCCGGTCCAGGAGTTCATGCAGAGGCTCGTAATTATAGCGCGCCTCATCCGTTCGCCCGGAAGCGGCATCCGGTCCGGCCATCTCGGAGGCAGTGGCGTTCCTCGAGGATCGGGATGCCAGGGAGGCGGCCAAGGCACGCGGCGTCGGGTGAACAAAAACATCAGCATAGGCAATGGATTCTTTGCCCGGCCCCCGTATTCCCAAACGCTCGGCTTCGATCAGCACCCGGGTGACGGCCAGCGACGAGCCGCCCAGATCAAAGAAACTATCTAACGCTCCAACCCGCTCCAGCCCCAGTACGGTAGCGTATACCGAACAAAGGCGCTGTTCGAGTTCGTTTGCCGGGGCAACGTACGCGGCTCCGGCCAGAAGCTCCGGATCAGGCAGGGCGCGAAAGTCGGTTTTGCCGTTGGGCAACGACGGCATGGCCTCCAGCCGGGCCCAGGCCGTGGGCACCATATACTGGGGTAAGGTAGCCGCCAGGCCTTCGCGCATCACCCGGGGATCAGAAGCGCCACCGGTGTACCAGGCGCATACATGCTCCCCGCCCTTGAGAGAGCGGATTCCCGCAACGCAAGCCCGTACCCCGGGCAGGGCCGCCAGGGCTTTTTCCACTTCGCCAAGCTCGATGCGCAGGCCGCGCAGCTTCACCTGGTTATCATTACGGCCGAGAATGAGGATTTCCCCTGCATCGGTCCAGCAGGCGTAATCGCCGGTTCTATAGACCCGCTCGCCGTTATAATCGATAAAACGGGCAGCAGTCTGCTCAGGCAGGTTGTTGTACCCGAGGGCTACCCCGACCCCGCCGACCAGCAGTTCACCGGTCACGCCGGAGGGCAAAAGGTTATCGTCGGCATCCACAACATATTCGCGCACATTGCGAAGCGGCGCGCCCACCGTCACCCTTTCCGCTCCGGTCAATTCCTTACAATTGCAAGAGACCGTGATTTCCGTAGGGCCATAGGTATTGAACAGCCTGGCCCGCCCCCGGCAAAGGCGCTCAAGCAGGGCTTCGGGGTATTTCTCAGCCCCGGCCATAAGAACCCGACACTGGCAAAGCGCCTCCTCAAGCGGGGGATACTCGATGTATTCCAAAAGGCGCGAAGGTGTGGCGTTGAACGCATCTGCTCCGGTGCTTCGGAAAAGTCCCGCCAAGCGCACGGGATCGCGGGCTTCCGCATCATCGGCCAACACCAGGGTCAGGCCGTTGCATAACGCCGTCATGCTTTCCTTTAAAAACATATCAAAGGCCACCGTGGTAACCGAAAGCACGGCGCTTGCCTCCGAAGCCAAGGCGGCCACGTGGGGGTTGCGCGGGTGGGCGGTCACATAGTTGGCAATGCCTCGGTGCCGGAGCATCACCCCCTTGGGTTTGCCGGTGGAACCCGAAGTATAGATGATGTAGGCCAGTTGATCCGGACTGACCGAACAATCCGGGTTATGGGTTTCACGCCCAGCGCGCAACGCATCAATATCCAGCAGCCCGGCCGCGCCCGCAAGGCGGGCGGCCGTTGCGGCGTCGCCGCTATCTGCCAATACAAAACGCGCGCCGCTGTCTTCCAACACGTGGCTGATTCTCTCGGCAGGGTATTCGGGATCTATGGGAATATACGCGCCGCCCGCCTTGAGAATGCCCAGCATGGCAATCAGAACGCGTTCGGTGCGGCGCAGAGCAAATGCTACCCGCTCTCCAGACCGCAGCCCCATGGCCGTCAAGGCGTGGGCCAAGCGGTTGGCTTCGGCATTCAACTGAGCATACCCATAGACCTTCCCACCCGTAAGCAGCGCTGTATGGTCGGGTTTACGGGCGACCACGGCTTCAAACATACGGTGCAACACGGGTTCGGCAATATCTCCGGCTGTATCATTCCAGCGTTCCAGCAAAGACGCCTGTTCCGCGGAAACCAGAGAAACGCTGCGCACAGGCGCTTCAGGCGCAGCCATAAGGTTCTCCAAAGCTGCCACCAGGGTATCGGCAAAGTGCTCCATGCGCCGGGGCGAATAACGGGCGTCATCGTACTGGAGAGCAAAAACCACCTCGCCGCCGCGCTCTTCCACGTGGACCGAAAGAGGGAACTTCGGCTCCGGCATGGAAAGGGGAATGAAGTCGAGTGGGTGCCCCTCCAGGCAATACTCGCCGGTCACCCCTAATTCGCAAGCATACATGATCGAAGGCGCAAAGCCGTGCTCCTCACAAATGCGGGTATAGGGATAGCCTTCATGACGAACAGAAGAGCTAAGGGCCTGTTGCGCGGCCCGGAGGTATTCCAGACGGCTGCCGTGTTCTGCAAACGCCACATGGAGCGGCAGGGTGTGCACGAACATGCCGCAGGTATTGCGCAACCGCGGGTCGCTTCTGCCGTTGCTGATGGTCGAAAGCCAGGCCTCCCGGCTCTGGGTCCAACGGGCTATGGCGTAGGCCGTGGCTCCGAGATAGAGCCCAGCCGGGGTCAACCCGTGTTCCCGGCAGAAACGCGTAGCCCTGGCGCCCTCTGTAACGCGTACAATTTCAGCCAGCCGTCCGGGGGCATCGACAGGGGGAAGATCGGAAGGCAACTCGCTGGCGGCTTCAAAACCTTCCAGCATGGCGTCAAAGTAAGCCTTATCGGCCAACCGTTCCGGAGAGTTTTCCTGCTGCTCCTCCTCTACTGCCCACTCCCGGGCCGTTATCCTTTCACGCAGATCCGGCGGGAGACTGCCCCTTTCATACGCGGCGATCAGGGAACGCAGAAAAATATCCAGAGAGCCGCCGTCAAAAACCAGATGGTGGGCATCCAGCAACAAGCTGACGCCGCGCGACGAACGAAGGATTTCTGCCCGCCAAAGGGGCCCGGCAAAAAGATCAAAGGGCCGGACAAAACCCCGGGCATGGGCTTCCAGAGCGTCATCCTCCAAATCCCGGCAAAGCGCTTCGGCCTGGCCTTCCAAGGGGACAAAGCCGACCTTATCCCCCGCGGCGGCAAGGCGAACCCCAAGAGCGGCGTGCGCCTTGACAACAGCAACCACGGCTCCGGCCAGGCGGACGGCATCCACGCTCCCCGGCATATTCAAGCGCAGAGGGATGTTGTAGGCCAACGTGCCCGGCCGTTTCAGGCAATCAAAATAGACGCCAAGCTGGCTATGCGTCAGGGGCCAATATTCCCCGGCGGCATCCGGGGATGCAGAGGCGACGGCAGCCGTGCCCTCCCCCTCGCTCTTCCGGCGTTCCGCCTGGTGCAGCAAGGCTTTAATCAAAGCGTTTTCCAGCCCCGTAAGGCTGGGCTCGGCCAAAATATCCCGCACCGAAGGCGCTATGCCGAAGCGTTCATCCAGCAGCGCGGCCACCTTGATGGCGGAAAGGGAGGTGAGCCCCGCGCGTAATAGGTTCGAGGCGGGGGTAAAATGGCCATGACCGAGAACCTGTTCCAGCACGTCACGCAGGCTGCTTTGTAGCAGTGTTTCAGGCAGTGAAGCTCCGGAAGCGCTTTCTTCATCTCCCCCGCCTGCATCAGCGGCAAAATCCGGCGGCGGGAGTTTTCTACGATCTACCTTGCCGTTGGGATTCAAGGGGATGCACTCCAGGCGCACGGTCGCCGCCGGCACCATATACGGCGGTAGCTTCTCTTCAATAAATACGTTCAGCGCGTCCACATCAAAGGCGCTTTCCGGACGGGGAACCACATAGGCCACGGCGCATTTGCCGCCGCCGGGCGCATCCAGAGCGACCACGGCCGCGTCGGCGATACCCGGATGCTGCCGGATGCGGCCTTCAATTTCAGTCAGCTCCACGCGAAAGCCCCGGATTTTGACCTGGAAATCCTGACGCCCCACAAAATCCAAATTGCCGTCCGGCAGCCAGCGCATGATATCACCGGTGCGGTACATCCGGGCGTACTCGGGGGTATCGCAAAAGGGATTGGGAACGAATTTTTCTTGCGTCAACTCCGGGCGGTTGAGGTACCCAAGGGCCACCAGACGCCCGGCAACGCAAAGTTCTCCTGCCGTGCCCACAGGCGCAAGACGGCCCCTTCGATCCAGAATATAGAGGCGCGTATTATTCAAGGGCTTGCCGAGGGGCACCCTCTCCACAAGCCGATCAAGCCGGAAAACACTGGTAAAGATCGTGCATTCAGTAGGGCCGTATACGTTGTAAAAGGCATACTCCCGCGGCGGATTCAGGGGGACAAGGGTTTCGCCGCCCGCGGAGAGGCAACGCAGGCTGCGGTTGTGCATGGTTTCCGCGAACTGGCGGCCCAGTTGGGTGGTCATGAAGGCCAAAGTCACGCCGTATTGCTCAAAACAGGCGTTCAGGGCCGGAAGATCCAGGCGCATGGATTCAGGAATGATCCGGATGCAGGCCCCCCGGGTCAAGGCCGGAAACATATCCATGAGGCAGGCGTCAAACCCGAAGCTGGCATACGCCGCCACGGTATCCGTGGGGCCAAGGCCGTAGGCCTCAGCGTACCAATCACAAAAATTGGCCAGGTTGGCGTGGGAAAGCATAACGCCCTTGGGCCTGCCCGTGGTGCCGGAAGTATAGAGCAACACCAGCAGATCTCCGGGCTCCGGCCGAAACGCCCGAAGATCCCCGGCAGCGGGCGGCCGCGCGCCGGCCAGAACAGTCTCAGTGGTCACGATCTCCCCGCTGAACCCCGGCACCAGTCCCGCCAAATCCGCATCGGCGATAAGCAGGCGCGCCCCGGAATCTTCAAGCATAAAGGCCAGCCGTTCCGGAGGATAGGTCGGATCAAGGGGCACATAGGCCGCGCCGGATTTGAGCACGCCCAGGGCTCCGACGGGCATCATCAGACCCCGCCCGACCAAAATGCCCACAACGCCGCCCCGGCCGAGGCCTTTCTCCGCCAGCATGGCGGCGAGGGAATCCGTCAGCCTGTCCAGCTCCGCATACCGCAGGCCCTCATCGCCAAGGGCCGCCGCAAGGTTCTGAGGATGAGTTCGCGCCTGCTCACGGAACAAATCCACTACGGTCTTGCCGGAAGCCGGGCCTGTATCCGGCCCGGCGAATTCTTCAAGAATCCGCCGCCGTTGCGCTTCAGGCAACTCGGCCGCATCTGCCAGGGCCATATCATGCCCGGCGGCGCGCTCAAGTACCGCCTCAAAATGTTCCAGCATGGCGGAAACGACCTGGCCGCAATACAGTGCCTCAGCGTAGAGCAGTTCCACCTCCAGGGCATCCCCCCGGCGGCGCATTTCCAGCACGAGATCCATGGCCAGTTCTTGCGTGCGCAGAGGATAAGGACTGCATTGCAGGCCCGCCGCACAGGGGGAGGCGGGTTCTTCCAGGTAGTTCACGAGCACGTCAAAAACCGGGGCCCGGGAGGCGCTCCTTTCCGGAGCCAAAAGCGGCACGAGCAGGGAAAAAGGGCAGGCCTGATGCTCGCGCACATCCTGCAACAACTGCCCCGTCTGCCGGATATACTCATGCAGACCGAGGGAGCCGTCTGGCCGCAGGCGCACAGGAACCGTATTGACGAACATGCCCGCCATGGCAGCGGTTTCCGGAAGCTCCCGGCAGTTCATGGCTGCGCCCAAAACCACATCTTCGCTGCCGCAGTATTTCGCCAGAGTCACACCAAAGGCAGCCACAAGCAATGTATAGGGAGTAACCTCCAGATGACGGGCGGTCCGCTCCAGATCCGCAAAGGGAATCCGGCGGGAGAACGACGCATTGACAAAGGGAAGGCGCTCCGGACGCACGGAGCGCGTGGGCATTTCGTTTTCCGGCAGGCCATCGGCAAACATGGCAGTGAAAAACGTTGTATCCGGCTCCGATTCCTCCTGCCGCCGCAGGGCATAATCCAAATAATCCGGGCGGATCGGGAGCGTCTCCTCCGGGGGACGATCGTTTTCGTAGGCCTCCCAGAGGCTGGAAAGCAGCGGCGCTGCAGAAAGGCCGTCAATGATGATATGGTGAAAACAAAGGTGTAGAATGTGCTCTTCCGGGCCCGTGGCAAAAAGCGCGAAACGAAAAAGCGGAGCCCGGGCCAAATCAAAAGGCTGATTCAGGACACGGATACGCCCGGCAACGGCTTCCTCCGGGCAAGATTCGCGCCGCAGGCGCACCGTTACCGCTTCCTCCAGGCAATGGACGTGCTCATGGGAGCGCAAGGGATACAAGGAACGCAGAATGCGATGACGCCGCACCATGGCGGCGAGCGCTCGCTCCAGGCGATCTGCATCGAGGGAGCCGACAACGCGCACAGCCAGGTTGACGTTATAGGCCACGGAAGAAGGCTCCAGGGCCTGCTCGGCCGCCATCTGGCTCTCGGAAAAAGTCAGGGGCCAGAATTCCCTATCCGGCGCTTGGCGCAACGGTGAAGGAGCGTTCTCACCGCTGTCGGCCAGGGCTTTTGCCAAGGCGCGCGGCGTGCGCGCGGCCAAAACCATGGCGGCGGAAAGCCCCGGATACAGGGCTTGCATCCGCACGGCGGCTATGGAATCGCCGCCGAGCCGCAGGAAATCATCATCCAGGCCGATCCTCTCCAGGCTCAGCGCGCGACCAAAGGCCGCACACAGGGCCTTTTCACGCGCCGTTTGCGGCGGCTCAAATTCCGCCCGGCAGCGTTCAATTTCCGGCGGCGCAATGCGCGTGCGGTCTATTTTGCCGTTAGCGTTCAGAGGGAGTGCCGCCACCTGCTCGAGAAAGAAGGGAAGCATGTAATCGGGCAGCAGCGCGGCCAGGCCTGAACGCACGGTCTCCGCATCCACCGGATCAGCGGCCGTATAGCAGGCGTAAAGACGCATCCGGCCGGAGGCATCTTCAAAGCCCGTGACAACAGCTTTTTCCAAAGAGGCAACCCGAAGCATGGCGGCTTCTATTTCGCCGGGCTCTACCCGGAAGCCCTGGACCTTAAGCATCCAATCCTTACGCTGTACATACTCGAGAACGCCGTCAGAGCGCATCCGGCCGAGATCCCCGGTTTTGAAGAGAACAGCGTCCTCCTCGCCCGTGGCCCAAGGGTTGGGAATAAAGCGCTTGGCCGTAAGTTCCGGCAAATTCAGATAACCGAGAGCCGTCTGACCGCAGACGCAGATTTCCCCCTCTTCCCCTTCCGGCACGAGGCGGCCTTCTTCATCAAGCAAGAATACCCGGCTCCCCGGGTAGGCCACGCCCAACGGAGTGCTGTCATAGGGCCTATCAACAGCAAACGAGGTTACCGGGCCGCACGTTTCGCTCGCTCCATAGAGATTATAGACAGCCGTCCGCCCGCTCCAGAGTTTGCGCACCCGTTCCGAGCCGGTCATCAGACAGCGCAACAGGCCGTCGTTGGCTTCCAGGAAGGGCCCGGCCATTTGGGGCGGGAGAAAAGCGGCGGTAATGCCGTGCCGCCGCACATACTCGGCCGTGAGGACACCATCTTTGCGGATGTCATTTCCGGCTACGTGCACGGTTGCTCCCACGACCAGAGGGGTAATCAGATCCACAACAAGAGCGATGAAGGAATGGGAGGCGATGGAGAGAGTCCGGTCATCCTCACGCAGCATGGGCAAATTGCCCTCCACCGCCAGCGAAAGCGCCTTGTGCGGCAAAAGAACGCCCTTGGGTCTGCCGGTGGAGCCGGAAGTAAAGACAACAAGCCCCGGATCGCCCGGGGCCGGGTGTTCCTCCGGTGCGGAGGATTCGGGGAGCGATTGTAAACGCGCCAGCTCTTCCTCATCAAGCAGGTAGTGCGTACCGCACTGTTCCCGAATGGAGGCAAGACGCTCGAGCGGATACCCGGGATCAAGGATGCAGGGGACTAAACCAGCTTTCCACGCGCCCAGCAGCACGGGGACAACCTCAAGGCCGCGCGGCAGCAGCACAGGCAGAATGGCCCCCTTTTCCAGCCCCAAACCGCGCAATCCCGGCACGAGCAATCGGGCGGCGCGATCAAGCGCAGCATAGCTGAGGGACGCATCACCGCAGACAAGGGCGATTTTTTCCGGCAGACGCGCCGCTGTAGCGGCGATACGGGTTGCGCAGTCGTTCATAAAGTCTCCACATCAGAGGGCTGTTCCGCCCTAAGAGTCATAGTCACTATGTTCTTGCCGTCACGGCACTCGTAGGCCACGGCATCCGTGCCCCGGCCCGCCATAAAAATACCAAGGCCTCCCGGCTCGCGCTCTTCGGCGGGGAGGGAAATATCCGGCAGCTCTCGTTCCAGCGGGTTAAACGGCCTCCCCGCATCAATGAGCCGTACAAGAAGAAGCGCCGGTTTGCCCTTAAGCTCCAGACAGACATCCACCAACGCCTGGGTCGGCTCCGGGGTCGGGCATCCGGCATAGGCATACGAGGCAATATTGACAAACATTTCCTCGACCGCCACAGCGAAACGCATCCGCTGCCGCTCGGAAAACGGCCCTGCCGCCAACGCTTCTTCTACCAAGGCCATACATTCGGGCAAAGCTTCAATACGGGCCGGGAACCTCGCAGCGCGGACAAAGTCTCCTCCCCGATCCGCGGTTTCCGGGCCGGTATAGGTCAAGGCCAGCATGGTGATATCATCGTTCTGCCGCGCGCCGCGCACAAACGCATCCAGGGATTCCTTAACCCCTTCGATGAAGCCCCGCAAATCGCCGGGCAAACGGCGTTCATGGCCCGCCAGCGCCTTCTCCAAACCTGCCTCGTCGAAAAATGTCCCTTCGGGATTGACAGCCTCGGTAACGCCATCTGTATAAAAAAAGACCGTCTCGCCCGGCGCCAGGCACAGCGTTTCCGTTGAGAACAGCGTCTCCTCCATCACCGCCAAAGGCAATGCCGGCTTGAGCGTAATCCGGCGGAACGCTTCACCCGGCCGTTGGACGAAAAAAGGAGTGTGCCCGGCATTGGCATAGCGGAACAGCCCCGAGCGCACATCGAGCACCCCCATACACGCGGTAACGAACATGGCCGTTGCGTTGTTTTCGCACAGTTGGGCATTGGTCGCAGCCAGCACATCCCCTGGATCGACCCTGCCGAGTGCATTATTCCGGATCAGGGTCTTGGCAATCACCATAAAAAGTGCCGCGGGCACACCCTTATCGGAAACATCGGCGATCACTACGGCAAGATGATGTTCATCTATAAAAAAGAAGTCATAAAAATCGCCGCCCACTTCCTTGGCCGGGAGCATAAAGGCGCGCAGATCGCATTCAGGCCGCTCCGGAAAGGGCGGAAACGTCGAAGGCAACATAGAAGCCTGTATATCTCTGGCAATGTGCAGTTCCGCTTCAATGCGTTCCTTTTCCGCCGTAACCGCGCCCAGATGCTCGATATGACATTGCAAACTGCGGGTCATGCCGGAGAAAGACCGGGCCAGCTCTCCCAGTTCATCGCGCGAACGCACAGGAAAGGAGGCCTCCAGATTTCCAGCCCCAACTTCGGCGGCGGCCCGGGAAAGAGCTGCCACGGGACGGCCGACAAAACGATTGAGCAGCCCCCACGTAAGACCGGCAGCAAGCGCCATGAACCCGGCCAAGCTGAGGAGGGTCATGCCCAGAGCCTGGTTAATCTCATGAAAAAGTTCCGCTTCCGGCACATTGACCGTCAAGCTCATACCATTGCTCATTTCCATGAAAAAAGAACAATAGGCCTCCCCCTTGAGCTGAAGCGAGCGCTCGGGCGGCGCTTCCTTATCGAACCACGGGAGAGTCTCCAGGGGCAGCCCGACAACGTCTCGGGTCTCGGCCGGATCGCTTAAGGCCAGGATAAGGTCATGCTCGGCATCGGCGAAGAGGATGATGCTGTTGGCTGTAGGACGCATAGCCGCTATCCGGCGGGCAATATCATCCAAACGCCAATCCACCGTGGCCAACCCGAGAAAGGCGCCGCCCCGGTCATATATGCCGCCGCTTACGGTGGTCATCAGCGCTCGAGTGCCTGTGGCATCTACATACGGGCGGCTCCAAACGATTTCGCGGCCGGGGTGTGTTCCAAGCGTTTCCAGATGCTGCTTACCATCCAGATACCAAGGCTGGGTCGGATAGTGGTATTCCGGGCCGGCAAAACTTTCGTCAAAAACGGTTTCGCCATCCTTCCAGTAAGCGTAAAAACAAGCCAACTCGCGCGCGGGACCAAAAAGATACGGCCTGTACCAGATACCCCCGCCCACAGCTTCGGTGTTGATCCGAAAGTTGTGCAGAACGGCATACCGGGCAGACTGAAGTATTCGTTCGGGAGCAACCTGAAACAGCAGCTCGCCTACCAAAGCCAGCTCCCTGACGTTGGCTTCCAGCCCCTGGATGACTGCTTCCACACGCGCCGTTTCTTCCGCTGCCAGCGACTGGTAATGGGAGATTTGCAACGCCTTGTAGTTGGCGTAGGTATCTTTGCCGACCTGAAAAAACGCCAGACTCAGTAACGCGGTCAGGGCCACGACAACGCCCAGCATCTTAAATCGAATGCTTGAGAAGAGCGGCATAGGGCGTCCCCAAAAAGAAATCCTGGTTATTCAATAGCCAGAAAGCTAGCAAAACCAGTCATTTCCAGAATATCCCGAACCCCCGGACGCACGTTGCGCAAAAGCAGGCGACCGCCGGCAGCGGCCATGCGTTTATGCAAAAGCAACAGCAGGCGCAACCCCGCGCTGGAAATATACTCAAGGCCTTCTGCCTCAAGAATACAGACGACACTCCCTCCCAGGGCCTCCGTGACCTTTTCGTTGACTTCAGGCGTCGTAACCGTATCCAAACGCCCCTGAAGCGTTACCCGCAATTCTTGATCCTGCCGTTCAATAGAGAATTCCATACAAAATATCCCTGAATAAAAGATGAATAATATATTGAAAAATAATCCATAGAACGCCAGATAGCAAGTTCTCCGAAACGCTGCGGCCGTACAACGTACAAAGCTGCTGTAAGGAGGTTCTTCTATAACGTATTCATGCTGCCGGGCATCCCTTGAACCCTGAAGATTATCACCTCCGCCCTGTTGTCACCTATTTCCATAGGTGATATCTCTTAAAAAAAACAGGCCCTTTTGTATGCCATTACCGCGGCCCTTGCCGCCAACCCGGAGGATTTCATGAAAAGGAACACACTTATCGGCCTGGCGGGCGGCATCGTCTGCCTGGCCTTGGCGTTCATGGCGCCCGGAATGAAAGAGAACGGCGGCGTTCTGTATTCTTTTATCACCGTTATGCCGCTGTTGGTTATTCTGGGGCTGCTTGTCCTCCAGGTAAACATGCTGGTGGCCGCCTTTGCCGGCGGCATCCTGGCCATGATCATCGGGCAGTTTGGTCTGGCCAACGCCAACGGGCAGATGGTCAAAGCCATTCAGACCATGCTGACCATCACCGTACCCATTGTCAACTCAGCCATCGCCACCGCGGTGTTTAAAGCGGGCGGCTATACCGCCGCCCTCACCCTGGTGCGCCGGAGCATCGGCGGCAGGATGGAATTGATGGGGGCCTTCATCGTTATCCTGCAAGGCGCCGCAACATACATGTCCGGCATCGGCGGCGGCAGCGCCATGGTCATTGCTCCCCTGGCCTTCGCTGCCGTGGGAGCAATTCCCGAAGTCGTGGCGGGCATGTCCATTGCGGCGGCGGTCTGCTTTACCACCTCCCCGGCCTCCTTGGAAACCGGCATGGTTTCCAAGCTTGCGAACATCGTTCCCGGCGACTATGTTTCCACTATGCAGCCCTTTACTCTGGCGTTCATGGTCATTGCCGTGATCATCGCGTATGTGGGCACAAAACGCCGTAAGGCGCTCTTTACCGGCGAGGAAAACCCTGAGTACCAGAGCATGTCCAACCAGGAACTCTGGAAACAGACCATCCCGGCGATTTTCCTGCTGCTGGCCGTCATTGGCGGTCCTGTTGTCAACAAGATCGCGGGCTTTCCGCTGCTTGGCCCCCTCTCCTACCTCGTCATCACCGTGGCGCTTATTTTCCTTTGCTCCAAGTTCACTCTGAATCAATCCGTGGATGCCTTGGTAGACGGTTCTCAGTACATTCTGACCCGGCTCTTCCAGGTGGGCATTTTCCTAACCTTCATTAATCTGATCGGCGAGACCGGCGCTTTTGAAGTTATCGCCGGAACCGCACGCGATATGCCCCCGGCTCTTGTCGTGCCCACAGCCATTCTGGCTGGTTTCGCCATCGGCATTCCGGCCGGGGCCTATGTCGGCTCCATCCTGGGCATGGTCCTGCCGGTGGCGGTAGCCCTCGGTTTCTCGCCGCTAGCCATCGGTTTTGTCACCATGGGTGTTGGCCTGGGCTCACAGCTCAGTTTCGTAAACATCACCATGCAAGCCCTTTCGTACGGCTTCCAAATTCCGATCATCCAGGTAATCAAGGGCAACCTTCCCTGGGTGGGGGCCTGCATTGCCCTGCTGGTTGGCTGCGGCGTCGTCTTCTCGTAAGGTCCTAGCCTCACGAGGTATTTTTACCCGTTGCCGCGGCACTCCGGTTTAAAGAGTATACTGTCGGGGGTGTTCCCCGGAAAAGCAAGGGGGGGGGCCGCCCACAAAAAGCAAACAAGAGCGTATGTATCGGCCCCGGAGCGTTTTTTCCTGAAGACGGAAAGCGCTCCGGCGGCTTCCCCTAAAAGCCCGCAACGCGGGCCGCCTGACGCGGCCCAAGCAGCATAAGAACGAAGGAGAACACATGGAACTCATATTCAGACAGGCGCGTATCAAGGATGACGCCCCCTTACAAGACGTTGCCGTCAGCAACGGCAAGATCGAGTTCATCGGCCCTCACTTTGAAGGACAGGGCAAACGGGAAATTCAGGCTGAAGGCCGAGTGCTTATTCCAGGCCTGGTGGAAGGTCACCTGCATCTGGAAAAGGCCCTAGTCTCCGATAGGAAGGCCAACCGCTCCGGAACCTTGCAAGAAGCCATTGCCGTAACGGCCGCATTAAAACCGACCTTCACCCGGGAAGATATTCTGGAACGGTCGCGGAAAACCTTACGCATGATGGTAAAAAACGGCACTACCTGCGTGCGGGCGCACTCGGAATTTGATCCGGCCCAAGGCTTTACCGGCGTGGATGCCGTCTTAACCCTGCGCGAAGAATTTAAGGATATTATCGATATCCAGGTAGTAGCTTTTCCCCAGGAAGGCATCATCAAGGCCCCGGGCACTGAAAAGATGATGTACGAAGCCGTGGAGCGCGGCTGCGACGTGGTCGGCGGCATTCCCTACAATGATCCGGACGCTCACGAACATATCGACCTGGTTTTCAAGATCGCCAAGCACTTCGACAAAGACCTCGACCTGCATCAGGATTTTGCTGACGATATGGACGGCATGTCCATTGAATACCTGGCCCAAAAGACCATTGAACACGGCTACGAAGGCCGGGTTTGCGTAGGGCACGAGACCGCCCTCGGCGCAGTCCCCCCCGAACGTCTGGCTCAGCTCATCCCGCTTATCCGCGATGCGGGCATCACTGTCATGTGCCTGCCCAATACAGATTTGCACCTCGGCGCGCGGAAAGATACCCACAATGTGCGCAGAACGCTGACCCCGGTGAGGGCGCTCCGCGACGGGGGCGTCAACGTCTGCCTTGCCACCAACAACATCCGCAATGCCTTTACCCCCTTCGGCAACGGCGATTTGTTCCAGATTGCCCTGGTGGCTATTCCCGCTTGCCACCTCGGCGGCGCCGATGATCAGGCTACTGTGTTGCCAATGATCACCACGAATCCCGCCAAGGCGCTTAAGCTCAAGGATTACGGCCTGGAGCAGGGTAAAAAGGCCGACCTGGTGCTTCTGGATACAACCTCCGTGACCAACGCCATTATCGACGTGCCCGACCGCATGTTTGTGGTCAAAAACGGCCGGATTGTGGTGGAATCACACCGGACGATCAACTATGCCTTTTAGGGAACCCGTCCACGCGGGCTGACCGCTCCGGGCAGGCCTTGGGAGCATTGCACTGTTGCAGTAGCCGATTGCCAAAACGGCCTTATCATGAAGTTGGAAATAACGTCTTCCCCCGCTTGCATGGCCGGGCCATCAGATAGGTTACGTCGGGGCAAAGGTTCGTTTTCAACATCTTTGCCCGCAACAGAAAATTCATAACGCTCGAAAGGGGCAGTTAATGACTCCGGCCGGCGTTTCCCCTGCTGTGCTTAAGGGAAACGCCGGCCGAACTATATAAAGCCTTCGCCCTGCGATGATGGCATAACGGCGAAAAATGTCCGGTCTCGCCGCCTGCTGGAACGGACGTTCCTCACCAGTTTTGATGGTCTTTTGTCATGAGCGCGGTTAAGGCATTATCAAAGGGATTTACCAGATCGGCCGGCGAGAGGCATTTCCCCACTAGGCGGGGCAACTGGTCATCCTCTACCGGCATCAAGACTACATGGTAGGTAAGCAAGTCGCAATAACGCATCCGGGCAATTGTCTGCAGCGAACCGAACAAGGGATTCCGCGCGCTCCGTTCCGCTTTCCAGACAACTGTTTGCGGATTACCCCCCATCAGTGTGCAGTAGGAATACTCCTGATGAAAATCATGGATGGCCAACACGGTCTTATACACATCCCCATGCCAGGGAGAGCCGGGACAACCGGCCTCTTTCCGCAAGCGCAAGGATTCTTCTTCGTTCGGAATGGCACTGTATTTATCGCACGGCACTGTATCGTCAAAGAGCCACAAGGTATTTTCGTGGGCAAATTCCAAACTATCCGTAAAATCCTTATAGGATTGCTCAAAGGTATGCAGGCCGTCTATAAAAATAATGTCGAACCGAGGCCTGTCTTCCATGGTTTCGCCTTCCTTTTCCGGACCCCATACCTCCACCTGCCTTTTCTTCAGCTTATGAAAGAAAAGGCTTGAAGGAAGGGGAAAAAAACGGGTTCCCGAAACCTCCTGCTCCGTGGGATCAAAGGTAAAGGCCGGATCTACGCCCACTTTGAGGGGCAAGGGAACGGCAAAAAATGTGGCCCCATCCCGAACGCCTATTTCAAGATACTTCCGCGCATGCCGCAATGAGGCGAGATACCGGATGCGGCCAACGCTTGCGGAAAGATCAAAATTCATGAGAAATGGCCTCCTCGACATGATCAAAAGCTTTTTCCCAAAAGCTTTCTGATCGTTTTCCAGGATTCCTCCTCCCTATCAACGCCTTCCAGGCAGTGAATCCGAAAGAGGCAAAATAAAAAATTCGGCTGATGCCAGTGCGTCTCTGGCCCTCAAAAGAAAAGGAAATCAATACTCCCGGCAACTCCAGACCATACGCCCGAATATTTCAATATCCAAACTCTCGTCGGTTGGAGAGATATCAATGGGGGGATGAATCACCTCATTATCCGACTTGATGGTAAAGACGCCGCCGGGTTTTTTGATCAATCGCTTGATCATCAGATCGCCCTCAAAGCGCAGCAAATAAATATTGCCGTTCACTACCTCGCGTTGAGACTGGTTGATCATCACCATATCCCCACTCTTCAAGGTAGGCTCCATACTATCACCCATGACATGGAACAACTTCATGGAATCGCCCGTTCCGCCTTTTCTCTCTATAAACGAGCGATGAAATGCGTACATGTTCTTAATATCGGGCTCGACCTCCAGTCCCCCGGTTCCCCCGCGTGGTCTGGCCTTGAGAAGGGGAATAAAAACCGTATCCGGAAGTTCGGCGGCCCCCATGGTGAAAAACTCGGAGAGAGTAATGCCGAAGGCCTCGCTGATCTTCTCGAGATACTCTCCCTTGATATCCCGAGCGCCGCGCTTCATGTTCGAGATCGTGCCCTGCTCCACACCAATTTTTTCGGCCAGTTCCGCTTGTTTCAGGCCTGTTTTCTTGAGCCAGTAAGTCAACGCCTCGCCAGTGGCCTTATTTTCTTTCATTCGCGTTCTCATCGATGCAATATATTCCAAGGGGAAATTTTAAACAATATCCAGGGCCTATTTCCCAATAAATTTCTGATGGAAAGCTGCCAAGGGGAAACTCTCGGCTTCCCGCAAATGTTAGAGCCACACAGCATGAGGGCAGAACCACGGTAAAGGGGCTTCCGAAAAAGATGCTTGGGAAGCACCATGAGATAATCGGCCTTCAGGCCCCTTCGCAAGGAGCACGGCAGAGCCTCTACTCACACTTCATGGTTGTCGCAATGTACAATGGTGAGAAGCATTGGGGCAATATTTGAACAATTTTCGGGGAGAGATCGAGGGATATGTTGTGAAAGGCTCCAACCTCGAGGTAAAGCAGGCTACACCGCAAAATGAAAATTTCCGGCTTCCGCTTCTATGGCAGCTCCCAGAGAACTTTTTTTCATAGCAATACTATTCGGTTACCGCTTTATTTAAAAATCTGTTCGGAGATTAATCATGAAATTGGAAATCGGTTATAAAAAATTTAATGACATTTTTATTCCCAGCATTTAAAATTCCTGCCATCATAAGGGAAATCAACGAAATTTTATTCTCAGGCTTGGTATGGCGGCCGGCCTATCTGCCGTATATACGGGTGCCGCTCCTCTGTGCCAGTATACAATATGGCTGAGAATAGAATGCACCGAATAATCTTTATGATGCCAGGTGGCAGGCCGCATGTGGAGCGCCAAAGGATTCCCATGGTAAACAAAAATCCTAAATTCTTTGAAAGCCTATTTTATATGGTGTTGATAGGCCTGGTTATTTTGCTGTTCCACCGTTTTTCCAAACAAAATATGGAGCGTATTCAGGAACAAAATCAAACCTATGCCCAGGATTCTGTACGCCAAATCGCCTGGCGGATAGACGACCAGCTCAAAAATGCACTAGAACTTATCAAAACCTACGCCTATTTTATTGAAAATTCTCTTCATGATCCTGAGGTAACCGTGCCTATGCTGGCGGAATGGGAAAAAACCTCGCCTTTTGATGGCCTCAGGTTTACCAATCCGCAAGGCATGAATTATTCTTCTGAAGGCGGCATTGTTGATATGACAGACCGCGAGTTTTACCTGGAGGGCATGAAGGGAAAAAGCGGTATAGCGCCTATATTGCTGCCCAGAAGGCTTAATAAACCCATTCTCGGATTTTATACGCCTATCCACTATGAAGGGAAAATCGTCGGCGTTTTGCATGGCAGCTACCTTTCTGATACATACCTGCGTTCCATGTTGAAAACATCCTATTTCGGCTATCCGAGCGATGTCTTCCTCTGCCAGACTGATGGGGAAATTATAGCTTCCTCATCCGGTGAAAAATATTCGGGAAACATTCTTGACGTTCTGCAAAAAGATATCCGGGTTAATGACGCTACGCTCAAAGGGGTCTCCAAAGTTTTCCAAAAGGGCGGCGAAGGAATTTTTTCATGCAACGAGAATAGCAACATAGATAACCTTTGCGTCATACACTTGCCTCAATACAATTTTGTTTTGGTACAGACTTTTCCACAGATCGTTACGACTCATATGGTGGAAAACGCCAATCTGGTCGGAATCCAGCTTGAAGTGGGTCTGTTCTGCCTGTTCGTGGTGTATGTGGCTTGGCTTTTAATGCGGGCGCGCAACCAGAAAAAAAAGCTGGAAAAAGAAAATAGGGAATTTGCCACGCTCTTTAAGGGGTTGGATATTCTCTTTTCCTCCCACTATGGTCTGGCCAATCTAGAAACAGGCCAGTATAAATTTATAGTTAGCAGCAATTCTTCAGAAAAACAAAATTACGACACATATGAGCAATTTATTGAAACTCAGGCGCGTAGTATTATAGGTAAAGAAAAACAGCAGGACTTTCTTGATTTCTTTCAGGATTCACATCTGGAGCAAATTTTTGAGAATCAGAACACAGTAACATATGAATCACATATTTTGGTTGATGGACGTCCAGAATGGGAAAATGTTATCGCAACATGCCTTGAGCGCAAAGATGGTAAACCGGTAAAGATCCTCTTTTTGCGTCAAAATGTTACAGAGATGAAGCAAAGGGAGCTTCAGACAAAAAGAAAACTTTCAGCGATGAATCGCAAAGAGAGGCAATATCGCCTTGCTGCTACCTCCAACGCGCTTTGCAGCTTTGAATTCAACGTAAGCCGCGATCTCCTCCAGGAGGATATTGTCCAGAGGATAGAAGACGAAGAGATATCATGGCTCAATGTTGTGGGCTTATCCGCTCCGTGCAAAGCTTCCGAAGTTTTCAACGCCTGGCGGGAACGAGTGTTGCCGGAATCCCGTGAAGAATACGCACGCGTAATGAATGTGGAATACCTCCGCCAGGAATTCGCCAACGGCAATCTTGAAGTGGATTTGGACTTCTGGGTTGACGACCCCGAGGGAATGGAAATTTGCATCCGCCATGCCGTTTATCTTTCCCAAGATGATTTTACAGGCGATTTAATGGCCTTGGCCGTGGCCAGAGACATAACAAATCTGATTCTCAAACACCGTTCACAAACAAAAGCATTGCAAGATGCGTTGATGCTGGCGCAGCACGCCAATGAAGCCAAGACTACGTTCCTCTCCAACATGTCTCACGATATCAGAACGCCGATGAACGCCATCATCGGCTTTGCCACCATCGCGGCCAGCCATCTTGATAATCGCGAGCAGGTGCGCGATTGCCTGCAGAAAGTGCTTTCCTCAAGTAACCATCTGCTCAGTCTCATAAATGATATTCTCGATATGAGCCGCATCGAAAGTGGCAAAATGCAGGTAAAGGAGCAAGAGTGCAATATCTCGGAACTGATGCACAATCTTGTCAACATTATCCAGCCTCAGGTAAAGGCAAAACAAATGCAACTCTTCATCGACACCTTCGAGGTAGTGAATGAAGATGTAGTGACAGATCCGTTGAAACTGAATCAGGTGTTCATCAACCTTCTGGGTAACGCCGTCAAATACACCCCGGCTGGAGGCACGATTTCTTTCCGCCTGACGCAAAAACCTGCTTTCCGGCATGGCTACGCGGAGTATGTTTTTGTAGTGCGCGATAATGGAATAGGCATGGATGCAAAATTCCTCGAGCGCATCTTTGAGCCATTCACCAGGGAAAACACCAGCACAAAAAGCGGGATACAGGGAACCGGCCTGGGGATGGCCATCACCAAAAATATTATTGAAATTCTCAACGGGCATATAGAAGTGCAAAGCGAGCCCGGCAAGGGAAGCACATTTACCGTTACCTTTACCCTAAAACTTCAGGAAACTGTAAACACCCAAACAAATATAAAGGAACTGGGAGGCTTACGCGCCCTGGTGGTTGATGATGACTTCCATGTTTGCGATAGCGTTAGCAAAATGCTTAAAAAAATCGGTCTCAGGCCGGAATGGACAACCTCCGGACGCGAGGCCGCCACAAGAGCCATGTTGGCTCATAACGACAAAGACCCCTTTCATACTTATATAATAGACTGGCAGATGCCGGATCTG
>CATJOY010000030.1 GCA_949741925.1 uncultured Desulfovibrionaceae bacterium | reverse complement strand
GGTCACTCTGCGCTCTCAGAGAAAAGAGCGCAGAGTGACCGCGTTAGAAATGGGGCAGAAGCTTTAGGAGGAAAGAGAAGGCCTTACGCGAACAATTTTCGGAGTAATCCCGGCGCGGCGCCCTGGGGGCACAAGAAGACAATTTGCCTCCGCTCCCAAAGCGTAGTAAGAACGGTTTTAGTATATATGAAAAATGCTTACCGTGCTGAGCAACGAGATAAAGGGGAAGTAGAGCCCGGCTTTGTCTTGCCGCCACGTTATATTTTGGCCGTTTATAGAGCGGGCACTTTTTTGGCTTGCTTTTTTAACCAAACGTTTGACGGAACTTCATTGCTTTCTTTGCATAGGCGCTTTTGGCTCTAGTACTCTCTCCCTTCTCCACCTTGTTCCTCTCCTTCCAGCGCCAAGGGCACGTCACCGCCGCAAGTGTTCTCTTTTTGCGGCTGATGAAATATGTATTCCACTACCATACTCTTCTCTCTTTCTCCGGCGCGCGTCTATAATGCCACAACGCAAGCGATTGCTGCCTTATTCCCCACGCAACGCCCGGCTATAATACGCCCTTACCCTCGCCGGCGTTGGCTCTACGCCTGCCGTCCGCAATATCTCTTCAATGCGTTGCCGATCCTTATCGGGCACGTTTATACCCTGAGCATCCTCCTGCTTGTTCCCTTTGGCAGACGATTCCGCATCGTCAAACCATTTCTTGCCCTCCGATTTCCCCTCGGCGTATAGTCGCGCCAGAGTTTGACGTATGGCGCTATCCGTTACAGGCGCGCCGGGATTGGAACGTTTCAGCTCATCGGCAACCAACTGCAGCAAATCTTCATCCGGTATCTTTGTCTGCTGGGGAAAAAGCATTTTGAGAGCCCGATTGATTCGAGTTTGGGTCAATGCGTTTTCTGTCTTGTTCTGCATGGCGTATCGGCGGGCTGCCCGGGCTTGATCAAAGGTCAGACCGTTGCGGTAGCTATAGGAATCGATCGCCTCTATATCCTTGGAACTTATGCCGCCGTTTTCCACACCAAGGTCGATCATCCGGCGTAATTCGTTAAGGGCCGCCTTGTTGGCCGGGGTCTTCTTTCCCGCCTGCCCGTTGTAATATTTTGCCAACCTGGCTCGGGCGGCGTCACTCAAATTCCCGGCCTGTTCCAAGGCATCCGCTGCTTGGCGCGGCGTCCAGCCCTGTTCGTTGGCATGCTCCTGATACTGGAGCATTTCCTGCTCTATGGTCGCCTCCTGATGTTGCTTTCGCCAGGCGAATTCTTGGTTGATTTGTCTCGACAATATATCGTAGCCCGCCATATCATCCAGCGCATCCGCCATGGCCAAAGCCGCCTCTTGCTGCTCCGCCAACGAAGGAAAATCCTTCACTCCGGTCAAGACGGCAGTCATGGTCGAGGATACGGCAGCCTTTTGCGCCGCTTCAGCCGCCTTTTTTCTATCCTGTTCGGCCTTGGCCGCCAGGGCTTTTCTTTTGGTCTTAATCTGGTTTTTCAGCATGGTTGTATCCGCCTTCTGCATCAAACCAGAGTTGAGAAACTGTTGCGCCCCTATGATATCGTCGTGTTCCAGCGCGGCTTGACCGGCTGAAAGATAAACCCCGCTGACAAGTTCGTTTGCTTTGGCCCTT
>CATJOY010000029.1 GCA_949741925.1 uncultured Desulfovibrionaceae bacterium | reverse complement strand
TGATATTGCCAGAGACCAACATCCGCTTACTAATGGCCGTTATGAAGAACTCGATCTTGTTGCAGATACTATATGCTTTCCTAACGGCGTGGATGGGGTTTTTTGCACAGGAGTTTTATCCATCATCCCGGAGCCGGACAAAGTTGCCCATATCATTGCGCAAATAAAAAAAGCCCTCAAACCTGGCGGCTTTCTTGTTACACGGGAAACCTTTTCCCTCGGCAAAACCATCTGCACAATCTTTGATACCGGCTATTATGCCACCTACCGGTCAACGGAAGACTACCTCCGTCTTTTTAAAGAGGCAGGGTTTACCCATCAAAGCCAAGTCAATGTCAGTAGATCCGGCGGCTATAGCTCGGATTACCATATTTTTTTCTCCTAGCCGCTGCTCTTGCCGCGCTTTTTCAAGCTTTGTCGGGAATTTTTGCTGTTACTTGAGCATTATGAGCGGATGCGCCAATAATGGGCACAAAAAAAGGACTTAGGAAAAACCTAAGTCCTTGATTTTTTTCTGGTGGGCCATCGGTGACTTGAACACCGAACCAACTGATTAAGAGTCAGCTGCTCTACCAATTGAGCTAATAGCCCATGCATCGGAGCTATTTTTTACGGACTCTCGCTTGTAAGGTCAAGAAAAAAATGTCAGAAATCCGAAAAACGGCTATGCCGTCATTTTTCCAACGCGAGAACGCTATGAATTCCTTTTTCTACCGGCCGGCTCCGGCTTCCCTGCCGGTCCGGCGCAAAAAGCTTTTTACGGCCCTTTCCAAGTCTATTCCGCTATTGGCCTGTCTCTGGTTCGCCTTGATCTGGCTTGCCTTAGCCGGTCCTGCCCGGGCAGCCTGGCCCCTCTCCCCGGCCGCCGCGCAGCCCGTGGCCGTCACCGCGGAATTCTACCGGATCAACCCCGCCGCCCCGAACGGCGATACCCTGGCCCTGCTGCTAACCCTGACGCCGCAACCGGGCGCGTATCTATACGCCGGGCCTTCCTTGGCTCCCAAAGGCGGCAAGCCTACCCAAGTGCTGTTTGCCGAAGGCTATCCCCGGGCCGATACTCTCCGGATCCTCTACCCTGCGCCCGAAGAAAAGGTAGATCCCTGGCAACAGAACGCCAGGGTCAAAGTCTATACCGGTCCCGTCAATCTAATTATTCCGATAAGGCCGCCGGATCAGCAAACTTTTGGCAGCGGGGCCCCGACCGCTCCGGAAGAACCGCTCCGCCTCCGGGTCGCCGGGCTGGCCTGTACCCCGCGCAACTGTACGCCCTTCAGTCTGAACCTCAGCCTGCCTTGGCCAGCCGATCCAACAGCGTTGCCCCAAGCGGAACAGCAGCCCTGGTGGCCTGATCCGGCCTCGCTTCGGGTTGAGGTTGCCGGGGCGTTCCGCCCAACCCCGGAACAGGGCACCAGTATAGACGCAGCTACGCAGCCGGGACCAGCTGGCCCGAAGAACGCCGCGGCGGTCCTATTCAAAAAAAAACCAACATCGCTGCCCGATCTTTTCCCGATCTTCCATGCCCCCTCGCTGGAAGTTGCCTCGCTGGGCAAGGCCCTGCTGTTCGGCTTTCTCGCTGGAATCATTCTCAATGTCATGCCCTGCGTCCTGCCGGTGCTGGGCCTGAAACTCGGGGCGCTCCTCAGAAGACAGGAAGAATGCCCGGCCGATCAGCAACGCCGTGAAGCTATTCGGCATCAGCTATTTTTCATCCTGGGCATTCTGACCTGGTTCACTTGCCTGGGGTTGCTGTTAGCCTGGGCCGGCATAGCCTGGGGCCAGCTTTTCCAATCCCCGGCGTTGGTTCTGGGGCTGGCGGTATTTCTGCTGCTTCTGGCCCTGAACCTCTTTGGCGTCTTCAACCTGCCCATTCTGGACATCACCGGGCGTTCCCGCGCCTCTGGAACCCCGGCGGCCGAAAGCTCCTCGCAGGCCTTTGTCAGCGGCTTTGCAGCCACGCTTCTGGCAACGCCATGCAGCGGCCCGCTCTTAGGCGGCGTTCTAGGCTGGGCACTGCTCCAGCCTCCGGGTATTTTACTGCTGACCCTCTGGAGCGTCGGTTTAGGCATGGCCTCGCCGTATATCCTGCTGCTAGTCAAGCCGGGCTTGATCCGTTTTCTGCCCCGTCCCGGCCACTGGATGCACACGCTGGAGCACCTGCTGGCCTTTCTGCTGCTGGGAACTGTTGTCTACCTGACCGGTCTGCTGCCGCAAGCTCTCCTGCCCAAGGCGCTTACGGCCCTTCTGCTAAGCAGTTTCGCGGCCTGGCTCTGGGGGCAGATCGGCGGTCCGGCCGCCAAACCATCCACACGTCTGATAGCCCGAACAGCAGCCTGTATCCTGGTTGTTCTGGCCCTGTTCCTGCCTCTGTCCACGCCCGATCCTGAGCAGGCCTTTACCTGGCAGCCATTCAGCCGAGAACAGTTCAACAACGATTTCGGTAAAGAGCGCTTGCTTGTGGAATTCACGGCGGATTGGTGCCCGACCTGCAAGGTCATGGAGGCGACGACCCTGACCGAAGAGCGGATGATAGCCTGGAAAAAACGCTATGGCTTTCTCCCCGTAAGGGTTGACCTCACCCGGGATAACCCCGCCGGGCAGGAACTACTCCGCCGCCTGCACAGCGCCAGCATCCCCTTGATAGCCCTGTTCGGGTTGGGAGACAGCGCCAATAAGCCGCTGGTACTGCGGGATATTGTCACCCCCGGGCAGCTTGAGGGAGCTCTAACCTCAGCCTTCCTCACCCGAAAAGAGCAGAAAGCCTCCCCGGATTCCACGCTGGAGACGGAACAGAAGGCCTTATGAAGCAGCCGCCTGCTAAGGCCTGGGGCTGCGCACCAGGGGAAAACGTGGGGGCTGTTCGCTCCTGATCTCCCCCGGTAGAGGGAATAGTTCTCCTATCCCCTTGCCATGCCCTCCGCCGCTGTGCCCCGAGCCATCACCCGGCGGCTCCGGGGGCAGTATCCCCCAAACGGGGTATGGGGCAGCGCCCCACACCAAGGGCACGTTCAAAGGCACACCCTACCAAACCTGTTGACAGGGAGCGGCTGGAGACCCTATGGTATTTACATTATGACACTATCCTGTCTTCACTCTCTCCACTACAACCTGACCAGCGGTTTTGTTGCCGCCGGGAGCTGGTGGTGCGCTTTCTCACAAGGGAAAGCCGGGATGTTGCGCAGGTAAACGAAAAACGCATCAAAGGACGCAGGAGCCGCCGGTATCGTACCGGCGGCTTTTTTATATTGTAATTCCAGGAGGATATATGATTATCGTTTGTTGCCGCCGCCCCATCCGTCTTATCCTGATTCTGCTTCTTACTCTATCACTTACGCCGCCGGCCTCCCACGCCGCGTCGGTGAGGCTGCGGTTTGCCAACTTTCCCGGCGCGGGCACCTTTCCTTGCGTATCCATGGAACGCTGGGCGGCTGAACTGGATAAACGCTTGCCGGGCGCGGCCGTGGTGGAAACCTTTCCAGGCGGCACGCTGTTGGAAGCCAAAAACATGGTCCGGGGCGTCATGCAGGGCCAGGCAGATATCGGCTGTATCAGCCTGGCTTATCATCCGGGCGCATACCCTTTTCTCAGTGTCTTTGAGCTGCCCCTGGGATTTTCTTCCGCCCGGGAGGCCAGTGAAGTTATGTATGATATCTTCATGAACCACGAGGTTGCTGAAACATCTAAAATCAAGGTTATCGCCCTTTTCTCCAGCGCTCCCTCCCAGGTCCTCAGCAGCAAGCCACTGAAGAGCCCGGATGATCTCAAAGGATTCGTCGTCCGCTCCTCCGGCATTCTGGCGGACATTGCGGCCGCCTTGGGGGCCTCCCCGGTTTCCATGCCCCAAAGCGATACCCCTGAAGCCCTGCAAAAAGGCCTTGTCCAGGGCGTGTTCACCTCTTTTGACGTGCTCAAGGACTATAACTTTGCAGAATCCTGCCGCTACGGCATGGTTACGGATATGCCCGTCTACCCCATGATATTCTTTATGAATCTAAAAAAATGGAAGGCCCTTTCCCCGGAACTGCAACAGGCCATCATGGATATCAGCCGCGAGCATTCCCTGTGGACCGGAGAGTACGTGGATACTCACGGCAAGGAAGCAACGGCCTGGGCCGAAGAGACCTACGGATTCACGCTTACCCACCTCAGCCCGGAACAACAACGGGAACTGCGCGCCCGGGCCGAGACAGTTGTTGAAGAGTGGGTCAAAAAAGCTGAAGCCAAAGGCATTGCGGCCAGGGAATTATTGGCCGAAGTCATGGCGGCCCGCGCCGCCCTTGCCCGGTAATACGGCCAACCCCAATATAAAAAAGCGCCTCAGGGAAGCCGGCCTCAGACTCCCGAAAGGGGCATAATCTTCCTGCGTGCATCGAGCAGGACGAGGGTACCATGGAATACATACCTAAAAAATATTTGATACGCTTTCGGGGCAATCCGGATAAGACCGCAAAGAAGCTCTGCCCCTCCCCCGCCATCAGGGGGAGCGCAACGCCCCACAAGACAAATGCAGGAACGCTCGTCCGCCTGCACGAAAAAAGCGGCTCTGTATTGCGAAACGCCGCGCATATCCTGGCCATATGCGGAGCCGCCGTCATGTTGCTGCTGTTGGCCATCATTTGCGCCAATATTTTTCTCCGCCCATTTGGCGGTTCCATCCGGGGTACAGTGGAAATTAGCGGGTATCTCTGCGCCCTCGCCGTGGGACTGGCCATGCCTGCCGCCCAACTCAAAGGCAGCCACATCAACGCCGGCCTCCGGGCCTCCTCCCTGCCCAAGAAACTCCTCCTGCTTCAGGATATGTTCTGCTCGCTTTTGGCCTGCCTGTTGCTGGGGCTGGCAGGCAAAGAGCTGTTGGCTATCGCCGAGTACGCGGCGGATATGGGCGAGTATATCGAGGGCTTTACTATCTCTTCCTTCGGCATGGCGGTCGGCTTGGCTGCGGGCCTGCTTCTCCAGGCGCTGCTCTTTGCCCACAGGGCCCTTGGTCTGTTCCTGAGCGCAAAACCCAAGGAGACGGCAGTATGAACCCCGGCCTGCTGACCCTCCTGAGCATCGCCTTGCTCCTCTTTGGCATCGCCTTTCTACGTCTGCCCATCGGCCTGCTGTTGGCTGCCATCGGCTTCGCGGGGTACGCGGTTCTGGATAGCCTTGAGACCGCCTCCGTCATGTTGGGCAACGAATGCTGGGGCACGTTCTCCAGTTCCGCCTTGACCGTGGTGCCGTTGTTTATCTTCATGGGACAGATTTGCTTTCATTCTGGGGTGAGCCGAAGGCTTTACCAGGCCGTAGCCTCCTGGCTGGGCCATAAACGAGGCGGCGTTGCCGCGGCAACCATACTGGCCTGCGGCGCCTTTGCCGCCATCTGCGGTTCAAATACCGCTACCGCGGCAACCATGAGTGTTGTTTCCCTGCCGGAAATGAAGCGCTACAACTATGCCCCGGCCTTTGCCGCCGGGACCATTGCGGCGGGCACCACCCTTGGCGCGGTTATCCCCCCAAGCGTGGTGGCCATCGTTCTCGGCGTGCAGACAGGGCTTTCCATCAAGCAGCTTTTCGCAGGCGGCATTCTGCCGGGCCTGCTCCTGCTGTTGCTCTTCCTGATCACCATCGCCGGGCTGGGCGCGATCCGACCTGATCTGATGCCCGCCGGGAATAAAGCAGGGCCTAGGGAGCGCCTGAACAGCCTGCCGGGATTGCTGGAGGCCCTGTTCCTCTTTCTGCTGGTTGTCGGCGGCCTCTGCCGGGGCCTGTTCACGCCCGCCGAGGCAGGCGCGGCAGGCTCCGCCCTGGCTCTGTTCCTCGGGGCCGTCCGGCGCGGCCTCAGTTGGAAGGATCTCGGCAAGGCAGCGCTGGAAACCATGGTTATCTCGGCCATGATCTTTTTGTTGCTGACGGGCGCAGGCTGCTACGGAAAATTCCTGGCCCTCAGCCGGACGCCCTTTCTCGTGGCAGAATGGGTGGGCGGCCTTTCCCTGAGCCCGGCCCTGATCATGCTGTTGATTTTCAGTATATGCCTCATCGGGGGCATGGTCATGGATGCTCTGGCCTTACTGCTGATCACCGTTCCCATCTTTTTCCCCTTGGTAAAAACACTGGGATACGACCCCATGTGGTTCTGCCTGGTCCTGTTGGTGGTCACCACGATGGGAGCCATTACCCCGCCGGTAGGGGCCTCGGCCTACGTCGTCGCCTCCATGGGCAGGCTTGACCCGGGCGCGGTCTTCCGGGGGACCCTGCCTTTTATCCCGGCGTGTCTCATCTGCGTCGGCCTGATGTTTTTGTTCCCCGGTTTGGTGGTGCTGCTGCCGGGGCTCTCCCGCTAAAGGCGCTGAAAAAATATACGGCTCCCCTAAAGGAATCCCGAAAGCTGCCGATCTTTATTTCGTAGAGTATCAGTTTTTCCAATAAACACTGGGGAGAACTCCAAGGAGGTAACCATGAGTGATCTCAACGCGGCTCTCAGCGTCGCCGCCATAAGCACGCAAAAAGCTGTAGTAGGGGCGGAAATCGTCACCCAAACGTTGGATACGCTGAATCAGTGCGGCCCCCGGAACAACGTTTCCGAGGCCAAAGACGGCATGGATGCAAGCTACGATTTTAATAAGTCGGTGCTTTCGGCGGTCTATTCTCCCACCGGCGCAATCACCGATCTTGTCGGCTGATCCTGCGCTACTCCATACCAGGTAGCCCTAAGAGAACCGTATCCCTCGGGAGTTCCCGGGGGATACGGCGTTATCAAGGGCAGCGCCCTTGATAAAGAACCCTTGCCTCTCCTCGCAACCGAATAGAAACGAGCGTATCCGTTTTTCTCTCTTCAAGATAACATGCTGTTATTATTGAATAAAAAAAATATTACTTGCCAAGTTTTTCGCGAGTGTCTACAAGATAGCCTCTGAAGCCGTTTCTCCCCTGCTTCATACCGATCGTCTCCGGTTGCCGTTCCGGGAGCGTAGCGGCCCGGGCGCGCCGCAAACCATGGGGAAAGCGACTTTAAAAATCCATCCGGGAGACAAGCATGACCCGTAAAGACCGCACAGAAGGCATTTACAGCCGCCGCGAGGTCCTTGATGAGGGCGAGCGCAAGCAATATTACCTGATCCAGCTCAAGGAGTTGCTCTCCTACGCCTACCGCTATTCCGAAGATGTAAAAAAGCGGTTTGACCGGGCGCAATTCAATGTAGAGAAGCTGAAGAGCCTCTCTGATCTGAAGCACATCCCTATTCTCAAGAAAAAGGAACTTATTTTCCTGCAATCTATGGGCCCGCGCCTGGGCGGCCTGCTGACCAAAGATCTGGGAGAACTCAAGCGGGTCTTTCTTTCCCCCGGCCCGATTTTTGATCCGGAAGACCGGGCCGACGATTACTGGGGCTATACTGAAGCCTTTTACTCCGTCGGCTTCAGGCCGGGTGATGTTTCGCAGATCACCTTCAACTACCACTTGGCCCCGGCGGGCTTGATGTTTGAAGAACCGTTGCGGAATCTCGGTTGCGCCGTGGTGCCCGCCGGTCCCGGCAACGCCGCCACCCAGATAGAAATTATGCAGAAACTGCGTGTTTCCGGCTATGTGGGCACGCCAAGCTACCTGCTGCACCTGGCCCAGAAAGGCGAAGAAAAGGGCCTCAACCTGCGCAAGGATCTGTTCCTGGAAGTTGCCTTTGTCACCGGCGAAAAATTCTCTGAAAAGATGCGTAACCAGTTAGAGAAAAAGTTCGACCTGATTATGCGCCAAGGGTACGGCACCGCCGACGTGGGCTGCATCGGCTACGAATGCTTCCACAAGAACGGCCTGCACATCGCCAACCGGGCCTATGTAGAAATCTGCCATCCGGATACGGGCATTCCCCTAAAGGATGGAGAAGTGGGCGAGATCGTGGTCACGGCCTTCAACAAGACCTATCCGCTGATTCGCCTGGCCACGGGCGACATCTCCTATATTGACCGCGCTCCCTGCGCCTGCGGCCGAACCAGCCCCCGCCTGCACTCCATTGTCGGCCGGGTGGATACCACGGCCCGCATTAAGGGCATGTTCGTCTACCCCCACCAGGTGGAACAGGTTATCGCCCGCTTCGAGGAAATCAAACGCTGGCAAATTGAGGTCACCAACCCCAACGGCATTGATGAAATGGTCCTGTTCATCGAAGCCAACAACTTCAAACGCGAGGACGAACTGTTGCATCTTTTCCGGGAACGCATCAAGCTGCGGCCGGAACTGAAGGTGCTCAGCCCCGGCACCCTGCCCGCGCAACTGAAGCTCATCGAAGATAAACGGGTCTGGGATTAAGAAACGGTTTTTGCCCCGGCTCTCGTCTGCTTCTGCCAACGGGAACCGGGCGCAAACACAACGAATGGCCCGTGACGATACCCCGGGATGCCCGATTCCGGGGTATCTACCCCCAGGGATGAGAATTTTCCTATGCCTGAATTGCCGGAAGTAGAAACAGTCGCCCGAACCCTGGCCCCCCAGGTACTCGGCCGTCGTATCAGTGCCCCGCGGATACTGGACCCCAAAGCCATCCAGGCTGGCCGCGAGCTTCTACCGCGCCTTGAAGGAGCCCGGATAGAGGCTGTCCGGAGACGGGCTAAACTGCTGCTCATCAATGCGGCCTGCGCGGACAATGAGCCGCTGAGCCTGGCTTTTCATCTGAAAATGACTGGTCGGCTCTTTGTGCATCCCGCCGGAACCGAATCCCACAAACATACCAGGCTGACCTTTTGTTTACAATCCGAACCGGAGGATGAAGAGCGTTTGCTCTTTTTCGACGACGTCCGGCGTTTCGGCTATTGCCGCGTCATGCGGCCGGAGGAGTTCGCCCACTGGTCCTTTTGGGCGGCACTTGGTCCGGAACCACTGGAGACGCCTCCCTCAGCCATTGCTGAGCGTCTCGTTTCACGGCGTGGCCGCATCAAAGCGCTTTTGCTGAACCAGGAGGTCATCGCGGGCATCGGTAATATCTATGCCGATGAATCCCTGTACAAAGCCGGCATCCGGCCGGATGTCCAGGCGGACCGTCTGGGCCTGCCGCGCCTCACTGCTCTTGGAAACGCCTTGCAGGAAGTACTCCGCGAATCTATCCGCCAATGCGGCAGTTCCATCAGAGATTACCGCGATGCCGAGGGGAATGCCGGGGCTTTTCAGAATACCTTCATGGTGTACGGAAGAAGCGGAGAGAGCTGCCGCGTCTGCGGGAAAAAACTGCGGAAATGCGTTGTTGCAGGCCGAACCACCGTCTTTTGCCCGGGCTGCCAAAAAGCCTGAACGCCGCCGGCCCCCGCTTCGATTAAACGGCCGTATCCAATGGAGCACTCCGGCTATGCCATGGGGCATCCAGGCTGGCCTGTTCTGTGCTACGGATACGTGCGCGCGGGCGCCGCTGATGATGCCCGGCGCGCCTTCCTTCGTCGGCACACTCCTTCTGCTGCTGGACAAGCTCCCGTCGTTCTTGATAGTCGTTGTTCCATGCCGTCCGTGCGCCCGCGGCAGCCGCCCCATCAAGGCAAGGCCCAAAGACGGCCGTGCCGCGGACGCAACGGCGTTACCCCGCCGGAAGACTTTTTCTACCACGAAGGTCTCATGGCAAAACGCTCCGACCAAGGAGATGCTCCATGCTGCTGCTGTGCCCCGCCCGGCGGGATTCATTTCGGGCGGCTTCCGCCGTTGTTGCGGCCTTTCTGGTTTTGGTGTCCGTCGGCCTTGCTCGAGCCGAAGCGTATGACCTGGCCAAAGCCGTAGAGCGCGCGCTCAAGGAAAACTTCACTATTACCGCCGCCGCCCACTCCATGCAGGCCGCCGAAAATTCCCGTAAGGCGGCGCGCGGTTCCTTTGGTCCGGTTCTGAGCACGGAATACGGCTATCAAAAACGCCAGCACAAAACGCTCTCGGGGGGACGCGAACAGGACGACGATCTTTATGCCTGGAGCGTATCCCTCCGGCAAAACGTCTTTGCCGGCTTTGCCACCTTATCCACCTATCAAAAATCGGCACTGGAAAAAGAAAACACTGCCGCGGGCATGGCCCGGGCCCGCCTTGAATTGATCAGGACCGTGCAGGAAAACTTTTTCCTGCTGCTCCAGGCCCGGGAAAATGTACGCAGCGCCCGGGATTCCCTAGATCGCTTGGTCTCGCAGCTGCAATCCACCAAGGCTTTTTATGACGTAGGCCTCTCGCCCCGCCTGGACGTGCTCCAGGCTGAGGTTGACGTGGCCACGGCGGAAAACCGGTTGCTCCAGGCCACCAACGACTATGAAACCAAAGTAGCCCGGCTGAACACCCTGCTGGTCATCGACGCCGCAACCCCGGCGACCTACACCGGCAGCCTTGAGCATATCCCCTTTGCCGGCGCTCTGGAAAATTGCTTGGCCACGGCCTATGCCAAACGGCCCGATTTGATTATGGCCCAAAAATCCATAGAAATTGCTGATAAAGATGTCTCCATAGCCCGCAGCGGGCTGTTTCCTCAAATCAACGCCGAGGGCAGATGGGCCACACAGGGAGACAGACCGCATGTTTCCGGCAGCACCCTAGATTCTACACGCTTCAGCAATTGGACCGTGGGCGTGACCGGGGAATGGCAGCTCTGGTCATGGGGCAGCACCCGCTATACTGTGGAAGCCGCCAAACAAACCAAACTCCGCCTCCAAGCCGAAGCAAACAACCTGCGTCAGGAAATCGCCTATGAGATCACCTCGCGCCTGCTCGACCTGGATGAGGCCGAAAAACGCATCAAGGTAGCGCAAAAAGGCCTTGAACAGGCTAAGGAGGCCTACCGCATGGCCGTGGCCCGCTACCAATCCCAGGCAGGTATCTTTTTGGATGTTTTGGATGCCCAGGCCAAGCTGACCGCCGCCGAGGTGGCCTTGACAGGCGCTCAGGCAGACCAGCTGATTGCTCTGGCCTATGTTTACTCGGCCATGGGCCTTGAGAACCCGGATCTGTTCCCGCCCCTATAGCGCGCGCAGGATATGAAAACGGCCCTTGCGGGCCGTTTTCAGGGTGGCGGATACCAGTCCGCCGGGTTAAACTACAGTTTTTCTTCTCCCCATAAACAGAGAGACGACAAAAAGAACCAAACCAATGCCGAAAACGATATAGGCAAAATCCACCGCCGTTCCGGCTATCCCGGTAAAGCCGAGAATACCCGCGATAATGGCGACGACGAGTGCCCAAATACCCCATGAAAACATAGGCAACCTCCTTGTAATCTACGTTGCCTTGAATATCCCATGCCGGAAATGAGTACGATAGTATTATCATTTCCCGAGAGAAACAGCGGTTTTCACAAGGCGCCGCTCGCGGGACCGGCCGGCGTTTATTCCGCCGTCCCCGCTTCTTTGCCGCTCTTTTTGTATTCCTCGTAGTAATCCTGCATCAGATCATAGAGAGAACAACCAATCCTTGCGTAATCGGTCTCCTTGAGATTGGCGAGGGACACGCGAGCGGCATGGTGCGGATCACCGAACCCGGCCTCCGGCAACAGAACTACTTGGGCCTTCTCAGCCAGGGCAAAAAGAAACTCGTTGGGCTTCAATTTGGCGATGAGCCAATCAATGAAGGCCTGCTCATACATCTGCCTGCCGAGAACCTCCATATCCAGCACATGGTAGTAATCCACATCCTCGGGGCTTTGCGTCGGACGAACCGGAACATGCCGGTACAGCGCGGCCTTGCGCCGTCGGATAACCCGTTTCATAGCCGTCTTGTAGGCCTCGGCCTCATCCATGAGGGCGAAGAGCGCCAACAAAACCATCTGCACCTGGGCTGGAGTGCTCAGCCCGGCTGTATGGTTCAAGGCAACGGTCCGGCTATCCGCCACCAGGCGGTCGATAAATTTCATGTGCCGGGGGTCTGTAGAAATGGAGGTGTAGCGCTGATCCAGTTCCTTGAGGCTTTCCTCGGGCAGCGCGGCTATGGCTCTATCAAGAATGTTGTCCTCATGGGTTGCAATGACGCCGAGACGCCAGCCGGTGGCTCCAAAATACTTAGAGAAGGAGTACACAAGAATAGTATTTTGGGGGCAAACCGCAAAAATGGAGGTGAAGTTATCGGCAAATGTCCCGTAGACATCATCGGTCAAAATGATTAGATCGGGACGTTTCTTCACGATTTCCCCCAAATGGCGCAGGCTTTTATCAGACATACGCACCGAGGGGGGATTGCTGGGGTTGACCAAGAAAAAGGCCTTAACCGAAGGGTCCAGAAGTTTATCCAGTTCCTTATCCGGGTATTGCCAGCCCCGGTCCCGGTCCGCATTTATCGCCACTTCCTTAAGATCGTAATCGTGAAGCTTCGGAATATCGATATACGGCGAGAAGATGGGCATGCCCAAGGCTATGGAATCCCCGGGGCGCAGGAGCTTGTTTTCCTTGAGAGTAGTAAAGATATAGCTCATGGCCGCCGTGCCGCCTTCAACGGCAAAGAGATCAAACCCCCCCGTAAATGGTTCGGAGGCGATCATTTCTTTACGAATATACTGGGCCACTATTTTTTCAGAAAGCCGCAACATCCTATCCGGCACAGGGTACATGCAGCCGAGAATGCCTTCGCTCATCTCATAAATAAACTCTCCTGCCGGAAGACCGAGCTGATCCCGCACGTAGGATACCGCATTGCGGATAAACGCGATGCCCGGTTGCCCCATGCGGCCGTCGGTGAAAATATCAAAGCGCCGCTCGATCTCCTCTTTATCCGGAAAACCGCCTACGCCTTCAGGCATATAGCTGAAGGAGCGTTCGGATTCCGCCAGAGCAAACTCCAGAAAACGAAGGAAACCATAACGAGGTTCTGTAGCCAGGAAATTCGGGTTACCCCGACCGGCGTTCAGCATGTAGCACTCGCACTTGCGCGAAGCCGTTTTAATGAGAAAATCCTTCAGCTCAAAAGGGCTGAGATCAGCCACCTGTTTTAGATCGATGGTCGTATCCATGGTGTTGTTCCTTTTGTTCAATGTGGGTTGCGGTCAGAACAGGAGCTTCGGGGGAAGGCGCAAAATCGACAAAAAAGCCCTGTAGCAGACGCGATGTAGGGGGAGGTAAAATTCCCCTATGCCCTATCCTGATGATCCAATGTGATCAGAGCTTACAGGAGCGGCGGAAATTCTTAATTATATTGAAGTGCCGCGTATGGCCTCCTCAACCGGAAATCAGCCTGAATCCTGCGTAGCCAACAGCCTTTTCGGCCAACATTATTTATTTCTCGTAACAAGCCCGCCCCCTGCTCCGAAGGCTTCCGACGGCTCGGGGCGTGACGCTCCTGCCAAAAGCTTGGGGGCGGGCTCCCAACGCTTCACCAGGATGTGGAAAGCTGCCCTGCGTCTCTTTCCGGAAAATGCCTTGACGGTGGCGCGCTTCGTGGGGCACAGAGCATCTACGGCCCTCCGGTCATACGCAGCCCAACGCCCTGGAGATGAAGAGCCATGAACAAGCAAGAACTTGCCGCCTACATCGACCACACCGCTCTCAAAGCCACCGTCACGCCGAACGATGTGGAAAGACTCTGCGCCGAGGCCAAAGCCAACGGCTTTGCCGCGGTGTGCGTCAACCCGGTCTATGTCCCCTTGACGGCCTCCCTGCTGGCGGGAAGTTCGGTCAGGACCTGCACGGTCATCGGCTTTCCGCTGGGAGCCGCTGCGAGTTCCGTCAAAGCCTTTGAGGCCCGGCAGGCGCTTGCCGATGGAGCCCGCGAGCTGGATATGGTTATCAACGTGGGGGCGGCCATAAACGGTGACTGGCAAACCGTTCAGGAGGATATACGCGCGGTGGTCAGGGCGGCCCGCGAGACCGAGGCGGCAACGGGCGAAGCGGTTACAGTCAAGGTAATCATTGAAACCTGCTACCTCGAGGACCGGGAAAAACGTCGGGCCTGCCTGGCTGCCCGGGAGGCCGGCGCGGATTTCGTCAAAACCAGCACCGGCTTTGGCACAGGCGGGGCCACGGAACACGATGTCGCGCTGATGCGGGAAACAGTGGGCCCGAATATGGGAGTCAAGGCCTCCGGCGGCATTGGGGATAAACAAACGGCCTTAGCGATGCTTCGGGCCGGGGCAAACCGTCTGGGAGCCAGCGCCGGGGTAAAAATACTCTCCTGAAAGGGCTGCGGCAAAGTCCGCTCCCCGAAGACCGGCTCTGACCAGTCTTGCGCCTAGAGAGCGCCGGCCAGATCGCCTGCCGCTGTCGCCAGCACGGCATCCCGCGAAGGCCGTGCCCGTGGGCGGCATTGTGGCGTTTCGCGCTGTAACGTTCTGGTATCCCCGGCCTTCTCTCGGGGCGTCTGTTTTGCCCCTCCCGCAGCATAACGGGCAAAGACGATCTGCTGCGGCACATTCCCAGCTCATCCTGTAAAGGCACGGCTCTTCATCGCCCGTTCATCTGGTTTCTGAAAGAGTGTTACCTTCAAAGCGAGCGCTGCTTCCTGCCTTGGGCGCTCGGGTTCTTTTCCCGAAAAAATCCTCTCCAAAGAACATTCAAAGCGTCTCTCCCCCGGAGACTATGATAATCCTGACAAAACAGCGCAAAGAGCTTGCATGACGCTGCCGAATGCCCGATACTTTACCTGCTCCCGTCAACACTGGAAGGGAATTCCATGACCATATTCCACTGGCTTTGCATCATCACCATTACCGTAACCGGAATCCTCTGTGCCGTACACGCTCTGCTGAACAAGCGCGATCCCAGTTCGGCCTTGATCTGGTCTACCCTCTGTTTGCTGTTGCCCTTGGCGGGTTCGCTGCTGTACGTCATCTTCGGCTTGAACCGCATCAGCCGCCATGCCCAGCGTCTTCTTGACGACAGTCTGAACCACGACGGCCCGGGGACCCTCTCGGCGCCGACGCTGGCCGCGGATGCGGCCCTGCTTCCGGCCGCTTGCGATAGGACCATTATAGTGCAAGAACCCGGTCAACCCGCGAAATCCTTCATTCCGCCCGCCGGGGATACCTCTTTCAGCAATCCCGGCATGGCCGGCATCGGCTACCGCCTGACCGGTCTGCCGCTGCTGGAAGGCAATACAGTCACCCCGCTCTCCGGCGGCGAGGAAGCCTACCCCGCCATGATGCAGGCCATTGAGGAGGCGCGCCGGGAAGTTTGGCTTTCTTCCTTTATTTTTGACAACGATGAAATCGGCGGGCAGTTCATAGACGCCCTGGATCGGGCCAAGCAACGCGGAGTCCATGTTCGGGTTCTGGTGGACGGCCTCGGCACCTTCTTGACCCGGCCGCGCATCGACAAGGTGTTACAACGGCGCGGCCTCAGGGCAGCCCGGTTCATCCCGCCCCAACTGTTCCCGCCGCAATTCTCCATCAACTTGCGCAACCACCGCAAGGTGCTGGTTGTGGATGGCCTTACGGCCTTCACCGGCGGCATGAACATCTCCTCCCGCCATCTGGTCAAAGGCATTCCCGGCTTTCAACCCTCCTTTTTCCATCGCCCGCCCGCCGCTGTCCAGGATATGCACTTTCAGATTCAAGGGCCTGTGGTCAGGCATCTTCAGTACACCTTTGCCCGTGATTGGCAGTTCACGACCCACGAAAAACTCAGCCCGTGCCTCCCGGACCCGGCCCGTGCCGCTGCCGCCGGCCCCTCTTGCTGCCGGACCATTTTAGATGGCCCCGATGATTTTTACGACCGTTTTTACACCGTGCTTGTCGCCGCCATCTCGGCCGCCCGGCAGCGGGTGACCGTTATCACCCCCTATTTCCTCCCCCAAGCCGCCCTGACCTCGGCCATGCAGAGCGCCGCCTTGCGCGGCGTGGCGGTCAATATCATCCTGCCGGCCATGAACAACCACGCCATGGTCAAATGGGCTTCCTACAACACCTTCCGCGATCTTTTAGAACGCGGCGTGCGCATCTTTTTCCAGCCGCCCCCCTTTAACCACACCAAGCTTCTTCTGGTAGACGATACCTATACCCACCTCGGCTCGGCCAACCTGGACCCGCGCAGCTACCGGCTCAACTTTGAGCTGACCATGGAGGTTTTTGACGCGGCCCTCAACCGGCAGCTCACCCGGCACGCCCTCAGCCTGCTGGAAGCCTCTCACGAATACACCCTGGCGGATCTCGACGCCCGCTCCCTGCCTACCCGCATCCGCGATGCCTTTTTCTGGATATTCAGCCCTTATTTGTAGATTCATGATCCTGATCACCTCCCCCCACCCGATTTTACCGGGGCTGCCCTTGAGATCATGCGCGAGCGCGGCCACCGCGTCACAGTCAAATCTATTAAGGTCGGCCTGATGGAGCTGGCCCACGGCGGCACGGTCTTTCTGGATGAAATCGACAAAATGCCCATGAATCTTCAGGTCAAGATCCTCAGGGTGCTCCAGGAAAAGCAGGTCCGCCCGGTAGGCGGCAGCCGGATGGTGCCCGTGGATACCCGGATCATCACTGCGACCAACAGAAACCTGCGCAGCTTGCCCCGGGAGAACCTCTTCCTGGTAGATCTCTATTTCCGCTTGAATATCCTTAATATTCATGTGCCTCCCCTACGCGAACGCAAAAACGGCATCATGCTTTTGGTTGCCGCCTTCTGCAGACGGCATACGCCGTCGGTGCCGGCCGCCATTTTCAGCCCCGCCGTGCGAGACGCCCTGATGCGCTATGATTGACCCGGCAACGTACTGGAGCTGGAAAACCTGACCTTGCTCTACATCATCCCAACGATGTCCAAAATCCGGAACGAGAACATCCGCACATATTTTCCGGAACTTTTCGACACGCAACCGGAGAGAACGCCTCTTCCGCAGCCTCCCGACAGGCTGGGGATAGCCGAGGCAGCCGCCTTTTCCTCTGCTTCCGGCAAATCCTGCGGAGCAGAAACGCCGAGCGGCCAGGATGGAGACGGCAAAGGGCTTATACCTTGAATACGGCCCCTACCGCTCCATGCAGCAACAATTGCTGCGGCAAATGCTCCAATGCTTCAACGGCAACAAAAATAGGCTAACCTCCTTTCCGGGCATCAGCCGCAATACCCTGAGCAGAATTATCAAAGATAGCCCGGCCGACTGAGCCCCCGGAGCCAGGCGGCGCCGGCCGCCTTGCAACCTGCTCCCTTGGCGCGTCGCTGGCGTGGAGGACCGGCAACGCCCGGTCGCCGGAGCCAGCCGCAAACAGGCCGGCATACGCTACTGCCCAATAATAAAGCAGAGCGCTGTTATAGCGCACCAGAAACGCTCAATTTTAAAGCGCGCTTCGTATCCGCCCTTTGATTTTTCAGAACTTTTCTCTGGCATACGGCTTGCTCATGGGGAAATACGTATAAGGTAGATAGCACCGCCGACGACTGGCGCAACACTCTGGAAGATATCAAGCACGTTGCGAATAACAAAGCCGCCGACATGATCCAGGTAAAGGCTCCTGATCTCGGCGGTATACACAACTCCGTTGAAGCGGTGCTCTACTGCCACGAGAAAGGGCTCAAAGCCTTCTTTGGCGGCACCTGCAACGGCACAGATATTTCTTCCCGCTCCACGGTCAACGCGGCCATGGCTACCCGCGCGGACATGGTCTACAACAAGCCCGGTATGGGTGTGGATGAAGGCTACATGATCGTGCACAACGAAATGAAACGCATCCTGGCGCTGCTCGCCGCCAAGAACTATTGGGGTAAATAACAGCCAGCCTCAATCGCTCATGGCGCGGCGGGCTTCCCTCTTGCTTCCCTGCGCGGCCCTGGACCATGATGGAGTACAGGGCCGCGTATCGGGGCAGGGGGAATCGTTTCCTCACTGTGGAGCTTGAAAGCGAGCAGCCCCCACGTCTTCACCCGGATGGGGGCTCTGCCCCATGCCTCGTTGGGGATATGATCCCCCCGGTCGGCATTGGTCATACAGCACTGAGCGCCCTCTTGTGAGGGCAGGGAAAATACCCTCTGCCGCGAGCTTGGAGGTGGCCCCCCACACAATTTGCGCGCCTTCTCTCGCCCTTTTTCTTGACTTTTCACGAAAAACAGGCAGATCGACGGCATGCATTCCAGACGACAAAAGCCCTCGTCCGTGCGCATCTGGCTTTGGGCCATCAGGCCCCGGACCCTCCCCCTTTCCGCGGCAGCCATTTTTTTGGGCTATGGCCTAGCCGGTCTCCAAGGAAAAGCCGACCAAACGGTTTTTCTCCTGGCCTTGCTCACTGCCGTTCTGCTCCAGGTTCTCTCCAACCTGGCCAATGACTACGGCGATGCTGTAGCCGGGGCGGATACCGACGAGAGAACCGGGCCTCTGCGCATGGTCGTCAGCGGCCTGACCAGCCCGGACAGTATGTTCCGGGCCGTGCTCCTGGCTGCGGCCCTGGCGCTGTGCTCGGGCTTGGCTCTGGTTCTAACCGCCGCCTGGGGCGAATGGGCCAAGCTCTTTTTCTTTCTCGGCCTGGGGGCGGCCAGCATTGCAGCGGCTATAGCCTACACCGTGGGCAGGCATCCTTACGGATACCTGGGTCTGGGCGATCTGATGGCAGGTATTTTTTTCGGCCCGGCGCCTGTCTGGGGCACGCTCATCCTCTGCGGTGGGGAACTGACGTTCCCGGCCCTCTTTCCGGGCATCGCGGCAGGCCTTTGCAGCGCTATGGTTCTGAACGCCAACAATATGCGTGATATCGAAACTGACGCCAAGGCGGGCAAAAAAACCGTGGCCGTGCGCCTGGGGCTTAAAAAGGCCGGATGCTACCATGCCGTGCTTACCCTGCTGACGCTGCTCTGCTGGTGCATATTCTTGCTGACACTACGTCCGGCCTGTCTGCCGGCGCTCCTTTTTGCGCTGCCGCTGCTTCGCGTCGGCTACCTAACCAGCCGCCACAACAACGATACCGCCTGTCTTTACCGGCGCCTAAAAAACACCGTCCTGAGCACCGCCTTGTTGCATACCTGCATGGCAACTCTCTGCCTTGCCCTGGGCCCGTAGGCAACAACCACCTATCCGAATGAAGACGCTCCGCAACCGTAACCCCGCTGTATTCCAGCAAACAGGGGAAAAATATGTCTGCAACCAGGTATGCCGATGTCCGCATTACCGTTCTCAAAAAGCTTGATGTCGGGGCTATCCGCGAAGAATACGGCGTAGAAGGCACAAGCTGCGTCTGCGCGCGCTACAAGGAAGGCCACGAATATATCTCCAAACGCTGTAATAAGCCCGAAGGCTTTTGCAGTTGGGCTTGGGCCGGCATCCAGGACAAGGTCGTTTACCTGGCTCTGGGCAACGACTACCCCTGGATCAAACAGAAAGGCACCGAAATCTTCTGCTGCGCCGACGGGCTGCACCCGGTCCTCTATAAACTTGAACGCATCGAAGAAGCCTGAACCCGACCGCGAAGGATTTTCCGGAAGGGCAAACAGCGTTCGTTCTCTATCTCCGGGAAGGGCCGCGCCCCCAATGAGGCCTTGCCCGCGACCCGCTTTATCTTCTCCGGCTAGGTGGATCCAAACCGTAAGTTCAAACGCTGTTGGGGAGAACAGCCAAAATCAGATACCCCCGGCTTCAGGGAGCGAAATATACACAGAGAGTCCGCAAGCGCATGCTTGCGGGCTCTTAAAATGAGGGAAATCTGCGCCTTATAAGGTTTGTCCTCTCAAAGGCAGCAGGGCCAAGAGCAACAGCGCCGATGGCGGGGAAGGACAAAATTATTCGTGGTAACGCTGTGATATTTCTCGGAAATCATCCGCACAGGCTAAGAAAGCCGCACCCACCAGAGGGTCAAACTGCGTTTCCACTCCCTGCCGGATTATCTCCACCGCTTTTTCATGAGAAACAGGTTCTTTGTAGGGACGCCAACTGACCAGGGCATCGTAAACATCCGCTACGGCCACGATCCGGCCGCATAGAGGAATATCTGTTCCGGCAAGGCCCAGCGGATACCCCAAGCCATCCCAACGCTCGTGATGGCTCAGGGAGAGATCGCGTAAGACGCTAAGAAAGGGAGCGTCATGCACAGCCTTCATCGCCCTGTTGATGGAAGATGCCCCAAAAATCGTGTGCTGCTTAATTTCCCCATATTCTTCCGGAGTCAGGAGGCCGGGTTTATTGAGCACGGCATCCCTAATGCCCACCTTGCCGATGTCATGCAAAGGGGCAGCCCGGATGACATCGCGCACAAACCCTCTGGTCAGCTCTTTCATATAGCTGCCGTCGGCTAAGAGTTGTTGTATCAATCGTTCCACATAAGCCCGGGTGCGCTGGGAATGGCCGGCTGTATTGGTATCACGGCACTCTACCAGATCGGAAAGGGCCATCATAATAGCATCTTGCAGCTCAAAAATAGTTCGCGTGTTATCGCGGACTCGCTCTTCGAGATGGCAGCGGTAGATGTAAAGTTCCGCATGATGCATAACCCGGGCGCGGATAACCTCCGGGGAAAAGTTATTGCCCAGGAAATCCACGGCTCCGCTTTCCAGGGCCTGAAGTTCAAAATCATGATCGACGAACGTAGTGATAAAAATAACCGGGATATCGGCAATGGCAGGATTTTCCTTGATCCGGCGCATATCCTCAAAGCCGTCTTCTCCCGGCCTTTCCATATCCAAAAGAATACACTGGGGCATAATTTCAGCCAGCCGGGGCAGGGCTTCCCGGCTACTGCTGAAAGCATGGACCGTAAACTGATCTTGCAGAATCGTGCCTAAAAATTGCCGTTTCAAACGGCTATCATCGATGATGACAACATTCCCGAATTTCATCACATTGTTACCTAAAAAAGACTGATAAAAACGGATTTATACTCGGGCATTTTTAAAAAAGCAATGTCAGGAAAAAACCATGTATTTTCCTTAAAAATGAAAAATTTTATGCCTATGAAAGCAGCGCCTTGGCAACACACTCGGAAAGGGAGAGGGCGCCCCCCCTTAGGCATACCGTGCTGAACAGCCGATCGCGTACGGGCTTGAGCGATCTCAGGTGAAACGCCGGGAAAGCGCGCTCCCGGAAAAGAGGCTGAAACGGTATTCCGACGGAAGGCGGCAAGCGGTTTCTTGCGCCACAGTGAATACGCTCTATTTGCAGTATCCCCTCAAATAGGCATAACTACTTATAAAATAATGAAAATTGTGGAAATCTAAGAGAATAAAACTTTCAGTATGCCCTATTTAGAGCCGTACCCCTCTTTGGAGGAGCCTTTTTTATGCTGTTTGCGTGCCTCACTATTTCCTCCAGAGATAGGAGAAAAAAATCGGGGAATCTCTCTATTTCCTAAGACTAAAAAGAATTTTTGAAAAACTGGATGCACAATGCGGATTGGACAAGTGAACTGCTTGAAATCGGAAAATCACGGTCTCTCCCGGCAAGCACCGTAGCGCCATCCCCGCGAAAGGGCTCGTCAAACTGTTGCAGCGTAGAGGCGGATTCCGCTCAAAAAGCATCGTAAACATGGTCGCGTAAAAAATGAAAAAGGCCCATACAAAAAGTATGGGCCTTCGTGAAAATCTGGTGGAGGTAGACAGAATTGAACTGACGGCCTCTTGAATGCCATTCAAGCGCTCTCCCAACTGAGCTATACCCCCACGGGAGAACCCCTTCTGCCTCAAACCTCTGTCTTTGTCAACACCCTTTTCAACGGATCGCAATTTTTTTGAAAAAAACCAGGATCAGGTCTGGTGACAATCCGGCGATCCTCGGCCAACAACAAGGAAAAACGCAGGCTCCACGCCGCGTTCCAGCCGCGGACATTAGGCGGTTGCTTTGTAACCATGCCTTTCCGCGTTAGCCACGGCGGCCGCCTTGCCCTTGTAGCCTTCGGAGGAAGCGCCGATAATGATCTGTGTGTTGACCGCCTTATGTCGCCAGCGCCACTCGCCGCGTTTATCCTCATAAAATTCCCAAGATCCAGCGGGATTATATTTGCCGTTATACCCATACCGTTCGGCGTTTTTAATACAATCGGCCTCCTTTACATACCCTTCGGTAGCCGCTCCCACGATATTCCCGTTTGAGGCGGTTCTTCTCCAGCGCCATTCCCCTTTCTTATCCTGATAGATTTCCCATTTATCTTCCGACATAGCAGCCTCCTGTACAGTTTCAGCAATAACCAATAGTATGAAAAGCAACCATGGCCTGTAAACTGAAAAAGCAAAAACCAAGCCTTCGCCCGTGCATCTTCTCTTAGTGCCGCACGTTCCCTATCATTGCCAGCCTTGTCCCCATGCGGTATAGTTTTTACGTTATCCGTGTCCGGCAGGCTCCGCACCCGAAAATTCTAAGGGAAACGCGCGATGGAAGGCGTGGTTCAGCGGACTGCTCGATCAAGCTACACAACAGGAGACGACTATGGGGCTATTTACTTTTCTTAAAGATGTTGGCGAAAAACTATTCGGTACCGGGGAGGCCAAAGCTGATGAGCTGAAAAAAAGCCTTGATTCACACGGGCTGGATACCAAAGATATCCAGGTCCAGGTTGAAGGCGATCAAGTGGTGCTGAAAGGCTCGGTCAAAGACCAGGCAACCTTGGAAAAAGCCATCTTGGCCGTTGGCAACAATGCAGGCGTTGCGGGAGTCAAAACCGACGACATCACGGTCAGTTCCCCTGCCGAAGAATCGGTATTTTATACCGTTAAATCAGGCGACACGCTCTGGAAAATTGCCGAAGCAAACTACGGCAAAGGCAAGGGCGATCAATACAATATCATCTTTGAAGCCAATACCCCGATGCTCAAACATCCGGATAAAATTTATCCGGGCCAGGTTCTGCGTATACCGCCCCTGAAATAAGGACGATATGCCCTCATGGTTTTTGAAGGCCTGCTCTTCGGGCAGGCCTCTTTTTTTACCGATGTTGTGCAGGTTCCTCCCCAAAATAGTGCGCCTATTATGCTATTACAGGATGATTTTTCTTTCCAGACGGCGTATTCATGAACCGTACATGCCATTTTCCTACAAAAATGGTTTTCCTTGGCAAGAATGCCGGAAAAAGTTAGCAAAGGTGTTCATAACGCTACGCCGCACTCGTTTTTTCGGCTATGCCTCTCCAGGGGAAAAGGCGGCTTAGCAGTAAACCCCTTTGAGAAAATAGCCCCCGGGTCGGGCCTGCCAGCGCGCCGAACCGGCCTCCGAGCACAGCGCCAGACAAGAATGAAAACAAACTGTTCACCCTATATCTGTTGAAAATAAAAATGATCCGGCATAGTATTCAGCAATTTTTATAACAAAGCGTATCAGGAAGAGAACGTTATCATCCCGTGCCCCCCGGCGGGCGGGAGTGCAAGGGGGAGTGGCGTGCTGTCCGGCGGTTCCGGAAGTTCGCTGCACGGTTTGTCTGAAAAAATCGAAGTAATCTAAGGTTTCGAGTAAAGTTGCCGATAGCTCGTCATAGTGGATTCCAGGGGCTGCCCATCTTTCGGAGGGGCCTTCCTTTGTAAAAATAACCGGGCCGGTAATGAAGGTTCGGCCATGTTCATGCGTTCAGTCAAGGAGAAACGCGATGCATTTGACCTTAGGGAAAAAAGTCGGCGTGGGCTTTTCCATTGTTCTTTTGCTCACTCTTATAGTCGGTTTTGTAGCCATTCGGGCCATGAACCACGGGGTTGAGGTTTCTGCCACCATTGCCTCGGATCAAGTACCGCGCATGGTCTACTACAGCGATATCCAAAGCGATCTTCTGCTCGCGGCCTATAACATGCGGGTCTATTTTGAAACCGCAGACCAGACCGCCTTCAAACAAGGCCAGGAATACCTGGCAGCTCTCAAGAAGGATCTTTCCGGCCTCGCGGCCTTGAACCAGATCCGGCACAACGCCGACAGCAACCGTTTTCTCGACCGCTTCAACGCAGACCTGAGCGCCTACGAAAAAGCCATCAGCGAAGGGAAAAAATATATCGATCAGATAAACAGCACTTCCAACGAAGCTATTACCGCCGCCAACACAGCCCTGCATAAACTCAATACTATGATCGCTACCATGGGACGGACCCAAATGGACTTCCTGGTTGCCGGCGATATGGTCAGGGTACGTCAATACAGCAAAAATATGAGCGACACGGCCGATCTATACGCCCGCCTGGCTATGGTGTTGGAGCAGCTCCTGGTGGCCGACCGCAACAATGATCTTGAACTGTTCACCTCTGTGCTCAAAGGCCTGCCCGCCCTCAGGGAATCCGCTCAGCCCATTCGCGCCAATTTGGCCCGCCAGGAATGCCGCGACATGTTTGACGACGCCAGCAACGCCTTCAACAATTTTACGAAGCTGGCGGATACATTGGCCACCTTGCAGTTAGATAGCGTGCAGGTGATGAACGAGCGGACCCGGTTATATATGGATCTCTTCCATCAAGCCGAGGATGCGGCGCAAGTTGCCACTCAAAACGGCGTCACCTCAGTCAACGGCGCGGAAAAATTCTTAGCCGCCTCCTCCCGGGTAGATACTATTCTCCTCGGTGTAGTTCTGCTTTTAGGCATTGCTTTCTCAACGCTCATCACCCGCATGGTAGTCCGGCCCCTGAAAAAAACCCAGATGTTCGCCCAGGCCGTAGCTCAGGGAGACCTGGAGCGGGAACTGGATGTGCATACCAATGATGAAACCGGCCTGCTGGCCGACGATCTGCGTAGCATGGTGGCCAGCTTGAAAGAAAATATCGCCGAAGCCCACCGCAATTCCGCTGAAGCGCAAAAGGCCACTGAGGAGGCCAAGGAAGCCATGGCCCGGGCTGAGGAAGCTGGCAGGCGCGCTGAAAACGCCAAACGAGAAGGTATGCTGGCCGCCGCCGAACAATTGGAAAGCGTGGTGAACATCATTTCCTCCGCCTCCAGCGAACTCTCGGCCCAGATCGAACAATCCGGCAAAGGCGCTGAGCAGCAAGCTACCGTGGCATCGGAAACAGCCACAGCCATGGAAGAGATGAACGCCACCGTGCTGGAAGTTGCCAAAAACGCGAGCGTCACCTCTGAAGTTTCTTCCCAAACGCGCCACAAGGCCGAAGAAGGCGCGGCCATTGTCCACAAATCTATCGAAAGCATCCGCCAGGTGCAGGAAGAATCGCTCGCGCTCAAGTCGGATATGGCCGATCTCTCGCATCATGCGCAATCTATCAGCCAAATCATGGGCGTTATTTCGGATATCGCCGATCAAACCAACCTGTTGGCACTCAACGCGGCTATTGAGGCGGCCCGAGCCGGCGAAGCCGGCAGAGGCTTCGCTGTTGTGGCCGACGAAGTGCGCAAGCTGGCGGAAAAAACCATGGCTTCCACCACCGATGTAGGCAACGCCATCAAGGCAATTCAGGAGAGCGCCGATAAAAGCGTGATCCAGGTGGATAAGGCCGTCCAGGTAATCGAAGAAACCACGGCCTATTCGGCGCAATCCGGTGAAGCCCTTCAGGAAATCGTATCCATGGCTGATCAAACCGCCGACCAGATCCGGGGAATCGCCACCGCCGCCGAACAACAATCCGCAACCTCCGAAGAAATCAACCGTTCCGTGGGTGAAGTGAGTTCCATTGCGGGTGAAGTGGCCAGGGCTATGAATGAGGCTTCGCAAGCTATTTCCGACCTCGGCCAACAGGCCCAGGCGCTTACGGACTTGATCCAGGCCATGAAGCGGGGCTAGGCCTGTGTAATTATTGCCGACGCCCGCTTCCCTCTTGGAGGCCGGCGAAACCCGGAAATGTCTGCCTCAGGCCATCCCTACGGGGCACAGGAATAATGTTCCTGTGCCCTTTTTCGTTGCAAAAAGAATGGCCTCTCCAAAGGCAATTTGCTATCGCTTGAGGATCCGACCATGCGCCGTGTCTGCGTAAGGGGCGCATAACGGGCGGAAAGCTCTTTGCGAGGGCGCGCACAATGAACAGTATCTTATCTTGCGGCGTTGGAGCAGAGTCCACGTGCTGTTTCTCACGACGTTCCTGCCGTCAAGCCGCCCTTTTTCTCCCGGCGGCATCAGCCGAAACAAAACGAGCCCGGCGTATGCCTGATACGCCTCCATCCGCTTTTTTCCCTCTTCTCTACCGGGGGAATCCCTTCGGCTTTTTACGAAGGAAACGGCTTGCCCACCACCCCCCGGCAGGGGAGCACATCACGGCCAGGATAAGGCCATGACCCTGGCTCGGCTTTTCCGGAACCTCAGGCCGTATGTCCGCCCTTACCGCCGCCTGGTGGCGCTGGCCCTGGGCTTAACCTTCCTCGGTTCCCTAACGGCCCAGGTCAACGCCTGGGTTCTCCGTTACACTGTGGATTCCATCAGCACCCTGTTAGATGAACATAAATCGCTGATCGATGGTCTGGGCCTCCTCTTTCTCATTACCGGCATCCTCGTCAGTAAAGAACTGCTCAACGTCGTTATCCAGTTTGGCCAGAAATATTACGGCGAGCGGCTGCGCATCCTGATCTCCAGGGATCTGGCTCAAACCGTTATCGAAAAAATTTTAACCTACAAACTGGCGTTTTACAGTTCCAGCGGCAATCAGCCCGGCAAGCTCCAGACCCGCATTGATCGGGGCATAGAAAGCTTGACCCGCCTGGTGCAGAATTTTTTCATCGATATCCTGCCGCTTTTCGCCAATTCCCTTGTGGCCCTCGCCATCATGTTCAACGCCAATATCTATGTCGGCCTCCTGGCCTTCTGTACCGTGCCCATCTACTATTCTATCAGCCGGATACAGGCCAAAAAGCTCTTGGGCTCCCGCCGAACCATCAGAGCCCTTCGAGAAAGCAAAAGCCAGGGAATTTTAAGTATTCTCGAATCCATCCCCGTCATCAAATCATTTTTGCGTGAAGATATTGAAGAAACCAAGCAAATGCATTTGCAAAGCGATCTGACCGGCGCTCAACTGCGCATTCGCAAAACCAACTTTTTCTTTGACGGTCTCAAGAGCTTCGTTGAACAGATCGGAGTCGTGGGCATCATCCTCCTGACCACCTATTTTGTCTTGACCGGTCAAATGAGCATCGGGGCCATTATGTTCCACCTCCTGCTCTTTAACAACGTCTCCGCGCCCATCCGCCGTTTGCATCTGATCTACGACCAAATGAACGACGCACTGGTTTATTCCGAAGGCTTTTTTGAAATTCTGGATGCCCGCCACCAGGTGGAAGAATCCGGCTCCTATGCCCCCGCGCAGCTCAAAGGCCGTTTCCAACTCAGGGCTGTGAACTTTACTTACCCGGAAAACACTGCCCCCACCTTGCACGATATCAATCTGGATATCGAGCCGGGCACGATTACGGCCCTGGTGGGCCTCTCCGGAGCGGGCAAAAGCACGCTGATCAATTTGCTGGATACATTCTACCGCCCGGATTCCGGGAGCATTCTCTTAGACGGCGTTCCCCTTCAGGACTACAATACGGCTTTTGTGCGCGCCAATATCGGCCTTGTGCTGCAAAAAAACCATATCTTCAACGGCAGCGTGGAAGAGAATATCCGCTACGGTGATCCTTCAGCCCGGCCCGAAGCTATTGAGGAAGCCGCCAAACGCGCCTTTCTTCATGAGCAGATCATGGCCCTGCCCCAGAGCTACGCCACCCCGGCCATGACCCTTTCCGGCGGGCAGCAACAAAAAATCGCCATTGCCAGAATGTTTCTCAAAAATCCGCCCGTCATTTTCTTGGATGAACCCACGGCCAGCCTGGACGCCGTGGCCACAGAACAGATCAAAAACAGCATGGACGCCATCAAAAAAGGAAGAACCGTGGTCGTCATCTCCCACAGCATTTCCCAGATCATTGACGCAGACTGCATTTATGTAATGGAGAGCGGGCGTATTGTGGAATCGGGCGCCCATGAAGAGCTGTATCATAACAACGGCAGCTATAAAAAAATCTTCGACGCCATGGCCCGCAGCCTTAACGTCGATAAAATCGCCCGAACCCTTAGCTGACCGCCTCAAGCCCTCGCCGCAAGAATACAGGAGAATCATGGTTATCTCTACCGGCATACGCCATTATCGAAGCCTAACCACAATGCTTGCCCGCGTTTGCGCCTTGGCCGCGGCGTTGCTGCTTTTGAGCGACGCGGCCGCCGCCGAAGCCCCTGCGGGGCCGGACGGCAAAAACGCGGTCCTGGAGGCCATTATGCACCACCAAACCATGCCCCCGCTCAGCCCGGCCGAAGAAGCCGTCATCCTGCGCAAGGGGACCGAACCGCCTTACAGCGGCGCCTATCTTGATCAAAAGGCTGCCGGAATCTATATCTGCCGGGCCTGCGGAGCCCCCCTCTATACCTCGAAAGACAAGTTCAATTCAGGTTGCGGCTGGCCGTCCTTTGATGACGCCCTGCCCAAGGCCGTGCGCGAACAACCCGATGCCGACGGGCACCGGATAGAAATAACCTGCGCCTCCTGTGGCGGCCATCTGGGCCATGTCTTCAAGGGAGAGGGCTTTACGCCGAAAAATACCCGCCATTGCGTCAATTCCCTTTCCATGCGCTTTGTGCCCGGGGATGACCACCCTGCTTCCTCTCCGGCTTCCCGCAACGCGGAAGACCAAAGCGAACAGCCCCCGCAACCCCAAAAGACCGCTACGGCGATTTTTGCCGGAGGTTGCTTCTGGGGCGTGGAGCACATCTTGAGCCTGACTCCCGGCGTGCTCGATGCGGAATCCGGCTACAGCGGCGGAAGCGTGCCCAACCCGAGCTACGAGCAAGTTTGTACAGGCGGCACGGGACACGCCGAAGCAGTGCGGGTTCGCTACGATCCTTCCAAGGTGAGTTACGAACAGTTGGCCAAGCTGTTCTTTGAACTCCATGATCCCACCCAGCGCGACCGCCAAGGGCCCGATGTGGGCAGTCAGTACCGATCCGTGATCTTTTACGGAGACGAAACAGAAAAAAAGACGGCGGAAAAGCTCATCGACCTTTTACGAGCCAAAGGCTACGACGTAGTTACTGAACTCCTTCCGGCAACGGATTTTTATCCGGCTGAAGAATACCACCAGGACTTCCTTGCCAAACATCCCGGCAGGCCCTGCCATCTGCCGGTCAAGCGCTTTTGATGAAAGAGCCCGTTCCCCTAAGCCTTCCGGACGCCGGTCCGGAGGGCTGGGGCAGCATCCCCCGGCGAAGTGTGGGCAACACCCCGCATCCAAAGACATCTCTTTCAAAGAAGCCCCCGACCATAGTTTTTTGCACTGGAAAATCTGCCTGATCCAGTGTACTTTTCCAGTTTAAAGAGATACGATCCCGAGCTTGCCGGTTGCCACTACGGCGTTGTGCCCGATGGTGCGCCGCGGCCGTTTTTTCAAAGTGGAATCTCCGGGAACAGTGCATCAAACACCCTTCCGCGATACGACTTTGCACTCTGCAATACGGTAAGCGCCCGGAGGCTTTCCCCTTAATCCTCCTGCTCGTTGCCCGGCAGGCTGCGCGCACGATTCCTCAACGTTCCCCCGGCCCGCGGCGGCGGGCGGCACGTGGCACACCGTCCGGCATACCGGATAAAAACCGCTCGGGAAAAGTTTTTCCCGACCCGGCAGCGCAAATCTCGACGGGTTACCTAAGGCAGCCCATAAGGCCAGAACGATATTTTTTGTTTTCAGATAAGGTTACAGCACAGCATGAACATACGCGATCTTTTCCGGCTCTTCTTGATACTCTGTCTGATTTTTTCGCTCGTTGCCTGTTCCGACAGCAAGCAGACCGGCCCGGCTGAACGCAGGGCCACCCCGGTGCTCACGGCCAAAGTCATACGCGAGGATATCGCCCGGACCCTCTCTGCAGTGGGCAACGTACAGCCGGCCGCCAGCGTGGCTGTCACCCCCCAGGTTGGCGGGCAGATCATTGAAACCCGCGTGCGGGCCGGCCAAGATGTACACGAAGGAGACATCCTCTTTCGCCTTGACCCCCGCCCTTTTGAAGCCGTGGTCAACGAAGTCAAGGCCCGGCTCAACAAAAACCAAGTTCTCCTCAAAAAGGCCGAAGAAGATATGGCCCGCTTCGCCAGGCTGGTCAAACAGGATGCCGTCAGCCGGGAACAATACGATCAGGCCGTAACCGACGCCCAATCCCAAAAGGCTGCCGTGGCCCAGGATGAATCCGCGTTGGCCTCGGCCATGTTGCAACTGGAGTATGCCACTATCAAAGCGCCGGTTTCCGGCCGGGTCGGCGAGATTTTTGTAGATACAGGCAATGTGGTCAAAGCCAACGATGAACGCTCGCTGCTGACCATCAAAACCCTTTCCCCGGCCAAAATCGGTTTTGCCGTGCCTGAACGCTACCTTCCCGAAATCCGCGAATACTTCGGTACCCGGGGCATGACCGTCAGCGCCAGCCCCGAAGGCGACGCCAAGCCCCCCGCCAAAGGCAAGCTGACCAGCATAGACAACACCGTAGATATCGCCACCGGCACCATCCGTCTTGAAGCTACCTTTCCCAACGAGGACCAACGCCTTTGGCCGGGCCAGTTCACCCGTATCACCCTTGATCTTGCTGAAGTGCGGGGGGCCCTGGTTCTCCCCTCTTCGGCTGTGCTGGAAGGCATTTCCGGTCCCTATGCCTATGTTGTCAAAGATGATCTCACCGTGGAGGCGCGCGACGTTGCCGTGCAACAGCTCGGCCAAGGACGACTGATGATTGAAAAAGGGCTTGCCGAAGGGGAAACCGTGGTCATCGACGGCCAGATCAATCTTGCCCCCGGCGCTTCCGTAACGCTCAGAAATCCCCAGGCCGGGGCCGAAGCGGCCAGGCCCGCCCCATGAACGTTTCCGCTCTGTTCATCAAACGGCCGGTGGCTACCATCTTGATCATGTTTGGTATCCTTCTGGCCGGCGTCATGGGGTATCGCCTCCTGCCCGTTGCGGATCTGCCCACAGTAGATTTCCCTACCATCTCGGTCACGGCCACGCTCTCCGGAGCCAGCCCGGAAACCATGGCCGCTTCCGTGGCCACGCCCTTGGAAAAAGAATTCTCGACCATCGCCGGTCTGGATTCCATGACCTCTTCCAACAGCTTAGGCACCACCCGAATCACCTTGCAGTTCGACCTCAGCCGGGATATCGACTCCGCCGCCCAGGATGTGCAATCCGCCCTTTCCAGGGTCCAACGCCGCCTGCCCAGCGATATGACCTCGCCCCCCAGCTTCCGCAAGGTTAATCCGGCGGATTTCCCCGTCTACTTCATTTCCGTTTCCTCCCCCACCCTACGCCTTTCCGACGTTAACGAATACGCCGAAAACTTCATTGCCCAGCGCCTTTCCATGGTGAACGGCGTGGCCCAAGTTATGGTCTACGGTTCCCGGAAATACGCCGTGCGCGTGCAGGTTGATCCTCAGGCCATGGCCGCGCGCGGCATAGGCATAGATGATGTCGGCAAAGCCTTGCGCTCCGGCAACGTCAACCTTCCTGTGGGCACCATGGAAGGCCCGTACATGGAATATACCTTGCAAAGCTCAGGCAAACTGATGAACGCCGCGGATTACCGGCCGCTCATCGTGGCCTGGCGCAACGGCGCGCCGGTGCGGTTGCAGGAAATCGCCAAGGTTATCGATAGTGTGGAAAATACCCGACGCATGAGCTGGTTCGACGGCCGGCCCGGCGTCACCCTGGCTGTGCAGCGCCAGCCTGGCACCAATACCGTGGCCGTGGTGGACGCTGTTAAGGAAGTATTGCCCTCATTGCGCGAGCAGATCCCCGGTTCCATCATCATGGAGCCCTTCTATGATCGCTCCGTATCCATCCGCGAATCCGTGGCCGACGTAAAGTTCACCATGGTGCTGACAGTCTGCCTGGTCATCCTGGTTATTTTCCTCTTTCTACGCAACCTTTCGGCAACGGTCATTCCCAGTCTGGCCCTGCCCCTCTCGGTAGTCGGCGCCTTTGCGGTTATGCACCTGGCCGGATTCTCCATGAACAACCTCTCACTCATGGCCTTAACCTTAGCCGTGGGCTTTGTGGTGGATGACGCCATTGTCATGCTGGAAAACATCGTCCGGCACATGGAACAGGGAAAATCCCCTCTCCAGGCCGCCCTGGACGGCTCCAAGGAAATCGGCTTTACCATCATCTCCATGACCATCTCCCTGGCCGCCGTGTTCATCCCGGTCCTCTTCATGGGCGGCATCGTGGGCAGGCTCTTTCACGAATTTGCGGTGACCATTACCGCTTCCATCCTGATTTCGGGCTTTGTCTCCCTAACCCTGACCCCGATGCTCAGCGCCCGCTTTTTGCGGCCCGGCCACCATAATAACCAGCAGGCCGGTTTCTCCGGATTCATGGAGCGCCTCTTTGACGGCGGCTTGCATCTCTACCGCCTCAGTCTGGAATTCGTGCTTCGCCACAGCTTCATCACCCTGATCTTCTCGTTCGCCCTCTTGGGCGTCACGGCCTGGCTATTCATCATCGCCCCCAAGGGCTTCCTCCCCACCGAAGATACCGGCCAGATCAACATCAACACCGAAGGCATCCAGGGCAGCTCCTTTGAAAACATGGTTGAACATCAAATGAAGCTGGCCAAAATCATCGCCGCCGACCCGGCCGTTGAACATTTCATGACCTCCGTCGGCCCCTCGGGCGCGCAGCCCTTCGGCAATGCAGGCTCCTTTATGGTGCGTCTCAAGGATCTCGCCCAACGCGACCACGCCACCGAAGTCGTCGCCCGCCTGCGCCGTCAGTTCGCTCAGGTGCCGGGCATCCGGGCCTACCCGGTCATCCCTCCGCCCATTCGCATCGGCGGTTCCTCCAGCCGCAGTCTCTATCAATTCACCTTGCAAAGCCTGAACAGCGACGCTCTCTATTCCAGCGCCGCCGCCTTTACCGAAGCCGTCAGCCGTCTGCCGCAGGTACAGGATGTGGCTACAGATCTCCAGGTACGCAACCCCGAAGTGCGCATCACCATTGATCGGGATAAAGCCTCCTCCCTGGGTATTACCGCGGAACAGCTCGAAGATGCCCTGGCCTGGGCCTACGGCACGCGCGAAGTAACCACCATTCGCGCCGCCACCAACGATTACCCAGTTATCCTCACTGTAGAGCCCTCCTTCCAGCAGGATCTCTCAGCCCTTTCCCTGCTCTATGTACGCAGCCCCGGCGGCGATGCCCTGGTTCCGCTCTCTACCCTGGTGAAGGCTGAAACCGGCGTCGGCCCCATGGCCATGAACCACAGCGGTCAGTTGCCCTCGGTCACAGTTTCCTTCAACCTTGCCCCGGGTTGGTCACTCGGCCAAGCCGTGGATGCAGTCCAAACCCTGGCGGACAACATGCTCCCCGCCTCGGTCAGCACCAGTTTCATGGGCACGGCCCAAGCCTTCCGGGATTCCTTCTCCAACCTCTGGCTGCTTCTGGTCATGGCCATCTTGGTCATCTACATCGTTCTCGGCATCCTCTACGAAAGCTTCATTCACCCCCTGACCATCCTCTCAGGCCTCCCCTCGGCAGGCCTCGGCGCGCTGCTGACACTACTCCTCTTCGGCAAAGACCTGGATATCTACGCCTTCGTGGGCATCATCATGCTCATCGGCATTGTCAAAAAAAACGCCATCATGATGATCGACTTCGCTCTTGAAGCCCGCCGCAACCACGGCCTCAGCCCGGCTAAAGCCATCTTTGACGGCGCTATAGTACGCTTCCGCCCCATCATGATGACCACCATGGCCGCCATCATGGGAACCCTCCCCATCGCCCTCGGCCACGGAGCAGGCGCCGAATCACGCCAGCCCCTCGGGCTCGCCGTCGTCGGCGGCCTGCTGGTCTCCCAACTCCTGACCCTCTACTTTACTCCGGTCTACTTCATTTACCTGGAAGCTCTCCAACAAAAACTTTCCCGTTTGTTCCAGCACACCACTTGGAACGATGAAACACCTTCAGCAGCAAAGTAGAACAAGCAGCCCCGCCTCCTTGGCGGATGCCCAAGGTCGGGCTTCGTATCAACCCAAGGCATCAGGGCGGGGCTCCGCCCCGCACCCCGCAAGGGGATGATCCCCTTGACCCCAATCGTTGAGATTTCTGAGGTTACGGAGCCTAGGAGAATCATCTGCATACCGTAGGGTCGGTTACGTGCTCCCAGGATTTATGGTGTGTCTGAATACATCGGCTCTTGCGCAAAAGTCTTCCTTCGATAACCGTTCCGCTCGCTCTCCCGAGCTCGCTGGACTCATGTTGTTCCGCCTCCAAAGTTTTGTTGCAACGACGTGTAAACACAGATGAAGAAGACTTGTTTCTATTTTGAAGGGTATGCAGTTTTCCTATGGGGATAGGAAATGTGAAGTCCTGCGAGCTCGGGAGAGCGAGCGGAACGGTTCTTGAAGGAGGCGTGCCGGTTTAGGGAGTGGCGGGGACTGAACATACCATCAATAGAAATAAAAAATAGTTGGATACGTTGCAATGCGCAGGGGGCCGGAATATCTTTCCCGATGTTAGGGCTTCTCCGTTATTGGGGTCAAGGGGATCATCCCCTTGCGGGGCGCGGGGCGGAGCCCCGCCCTGATCTAAGACTTTACCTTTTTGCCTCCAGAGGCTATGAAGCCGCCTTGACACATGCCCAGGCTTACGCAAAGATTGTCCTGGAGGGTATCGTCGTAGCTTTCTCCGGCGCGTGGCAACGAAATGCAGTTTGCCTGCGGGGTAGGGTTTCCTGCTGCCGGGGCGTTATTGTGTTGAAAACGCTCCACTGCTCTCAAGGGGAGCGCTAGAGTGGATTTCGGGTGTAGGGCACTGACAAGGGAGAGTTTATGAAATACGCTGTGTTGTATATAGCGAGCGTTGTGTTTATCAATCTGGCCTTCTCCGTAGTTGCGCCGTTGACCTTGCCCGGCGGCGACAGTTGGTCGCCGGTCAGTCTTATTGTGGGCTTTGTTTTTGTCATTCGGGATTACGCCCAGCGAGAAATCGGCCACAAAGTGTTGTTAGCCATGCTGGCCGGCGGGGTCATCAGTGGCCTGATGGCTGATCCGGGCGTGGCCTTTGCCAGTATCTGCGCTTTTCTCATCGGCGAAATGTTGGATTGGGGCGTATACAGTTTTACCGGCAGGCCCTTTTCCCAGCGTATCCTACTCTCCAGCGCCTTCAGCACGCCGGTGGACAGCGCCGTATTTTTGGCTATGCTGGGGCTTTTCTCCGTGCCGGGGGTATTGATGATGACCGCCAGCAAAATGCTTGGCGCAATTATCGTCTACTTGCTGGCCCGGAAACGCGAACAGCTTGCCCGCGTCGCCTGAGGCTGTATTAGTCTTCGGGGCGGTAAGAGGCTCTCGCGGCGACGGCGCTGTGTGCCGGCGCATGGCAGGGGCTTTTGTCCCATCGTCTTGCCGGGCTTATGGTTCCTGAAGCGGGGAAAGCGCGTGTTGTAGATAGCCCTCAGCGTATAACGCTCCAGAACGGGGGACCGTGTATGAAAAAACGTCTTTTTGGCACCGATGGCGTCCGGGGCAGGGTCAACCGTTATCCCATGCTGCCGGAGACGGCTTTGCGCCTGGGGCTTGCCGCCGGAGTTCAGTTTCGGGAGGGCAACCGCCGCCACCGGGTTGTTATCGGCAAAGATACCCGGCTTTCCGGCTATATTTACGAGGCGGCCCTTACCGCCGGGCTCTGCGCGGCCGGTATGGACGTGTTTCAAGTGGGCCCTCTGCCCACCCCGGCCATCGCTTTTCTGACCCGCAACATGCGGGCCGACTGCGGCATTGTTATTTCCGCTTCCCATAACCCCTTTCATGACAACGGCATCAAATTTTTCGACAACCGGGGCTTTAAACTGCCGGATTCCGTAGAAGATGACATTGCCGCCATGGCTCTGGATGCGGATCGTGAGTGGCCCTATCCGGCGCCGGAAAAGGTCGGCCGCGCCTTCCGAATCACCGATGCTCCGGGACGGTATATTGTGGCCATCAAGGCCAGCATTCCCCCGCACATCAATCTGGATGGCCTGCGCGTGGTCATCGATTGCGCCAACGGAGCCAACTACAAGGTTGCGCCCTTGGCCTTGGAGGAACTCGGCGCGGAAGTGCTGCGCCTTGGCGCCTCGCCTGATGGCCTGAACATCAACCACGGCTGCGGCTCTCTCCATCCCGAGGTGGCCGCGGCCAAAGTGCTTGAATCCCGGGCTGATATCGGCCTGGCCCTGGATGGCGACGCAGACCGCCTGATTGTCGTAGACGAAACGGGCCGGGTGCTGGATGGAGATCAAATCATGGCTATCTGCGCCCTGGATCTGATGCGGCGGGATAAGCTTCCCGGAAGGAAGTTGGTCAGTACCGTCATGAGCAATATGGCCTTGGAAATCTTTATGCGCGAACACGGCGGGGAACTGATCCGTACGGACGTTGGCGACCGCTATGTCGTAGAGGCCATGCGCAAGGTCGGAGCGACGCTGGGGGGCGAGCAATCAGGGCACCTTATCTTCATGGAGCACAACACCACCGGCGATGGTTTGCTGGCGGCCTTGCAACTTCTGCGCATTATGCGCGAATCCGGCAAAAAGCTCTCGGAACTGGCTCACCTGCTCGAGCTTTTCCCACAAAAACTGATCAACGTACCGGTCAGCCGCAAGCAACCCTTTGCGGAATGCCCGGCCGTGGCCGCCGCCGTGGCTGCTGCCGAACAGGAACTCGGCGACAGGGGGCGGGTGCTGTTGCGCTATTCCGGAACAGAGCCCCTGGCTCGGGTTATGGTCGAAGGAGAAAACCCGGATCGGGTGGGCATCGTGGCCGAAGAGCTGGCCGAAGCCATCAGGAACGCACTGTAAGCCGGATGCCCTGGATCGGCAGAAGTTCCGTTGCTATGGATAATCTACTTTTCGCCCTGAAGAGACAGGGATAACGGTATGTGATAAAGCGCCCGGCGCATCCAGGAACCTCAAGGCACCCTTATGCACAAAGGAGGCTGCATGAACATCCGCAAAGTCATAATTCCCGTGGCGGGCTGGGGCACTCGTTCGCTCCCGGCATCAAAAAACATTCCCAAGGAAATGCTGCCCATCTACAAAAAGCCGGTGGTCCAGTACGTGGTTGAAGAAGCCATGCGCGGCGGCATTAAGGATGTGGTTTTTATCACCAACCGCGATAAAAACGCCATCGAAGACCACTTCGATTACAACCTCCAACTCGAAGCCGTGCTTGAGCGGGGCGGCAAGACCAAACTCCTGGAGGAAATCCGGGCCGTTGCGGAAATGGTCAACGTCATCTCCATCCGCCAGAAACGCCAGCTTGGCCTCGGCCACGCCGTACTTTGCGCCCGGGAGGCCGTTGCCGGGGATGATGCCTTTGGCATTATGGTTGGCGATGACCTCATTTTCGGCGAAAACGCCGGTCTTTCCCAGCTTCTGGATATCACCCGGGCAACCGGCCTGCCCACTGTGGGCGTCATGGAAGTGCCGCGGGATAAAGTTAACCGTTACGGCATTGTAGCCGGGAAGGAAACCTCTCCTGGCATTTATGAGGTCAGCCAGCTTGTGGAAAAACCGGATATCGACAAAGCCCCTTCCAACCTGGCTATTGTCGGCCGCTATGTGCTGACCCCGGAGCTTTTCGATTTTCTGGCCGCCGGAAAACCCGGTCATGGCGGGGAAATCCAGTTGACCGACGCTATGCAGGAACTGTGCACAGCCAAGGGCATGATCGCGGTAAAAATGAACGGCGTGCGCTTTGACGCCGGAGACTGGGTGGATTACCTGACCGCCAACATCTATTTCGCCCTTCAGGATGAAGATCTCCGAGAAGGCCTTCGCGCCCGCCTGCAAAAGCTTCTGCACGCCTGATGTTTCATCCGGCGGGGGAGTCTGTTTTCCGGGCTCTCCCGCCGTTGCCGCTGTACTGACTGTGTCATGGACCTCCACTTGCTCCTCGAAGCGGCTCTCCTCAGCCCTCCGTACACTACCCTGACCTATGCCCTCCCCCCCTGGTTGCCCCTCTCCGCCTGGTGCCCGGGGATGCGTGTTGCCGTGCCCTTGGGCAAAAGCTGCCGCGCGGCCGTGGTCTTGGGCATTGAGCCTGCGCGGGAAGACAGGCCACAGGGCTTGAAATTCGCCCTTTGGCCTCTGGAACATCAGCCGCTGCTCGATGCGGGGTACCTTGAACTGGCCCGGAACACCGGGCTCAGGCACTGCCTGCCGCCCGGGCGCATCCTGGGCACGGTTCTTCCCGCGCCCTTGCGCTTGATCAAGGGAAAGTTGCGCTTTTTTGGCGATGCCCTTCCCCGGGAATTGGCTCTGCAAGAGGTAGCGGCCTTGGCCGGGCGTCTTGAAGTGCCGCAGAACATTACAGCAGAGAAACACTCTGAAATGCCCCTGGTCTGGCCCGCGGCCAAAGAACTCGAACGCCTGGGAGCGGCCTGGGCGGCAGGCCGGGGCGATTGGAGCGCCGCAGGAGACAGCCCCCTTGATACGGATATTGTTTCCTTGGCTCAAGATCCTCCTTGGCCGGTCCGTCCTCGGGCGACACGCCAGATGCAAATGCTCGAGTACCTGCTGGCCAAAGGGAGCCTGAGCAAACGGCGCTTGTTTGAAGCCCTCGGCCCGAGCAGCTCGGCCACGCTGACTCTGTTGACCGCAAGAAAACTTCTCCGTGTGGAGAGAGCTGCCGTTTCCCTCCCCCCTCCCCCGGAAAAAAGCCTCGGCCAGCCCCGCTGGAATGCAAAATTCAGCCTCAATCCCGCCCAAACAGCCATCGTAGAGGCCCTGAGCCGCGACCTGCACCATGAAAATGCCCCCTCCCCCGGCCAAGCGCTCCGGCAGGCCCGCGGCGCGGCCCCAAGGGCCGGAATCCACCTGCTCCACGGCATCACCGGCAGCGGCAAGACAGCTCTATATATGGCCCTGGCGGCCCGTTGTCTGGCCGGAGGAAAAAATGTGCTGCTCCTCGCGCCCGAGGTGGCCCTGGCCCTAAAACTGCAACAGGATGCCGCGGCACAGTTGGCCGGAGTGGATACTGTGCTCTACCATGGGTACCTGGGCCTTAGAGAACGGGAGGCCATTTTCCGGGATGCCGCGACGCGCAATCGCCCGGTGCTGGTCATAGGCACCCGCTCGGCCCTGTTTTTGCCGTTACAAAACATTGGCCTGATCATCCTGGATGAGGAACACGATTCCTCCTTCAAACAGGATGAAGGCCTCACTTACCAGGCCAAGGAATTGGCCTGGTACAAGGCCGGACAGCATGAGGCCCTGTTGCTGCTCGGCTCAGCCACGCCGGATGTGAAAAGCTACTACGCAGCCCGCCAGGGACGCATTACCCTGCACGAGCTGCCCCGCCGGGTTGGTGAAGTCTCCCTGCCCGAACTGCGCTTCGTGCGCCCAGGCGCGCTAGGCCCTTCCGGCGCGGATGTTTCCGGCAGCATCCTGGCCCGAGAAAGCCTGGAAGCACTCGGGGAGTGCGCGCGTCAAGGGAACCAAGCTATCATTCTGCTCAACCGCAGGGGTTACGCTCCCTTCATGTACTGCCTCAACTGCCGGGAAACCCTGCGCTGCCCTCACTGCGACATCAGCCTGACCTACCACAAGGGCCGGGAAAAAATGCTCTGCCACTATTGCGGCTTCAGCCTTTCTTTCCCCTGCCCCTGCCCTTCCTGCGGCAGCCTTCATTATCTCCCCATGGGGGAAGGCACGGAAAAACTTGAAGAAACGCTGTTGCCGCACCTCCCTCCAAACAGCGGCATCCTCAGGCTGGACCGGGATAGCACCCGCAGGCCCGGGCGGATGGAAGAAATCCTGGCCTCTTTTGCCCGGGGTGACGCTGCTGTTCTGGTGGGCACCCAGATGCTCTCCAAAGGACACCATTTCCCCAACGTCACCCTGGTTGTGGCGGCGGATGCTGATCTGGGTCTCAATCTCCCCGATTACCGCGCCGCCGAGAAAAGCTTCCAGCTTATCCTCCAGGCGGCAGGGCGTTCGGGCAGAGGAGAGAAGCCGGGGCAGGTCATCATCCAAACCCGCGATCCCGACCACTACTGCTGGGAATACGTGCGGGCCAACGATTATGTCGGCTTTTTTGAGCACGAGATTGCCTTACGTGAAAAACGGCTCTACCCGCCGTTTGTCCGCCTGGGCCTCATCCGCCTGAGTTTCCCGGCTGACTGGACCGGGGGCATGGCCCGGCTTGAAGCCATAACAGCAGCCCTCCGGGAACACGGCAGGCGCATCACGGCCACAGTTCTCGGCCCGGCTCCGGCTCCGCTGGCCATGCTGCGCGGGTACAAGCGCTTTCACTGCCTGATCAAAAGCGCAAGCTGGCTGCATATCCGGGAACTCTACCTCACGGCCGCACGGGCGGCAGGGCATTCCCGAATGCGCATCGCTCTGGACCCGGACCCGGTAAACATGCTGTAGCAAGAAAAAGAACAAAGCCCTTAGGGCATTGCCTCGTTACCGGAGAGAAGGTTGTAGGCCCGAGAGCCGCCCTATCGAATGCCCTCGCCCTTACGAACGGACGGGTTGGGTTCTCCCGGCGTGAAGGTCGAGGGCAAATCACCGCCAAGCTTCGGAAAATTGCTAAACCGCTCAATCGAGCCGGAATTCCTTTTTTATGGTACGGATCAAAAGATCCGCCAACTTTTCCGAGGTCAAGCCGGGGTTGTTGCCCAGGTTAAGGGCAATGATGGTATCAAGGACGCGCTCGCGCATTTCGGAGCTGCTGATGCCTTCGGTCCGGGGGAAGATAACCAGTTTTTCCCTGGCCACATGGTTGGAATTATCGTCGCCGTGCACCAAAAGATCAATGTTGTGCCGTTCCAGATACGCATCGTCGATGAGCCAGGGGCTGGGTAGGACTTCATCCACGTAGCGGATGCTCTCCAGGATTTCCTTGCGGGCCGCAAAAGGCAGCTCCGGCGTGTAGCCCTTTTTGCCCAACACCTCATCATCGGTGGTCAACCCGACAACCACGGAGCCAAGTTCAGCAGCTTTTTGCAGCAGACGGATGTGACCGTGGTGCAACAAGGTGGCGGAAAGATCCACCAAAATACGTTTTTTGCTCACTCTCTTCCTTCCTTTGATACAACCTCATTCAGGCCTGATACCGGCACGCCGTCGCCCTAACACAGCCGAAGCCAACGGTTCACGAACGGTTTGTTGCCCGTGCTCGACCGCTGGTTCACACCGCAGCGGCGCCGGGTAGCCTTCCCTCCTCCCGACGCGCCCTGATACCGGCCTGAATCGCCAGGAGCTGCCCCGCGGCCACCTCGCCGCTGCGCTTGAAGTTATACAGGCTTGCGGCGCGCAGGCTTCGCATAGCCGGAACAAAGACCTCCGCAGGAGGAAGACCGGCGATAATTTCCGGCAGGCGCGGTATATCAGCCGGGCAAAGAGTTTGGCCAAGACGGGGCAAGATTTCCAGTTCCCAAGCCCTCCAGGGCAGATCATTGGCTTCCTGCCCCCGAAGATCAGGCGTGAATTCCATGGTCAAAACAGGTTTTTCAAAAATCAAGGCAAAGTCAAACACAATGCCTGAAAGATCAGATAGCAGCACATCAGCCCGCTGCATAGCCGCAAAGGGGCTGGGACCAAAATCCCAGGATACGGCCTGGTGTTTTGCCAAGGCGGCTTGAAGCTCCCGCAGTAACCCGGGCTCGGCAAGGGAACTTTGGGGATGCGGCCGAATGCACAGCCTGAAACCGGCATCGGCCAGGGGCTGCAGCAGTTCCAAGCCGAAACGGGTCAGCAGCCCGTTGCGGCCCCAGGTGGGAGCCACAAGAAGGGCAGGCCGCATGCCCGGGCCTTTCCCACTCACTTTCCCGGCCTGATCCTCCGGCTGCCTTTCCGAGCTTACCGCCTGACCGTGCAGCTCCGGGGGGGGATCACAGGCGGTTTTTTCCTCCGCCTCATGCCCGCGCTCGGAGGCCAACACGTCCATATACGGGCAGCCGGTTTCCAGAAGCATCTTGGGCGGCGTGCCGCGAAGCGATTCCAGCCAACGCAGGGATCGGGACTGGTGGGGACCGCCAAGCAAGATACTATCGAAGTAATCAAAGGAATAGAGCTTGTAAAAAGCCATATCCGTAATGGCATGAACCATGTGGCTGTAATGGGCTACGCCGGGAGAACGACGGATCTGTAAAACATCCAGCCCCGGTGTGGTCAGCACGCAGATATCTGCCTCCAGGAGATTGAGCAAGGCAAAGGCTCGGCTGCCCTTGCCTATGCAGCGGGCCCGGCTGGAGGCAGCGCGGTCCGCAAGGCCGGGATCCCCGGAATCTGAACTGAGATAGAGTAACGGTGCGCCACGCTTTTCCAGGGCTTCGACAATGGGCTTAAAGGTGGCCCAATACTGGCGGCCTTCCGAGTAAAAAACAATGTCGCCCCGGGAAGAAGGGGCCTCAAGGCCGCGCAGACGATACCAAAAGGAGGCGCTTTTATACCACAGGGCCTTAAGCATAAAGAAGACCGTGGCCACAAGACCGATCAGGGCAGAGAGCAGCATACTGCCGGTTCCCGGATCAAGATAGGCCAAGGCCGGAGAGGGCAACGCCAGAAGATACACGCCGACCAGGCCAAGAATTCGCGCCGCGCTCATTGGTTCTTGCCTTCCGGGGGGAGCGCGCGCCAGTTCTCAGGCTCAAACATGGAACCAGTGACAGCGTAATCTCTGGTGATAAAGCGATCCCGTTTATGCCGGGCGGGCACGGCCAAGCCGGAGCTGTGGATGCGCACCCGTGTCGCCGGGTCAAGGTCGAGGGGGTCTGGACCATCCAGACCGGGGCAAGGGCCGAATTCATTGCAAATAAGCGCGGGCAGATCGCTTGAGGCCATAGGCTGCATATTTGCCCGCCAGGGCCCTTGGGCTTGCGGATTTTTGACCATCAGCAGCGCGTGAGGCTTCCAGGGAACGGAACCGTTGCGCAAGCTGTCAAAGGCAGGGCCGATAGCCGGGCTATCATCGGCGTCGTGATCCGAGACGAGAATGATCATGGTGTTATTAAAAATTCCCCGCTCGCGCATCCAGTCAAAAAAACGGCCCAGGCTCCGCATGGCGCACCGCTCGGCGTAGTAGTGCCGGGTGATTATGCCATCCTCCTCGCGGGCCGAGGAGTGACTGTCGGCGGGCAGGCAGGTCAGACCGTCCAACTGCCACGGGTAATGGCTGATTTGGCTGGTGATAAACTTGAAGGTACTGCGCGGGCTTTCGGCATGGGCAACATCCGGCAAAACATCGAGCAGCGCATAGGGCCCTTCACTGCGGTTATTTTTATAAGCAATGCTGTTCATCCAGGCGCCGTCGTTATACATATCGCGGCGCAGCAGCCAAGGGGAAGCCCGGAAAATACCCATGGCCGCAAGAAACGGAGCCAGGGAATCCGGCTCACGGCCCGGCAGGCCCTTCTTGGCCCGCCAGTATCCGGCATAGGCAGTCCGGATAGATCTGCCCACCAACGTAACTGGCCGATCAGAAGAAAAATGCTTCATAAAGAGATCCGGTTGCAAACCTTCGATCTCGGCAAGAGCAACAGCAAAATCCCTAGCAGCCAGGATCGAGGGTAACAGGGCATAGGCCTTGTTCTGTTCTTCGGCCAGCGATGCCGTCCGCCGGGCATTGACGGCCGAGGGCGTATACTCCTCGCCGCCAAACAAGGAAGCCAGGGAGAGAAAGGTCGTCGCGCCGGGAGCCAGCGTATCCGGATACCAGGTAAACCCGCGAAAACGGCGGAGGAGGTCCGGGTCTTCAGCAAACATGCGCTCCACGTGGCCCCCGCTGAACATATCCAACATGATGACCAGAATATTGGAGCCTGTCTTACTGAACCCAAAGAGCGCGTCGTTATAATCCGGAAGCCGGGCGGAGACTTCCCCTCGGGTAGGCAAAGGCGGCTGCTCTATGACGCCCAAGCGGAAGGCGGTAAGCAGCGTCAAAACCAGAGCTACCCCGGCCAGAGTCCGGGTGAGGGCGGCGGCGTAGCCTTTGCGGAGCAGCAGGAGAAGGAGGAGGAGAGCCCCCGCAGGGATCAGTATATCTGGGACAAGGAACCACAGACTCTCTAAAAGGTGGGTATCCAAAAGCGTAAATTCATCCATATTGCCGTAATCGCCCGGCGCGAGAAAGGTATACAGGCAGGCCAGCAAACCGATCCAAGCCAGCAAAATGGCCGGAAGGGGCTTTCCTTCGCCGGTTGCCGAACGCAGAAGGCTTATCCCGGCGGCCAGCAGGGCCAGGGAAATCAAGGTCAGGCGGGCAAAAATAAGGGCGGCGCTCTCATAAAAGAACTCCGGATCCGAACAAAAGACTACCCCCGGGGTATAGAGCAGGCTCACAGCGCAAAAAGCTGCGAGAGACGCCACCCCCAACCGGAAAGCCGTACCGGGCTCCATAAACAAGGCGGCCTTGCGGGCCAACCGGGCAAGGAGGGAGGAAAAAGGGGAAACGCTCAGGATAACCGCTGTCATAAGTCCAGTGTTCACAGCCATGAGCCGGTAATAGATCCATCCGGCAGCGGTTTGCACTTTCTTGGCAGGGGTAAGCCCCCAGACCAACAGCATTGCCATACTGCCGATAAGGAATACAGCGGGCAGGATCAAAGAAAAGGTGGACTGCCGCCCCGGCCTGCGGGTGCTGAAGAACAAGGCTGCAGCAAACAGCAAGGCCGCGAAGGCGTAGATCGCCTGCGGTTCATATGCGGCAAGGCTCGTGGCCTTGCGCAAGAGATCGCCGTAGATAAAAAAGGCCAGTCCCGCCAAGAAAGAAACCAGCGTCAGCAAAAGGGCGGTCCTTCCGGCGGAAGGAGCCGGGGCAATCCCCAAAGCCGCCTTCGAGGCGTATCCCTTCCCGGTGCTCTCGGCCGGGGCGGCTCCTGCTCGAGGAGCGGCGTCCCTTTGTCCGCTACTCTCGGCGGGCTCTACTCGACCGAAGCGCCCCGGCGAGCCGACCGACTCCGCCGCATGGAACAGACCGGCACCGGCAGCGGCTTGACCGGGTGCATCCCGGTAAACCCAGCGCGCGTAAACCAGATTTTTGAACAGGGAAAAGATATTGTTGCAAGTCCAGTAAAGCAGCAGGGCCGCCGAAGAGGTGTAGAGCAGCGCCAAAAACAATGCGGCGATCAGCCAGAGCCGCCGCTTCTCCCTAAGGGTCAAGCGCGTTGTGTACACGGCGGCGGAAAGGACGTTGGCGCCGGTCATCACAAAAGGGAGCACATTGAAATGGTAAGGGCCCACATGCAGCAGCCTATCTGGCGCGGCCAGATCAGCGATGCCCCAAAGGCTCACGCCGCGCAGTGGCGCAAAGTCGTTCAGCAGATGAAAGGCCGCAAAGAAAAAAGGCACCTGGATCAGAAAGCCAAAACTGGTCCGCACGGCCATAACCGGATGGTAGCGATGCTGGCGGTACAAGGTACGCACCAGCATATAGCGCTCTCTGCCTTTAAAAACAGCCTTGATCTCTGCCAGCTTCGCGGCCATGGCCGCTTGTTTGGCCCGTTCCGCCTCCTGCCAGGATTCGGCCAGATGGTAGAGAGGCAGGAGGAGCGTATTGACCGCCAGGCTGAGCAGCACCAGAGAGGCGCCCCAGGATCCGGTAAGAGAATAGCCTCCCTCAAGAAGCCAGCGCATCAGACCTTCAAGGGGAGCAATGCAAAGATAATACAGGTACTCGAGCATACTTTGGATGCGTACTGTCACCACAGCGCGCGAGGCCTCTGCTCACAGGGCGGCGCAGGCCCGCCCTGTGCAGAAACCCTCCCGGCCGCCGAACTGCGTCAGTTGTTCCTGGAACAGATGAACTCGGAAACTTTAACCAGGGTATCGCGGCCCGGGCCTTCAGGCAAAACCTTCAGGGCCTCCAGAGCGTTTTGGAGATGCTGCGCGGCCAGACGGCGGGTCCGCACATCCAGCTTCTCCTTGCGCATCGCCTCAATGGCCGCCTGCACTTCACTTTCCTCAAAACTGCGTTCCTTGAATTTTGCGGCAAAGGCGGCAGCCCGATCCGAAGGCAGGCTTTCCCAGTAAAAGCGGATCAACGGAGTGCTCTTGCCCTCCCGGATATCGCCTCCGGCGGGTTTGCCGATGATTTTTTCCGGAGCGATATCCAAAGCATCGTCAATGATCTGGAAGGCTATGCCCAGCTCCATGCCGAAGCGGGCAGCGGCCTGAACGGCTTCCGGCTCCGCGCCGCTGCGGATGGCGGCCACTTCGCAGGCCGAGCGCAGGGCCCAGGCGGTCTTGCCGGATATAATCTCCAAGTATTCCTCGTAAGGCAGATCGATCCGCCCAAGGCTCTGAAACTCGGCAACCTCGCCCTGAGCGGTATGCACAATGGCCTGGCCAAAGCAGGAAACGATGTCGCCGTTGCACTGCCTGGAGGCCAAATGAGCGGCCTGCCCTAACATAGCGTCTCCCGCAAGCATGACCGGGGTAACCCCGAAAATGGCGTGAGCCGAGGTTTTACCCCGCCGGGTCGCGGCATGGTCAAAAATATCGTCATGCAGAAGCGTGGCCATATGGCAAAGTTCAACGGCCGCGCCGAGATCGTAAATATCGGCATGATCACAATCAAAGACCTTAGCCATAAAGGCCGTCAGCAGCGGACGCAGACGTTTGCCCCCGGAATTGAGAATATGCTCGGCCACCGGCCTGACCAACGGAGGCAGTAGGGAACACTCGCGTTCCAACACGGCATTGATGCGTTTCCGCTCTTCCTGCAACTGACGTTTCAGCTCACGCATGCAAAGTCTCTCCTGTGGAGCGGCGGCTGGAACAGCCGACCGCGCGCGGTTCTGCCTGTAGTCATAGAAAAGCCCGCACAGGGGATTCTCGGCAGACGCGCGGCGCTTTCCACCGCCGCGCTCCGCTCACAGACGCCAGTACTCATAGCCGAGGGCTGACGCCTCTTCCCGGTTCCAAAAGCTTTTCACATCCAAAAGCAAAGGCTTTGTTCCGGCGGTGAAACGGGAGGCTAATCCGGCCAGGCCAAGAGAAGCATACTCCTGGTGCCCCACGGTCAGCACCAGGGCATCCAGGGTAACAAAAGCATCCAAGGGCTGAAGCGTGCAGCCATACTCGGCCCGGGCTTCGGCAGGATCCGCCAGAGGATCGTTTACCAAAACTTCCACCCCAAAGGTCTCCAGCTCGTGGATGATATCCACAACTTTGGAATTCCGAAGATCCGGCACATTCTCCTTAAAGGTAAGCCCTAAAAGCCCTACCCGTGCTCCCTTGACCTGCTTGCCCTGGTCGATCAGCATTTTGACAGTTTGCTCGGCGACATATTTGCCCATGAAGTCGTTAATGCGCCGTCCCGCAAGGATCACCTGCGGCGCATAGCCTTGTTCTTCGGCCTTATAGGTCAGGTAGTAGGGATCTACCCCGATGCAGTGCCCGCCAACCAAGCCCGGCCGAAACGGCAAGAAATTCCACTTGGTGCCGGCGGCTTCCAGTACATCCAGGGTATCGATACCGAGTTTGTGGAAAATCACCGCCAATTCGTTCATCAGAGCAATATTCAGATCCCGCTGGGTGTTTTCGATAACCTTGGCTGCTTCCGCCACTTTGATGGAAGGGGCCTTATGAACGCCCGCCGCAACAACAGCGCCGTAAATGGAAGCCAACAGATCCAGGCTCCGGGCATCGCTGGCGGAAACAATCTTGACCACATTCTCCAAGGTATGAACTCGATCGCCGGGGTTGATCCGCTCCGGCGAATAGCCTACTGAAAAATCCCGGCCAAATGCTAAGCCCGACTCCTCTTCCAAAATGGGCACGCAAACATCCTCAGTAACGCCGGGGTACACCGTGGATTCAAACACGACGACAGTACCGGGGCGCATATGACGTCCTACCGTGACGCAGGCGTTCTTCACCGGCTTAAGATTAGGATTATTATGAGCATCCACCGGAGTCGGCACAGCAACAATAATAACCCTGGCATCCTCAAGCTTTGCAGGATCGCAGGTAAAGAACGCGCCGGATCCGGCGAGATCCGCGGAGGCTACTTCTCGGGTATGATCCTCCCCTCTTTGCAGCTCGGCGATCCTCTCCTGGGATATATCAAAGCCGGTCAGGGGAAAATGACGGGCCAGAGCCACGGCCAGGGGCAACCCCACATAGCCGAGTCCCACTACGGCAATACGGGGAGACGAGGGTAATTTATCTGTTGTCTGATGCATAGGCTTATATACTCCTGCATGTTACAACCAGTCGGCCCATCCTTCGGCTGAGTCCGCTATCCGATGGCTGGAGACCGCGCGAATTCCCCCTGACACAAGGGGAAAAAGAGGATTTCGCCGGCTCTGCAGATGTGTCAACGTCCTTTTCCTCGGAGGAAAAGAAGCCACCCGGTAAAGGAACTCTTGATGCACTCCGTATGAATCCGACGCAACTTATCCTACTGCGGGGCGCAGTACGTTTGAAAAATTATACAGCGTAGCCTGCAAGGGGACGGCAATCCGGCAACGGCGATAAAACCGCCCTCCTCCCACAAAGCCCGCAACACCGGGAGGAGCTTCCGTATCTCAATCTCTCTGCCCCTCCCTTGCCGCGCGCGTCCCGGATATTTCCCTATTTCTCGGCGATATGCAAGAAAACTATGCCACCGCTGAGCCGGATAGGTCGAACGCTGCAAAAACCGACCGCAAGCATCTCCCGACCCAATTCCCCTGCCGGAGGAAATTCCTCAATGGTTGTGGCAAGGTAATCATACGCCGCCCGATCGCCGGCCAACAGTCCGCCGACGCGGGGAAGCAGATGACGCAAATAGATATTGTAGAGGCCGCCCCAAAGCTTTCCTCCGGCTGAACCAAATTCAAGAACATAAAGACGGCCGCCCGGCGTCAAAACGCGAAAAATTTCCGCCAGGGCTGCTGAACGCGGCTGCATATTACGCAAACCAAAGGCCAACGTCACGGCGTGCACGGCATGAGCGGGCAAGGGCAAGGCAAAACCATCAGCCGCCAGCGGCAAGACCCGGCCAGCGGAGGAACAGGGCTGCCTCCTTTGCCGCTTGACCTCCCCGGCCAAAAGCATGGGCAGGCAAAAATCAGCGGCCAGGACAACAGAGCCGGGCAACGCCTCGGCCAACCCCAGAGAAACATCCATGGTGCCTGCCGCAAGATCCAGCACGCGATGCCCCGCCGGGCGCTTCCCCTGGTCCGCAGCCCCGCCCGCGAAAGGCGGCGCATCGTTAAGCGCCCGGATCACTTCGGCAACCATGCGCCGCCGCCACAAAATATCCAGCCCACCGCTAAGCAAGCGGTTGGCCCGATCATAGCCGCAGGCGATGCGCCCAAACATGGCCGCTACGCTCAAAGAACCGGCTGAAGCAGGTATCTCCGGGCGAGCCGATGTTTTTGAATTCTCTGCTTGAGGTGACGTGACAAAACTCCTGTGTCAGATCAATACGGGGTTGTTGCCGCCTCCGGAGGGCTCCGGAGAAAGCGCGGAGGCCGGGGAATCCAGCAGTGTTTCGCGCACAACCCTGTGCACAGCCGGAAAGACCTCGGCAAAGTTGGAGGGGGAGACGCGCCCGGCCTCGATAAACTTGACCACAATTTCCTTGCTGACCTGCAGTGCTTCCTTATCCAGTTTTTCCATGAAGCCCCCGTAAACAAGCCCCGCCGCAGCAGACCGAGTCCGGCGCTCCGCCGCAGGCTATTACCGAGAGGTTGCGGCGTAATGAAAAAACCCGCCCTGGGGAACGGCTCCCGGCCACCGTGGCGGAAACCGGGCGGGAAAAAGGGAAAAACCTGCTCAGCCCTCCCCTTTTTTTCGGGTATATCATGTCCGCGCACACTCGTCGAGGCTGCCGCCCCTGGGAAACTATGAAGCGCAAGAGTGGGAGCGGCTAAAGTTGTCTTGCGCTATGGCAAGGGCAAGTTTTACGCGCTCCAGGGGAAAGGCCGTTGGGGACGGCAATGCGTCCCCGGCCTGGTCATTCAAAACATTGTGCGCAGCGGCAGGAAAAGAAACTCTTTGTAGGATGCATCCACGAATGCAGGATGGAATAAAGCGCTTTGTAACGCAGCAGGCGCGGTCTGTGCGAAACAAAAAGCCCTTTGTGCGCACAGACCTAAGCAGCGCCTTCAGTTTTCGGTTAGATTGACCAATTCTTCACGAATAATTTTCGCAGCGGCAGCAGCCGTCATTTTTTCAAGAGCCGCTTGCAGGGATTCGTTGCCCGCACCGCCTGAGGCGTTGTGTATCTCCTCAACCAGGGCTCCAAGCACGGCAGAAGTGATGCCCGCCAGCAACGGGGAACCTGGGGCAAGCAGGGCTTCCACCCTCTTCTCCAACGTTTCTGAGGGAACGAAACGCTGGGATGCGGCGGTAACGTTCTCCTGGACGCCTTTGAGGTTTTCCTGGACCTCCGCCACATTTTCTTGAACGGCCCTAATATTCTCCTGTATAGCTCCTACATTGCCCTGCACAGCCGTAACATTCTCCCGCACGGCTTTCAGGGCCTCATCCAGAACCTCCAGCCTGCCTTCCAGAACACTCGGATCAAAGGGCGGCGCTGCAACCGGAGCAGGAGAGGTTCCGACTGTACCGACCTGCGCGGCGGCGGGCAAAGGCACGGCAGCGGCCTCAAGGGCAGGCTGTCTGCCTCCCCCCCCGGCGTCCTGGCCTCCGGCTCGAGCGAGCGGCTCCCGGTGTTCGCTCTCAGCATCCGCGCCACTGCCGTGCCCCGAAGCCGGGGCGGAAGAAAGCATGGTATCAAGCAGCGCATCCAGCCCGTGCAAATCGATGTTTTCAGCCTCTGTGCCGGATGAGCGAGGCGCGCCGGGCGCGACCGGAGAGGCAGCGGCAATATCCTCGGGAAAAGCAGGAGCAGAAGCCGCGGGCGCTTCAAAGGCGGCCGGGGCTGCCCCGGCTTCCCCGGCGCGCGAAGCGGCCGCGGGAGGCATCGAAAGATCAGGCAGTTCCTCCATCGCAATGGGAGCCCTCGCCGCCGCGGCCTTGAGGCCCGCCTCCGAACCATCAGAAGCCGGATGAGGGAGCGGCGCCATCACCGCCGCCAGGTCTTCAGGAAGATCATCAAGCACGGGCCGGGGTTTGGCGGCAGAATCCCTGCTCTCTTGGGGAGAAACCGCCGCCGCGGCCGGTTTGGGGGCGGGAGAATCGCTTTCCGCAATGCCGAGTTCCGCCAACAGAGAATCTATATCGGAGCTTTCCGCTTCAGGAATGGTTTCGTGAGGATCCACGGGGTGATCCGCGGGCGTCGGATCCTTAATGGGGGCGGCGCTCGGCGGAGGAGCCACGGGTTGCCCGGGGGCGGGTTCAGTCGGGGCCAAGGTATCCCCGGTCAGGCTATCTAGAAGTGCGTCCAGATCAGCGCCGAAATCAGCGCCGGAGCCACCACCCACCGCGGGCGGGGCATCGGGCCCCGGGGTTGGACCGGATGCGGCTCCTTGATTTACCACGTCGGTAAGATCAAAAATATCATCATCTTCTGATCCAGTCTCGGCCATAACCGCGGCAAGATCAAAAATATCGTCATCTTCTTCAGGTCGATTCGCGGCCATAACCCCCCCGGCCTGGTTGCGCCGAGCCCGGGGAACTGCCCGGCAACCACACCGGGGCAGCCCTTTGCACGGCCTTATGCTGGTCAATTTTGTGCAGAATAAGCACACCTTAGGAGATAATGCAAGAATTCCCTGCGTAACGCTCCGTTTCCGAAGACTGTTTCCCACGCTGTTTTCTCTGCGAAATATCCACTGGTTTCTCAGGCAAGAAGGAGAAAAAAGACTCCTTGACGGCAAAAATGTTCCTCCGACGCCTCGAGTAGAGAGCATCCTAGCCCGGGGACTCTTTCCGAGCAAAAGCCCCCTGCGGCCCTCCCTCCGTAAGAAAATGATTGGTATTTTATTATGCAGCGCGCTTCCTGCATTCTCACTTGGCTTTACCCGGCGGCAGCGCTATCTTCGGAATATGAATATTTCTACGCTTGCTTTCGCTTTTATGCTCACCCTCTTGGCCGGTTTGGCCACGGGCATAGGCTCGCTCCTGGCTTTTTTTGCCAAACGGACAAATACCCGGTTTTTGTGCATCAGCCTCGGCTTTTCCGCCGGGGTTATGACCTATGTCTCCTTTATGGAAATTTTGCCTCAGGGGCGCGAGAGTCTGGTCAACGCCTGGGGCCTCGTTCCCGGCAGTTGGGCCGCAGCAGCGGCGTTCTTTGCGGGCATCGCATTGATCGCCTTGATTGATACGTTCGTGCCGGAGGGAGAGAACCCTCACGAACCCAAGCTGATCGAAGAAATGGAGAACGCGCCCCGGCATCTTGTCGTGCACGGCAAGGAGCACGACCCGGAAAGCCTGAAGCGCACGGGAATCTTTACCGCGCTGGCCTTGGCCATCCACAACTTTCCTGAAGGGCTGGCCACCTTCACGGCAGCCATTTCCGAACCCCAGCTTGGCCTTGCCATTGCCATAGCCATTGCCATCCACAATATTCCTGAAGGCATTGCGGTCTCCGCCCCGATCTATTATGCCACGGGCAGCCGCCGAAAAGCCTTTATCTACTCCTTTGCCTCGGGCCTGGCTGAACCTGTGGGCGCGCTGGTCGGGTATCTGCTGATCCTGCCCTTCTTTTCTCCGGCGGTCTTCGGCCTCTTGTTCGCCGGAGTTGCCGGTATTATGGTCTATATTTCCATTGACGAACTGTTGCCCACAGCAGAGGAGTACGGAGAACACCACCTGTGCATCTACGGCTTTTGTGGAGGCATGGCTCTTATGGCCTTCTCCCTGCTGTTATTTGTTGTGGGATAAGAGGTCGGGCGAAGAATACCCGGGAACGCTGCGGCAAGCCCGTTGATACTCAAGTAAAAATATATTGGATGCCAAAGGCTTAAAAATGCCCCCGCCTTTTGTAAAGACGGGGGCATGGCAAGTGCGCCTACGGTAAAACCAAATTCCGGCGGGAAAGCCCGTAACGCGGCTTTACCATAGCTGTTTGCAACGCTTTTTTACAGGCAGTCCGCCCCCGAGCACAGGCGGCAATCCTTACCGCCGTGCGGCCTCGGGAGCGGGCCGCGAAACGCCCCGGCATGACAGAGGGGGCATGACTCTGCGGAACGCTTGCGATAGGCGTTCCCACTCATCAGTATGCTCTTACGCCAGCAGGCCTTTTTCCGCCTGGGCCTGAATGGCGGTGATAGCCACGGTATTGACGATATCGGCCACGGTTGCCCCGCGGGAGAGATCGTTGACGGGCTTATTCAGCCCCTGAAGCACAGGGCCGATGGCCAGGGCATTGGCCGAGCGCTGCACCGCCTTATAGGTGTTGTTGCCTGTGTTGAGATCCGGGAAGATAAGCACAGTAGCCTTGCCCGCAACCTTACTCCCCGGCAGCTTGGTGCCGGCAACACCCATATCCACAGCAGCGTCGTATTGCAGGGGGCCTTCGAGAAGCAGCTCGGGAGCCTTCTCTCGGGCTATGGCCACGGCTTCAACCACCATATCCACATCCGGGCCCTTGCCCGAGGTGCCGGTGGAATACGAAAGCATGGCAATTTTCGGATCAACGCCGAAGATCTGGGCCGTTTCGGCGGAGCTTATAGCGATGGAAGCCAATTGTTCCGCCGTAGGGTTGGGATTTACGGCGCAATCCGCAAAGACCATGACCTTGTCTTTGAGGCAGACGAAAAAGGTTGAGGAGACGATGGATACGCCGGGCTTGGTCTTGATAAATTCAAAGGAGGGGCGGATAGTGTGGGCAGTGGTGTTGATGGAGCCCGAAACCATGCCGTCCGCCGCGTTTTTGTGGACCATCATCGTTCCATAGTAGGTAGCGTCGCGCATGATCTCACGGGCTTTTTCCAGGGTTACGCCCTTGGCCTTGCGCAGCTCCGCATACGTGGCCACATAGTCTTCAAAATCGGCGCTCTTTTCAGGATCGATGAGAGTCGCGTCGATCGTCAAACCGAGGTCTTTGATCTTGGCTTCAATAGCAGGCACATCGCCAAGCAGGGTTATTTGGGCAACATGCCGCTGGCAGAGGATTTCCGCCGCTCTGAGAATACGCTCTTCCTGACCTTCCGGCAGAACGATCCGCATGGCATGCTTTTGGGCCCGCTCCACAAGGCTGTACTCGAACATCTTAGGGGTAACGATGCTCGAATGGTGCTCTGCGATGCTCCGGGCGAGTTCCTGCAGATCCATGTTGCTTGCAAAAAGCGCTACCGCCTTATCCGGAGCCAGCGAGGCGTCAACAGGCAGCGCGCGTACCGGGCAGGGGGCAAGCCCTGCGGCCACCTTTCGTTGCCCGGCATCGTCAAGACCGGCGGAATTCAGGAAGCAGCCCAGAACGTCCACGGCCTTCTCCCTCAACTGTGCCAGGCGGTAACCGCCCGCCTTGACAATGCCGTCTGCAGTTTTGCCGCCCAACAGCAGAAAGGCTGAAGCGCCGAGATCAGCGGCCAAACGGGCGTTCAAATCAAATTCAAAAAGGCAGTCCTCGTCATTCTTGGTGCCCAGGCAGAGAACAGAGCCGTACTTCTTTTGCAGCCCCTTGCACTTATCCAACACGGTATCGATAAAGGTTTCCTGCTTGCCGCCTTCCAGCAGTTCCCTGGCTTGGGACATGGTGAAGGCAAAAGAATCCTCATAGGATTGTTCCAGAGCGAAGTGCTTGCGGATCAGGTCAATGGCGGGGTCGGGCTGTCCGGCCTTGGGGTCTTCAATAACCGGGCGGAAGAACGCGGTGCCGCCGTTTTTGCCCATGGCCTGCATCAGGCCGAGGGCCACCATGGACAGACCGTTTCCGCATTCGCTGGCGATGATATAGACGGATTGTGCCATCTGTTTCCTCCTGCGGGAAAATTTTTGAAAAAGAAAGGGCGTCCGGGGGAAGGGAGCGTTTACCCCCTTCCCCCGGCCGTGATTGTAAAAAAGCCCCGGCAGAAGACCGCCGGGGCGCACACCTTAGCTATCCGCCTTGGTAGAATCGGCTGCGGGCTCGGCCAGGCCGGGCATATCCGCAAGCTGCTTCAGCAGGGCGTACCGTTCGAGATATTCCTTTTCCAGCAGGGCGCGCAGGCGCTTGGATTCTTCCGGCGCCTTCTTTTCCAATTGCGCATAACGGTTTTCACCGGAAAGGAAGGCCTGGATATCGCCGTTGGGGGCCTTGGATTCCAAGATCAGGGGGTTCTTGCCTTCTTCGGCCAGGGCCGGGTTGAAGCGATACAACGGCCAGTAGCCGGTATCAACTGCCAGCTTGGATTCTTCCATGCTCTTGCCCATGCCCTTACGGATGCCCTGGTTGATGCAGGGCGCGTAGGCGATAATCAGCGAAGGCCCCTTGTGGGCTTCGGCTTCCTTAAAGGCCTTGAGCACCTGTTGCTTATTGGAACCCATGGAGACGCTGGCTACATAGACATACCCGTAGGTCATGGCGATGCGTCCCAAGTCTTTCTTGGGCAGCTTTTTACCGGAGGCCGCAAACTTGGCTACGGAACCCAGAGGCGTGGCCTTGGAAGACTGACCGCCGGTGTTGGAGTAAACTTCCGTATCCAGGACCAGGATGTTGACATCTTCGCCGGAGGCGATGACATGGTCTAGGCCGCCATAGCCGATATCATAGGCCCAGCCATCGCCGCCGATAATCCAGATGGATTTCTTGGCAAAGAGATCAGACATATTCCAGATCTCGTTGAGCACTTCGGATTCGGCCGCTCCGGCCATCTTGGCAAGCACTTCATCGCCGGCCTTCTTGGAGGCATCGCCCTCGTCGGCCACATCAAGCCAAGCCTGCATGGCGGCTTTCAGCTCAGCCGGAATATCTTCTTCCATGGCCTGCGTCACCAGATCCAGCAGCCTGGCGCGGCGCTGGTTGTAGGCCATGTTCAGGCCGTAACCGAATTCGGCGGCATCTTCAAAAAGGGAGTTGCCCCAAGCCGGACCGTGCCCATCTTTGTTCGTGCAGTAAGGCGTGGTGGGAGCAGAGGCGCCCCAAATGGAAGAACAGCCCGTGGCGTTGGCAATAACCATGCGATCGCCAAACATCTGGGTGATCAACTTCACATAAGGCGTTTCGCCGCAGCCCGCGCAGGCCCCGGAGAACTCCAAAAGCGGCTGCTGGAATTGGGAACCCATGAGGGTATCACGCGGGAAGAGTTCGCCCTTGCCGTCAACATTTTCTTCCACAAAGGCCAGGTTGGGCACCTGTTCGCCCAGTTGGGTTTCAATGGGCTTCATAACCAGGGCCTTTTCCTTGGCCGGGCAGGTCTCCACACAAGAACCGCAGCCCTGACAATCCTGAGCGTACACCTGCATGCGGTAACGCATGCCTTTCACTTCCTTGCCGCGAGCCTCGATGGTCTTGAAACCGGCGGGAGCGCCTTCCAGTTCCTCGGCCGTGGCCAGAACGGGACGAATAGCCGCGTGGGGGCAAACAAAGGAACACTGGTTGCACTGAATGCAGTTTTCCGGCTGCCATTCAGGCACGTTGATGGCTACGCCGCGTTTTTCATAAGCGGCGGTGCCGAGCGGGGCAAGGCCATCAGGAGACATGGCGGAAACGGGCAGCTTATCGCCTTCCTGAGCCAGGATAGGCCGGACCACGTCGCGGATGTACTCCGGATCGCCGGGATGCTGGCAGCACTCGCCAACAGCCTCAGCCCAGGATGCGGGGTACTTAATTTCGTTCAGAGCATCCATGCCCTTATCCACGGCGGCGATGTTCATGTTGACGATCTTGTCGCCCTTGCTGCCGTAGGTCTTCTTGATGGAATCCTTGAGCAGAGCCACGGCCTGCTCAAAAGGCAGCACGTTGGCCAGCTTAAAGAAGGCAGTCTGCATGATCATGTTGATGCGGTTGCCGAGGCCCACTTCGGCGGCCACCTTCACGGCATCGATATTGTAGAACTTCAGGTGCTTGCGGGCGATGGTCCGGCGCATGGCGGCGGGCAGTTCCTTTTCCATCTCCTCAACGCTGTTCCAGCGGGAGTTGAGCACAAAGATGCCGCCGTCCTTGATGCCGTCCAGGACATCGTATTGGGTGACGTAAGCAGATTTATGGCAGGCCACGTAGTCCGCATGGGTAATCAGGTAGGTAGACTGAATCGGGCTTTTGCCGAAGCGCAGGTGGGAAACCGTAAAGCCGCCGGATTTCTTGGAATCGTAGGCAAAATATCCCTGGGCGTACATATCGGTATTATCGCCGATGATCTTAATGGCTTGCTTGTTGGCGCCCACAGTGCCGTCAGAGCCGAGGCCGAAGAACTTACATTCCACAGTGCCTTCGGGCACGGTGTTGAGGTTCGGGCCAAGCTCAAGGGAGGTATCCGTTACATCATCCACGATGCCCACGGTGAAGTGGTTCTTAGGACCGGAAGAGAGCATGTTATCATAGATGGCCTTGCCCATAACCGGGGTGAACTCTTTAGAGCCCAAGCCGTAGCGGCCCCCGATAATAGTCGGGAACTGGCCTTTTTCGCTGAAAGCGGCGACAACATCAAGGTACAAAGGTTCGCCGAGGCTGCCGGGTTCCTTGGTGCGATCCAGCACGGTGATGGTTTCAGCAGTGGCGGGCACGGCGCGGAGCAGGTGCTCGGTAGAGAAAGGCCGGAACAGCCGCACCTTGACAAGGCCGACCTTTTCACCCTTGGCCATAAGGTAGTTAACCACTTCTTCCAGGGTTTCACAGGAGGATCCCATGGAAATAACCACGCGGGTAGCTTCGGGGTGGCCTACATAATCAAAAAGCTTGTACTCGCGGCCGGTGATTGAGGCGACCTTTTTCATCTGCTGCATCACAATGCCGGGAATCGCGTCATAGAAGGGGTTGGCGGCTTCGCGGCCCTGGAAGTAGATATCCGGGTTCTGGGCGGTGCCGCGCAGATGCGGATGCTCGGGCATCATGGCCGAAGAGCGGAATTCCTCTATCTTCTCGTAGTTGACCACTTTCTTGATGTCTTCGTAGTCGATGACTTCAATTTTGGAAATTTCGTGGGAGGTCCGGAAGCCATCAAAGAAGTGGCAGAACGGCACCGAGGCTTCAATGGCGGCAAGGTGGGCTACCAGGCCGAGATCCATGCATTCTTGGACCGAGGCGGAAGCCAGGAAGGCAAAGCCCGTCTGACGGGCGGCCATAACATCTTGGTGGTCGCCGAAGATGGAGAGAGCGTGCGCCGCAATGGCTCGAGCCGAAACATGGAAGACGCCGGGAAGCAACTCGCCCGCAATCTTGTACATGTTGGGGATCATCAGGAGGAGGCCCTGGGAAGCGGTATAGGTGCTGGTCAGCGCGCCGGCGGCCAAGGAACCGTGCACCGCGCCCGCGGCTCCCGCTTCAGACTGGAGTTGACGCACCTTAACAGTTTGACCGAAAATGTTTTTCTTGCCCGCGGCCGCCCACTCATCGGCGGATTCCCCCATGTTCGAGGAAGGGGTGATGGGATAGATGGCGGCGGTATCGCTGAGGGCATAAGATACGTATGCCGCGGCAGTGTTGCCGTCCATGGTTTTCATATGCTTTGCCATGTTGCTCTCCTTTGGCGTAGCGAATAAAAAAAGGCAGGCTGCGGGCTTTTACATGAGGAGCCGCAACCATCATGGGCATGTTTATGCCCTTCAGGCATAAATCTCTATACGTATACTATAAGCCGCAGGCAAGGCCAAGTCTATTTTGCATAAAATTTCGGCTTACCTACAAGAATACCACGCGCTATTGTAACCCGTTTTATTTTCAGAATTTTCCTATCAACTGGCGCGCAAAACCGGGATCTGCCCCAAGAGCGGGGAGCGCTCTCCGGGGCGCGCTCCGGCAAAGAGCCTCTGGTCATTTCCGAAATGCTGTTGTACTGGAGAAAGGGCCCTATAACCGTTTGCCTCGCCTGGCCGTCTTCTCAGCCGCGGCATTCTTTTCGTCTAAATAGCCCCTAAAGGAACTATACATGACCAAAAATCAAACTTTCAATTCGGAGGCCGGGGGGTTGAAAACCTTGGGCTCTCCGACATCCTTCGTGTTTGAAAACCCCACGGCCTCTATCCTGGAAGCTTTTGAGAACAGGTACCCGGATCGTGATTACCTGATCGAATTCCTCCATCCTGAATTTACCAGCCTCTGCCCCAAAACAGGACAGCCGGATTTTGCCACCATCAAGCTGCGCTATGCCCCGGGCAAATGGTGCGTGGAATCAAAATCCTTCAAGCTGTATTTGGCCGCCTACCGGAACCATGGCTCGTTCATGGAAAGTATCACCAACAAAATTGCCGATGACCTGATCAAGGTTCTGTTGCCCCGCCGGCTCAGCCTGGAAGGTATCTTCAACGTACGCGGCGGCACAGCCATCACGGTACGCGTGGAATACCTGGCCCCGGAGCTGCCCGAGGAGGATATCCGCCGCCTGAAAGAACTCTGGTAATAAGCCGTTCGCACAGGGCCGGCCGTGCTATATGGCCTGCCGGGCCTGCTGCGCTGACGCCAACGTTTTATGGAGATCTTTGATCATGCTGAACGCTGAGGACCTCTCTCCGGATCAGAAAACGGAGCTGCTGGAAGAGCGTTTCCGTTTTGCGGGCCGGGGGCACCCCGCTGTTGACGCCATGTTTACCCTGGCTTCCGAGTGGGGCATTCAGGAACCCTGCCGACGCCCTGGAGAGCCCGTCGCGTTCAAAGCCTTGCCGCCCGACCCCATGGATATCATCCAGATGGAGGTACGCTTGCCGCCCATGCCTGCCATCCTGCTGGAGCTGAAAGAAATCATCCACGCCCAAAACACTTCCGCCCGGCACATCGGCAGGGTTATCGGCAAAGCCCCCGGGTTGACCGCCTGGGTGCTCAAGCTGGTCAACAGCCCCTACTATGGTTTTTCCGCCAAGGTTTCCACGATCTCCCGGGCGATCTCTCTCGTGGGAATCAAGCAAATCCAGCTTTTGGCCATGGCCGGCGGCCTCAATTCCCTGGCCGTGCTGCTGCCCAAAGGGGTCATCAACATGAACCGGTTCTGGCGGCACAGCATTGCCACCGGCATCGTCGCTCAGGAACTCTGGAAGCACACAGGCCGGGCCGAAAGCGAACAACTCTTTGTCTGCGGGCTGCTGCACGACTGCGGCAAGCTGGCCATCGCCTACGCGGCGCCCAAGGTCAGCCAGTATCTGCACCGTTCCGGCCTCTCCTGCGATCAGCCCGAGTATGAGGCGGAAAAAGAGCTGATGCAATCCGACCACGCCCATCTCGGCGGCATGCTTATGCACCGCTGGAACATGCCGCAGCCCCTGGTCATGAGTATTCTCCGGCATCACCATGTAGAAGATGCGGTTCGCTACCCGGAGGCCGCGGCGGTACATATTGCCGACCTCCTGACCAACAGTTTGGGCTTGACTCTGGACCCCGGGGCTTGCCTGGGCGCCTTGTGCCCGGCCGCCTGGGATGCCCTCGGCCTGCCGCCGCAAAAACTCCGCTTTGTAGTGGATATGCTCCTGACTAAGCTTGATGGCTTGGTTTCCGGCATCAGACCCTGAGCATCCCGATCGCGCGGGCCAGCCCGGCCTAAACAGCAGGAGGCAACGGCGCAGTAATGCTGCTCTCAACTCCTGAGGGGCAGGCTATCCCGGCTTCAGCCGGAGCGAACGCCGCCGGGAATCGTCTTTACCTGTTCCCGGAGCTCGCCCCGGCTTCCCTTCCTCCCCGCCGGCAAGCCTTTCTGTTGCAAAAAAAAAACCGGCGTCAAATCGACGCCGGGAATTGTAATCTCTGAAGGATAATCTCAATCAGCCGCGGGGATTGAGCACAATAAATTCATCGCGCCGGTTCTGCGCCCAGGCCGCTTCGTTGTGGCCGGGCACGGCAGGCTCAAGCTTGCCCTTGCTGATCATCTCCAGTTGGGCGGGATTAACGCCGCTGAAGGTCAGGAATTCGTAAGCTGCACGGGCACGGCGCTCACCAAGAGCCAGGTTGTACTCTTCGGTGCCGCGTTCGTCGCAATGGCCTTGAATGCTCACGCGGATTTGGGGATGCCGCTTCAAAAGCTCCGCTTTGCGGGCCAGCACCTGCCGTGAATCAGGATGGATGTCAAAGCTATCAAAAGCAAAGAAAATCCTGGCGTTGGTGATTTCATCAGCCGCAACCAACGCTTCACCGGTCAGCGCAGGCAAGCCGGAATCGGTATAGCCGTCATCATATGCCGGGGGAACTTCAACGGGTTTGATTTCCTTCGTGGAACAGCCAGCGCCGGCCATGATGGTCAGAACGGCCAGACTCACCACAAGGAGTTTGAAAATTTTAACCATAAACGGAACCTCCAAATTATCCTGCCGTTGCAGGAGTATGTTTTCGCGTTCCGGTACGGCGGAAAGCGCTTTTCCGGCAGCGCAAGCTGTTTCTGTGTACTGAAGACCGGAAATTTGTCAAGCGATAGCCGCTGGATCGGCATTCACTTTATCATGGCGGATCTCTCCTCTTTTCTGTGAACGCAACTGTTACCGCGAAAATACCTCTCGCTCTCTACCTAACGCCAAGCGCTGCGCCCAAAGAAGAAAACCCCCGGGGCATATGCCACCGAGGGTTTTCACATGAAAACAGATCAAAACACCGCCTATTTCAGCTTCACGCTCCTGGCGATCTTTATCAGTTCGGGATTCTCCCCGATCATGGTGCATATCACAGCTTGATCATTCTGAACGCTCGTCCGGACAGAGCCCGTGGCGCCGCTGTGGGAAAAGGCAAATACCCAGCCATCGCCATCAGCCTTAAGATCCTTGCCGTTCATGCCCTTGGCAGCGGTTTCGGCAAGAGTCTGCGCCGTGGCGCCCGATGCGGGAGCAAGCGCCACAGTGACCACCGCTTTCTGATCAGGAGCAATCACTATTGAGGCAGGGCCTTGTACCTGGGTCGTCCAGCCCGCGGGCACATCAACCGTCACCTGACCAACTTCCTTTACAGCGGCGACAGCGGAAACCGCAAACGCCAGCACCATGGCCACAGCAAACAAAAGTTTTTTCATCGTTCCACTCCTTCCAAATAAAAAATACGTTCCCTCGCGAAGAACACCGCGAGAAAAAACGGAGCTATCACAAAAAAGAAAATAAACAAGTCCTCCTTTTTCGGTATCTGCCCACAATAGCTTTCGGGGCCTTGCTGCGCGCTCCGAAAAAAACTTCCGGCTCCCCCTTACAATAGAGAATCGAGAATGGAAAATTGAGAATACAAGGCAAAGCGGAGAAGGCAGAAGGGCGGCGTATGCCGTGGAGAGAAAAACAAGAGAAAAAAATTTATGGCAGAGGCACGAAGCAGCCGGATTCGCTCTGCTCCCAAGCAGCCTTTTCCTCCGGCGACCGTAGCCGGGAAAAACCGAAGCGACACATCTCTGCTTTTGCTCGCTTTTCCCGGCTTCTTTGCCGAACAAAACCATGCGCCTTTTCAAGAAGGAAAGGCAGCGACTACACTGTCTTATGAAACACCCCGCGGCTCCGGAGAATATATCTCCATTCCCGCTTCTCCATTATAGGGGGCTATCGCGGCAGCCCCCAACGCGGGAAAGAAGCATCGCCCTGGCCGGTAGGAATATGCCGGGCTTCGCCGCCGTTGCGCGTGGTCAGGTAAATTTGTTTCTGCCCCGAACGGGTGGAGGTAAAGGCGATAAAATAGCTATCTGAGCCAAAGGAAGGCTGTTCGTCGCTCCCCGGCCCAAAGCTGATCTGGGTTTCCGTCTTTTTGGCAATATCGTAAACAAAAATCCGGTGCTGGCCGCCGATCATCCGGGAAAATGCGATCATGGAACCATCCGGGCTGATGGAGGGTTCCGTATTGTATTTGCCCTCGTAGGTGATCCGAGAAACCGCCCCGGTGGAGAGATTTTTTAAGAAAATATGAGGGTTGCCCATGCGGCTGGAGGCAAAGGCCATCAGCGTTCCGCTGGAATCTACAGAGGGGGAAACATCAATGCCGCCGCTCTCCACCAGGGCCCGCTCCCGCCTGAACTGATGGTTCAAAAGATAGATATTAGGGTTTTTGCCGCCGGAAAGACTGACCGCTACGGTGTTATCCGGCATAAAAACCGGGCTGATAACCGTATTGCCGGGGAACTTGATGCGCTGGGTGCTGCCGGTGGCGCTATCCCATACCCCCAAGCCGTGCGTACGCCTATCAACATGGCTGAAAACAACGAAACGGCCGTCCGGGGACCAGGAGGGAGAGAGCGCGTCGCCGGGGAGATTGGTCAAACGGCGCAGATCCCGGCCGGTAGGCTTGACGGCCCAAACATCCTTCTTGCCCGGTCCTGCGCTTTTGATAAAGACGATGGTTGAAAGGAAAAAATCGCCCCGACCGGTCAGGGCTTTCATCAACTCAGAGCAGAACCTATCCGCCACCTCGCCGGCATTGGCTTCCACGGCGTTGTTATAGCCGTGTCCGAAAATAAAAGAGCCGGTGGTTACATCAAAAGCGCGAAGTTCCACCCGCGGCGCAGCGCCTTCCCGGCTCCAGGACGAAGTAATCAGAATATGCGCTCCCGCAAGCTGAAAGCGCCGAAGATCCAGATCCGGTCCGTTGGCGACGGAGAGGTTCGCCCCTCCCGGAACCCCGGCGGAATCAACCAGCGTGACAAAGGGCAGAAAACGCAAATCCTGGCTGATATAGTGCTGCACCTGAGCCGCCGGGCCTTTAGATGCCCCCAGCGGCTCGGCCATGGCAATGCGTACCCGAAGTTGGGGGTTGGTCACCAGGGCCGTGTTGGAGGCGGCCGAAGAATATCCGGCCGGCACAGCCAGCAACAACAACAAAAAAACCATTTGAACACAATATCTGCTGCTTCGCATAGAAAATCCTCATTATTCCACGCAGGTTATCTTCCCGACATCGCCTCATAGGCGAAGCCGATGACCATCTCTCTGAGGCGGGGGTCCGGCGGCGGCTCGAGCCGCTCGGTATCCCTGACAGCCTTGAGTACAGAGCCGTCAAAGGCTGAGTTGCCGGAACTCTGGACAAGTTCTACCCGGCTGATCAGTCCATCCGGCTCGATATATATCCGCACGCTGGCCAGCGCATTGACCCGGTCCGCCCGGGGAGGCGCTTCCCAAAAGCGGTGCACCCGCGAGATAATGGATTGTTCGTAGGAGCCGCGCAAGCCCACGCCATCGCCCCCCAGGCCGGGCGTGCCGCCCTGACCGCTGCCCTTGGCTAAATCCCGCAAAGCCTGGTCAACGGAGTTCCGGGAGGGTTTTTTCGCGGGCTTTCGTTGGGGCGTTGCCAAATCCTTAAGGGCGCTGCCCACCGGATCACGAGGCGTTCGCGGCGGGGTACGCTCCGGCGGTTTCGGCTTTTCCGGCGGCTTGGGCTTATCCTGCGGCGGCTCAGGCTCCTTTTTCGGAGGCTTGGGAGCATCTTCCGCGGGTACAGGCGGCACAGGCACAGGCTTTGGCGGTGTTTCCACAGGAATTTGAGTGGGCTCCGGCACAGCCGGAGAAGGCGCCCGGGGCTGCTCCGGGGGCGGAGGGGTCACTTGCGGCGCCACGGGCGGCTCGGGTTCGGGAGTTCGGGTTTGCGTGGGCTCCGGGGCTGAAGGAGCCGCGGGTTCCTCGATCACTGCCGGAGGCGCGGAAATGGCGGGAGCGCTGCCAATGGTATAGAGATTGACATCAATAACCGGGCTTTCCAGATCGACAAACAGTTTTTTTTCATCACGCCAATAAAGCGCTACAACAAGGATGCTTGCATGCAGGCACAGAGAAACAAGAAAGCTCACCGACCGTGAAAACACTAGCGTCCCCTGGTAGTGGCCCTCGGCTGTCCTGCCGCCGGGGAAGCCTCAGCGCCGCCAAGAGGCGCGGCCGGGGTCAACGGCGTGTTTTCCAGCCGTTCAGCCACAATGCCGATGTTGTAAATACCGGCCGCCTGGATGCGCCCCATGAGAGCAACCACCAATCCGTAAGGAACTTCTTTATCCGCCTGAATGAAAACCTGGCGTTTTTGCTCTCCGGCCACTGTGGCCAGTTGGGCCTCAAAGGCATCCAGATCCGGAACGGGGTATGTATCAATATAGACGGCCCCATCCCGCCGGATGGAGAGGACAATATGATCTTTATCTGTGGGCAGGGCGTCGGCGGCCACAGTCTGAGGCAGGTCCACATCCAGCCCCTCGGTCATCAGCGGAGCCGTGACCATAAATATGATAAGCAGCACCAACATGACATCCACAAAAGGCGTCACGTTGATTTCTGCCACAAAGCCTTTTTTACCCGGAGAAAATCCCATGGCTCCTCTCCTATGAATCGTTGCCGGAGCCTTTGGCGTGCATCTCGCGCTGTACCCGGTTGAGAAAAACCCCGGCAAAATCGACCAGTTCGGCCTGTATGCGCGAGGTGGCGTTCAAAAAGGTGTTATAGCCGACCGTCGCCGGAATAGCCACAAACAGCCCTACGGCAGTAGCCACCAGGGCTTCGGATATGCCCGGCGCAACCGTGGAAATAGCCGCCGTTTTCATCTGGCTGATGCGGTGGAAGGAATACATGATGCCCCAAACCGTGCCGAAAAGGCCGATAAACGGGGCGGTATTCGCCGTGGTGGCCAGAAAGGAGAGCGAGGAAGAAAGCGTGCCCATGGCCTCGTTAACGCCCTGATCCAGAGCCCGGCGCACATTATCCGCCACCACCTCCGGGGCATTGCCCGCATCCTTGGATCGGTTGAATTCCGCCACGCCCTGTTGAGCCACATGGTATAAGGGCGAGGAGGAATCAAGGGCCAAAACCCGCACGGCCTCGCGCAGATCGCGGGCATCCGTAAACCGGAGTATGCCCCTTTTCGCCTTGTGCAGCGCGGCATTCAGGAAAAAAAACTTATAAATCATCAGGCTCCAGCTGATCACGGATAACGTCAGCAGCAGCAACAGCACAAGCTGGGCGACAAGGGTCGCCTCGGTAAACATGGTTATGAAGCTAAAATCGGTCATGCAGTTCTCCGCCTCGAGCAGATCTTATCCCATCGTTTTTTCCGGCGCCTGAGCTGCCCACGCCATTCAAGCGGGCACGCACAGAGGGTTGTTCACAACATAAGGTATCAGCGGACAGGAAAAAGAGCTTTTTTATAGCGGGAAGTTATTTTTATGTTACCGGAATAAAAAGCTTTTTTGATGTCGCCGGCGGGCAAAAGAGCCGTTGCGCGAACAACCCCTTACAAGGGAATCGGGCCTATCTTCAGGCGGCCTTTCCCTTTCTTGCCTGGGCACAGCCTTTGGGGGCAAGCCTCCGATAGCGCGAAAACGAGGGATAATCCACAAAAAAAATTACAGGCCTCTGCCTCTTCCCTAAAATTTTTTGCTATCGTTCTTGCGCAACGACGCTTTTTGACTTACAATTATAATTTCGCAGTACTGTGGAGCAGCTATGGCCGAAAATCTTTCCACCCATACGTTGCGCTGTCTCCTGGAGACCAGCGCCGAACGCTACGCCGCCCATCCGGCTCTTTCCTGGGTTGGCCAGGAGCCCTTGAGCTTTAAAGATCTTTATGATTCCGCCAGGGCCCTCTCTCTCTGGCTGGCCGACCAGGGCGTGGGCTTTGGGGATACCGTGGCCATTCTGGCCGAAAACGGCCCCCACTGGGGCGTAGCCTATTTTGCCGTTACCGCCATGGGCGCCGTGGCTGTGCCCATCCTGACCGAATTCCATCCGGAAGCCATCCAGTATATTCTTCGCCACAGCGAAGCTAAGGTTGTTTTCGTCTCGGAAAAACTCTACAGTAAAATAGAGGATGCCGAATTCGACCAAGCCCCGCTGTTCGTGAACCTGGAGACCTTTTTGCCCATTGAGCAGGGGGCGACCCGTGACCGGCTCCGGGAACTCAAAAGCGCCGGCCTCCAGCAGTTCCGCAAATTTCGGGAAACCGTACTCCGCCTCCCTCCCACGCCGCCCAAAGAGCCCGCTGAGGATGATGTTGCAGCCATTATCTACACCTCCGGCACAACCGGTTACTCCAAGGGCGTGGTGCTGACGCACAAGAATATTGTTTCCAACGCCGAGGCCATCCGCTGTTTCTTCGAGCTCGGGCCGGGGGATAGAATCCTTTCGGTGCTGCCCATGCCGCATACGTACGAATGCACCATCGGCCTTATTCTGCCGATGCTCCGGGGCTGCCATGTCCACTACCTTGATAAGCCCCCTACGGCCCGTGTCCTCCTGCCTGCCTTGGCGCAGGTCAAGCCTACGGGCATTCTGATCGTGCCCTTGCTCATCGAAAAGATCTTCCGCAACGCTATTTTGCCGAAGCTCACCAAAACCGGTCTGCGCCGTTTCCTCTACTCCTGTTCCCCTATCCGGCGCATCCTGCACCGCCTGGCCGGGAAAAAACTGCGCCAGACCTTTGGCGGAAAACTGCGGGTTTGCGCCATCGGCGGGGCGGCCCTGGCCCCGGACGTGGAACTCTTTCTCCGCGAAGCGGATTTCCCCTACCTTGTCGGGTACGGCCTGACGGAAGCCGCCCCGCTCTGCGCCGCCAGCCGCCTGGAAAATACCCGCTACCTCTCTACCGGATACGCCCTGCAAGGGGTCAGCCTGCGGATTGACTCCCCGGATGAAAACGGCGAAGGCGAAGTGCTGGTTAAAGGCCCCAACGTCATGCGGGAATACTACAAATCCCCCGGCAGCACCCTCGAAACCCTCACCGAAGACGGCTGGCTCCGTACCGGCGATCTCGGGAAAATCGACGCCGACGGCTACCTGTATATCAAGGGACGCTCTAAAAACCTCATTCTCGGCCCCAGCGGCGAAAACATCTATCCCGAAGAAGTGGAAGCCATTATCGGCCAATCCCCTTACGTTCTTGAATCCATTGTCCTGCAACACGAAGGCCGCCTCATTGCCAAGGTTCACCTGAACCAGGCGCGCCTCGATGAAGAATTCCCCAATCTCGATGAAGAGGCCATGCAGGAAAAACGTACCTGTATCCTTGAAGCGCTCCGCACGGAAGTCAACAGCCGGGTTTCCTCCTTTATCCGTATCCAGCGCATCCTTATTCAACCCGAACCCTTTGAAAAAACCCCCACCCAGAAAATCAAACGCTATCTGTACACAGGTCTGTGATCTGCCATACCAGAGCCGGGGGAAGGGGAAGCCCTTTCTTGCAAGAAAGGGCTTCCCCTTCCCCCGGACCCCCTTCCCTTTCCCAAAGAACTCTCATCGTTCGCTGCCTTCAAGGGATCGGCCGGCATAATTCTTCCCTCCCTAACACCACATCAAGTCAACGCATTGTCCCCCTTGAATTTCCCTCTCATGACCATTTCCCTCCCCAAAGTATAGCCGTTCCTGAGGCCACAAAACCGGCACATTACAGAGCCTCCGTCAGCATCCAACGGCGCCGGAATAGGCACGGGGCGAAACAGACGCTTGTTCTGAGCTAACGATACCGACGGCACATCTAACGCGGGATGGCAGACCATTTTCAACCGCGCCTGCCTTATGCAGGGTCAAGGGGGATCATCCCCCTTGCGGGGTGCGGGGCAACGCCCCGCTCTTTTTTGGTTGGCTGCGACCATAGGAGAAACGACAACGCCTCACAGTTGCTTCCCTTCTCACATAACGGTATGACTGGTTGTGGTACGATAACGCGGAACGTTCCGGCACTATCCGGAGGCACCGGAATATGCACAGAGGTGCGGGACGGAACAGGCACTTGCTCTGAAGCTAACAATACCGGCAGCACATCCGGCGCGGCATGGCAGACCATTTTCAACCGCGCCTGCCTTATGCGGGGTCAAGGGGGATCATCCCCCTTGCGGGGTGCGGGGCAGCGCCCCGCTCTTTTTTGGTTGGCTTCGACCTCTTGCCTTTTCTTCCACACATACCTAACCGGCGGACTACCCCACCATCATGATTGATTACGCAAAGGAACTTAATGCAGCGCAGTACGAGGCCGCAACAACGCTTGATGGCCCGGTTCTGGTCATTGCAGGGGCGGGCACGGGCAAAACCCGAACGATTGTCTATCGGCTGGCCCGTCTGGTGGAAAGCGGCGTGCCCGCAGCATCAATCCTGCTGCTGACCTTCACCCGGAAGGCCGCCCGGGAAATGACTTACAGGGCAGGGCTGCTTCTGGGGAGAGAGGCGGATCACAGCCAGGGGCTGGACGCGATTCAGGGCGGCACCTTCCATGCCTACGCCTATTCCGTATTGCGCATGTTCAAGCCTGTGGGCTTTGAGCGAGAGGCCACGGTCATGGATACGGCGGATTCGCTGGCAGCGCTGCAACACTGCAAGGAAGAGCTGAAGTTGCCCCGGGGAGACCATTCCTTTCCCAAGACCCAGACTATCCTAGGGCTGATCAGCAAATGCCGGAACAAGGAAATGACGGTTGAGGAAACCTTGTCCCGCGATGCCCAGCATCTTTTGCCCCACGCCAGGCATATCGAACGCATTGCCGAGGCCTATGCAGCGCTTAAGAAGGAACAATCACTGCTGGATTATGACGACCTGTTATTCCGCCTGGAGGAATCCCTACGCGAACGGCCTGAGGTACTGCGCTTTTGCCGGAGCCGGCACAGCCATATCATGGTGGACGAATACCAGGATACCAACTTGGTCCAGGCCCGAATTGCAGCCTTGCTGGCGGGCACGGATAACGATGCCGCCTGTTCCCTCGGGGGGTGCGGCAACATTATGGCTGTAGGGGATGACGCGCAATCCATTTATGCCTTTCGCGGGGCCACGGTCAGAAACATTCTGGAATTTCCCAAAATTTTCCCCGGCGCCCGCATCATCCGGCTGGAGGAAAACTATCGTTCTGTCCAGCCTGTGCTTGATCTGGCCAACAACATTCTGATCCACGCTCCGGAAGGCTACGGCAAAACCCTGTTCACCGCGCGCGAGGGCGGCGAAAAGCCCCTGGTGATCCGTCCGCTTTCGGATCTGACGCAGGCAAGCGTGGTCTCCGGCCGCGTCATGGAACTTCTTCGCTCCTTCCCGCCGCAGGAAATCGCCGTGTTGTTTCGGGCAGGCTACCAATCCTACCATGTAGAGATGCAACTGGCCAAAAACGCCTTGCCCTTCCGGAAATTCGGCGGCATTCGCTACAGTGAGGCAGCCCACGTCAAGGATATCATGGCCTACCTGCGCCTCGTGCTGAACCCCTTAGATTTCCCGGCGTTCCAAAGAATGGCCATGATGAGCCGGGGCATCGGCCCGAAAACTGTGGTAAAGCTGTACCGGGATATCCAGCGTGGCGACACGGCCGCCCTGGACAAAGCCCGGAAAAAATACCCGGTCTTCGGAGAGGACATGGCCTTTCTCGATACGCTCCGGACCCTGGAAGCTGAACCGCGCCTTCTCTACGGGGAGGCCCTGGCCCACTATGAGCCGCGATTGGCGGAGCAGTACCCGGATGACTACCCCAGAAGAAAACAGGGGCTGGACCAGTTGGGGCTTATCGCCGCGCTGTATACGGACCTCGATCTGCTGGTAGCGGATCTGGCCCTGGAAGAACCGCTCCAGGAGGAAGAAGAGCGCAGCGGCATTACCCTTTCAACCATCCATTCGGCCAAAGGTCTGGAATGGGGCGCGGTGATCCTTCTGGATCTGGTGGAAGACCGCTTTCCCTCCCGCCATGCCATGACCCGCCCCGATGATTTCGAGGAAGAACGCCGCCTTATGTACGTGGCATGCACCAGGGCCAAAGACCGCCTGGAAATGTGCGCGCCTGCTACCCTCTATGACCGGGGCATGGGCTGTACCAGCCCCTCAAAACCAAGCCCCTTTCTTTGCGAGATGCCCCCCACCCTCTATGAAGAATGGCGGGAAGGCTACAACGGCAAGCTGACAAAACGGGAAGTTGCCTATCAGCTTCCGAATGGCTTTGGCAACCGGGGATGGCCGGGAACAACCGCTCCGGAAGCAACAGCGCGGCCTGAAGGCAGGAGCCGATCCCCGTTTGCTCTGCCGGACTGGGAAACAGATCCGGACCCGGCCATGGCGGAGATGCCGCCGGAGGCGTATGCAAGGGCTGCGGCGGAACGGAACGGCGCTCCCGCGGCAAGGCCGGGGCACCAGGAGGAAGAACCCGAGGAAACCTGTTCATCCCTGGGCGCCCCCACTGCCGCGCCGGAGTCGTTGGGCTATTGCACCCACCGCATTTTCGGCCGAGGCAAAATTATCCAGAAGCTGCCGCCGGATAAGTACCGAGTCAACTTTCCCGGCGTCGGCCTCAAGGTCATCATGGGCGCGTACCTGGTGAGAGAGGAGTAAATCATGGCCGATCAGGATGAGTATATCCATTCCGAAGCCGATCTCCTGGCCCTGGTGGATGCATTCTTTCCCAACACCCCCGCCCCCGGCGTTATCCGCGGCCGGGGCGACGACTGCGCCGAGCTCTCTCTTTCGGGAGAGATAGCGCTCTCCACGGATTTGTTTCTGGAGGACGCCCATTTCAGGCGGCGTTACTTTACTCCTGAAGAGATAGGGCACAAGGCCCTGGCCGTGAACCTCAGCGATCTTGCGGCCGCGGGGGCCCGCCCTTTGGGCTTTTCTCTGGGGCTTATGACCCCCACGCCCCTACGCCGTGATTATGCCCGCCGTCTGTTCCGGGGCATGGCGGAGCTGGCCGGGCGCTATGCCCTGCCCTTGACAGGCGGCGATATTTCGCGGGCTGATAGCCTGGGGGTATGCATTACCATCTGGGGCAGGCTGGCTGCGCAGCGTTTTTTACGGCGCGGTCCGGTCAGGCCGGGCGACGTGCTGTTTCTCTACGGAATTCCCGGGCTGGCCCGGGTAGGCCTTTCCGTTCTCGAAAACGAAGGGCGGGAGGCTCTGGCCCGCTACCCGGCGGCCTGTGCAGCGCACCTGCGCCCTGAACCGCTGTTGGCGACCGGCCAAGCCCTGGCCTCCCTGCCCGGAATCTGCCTGATGGATCTTTCCGACGGGCTGGCTCGGGATCTGCCGCGCCTCCTTGGCCATAACGGCGCCGCCATTGTTCTGGAGCCCTCGGCCCTGCACGCGGAGGTAACGGCCTATGCCCGGGCTGCGGGGGCAGATCCCGTATCCCTGGCTTTTGCCGGCGGCGAGGAATACGGCCTTTTAGGAGCATGCCCCGAAGCGATCTGGAGCCGCCTGACGGAAATCCCCCAGGAAGCGCCGCTCCTGCGGTTGGGCTGCGTCGGCGGCGCAAACATTACCCTCAACGGCCGAGAGCCGGTTGCTGCCGGCTTTGACCATTTCAGCGGAGCCACGCCATGACATCTTCTTCCGACAAGGCCCTACCGGCTGAAGCCTTTGCAACGATCAAAACGCTCTGCGCCAAGGCTTGGCAGCGCGGCTTGCTCTCCGGGTTCAACGGCAATGTCAGCCTGCGTGAGGGCGAAGATATGATCATCACCCGTTCCGGCGCGGCTAAGGGCTCCCTGGAAACCGCCGATCTCAGCCGGGTACGCCTGGCCGACGGGCGGCTGCTCGCGGGGGGCAAGGCTTCCAGCGAAGGAGAGTTGCACCGGGCCATCTACACCCTCCAACCCGAAGCCAAGGCCATTGTGCATACCCACCCGCCAAAGCTGTTGGCCCTTTTCGCCTGCCTGCCTGTGGCCCGGCGCTTGGATATTCCCATCTTTGAAGCCGAAGATCTGCGCCGATCCTTAGGCTTTATCCCCGATTTCGCTCCCGGCAGTCGAGAACTTGCCGAGGCCGCGGGCCTGGCCTCTCGAGATTCCAAAGCTATCTGGCTGGAGCGCCACGGCTTGGCGGTCTGGGCTGGCACGCCGTTGGCCGCCCTGGCTCTGAGCGAGGAGTTGGAACATCTGGCGGGCGTACAGTTGGCCATGCTGGCCGTGCGCTAACCCGCGGCTGCACATCCGTAAAGCATGGGCGGTATTCCGCGGGCCGTCTTCCCCTCTGCCGGGCGGCTTAGAAAGGCCGCGCTCCGCTGAGGTCCGCGGGCTCACTCACTATGCGGGCAAGAATCTCCAGAAGATCCCGAATTTTTCCGACAGCCGGAAGATGGCCCAGGCCGTAGGCTGCTGCCAGCAAATCCATATCGGGCACAGCCAAGAACACAGCGCCGTTTTTCTCCTGCCAAACAGCGATGCGCAACGGCAGCTCAAAGGCTATGCTCTGGTTCTCCTGCATCAGCAGAGTTCCCACGGCCGGGGCCCCAAAAACCAGAACACGGGTTTCCCGGAGTTCCAGTTGGACCTCCTGCGCGTTCCGTTGGTGATCAAATTCGGCAAAGATAGGAATTCCCCTACCTTCGAGTTCCTTTTTCAGCAAGGCTACTGTTGTCGGCACATCGTACTTCGAGGCCTGGATACGGCTTGCGCCGTGAGCTTGTGTGTTCATGACCACTCTCCTTGATAACGGGACCGCCCTCCCGGGGATTGCCGCCCGCCGCCGTGCAGCCAGGCCCGAAACGGCATTCCGCTCCGGAAACCCCGCATAGAGCAGCGCGCGGCAGAAAGATAGCGAGCAACAACCCTAGGCCTGACGAATCATTGCAAAGGTAAGCATGCCCAAGGCAACCGCCGCAACCGAACCGCAGACATGCAGGAGAAGGGCCGTCAGAGCGGCGAGAAACCGTTGTTCCTGAAGCATGCTGCAGAGCTCCAGAGAAAAGGTAGAAAAGGTGGTCAACGCCCCTAAAAAACCGGTCATAACCAGGAGGCGGAGTTCCGCTCCCAATGCAGGCATTGCCCCGAAAAGGCTGACGGCAAAACCGGCCAGATAGCCGCCGAGCAGGTTGGCCGCCAATGTGCCGAGAGGCAGCCACGCCCAACAGGCATTCAAGGCCAAGCCCAAAAACCAGCGCAACAGCGCCCCTGCCGCAGCGCCGAGGCATAGGGCGAGCATTGATTTAATCATCCGGCGGAACTCCTTAGGCGCCAGCCTGCGGTGTACCCCTCTCCCGCTCCGCATGGGCCACGGCCCTGACCGCCAGGAATCAGGCCGGAACGCGGGGAGCGGTTAACAGACGCCGCTTTTGCTCTTCAAAGGCGTCTTCAGTCAACAGGCCTTTTTCGTACAGCGCGGCCAGGCGTTCCAGGGTTTCCACCAGTTCTCGGCCATCGGGCGGGAATGCGGCATGGTGGGCATGGCACTGGATAATGAGCCGGGAAACGAGAGCAGTCAACCGGGGGGTTTCGGCTTTGGGAAACTGTTGGATTTCATGTATCGTGTCGCCGGTATCCAGATGTATCTCGCCGAAGTACGGCCCCATCCGGCAACTCAGGCTCTTAATATGGGGCAAATACACTTCAAAGCGCCGAGCGCCGAAGATGCCTTTACCCAACAGCATGATCCGCCGCTCGGTGATAATGCAGACCCAGGTATCGCGGTTCATGGCGCAAGAAGATGCGCCGAAAATATGCTCATCATCCGCCAAGATCTCTTGAAGTGAGGCAATCTCCTTCTTGGCGCGGAACTTTTTGTCTTTGCCCAAGGCCTGGAGCTGGCGGTCAATTTCTTGTCTGTCCATGGCCTGGCTTTCCTCCATCAAACCGGCAGACGTTCCAAAGGCAAACGTCCGTTGAACACGTTCAAGGCGCTCCCCGCGTGATCATCCTGAATGGAGAGAGCGTATCAGGCTCCAGATGCGCTCACGGGAGCAGGGCAAACAGTACAGATGCATATGCTCTATGCGAAATATCATACCTCTTCTACAAAAAAGCGCCAAGTATTATAGCCTCGCCAGTATCCGGCAGGCTACGGCCTCAAGGTGAGCGCCGGTTCATTGGTCATGCTGCGCTTTCCTCGCCGTTTTCTTCGTACAGCCCTTTGCCTTCACCCCAAGAGCGGAAAGGGGAGCGGTAATGATGAAGTCTGGAAGGCGCACGGCCTGAACCCTGAGGACGTTCCTTATCGCTCCTGGAGAGGCGGACCACGCGGAACCTTCTCACTTCTTCCTTGATACTGCTGCCGCCACGGGCTATGAAGTGAGCACGGAGCCTCAGAACTCCTTTTTCAGAGACGGCTGCCAACCCGTGAGCCTTGGCTTCTTTTGCGCGCTCAAAAAGCGCGAGAATGCGGCTATTCGCGGCCGGGAGTGGGCTAGTACAATACCCGCAAGGGAAATATGCCCGCCGTTCTCTGACGGTTCTGAGCTCCCGGCCTTTTCCTTTGGGCAATGCAGAGGAAATCAGAAATTCAGAGAGGTGCCTTATGTCTGAGTTCACTTCCCCTACCGAGAACAGCAACGTTGCTTGGCAAACGGAACGCCGGGAAATGGCCGCCATGGTGCGGAAGCACATTCTTGATCCGCTGGCGCTGATGGCCGGGATATTTCAGGAGGAGCGACCTGCAAACCTTTTTCCCCTGGAACTGGAAGATGCCGGAAGCATTCTCCAGCTCATGATTGAAGGGGCACACGTTGAATTAAGCCTCTACAGCTCTTCCCACGCGGGAACGGCAAATGTTCCCCTTTCCTGCGTTGTTGAAGATGTTTTAGAGGAACCGTCAGCAGCTTCGGGCTCCAGGAAGGACGAAGAGGCAACGGAACAAACAAAAGAAATGCAATGAGATGACTGCCACCGCGGCGGTTTCTCTCCTTTTGCAGGTTGTGAATACAATCGCATTTTTGTAAACAGCCTGTGGAAGCGGCTCTATAACTTTTTAAAGAACTGCTACGGTAAACAAACAGGCCGGGGAGACGAAAGCTTCCCCGGCCTGGTACTTTCTCTTGTTTCTTCGTTCCTCATAGTGTACAAGGCTGCGTACGTTACGCGGTTCACTCCATGCGCTGGCACGGCGCATACTCCCGTTCACGGGTAAAGGAGTTGGCCGCATGAGACGCCTTTTTGTCTTGGCGCTGCTGACGTTCCTTTGTCTGTTGCTCCGGTCTTCAAGCCGGATGTAAAATAACAAAGGCCTCCGTCCGGCGGGCACCGGGCGGAGGCTGAACATGGTATAGGCTACCGCGTAACAAATGGGAGCGCATAACGCGCCGTGTCCGTCGGGTTGGTGCTGGAACACCGGCCCGACGTCTTTTTATAGCTGGTCATTCACCAAGAAGCAAGTAAAGAATTGATGGAATTCCTTGACGA
>CATJOY010000028.1 GCA_949741925.1 uncultured Desulfovibrionaceae bacterium | reverse complement strand
TTTTGTTGCGCTGGCGGAACACCGGCCTTATCGCCAAGGGCTGGATAAAGACAGCATCCACCGCATCATGTATGAAATGACGAATAACGGCAAAATTGACCGGCATATTGTGGATATGCTTTTTGATCTGTACCCGACGGCGGATAACCTTGTGAAGGCGACTGCGGAAGTGTCGTATGAAAAAGGAGAGAGCAGCCTGTCCTGCGCGGTTGTGTGACCGTTTTCAGGCGCTATGTTGGGGGGGTGCCACAGGGCTTTAGCCGGCTTTTTCTTTTCATAGGCACTTTTCATCGCTTCCAGCCCATGCTTTGAGGCTCAGTTCCTGTGGGCCTCACTCTCTCCGTGCAGGATGGGGGCCGATTGTATACCTTCCCTGACGTTCACGCGAGAGGGGAACGTCTTTAACAAACGTAAAAGCCGGATTGAGCGAAAATTCACCCTCCCTGGACAGGCTAAGAGCATGATTCAAAGGTAAAGGGGCGGTGATGGCCGCCCTTCGCAGGCGGTAACGTATCCAATCTGGAATAAAATCAAGGGCGTATCCGTAGCAATTCGTCATCCAGCCCATGCCGAATGTATTCAATGCCCGGCGCGCTCATGACCGTTTCGTTCAAGGTGGGGAGTACGAAAGGAAAGAGGGCCGGGTTGTCTTTCACAGCCCGCAGGGCTATGCTGCCGGTCGGGCTGGTGTGTAACGTCGCCTCCACGAGGGCGACTGCAACACTGGGTTCCAGGATCGCGTGCGGCGCATTTTTTCCATAACAACCTGAAGGTTGGGAATCCTTTAATACGCCCCAATCCACAAAGGAACGGATAACGCGGCGCGTACTTCTCTCAACCGTGCTGCGTTCCCCGAACAGTTCCTGAACACGTTTGCGAATCTGGGCTTGCGTTACCAGGGGTTGTAGGTTCAAAAGCCGCCCCGCCTGAGCCGCAACAGCATGCCAGAAAGGATACGCCGCCATGGTCATGGCCCAGTGCAGCGCTAATCGGGCAGCAGAGGGGGCGGAACGCGGAGCTGCCCGCGCGGCCAGCAAGGCCCGGTCGCGCAATGCAACGAGATCCTTGTCAGGAGCTACCCAGCATTTCATGAGCTGGGCAACTGCCTTGGTATAGGTGGCTTCTCCACGTTCACCAAAACCGCCGGATTGCAGGCGGTCTCGCAGCAGGCCTGTCAATTCTCGGCGGATCTCTCTGGTAGGCCGCCCTTCCAACTGCATATCCAATGCAAGGTCGTACCACTCCAGGCGTACAACCTGCTTGATGCCAATGCTTTCGTGCCGTTTGCCCACCGGTTATTCGCTCCGCTCAATTTTTACAAAGGGCACGATGACCTCTTCCAGGGAAATGCCGCCATGGCTGACCATGACTGCGCCTTCCTGCGCAAAGGCTCCGTAGCCCGTGGCCAGCAGGGGATAATATTCGTCAGGCAGCCCATCAGGCTTCCAGGCCAGAACGCCGGAGCTTTCGGTTCCCGGCTGGGAACGCGCTGCATGCGCGCGCAATTCTTCCGAAGCGTAGACACGGGCACGTTCCCCGCGCGAGTTCGCAAGCCCCTTGTCCGCCGGCCGTCCCATGCCGCGGCATTCGATGTTGCCATGGTCCGAGGTCAACCAGACCTGATATCCATCGTCCAGAAGGGAGGCAATGAGATCATGCAGGAAGCCACGCCGGCACCACTGGCGGATCTGGTTGTGCATCCCGGCGGCGCCGAGATGCATACCATGCATGATGGTGTCCACGGTATCAATAACCATGCCCGCGACTTTCGTCCGTTCTGGGTGGAGGCCTTCCAGGCATTCAGCAACCTTTTCGGAGCCGAGAGCCTTTCTATAGGCGATGCTGTTTTTGGGCAGATGTGCATTTTCCCAGAATTGACGCCAAAGGCTTTCTTCGGCGCTGGTCGTTTTGATCGACGCCTTGAAAAAGTAGGGTATTTTTCCGGCAAAGAGGGCCTGCCTGGAAACGGATGTCAGCGTCGGTATCCAGGCGAACAAGGCGGATTCGCGCATGACGAGCTTTTCGTTCTCTGCCAGAAGTTCCTCGCGCACCGCCACCCACTGATCCAGGGATAACCCGTCCACCACGATTAACGCCGCCTTTCCGGTTTTACTCCGCTCCATTTCGCGAGCCAGGAACCGGGGCACATGGTGCAGCACGGTCGGCCGGCCAGGGGATTGGTTCATCAGGCCCGCGTAATGCGCTCTTGTCCATTCGGTAAAGGCTGCCTGGACTCTACCGCCAAGTTCGTGAAAACGTTTGACCGCCGGCTGCGCACTTTTTTGGTCTGAGCAGGGATGCGCTAGGGCTGCGAGTTCCGCCCACTTCAGCGCAAAAGAGATCCATTCGGCATAGTGCGCATTTTCATCGGGAATCGTATCGTTGAGGTTCTCTAAAAGTTTGTTGAGGCGAACAGCGCTATCATCCTGTTTTTCCTCGATAAGACCGCAGCGAACCCAGGGGGTGGAGGAAATGTTTAGCCCTGGCTTCCGAACAGGACGCAACGTTCCTTCAGTAAACAGATTGTCGATGAAAACCCGGATTTCCTCATGTTCAAAGGGAATTTCAGCCGGTCCGGCGTACCGGAGCCCATACGCAGCCCTTGTCTCACACGCCGGAACCGGCCCCTCTGCATGGTTTGAGGTCTGTTCGTCCAGATGTTCAAGAAAGAGGGACCAACGTTCCTGCAAGAAAGCGAAAAACGCTTTGTTGTCCGGAACGATTTCCCGTAATGCCCAGCTTGCGAACAGGGGATTGTCTTCGAGTGAGCGGATCACCTGTTCGGCAAGGCTTTGGGGAAGGCGCGTTCCGGAGTAGTGCAGATGCAGAAGTGTGTGGAGCAACGTACTCTCGTTTCGGATCAGCACTGTCTCAATGCCGAACACATGGCGAAGGATAAAATCTCTGCTGAGGGTATCCCCCATACGTTCGTGGGCATATTCCTCATAGCAGGCGTAAAGACGATCCAGGCGCTCACGCTCCAGTTCCGCAACGACCGGATAACTGAGGTTGGGGAAAAGATCAGCAAGACTGAACGACAGCGGCCGAGCGATCTGCAGCAGATCATAAGGCAGATTGGAAAACTCAGTAGCCGCCGTTTTCGTCACCACGACCAGCCCGCGCGCGTCATCCTTCCAAGAGGCGGAGCGGAACCGATCCTCGTAGGCATACCGGAACAGAATCGGATCCTCGAATTCCAGCAGATCAAAGCCGCGAGACCGCAGTTCCAGAACCAATTTTTCCTCGCTGAACAGGCTGTCAGGGTCGGCGACCAATATCAGCGGTCCAGATCCGGGGGGAAATTGGCGAAGAATCTTTTCGCGCCAAGAAGCGGCATTAGGCATAGCCATCCTCCATGTCGCTGTTTAGCAAAAATGCCCTTATGCTTTGCAACCTTCCCCTTCAGGGAGAAAAGAGTTCACGACGACGAAGCGGATGCAATCCTTTTTCGTACCCTTTGCCGTAAGGGAGCGGCAATCCGCACGCCCCCTCTCCCGCGGCTGCACAGTTACTCGGCGGATGGGGCAACCGGGGGGTGCACCATGCGCATAATGAGCAAAGGCCGTATTTCCGGCACGGCTTTTTGCGCGGCTGCCAATTCATCGCGCCAGGCTTTTTCATCCGCCTCACAGGCCTCCAGACGATGGCGGCGCACCTCCGGTAGGCCGACACGCTCGATGGTCTTTCGGCGGGCGTTGAATGCGCTTAGGCCGCGCTCTCTTTCGCGTTGCACGGCATTTTGGTGTTCCTGCTCCAAGGCAGCAAATAGGGCGTGCCCGCTGTTCTCCACGGCTTGTTGTAGTTGTTCATACGCTGTTTCCGAGTCTTCCTGGCCGAGGATGGAGACTATACGGCAGTCGGTATTTTGCAAGGCATCCCAAATGTGCCTGGCCGTGGGCAGGAACACCTTGCCCTGGTCCGAAACAAACACGCCGTAATAGCTTCGCCGGAGTAAGGGAATCTGAACCAGCCCGCCGGATGCCTCACCCCCTGATCTGCTTACTCGCTGCAGGCGTATTTCAAATAATCCCCATAGGCCGGAAACCTTGCCGGGCAGCCCCGGCATGTCAACGCACGGAATGGGTTGGCCCGGAGTTAAACGCGGTATATGCAAGGCCAGAGCGCGGATACGGGTATTTTCCAAGGTCAGCAGCGAGACATGTTCCTGGTTGCCGCCCTCGCGCGCGGTAAAAACGCAGGAAGGCCATTTCTCTTCGTCAGACCAGATGATATCCCAACCGAGGGGCTTGCGGATAGCCGTTCCTCCATGGGAACAGATATAGCCGATGGTCATGCGCTCCACCCAATGCGGTAGGGGATGCGAACGCAAGCGTTCCACCGCATGGATATCCGGGGCTGCGGAAATGCCGTATACGGCCATGGGCTTTTGTGCTTCCAGAAAGCCGGTACGCAGAACTTCCGTCGTATATTCCAGGGTCTTTTCAAGATGTTCGGGCTGCATAACAGCAGCGGCAAAGGCGTTTTCAAAAATCTCCCCGGCTTGGGCGGAATCCAGTACATCGCTGGTTTTGTCAATGCCCAACTCGCCGAGAATGACCGCCAGTTTCCGCTCCAAAACCTCGCGAACATGGAATTCCACAGATTCTTCCAGGGCCAGATTGATCGCCCGGACTGGCTTGCTCTGGCCGATACGGTCCACGCGGCCGATGCGCTGCTCAATGCGCATGGGGTTCCAGGGCAGGTCGTAGTTGATGACCACATGGCAGAACTGCAGGTTCAGCCCCTCGCCCCCGGCATCGGTAGAGACGAGCACGCGGCCCGAATCACAGAACACTTTCTGCGCCGCGATCCGCTCTTCCTGCCCCATAGAGCCGTTGAGCGTGACCACGGAAAGGCCGCGCGCCTCGAGAAATTCCCGCAGCATGTCTTGGGTTGCGGTAAATTCCGTAAAAATGAGGCATTTCAGCTCCGGCTCGCCTTCTTCGGTCTGAAGTTGATAGATCAGGGAAAACAGCGCCTCGGCCTTGGCGTCTAAACCGCTTTGCTCGCACCATCGGGCCTGCTCAAGGAGCGCAGCAACTTTTTGTTCTTCATCGCGCAGCGCCTCGCGGCGCAGGGTGATAAGTTCGTCCAGTATTGCCTGGCCGTCTATGTCGTAGAGTGGAGCAAACGCATCGTCGCTCATGGTGGTGAGAAGCTTGAAGTCATGAACCGGATTCTGCCGGGCGTCTTCCGGCGAACCCTTGGCGAGATCCGCGTGCAGCACGTCCAGCCGCCGTTCCAGAGTCGCCCGGATAGCCCGTGTGCTGGAAACAACAAGCCGCTGCAGGAGCAGCATCAAAAAGCCCAGGTGCCGCTTGTTTTCGAGCAGAGCTTGGGTATACCCTTCGCGCGCGTACTCCGTCACCGCGGCATAGAGCTCTTGCTGCGCGCTGTGCCGTTTTTCCCAGGCGATGCCCAGCAAACGCGTTTGGCGCGGCTTGAAGAGGGGATTGCCCTTGGCATCGATGGCTTTGCGTTTTTCCGTCCGGATGATGAAGGGCGCTACCTTTTCCCGACTGATGCTTTCCTGGTCGGGAAACGCGGCAGGGTCCAGAATGTTCATGAGACGCAGAAAACCGTCAGATTTACCCTGGTGCGGCGTTGCTGAGAGGAGAAGCACATACGGGGAGGCCTCGGCCAGTCCTTGGCCCAGCTTGGAGCGCGCGATGCAATCCGTGCTTCCGGCCAGGCGGTGGGCCTCGTCGATAATGACCATATCCCAGCCTGCTGTGATCAGGTCAAAATACCGCCAGCGGTTATAGTCATCCAACTGTTCTCGGCTCCAGCCGCGCCGGGTATCCAGCGGCTTGACCGAATCCAGGGGGCAGATCATCTGCGAGTGCAGGGTCCAGACGTTTTTTTCCGGGTAGCAGGAGTGATAGGGAGCAAAGGCGCCTGGGTACAGCGGAAAGAACTCTTCGCCGAAGTGGGTACGCATCTCCATTTGCCATTGGGTGACCAACCCGGCCGGCGCCACGATGAGCGCGCGCTTGACCAGGCCGCGTAGCTTCAGCTCCCGGAAGATGAGACCGGCTTCGATTGTTTTCCCGAGCCCCACCTCGTCGGCGAGAAGGTAGCGCACCTTATCGCCGGAGACGGCCCGCGATAAGGCCTGGAGCTGGTGCGGCAGCGGAATGACCGTGGATTCCATGGGGGCAAGCATGACATCGGCATATTCTTGCCTGCCTTCAAGTACCTGCGCTACCTTGGCCGCCGCCGCGACATAGGCAATGTATTCGGCTTCGCGTTCCGGTTCCAGGGCGTCCTCAACGGTGGAAAGATCCGCGCGGGAGGTGAGCACCACCGCATCCCGGTTCGGCAACCAGATGCGGCAGATCTCTTGCCCCCAAAGCTTCTGCGATTCGATGATTTTGCAGGGGGACTTGTGGAGGGTGGAATAGTGCCAGGAGGATTTCATGCCTGTGCTTGTCGAATCTGGATAACAGGACTGATGCGCGTCCGTATTTCATCGTATATGGGAATATTCACCCCCTCTGCCACTTCTATCGTAACGGCCAGACCATAAGCAACCGGTACAGTTATCTTGCCAGCGTCCTTCCGGCAGTTCACCTTGATATTGATGGTATCTCCATCGGTAATGGGTTCGGCTTTATCTCCTTCAAATATTTCGTGTTGCACAGTGCCTCTTCGAACAAACCGCCAGCCGCCTTGCCCGGAGCAGGCATCTTGCCTGTTGGTTGCCGGCGAGGCGCCCTTTATCTCGAACCACAAGCCTGCGGTCCGATACTTTTGGGTATTCGCCGCTATCGGCGACAACCATGCAAGCGTTGCAGTTATCCGACGCCAGTCACGACGCGATCCTAATGAGGGCGGCAAAGGCAACTTGAATATGTGGGCCTGACCGTCCGACAAGTCACCAAAACCCAAAAGAGTTGCCCGCTGCTCTGTGCATTCAAGCACTTTGGCTACGTCAGGAATACCGTACCCGAGCCAATTTCCGGCCAACCGCTTGAGTTGCTTTCCATTATTCGGCGTCCGCAAAATATCCGCGATACGCACTCCCATTTCTTCCCAGGAACAACCATGGACCAATAAGGCTTTCAGCAAGGGCACCTCATAGGCTTGCAGATCTCTTTCCTCCGGGTAGGAGCTGAGAACGGCCACCAACATCTCGTAGCAAATGCCGGCAGAGCGACACATCAGGGCAGTTGCATTGCTGGTGCCGCAGCCGTAGGCTGTGGCGGTCACATCGCCGGGGCGTGAACTGGGGAATGCGAATTTGTTGCCGGGCGGTGTGATAAACCGTGCCAGAGAAATACTTTGAGGCGATGTTGTCGTCAGCGGCCTTTGATAGCATTGCCGCCCTCCGGCATAAAGCACGTCAGGCTTAACGCTACGCAGGTAGCCGCTGCCGAAAGCAGACACCGGGCTGGGCAATGTGGAAAAAAGTGGGTTTATTCTGCTTGGAGCCAACGGTGCCGCCGGGGAGCTGTCATGATGGGCTGCACCTACAGTTATGGGATTTATAGCTTCCGCCGGAGAGAGGAGTCTCCTGTTCCTGGCGTCTCGGTATAAACTAAGAACAACAGCCCGCTCCAACTCATCAGAGGAAAGGGAATCAATACTTCCTAAAAAAGGGTCAAAAACTATCGGTGAGGCATGGTTCCCGGCGCTGACGATAAACAGCACACTATATTTGGCGCTCAGCCAATCCAGAAGTCGAGCGAGAGGGCTCATTGTCCTTAAAAAAGGCCGTCTTTCGTCCCCAATGGACAGATTTATTATTTTTACCTGGGGAGCCGCAGGCGGTTCGTTACCCTCTCCTTCAAACAGGCGCCGGACAGCTCTATGGATAAGATCCACGGCGAGTTGGTCTGAGGGCATTTGTTCAGGGCGCGGCTGAGAATACCACGGAATGGGCTTCATTATGGGCCTTACATAGATGGGCCTTTGTAATGGGGATGAGGGGGCGGATAAGTCACCGTGGACAATTAAGGACGCCATGCTGGTTCCGTGGAGACGCTCGGAAGCAGTATATTCCATCCCAAAATCGTCCGGGTCATCTATTTCCAGGCGCCCCTTGAGCAGTTGATGATTGGATAACGGCATCCCATCAAGCAATGCAATTATGGGGTCGCCAGTCGGAATGGGAGAATCCGGCTTGTCTGCGGGGATGGTCTCCTCTTCCATGTTGGCCATTCCTACAGACATCTGCCCGACCGGCCGGAAAAACATAACGCTTTCGCATTGCACCAGTTGCGTGCTGTGGCTGTCCCTGATTGTCTGAACTGCACTGGCAGGCAACTCGCCCAATATCGCATGATAGCTGATTTCCTCTATCACCGCCTGACTCACGACGCGGCCGTCCAACTGATTAATCAGTCGGGCGACTTGTTCGCCTCTTGATGCCCGCTGGTCATAGCTTCTGCGAAACCATAGTTCGGCTTCAAACCTGACGGGCCTGTTTGGATCGTGACGCAAATCTTCTTCCCATGCTTCCAGAAGCCCGGTCTCCAGAAGGCGTTCGCGGATTCCCCAGCGCCGGATATCTTTCAGGTAAAGAAACACATCCCTGAACTTTGTCAGCCCATATCCAAATTGAAACTGTGGATTTTCTTTGTATCTTGCCCACAGGGAGAGCATTCCATCCAGCGCCTTCTGGTTCGACATAACAAGGTATAGCTGCGCCTCCAACTTTTTGTCAGGGTCCTGCTTATCATAAAAATCTTCATCCGGGGCAACGCTGTCACTTTCGACTTGCCCCATCCACTCCATACCAGGAACTTTTTTCACGGCATTCGCAAAGTCCTGAATGGATCCTATCGTTTCGATCACCAAAACCTGCTCGGGCTCTATCCCGGCGGCCGTTTGCTGGAGATGAACTCGCTGTTCGTTAAAAGCGTCTTGCAGTTGCTGAAACCGCGGCTCCAACTTGTTCCATTGCTTGCCCGCTGAGGCTCTGCTTACCGATGCCCCCCCCCTCGGAAGGTCGGAACGGGAAGCAGTATCCGGAGTGGGGAAAAACAGCAGTGGGCGTTCCTCCATCATTCATCTCCTTTCCCTTGCTTGATCGAAGCGGATCTGGAACTCCAGAGCGCAAGGGCTTGCGTGACGATTGCCTTCATGTCCGCATTGGGCTGAGCAAGCACATATTCACGAAACACGCTCGTTCCGAATTCTTCGACTTCGGCGAAATTTGAACCCAACAGGCGTTTGGCGAGCGTACCTGAAGAATATCCCAAAGGCACACCAACCCGTTCTCTAAACCGTGTGAACCACTCTTGGAGCCGGTCGCGGGTCGGTCCTGGCAAATTCATGCGTACCTGGAACCGGCGCCAGACAGCCCGGTCCAAAAGTTCAGGATGGTTGGTGGCGCCGATGACTACTACATGACTTGGTAGGGTATCGATCTGCATCAACAACGAGCTGACGACTCGTTTGATTTCGCCGGTTTCGTGGATATCGCCGCGTTCCTTGCCCAAAGTTTCAAACTCATCAAAAAACAGAACACATTTGCGTGTGGAGGCGTATTCAAAAAGTTTTTTGAGGCGGTTGGCGGTTTCGCCAAGATATGTACCCACAACTCTTTCATAGCGAACAACCAGCAATGACACGGCCAAAGCTTCCGCGATCGCTTCCGCGAGAGATGTTTTTCCGTTTCCGGGAGGACCGATAAGGAGCAGGCGGTTTCTGGGCTCAAGGTTATACGAGCGCAAAAGGTCCACCCGGTGTTGCTCTTGAATGAGGCTTTGGGTAATTTGCACAACATTCGGGGGAAGAATCAACTCAGTCAGTTGCTTTTGGGGCATAATCTCGTGGAAGAGGCTGCCCGAACGGGGATCCACCATGGAACTGCCATTGGCGGGCTGCGTCGGACGCTCAAAAGGCATAGCGTTCAGGCTTTCTTCAAGCCTGTCTGCGAGCACTTTGTGCTGCTTTGCCCTCTCCTCGGCTATAATCGATTCGGTCACTTTCCTGAATGTTACCTTGTCGCTCCGCAAGCCGGATTGAACAAGGCGAACCAGAAGATCCGCTCTTGCCATTATACTTCTCCCATTCGCGTCTGGGCCATGCTGTACCACATAGTGAGCTTGTCGTCTTCTTCCAGGATTGTGGCCGGGATTCGTTCGGCAACGGTGATGATGGTCTGGTAATTCTGTTCCTGCCAGGCTTTTTTGAAGCCGGCGCGGACGGCTTCCATCCGAAACTCCCTTAGCTTCTTGCGCGGTTCTTCGACAATCTGGGCTAGGTAACCGTCAAACTCCTTGAGTAGGGCCTTTTCGCGTAGCTTTTCCAGGTCCGTAGCCTTGTTGGGATCCGGGATGTACCAGCGGTCTTTAGCTTTGGCCATGAGCTGGGGGCTCTCCTTGGACAGGTTGCGGCAATCCTTCCAGTTGGAGGAGAGGTAGCTGTGGATCTGCTCCGGAACCGGGCCTTTACCTTCGTAGAGCAGAAAATTCTGGCTGAGCAGTTCGCGCAGGTCGAGTTGCTTTTCGTTCTTGCTCCAGCCGGAAAGCTGCTGCATGAACTGCGGGTTGATGTCTGCAAAGGTCTGGGGCTTATTCTTCAGGAGGTTCCGCAACCACTGGATGGCCGAGGCCTCGTCATACACATAGAGCGAAAACTGCGGTGGCTCACTGAACACCAGCTTGCTACGATCATACTGAACCGCCTGGTCCGGCAAAAAGTGCATACCGTCTCTTTCCGGAAACCTCCGAAGGCCCTGTTGAAAGTCAGCACTATTCATTGGAATACGCCGATTCTTACGGACATAGTAAGCAACCATACGGTCATAAAGTATGCGAGGGTCGCGTTCCGATATGGGCAAAAGACTGTTCCCTTGTGGCTTAAGCACAGGGAGATATTTCATATGTGTACGCACGAAGTCCCAGACGCCTTCCTCAGTATCGGCTTCTTTCAGGAAGCGTTCCTCAAAGCCGCCATTGGGTTTGTAGGCGGAGATGACTAAATCCTGCTTAACCGCTGTCGGCGTGGTCACGGCCTTGAAACTCCCTTGTTTTTTGTCCAGCGCGGAAACGTTGGCGACAATGAATCCGGCTTCTGCCAACGCGCTTTGGATGGTGTTCCAGACAGAGGCCTTAGTATTGGAAAATTCTACCGTCATCCAACGGCCGGGTTTCAAGGCGCGGTATGCTTCTTTAAAACAGCCGGCCATGAGTTGGCGGTATTCTGCCAAGCCCTTGTTTTGGGTACTATTTTCAATAGCTTCAGGTTTATTATTGGTGAAAACAGCAAGCCATGATTCCCAGAGTACATTGAGCTCGGAATAGAAAAGATTTGCGCCGAAAGGAGGATCAAGGAAAACATAATCCAGGCTATTTTCAATGCGAAGTGATTGGGACAAACTCGAGCAAGAAATCATATTTTTATTGACATTGCTTCCCTTTATGGATCGGGTAATCATCTGCACTTTTTCAGAGAAGGCATTGAAGATATTCTGCTCGCCCTGAAGAGAAGGCATATACAACGTTCCACTTGTCCACCCTTTCATTGGGCCTGTCGTCTTGTTTACCCACGCAGGAACGCGGAACCGAGACATTTTAGTAGTTACGGAAAAAGTATCCAGCAAAGCCAGAAACAAGAGTGGGTGCTTCGTTTTTTTACGAAGCATAGCCAATACCCACAAGTTGCGTGCGGTAAAAAAGTGATGCACATGGGTAATCCCAGCAGAATCGTTGCGTCGCGCTTCTTTCCCCTCAACCATCCGATTGGTCGGATACCAATGCACCAATCTATCTTGCTGGATTTTATCGGCCACAGCCAGATCCTCCGCATCCGGCTTTTTCTCAAATCGTTTCTTTCCTACGCTGTAATTAATCAACACCGGAACTTGCTTGGCCTGGCGGATAATGGCACCTCCCGGAGATGTGTTCGGCTCTACGCCCGCCGTTATCCCTATATCCGGATCCTGCCGAGTCACCCAGGCACGCTCCATGTTCTTCTTGGTGAGCATGGCGCCGCATTGCGGACAGGGAAACTCGTCACGTACTTTACCGGCTTCTTTATCCACGGCTTCGTCCCAAAATACTATTTCCCTGGTGCAATCCGGGCAGATAAAGACATCCGACCAAACGGTATAGTTGATGGTTCCCTTGGTCCTGCCGTCCGCATGCGTGGTCTCGTACATCCAGCCGCATTCATCCCGAACTTCCTTCAGGATACGCTTAGCCTCCCTCTCGAATTCCCGCACATTGACCGGCGTATTGTAGTTATAAGCAATAAAAGTAGCCGCGGGCGAAAGATCGTTGAGCACAGCCCGGCGCGCGCCGAGCTTGGAAAAGGGGACTCTGGTTTTTTTGCCGTCTGCGCCTTCTTCTTCGCGGAGGATCGTGCCATCAGGAAGAATTTGATACCCCAGGCTCAGGACGGCATCCCGATTGCCGCACATCTGCGCGGCTACACCGGTCATGCCGGTTCCGCAAAAACCGTCGAACACGATGTCTCCCGGCTCTGTGTAGTGCAGGATATACCGCATGATAGCCTTGTGCGGCACCTTGGTATGGTAGGAATGCGCGTTGTAGATGGGATCGTTTTTCCCCTCGGATACATCGGCGGCAAAGGGTTCGCGATGATAATGCCAATCCGCCGGTTTTTCGGGTTTTTCCGCCTCCCATTCGGCGATGAATTCCCCAATCCAGGGATTGGGGCAGGCCGTGTAGTACGGCGGATCGGAAAGGGCTAGGATGGATTCATCCGTGCCGAGGGGAAAGCCTTCTATCTTTCGGAATTCCGGGTCTTTCAGCTTCTCCGCCAGCAGTGCCGTAAAATGCACACGCCGCGCTTCGTCATCAGGAAAAGTCTGGCCCAAGCAGGTCACCGGCTCGGATTTTTTTGTGCTGGTATTCAGATCCAAAAGAGATTGCTGGTTGTTCATGACTTCCCCGATGTTCGGATTACCCCGCTACGCGTGTTGTTACCGTATCAATAAACCCTTTGGCCCACGGTGACGCGCTGCACAGCTTGGCTGGGGCAAGCAGCGCGAGAACCTTGAAAGAGTGGGGGCCTTTTCCATAACATGCCTTGGTCTTGCAGGAGTGAGAGGCGTTTTCCAGCCCCCGGTACACGGCATCTTTGCCCACAGCCTCCACGCTGCTCTGTGCGGGAAGCGAATGGCTGCGGAACCCCTGGCCGAAAAAGGCAGCCAGCGTCTCTTTGTCGGTGAGAAACCAGCTTTCCATGACCTGAACCATCACGTGGCAATCCTTATCGGATGCGGATGCCGGTTTTGAACAGCTCTTGTTCGCCTGGCGGTGAAAATGTTCCCACGGCTTCCAGGCATCAGGCTGGCCCGTGGCGTGTTTCGCGTCTACAGACGACTCGCTGTCAACCAGCAGAAAAGCTTTCTGGCCCTGGCCCACGGCCATGCGGAATTTCTCATATGCCTCGCCACGGCTGCCGCAGGCAACGATACGCGGCATGGCGCCGGATATCCCGGCCTTACCAAGGGAGGCTGAAAAGCCTGTCCGGCACGAGCATTGCGGATGATTTTTATGGCCTCCAACAGGGTAGACTTCCCCGAGCCGCTCGGTCCGATCACCACATTAAGCGGGCCAAGGGGAACGGATTCCTGCTGCTCGCCATAGCTCAGGAAATTTTTCAAAGTGATTTCGCTGATAACCATAGAAGCTCCTCATCGGCCAACGTTTACCCTGTATTTCATGCGTTTTTTGCGGGCGGTTCTGGGATGTTTTACCGCGTAAACAACGGCTCGGCCCGTTTGGATCGTTTCCGAGATCAGAGGGTTCAACATTGCAGACTGGGCGGGATTACTGCCAACCCAGGCTTTTGCAACCAAAGTCGCAAATTCAGAGTTGCTCAGATATCTTCCGACGTTATCAAAGGTAGCGGCCATTCCGCCGCGCGGGCCCTCAATTTGTCCTGTCTCCACCAAAAGATTCCAATATTCCAGGGGAATATACATCCCCATTGTCAGTTCCGTGCTTTCAGGCTCAAAATCATTACGTTGGCATAGCTTTAGAAAAAAAGGATTCCCATGGAGCCGGAAGTCATCGCAGCAAGTTATCTTGCCCTGCCCGGTATACTTCAGCAACGATTCCATGCGCTGAAGCTCCTCTTCAAGCTGAGAATCCGGACGATAGCTGTTATTATACCGATCATCCAAGGCTTTGTATTGAACAAAAACAAAACTGTCATACGTATCGTTGTAGTAAATGAGATCTGCTCCAGTCAGTTGTTCCAAGGGATCTCTATTGGCAAGAACAATGGTCAACGTTTCGCTGGCGGATGAAAAAACAATGCTCCCCTTTACGCTTTCTTCCATGGCTTCAAAGCCGGGAAACCGGCGCATATCATGAAAAATCATTTTATCTTCAGAAAGCCTCACGCCCGGGAGACCATCAAGAAAAGAACGTTGCCCTTCCTTGAGCTTCCATTCCCGCCCAACCTTACGGTCAAACCCTTGCCCAGCCAGGAGAATAGCCGTCATAACGGCTTCTTTCTGCGCTGCAAGATTTTTCCGGACGCTCGGGCTAAGCCCCTCTAGCTTGTCAGCAAAGTCTTCTGAAAAAAGATCCAATATCTCTCGGCTCTCAGGGGCAACGCGTAATAACAGCTTGATCAGATGTTCACGCCCCTTTTCCGTTAACAGCCCCTCATATTCAAAACGTGCGGCAAGGGCTGCCCGGAACTGACCGTTTGTGTCACCGAGAAGCTGTGCCCGTGAAAGCGGTAACCGAAGCTTCAGCATCTTGTACAGCCGTACAGTGCGCATCTGTGATCCTGCGCCTTGCCCCGCATATCCATGAGCAAGATGCGTAAGATTATCTGCCACAAATACAAAACAGAGGATGGGCGTTGTGTTGGCGTGAGGGAAATAGGACACGGGTTGGCCGAATTCCACTTGATGAGCCACATGCCGCTCAAAAAGATCCAGGCGATTATCCGGCAACCTGATTACCAGACCTTTTACTCTTGCCATTTCGATTCTCCTAACGAAGCAGCGTATGCTACTCGAGCACTATCCGCACGTTGTCAGGGTCATATCCCTTGCTTTGCTTGTCGATATACTCGGCAAAACGGCGCTTTATCTCCTCGGGCTTGGCTGGTCCGCCTGCCCGGAGCAAAGCCGTGTGGATGGCTTTCGCGTTGATACCCACCTTGACCAGGCCGGAGAGCACGGTTTTTAGGGCCTGAACGAACTCGTCATTCAGCGGCGAGGGCAATTTTCTCCTCTTCATGAAGGCTTGCAGGGCGGAACGTTCCTGCTCCTGCAATAGTTCGAGCTTTGACTGGGTTATCGGATCTTCGAGGTTTTCGGCCAGGGTAGCGGTCCAGTTCTGCAGCATGTTTTCCAAGTCGCCGTCCAGCTTCTCCAGATACATGGTTCCGGCGTCGCCATTTCGCTCGGCAGCAGGCCGGAAATTGCAGTGCGGACAGACCGGACTTTTCTCAAGATCCTGTTCGGTCAGCATGGGGCAGCTCACCAGCCCGGCCAAATCCTCCTGGAACGCGACCAACTGCTGCCTGGGCAAAAGACTCACGATGGAGAGAGCGTTCAGTGTTTTCAGGCGCTGATCCTGCTGGAGGCTCTTTTTCCGCGAGTCATCATTGATGCCAAGCCGGGCCTTGCGATGCATATCGCTGTAAGCCTTGATGTAGTCTTTTTGCAGGGTTTTCAGGCGAATCCCGGTATTTCGCGCCAGGGTGGGGATATCGGCATTGCCCTGCCGCCCGGCGTCACGGAGCTTTTCGTGGAAATCCTGTTGTGCCGCCTTGATTTGCTCCACCCACTGGTGCCCTTCCGGCAAAACAGCCTCGGCAGTGCTCAACCAGGCGGTCAGGGGCGTAAGCTGTTGCACGAGCGCGTGGAGTTCCTCAATCTCTTTCAGCGCCGCGAGTGTGCTCGCATACGAGGCAATATCCTGGACACCGGCGTTGAAATTTTTCAGTTTGCCCAACGAGGTGTATATCGATAGGGAGTCGAAAAAGTTCTTAGCGGCTTCAAGCACGGCGGCGGAACCGGCAAGGTGGGCGCTCACATCCCGCCCCCAGAACGTCAGGCCGGAATGTAGAAGATTGGCGGCCTGCAGCAGGCGACAGGTTATGGCATCCGCGCGTTGCAGAAGTGCCTGCAATACCTTGTCATCGTTACGCGTCAGGGCCTGGGCGGAGCCTGGCGCCATGCCAAGCAGTTCAAACAGGGCTTTGAAACCGGGGAGGTTCCAATTCTTGGGCTCTTCCAGATGTTTAAAATTTCTCAATTCATCCAGGCTGGTGGCCGCAAGTTCGCGTAGATCCGTGGCGTTGAATTTTTTCCCCGGAATGGCGAGCACCACGTCGCCGGAGTAGACCAGGGCGGCCAGAAGCACGAGAACCCACTCTTCTTCCAGTCGGTAGAGGCCCGGCGCCATGAATTCGAGACCATGGTCCTCACGGAAGACTTCGCTGCGGTTGATCACCTGGCCATGCCCCTTGGCGCGGAAGAGTTCCAGGATGTACTGCGCGTATCGTGACCTGCTCGTATCAATGCGTTCGCCCTCCAGCAACTCCAGGGCGTCGAGAACAGCCGTAGCCTGCTTGGTGCGGTTTTGCGAGGCAATGGCCCGCAACGCATCCTGAGCCGCCTGGCTACGGTTGGCGCCGGTGATGAGCACGGAAAAGAACGGATATTCCGGTGCCTTATCCTGGAAATGGGGCGCGAGGCAGATGGAGGCCACGGTATTGGCAAGATCGCGGAAGTTAAGGGTATCCTCGCGTCCCCCGCCCGAAAGGGGAGAATTGATCCGGCCTTTGAGCCATTCGCTCAGCGGCTTGGCCTTGCCCTGCCAGGTTATTTCGAACGCCTCGGTCACATGCTGTTGTAACCACTGAACGATTTTCTGCAAAAAGCCCTTGGCCTTGGCCTCGTAAGTATGTTTAGGCGTGCCCGACGAGGTGGAAGCGAGGTCAATGGCGGCGGCGTAGCTTTTGAGCAAGGCGGTGAGGTGGTCATCTTTCTCCTTGAGGCGAAAGAACACCTCGTCGCCCAAGAGTTCATCCTTGAAACGCAACGGCTCATAGGGCTGGACAAAATACAGGTAGAAGTCGCGCTGCGGCACCGCCGTGGAGCGCTGGTTGGGCGTCCCGAAGAAGAGATACCCAGCCCGGGCGGCCTTATGCTCCTGCCAGAGCAGCTCATATTCCCAGATGTGATAACCCGTTGCGTAGACCTGGGTATCCTGGCGTTCCATGATTCGCTTCAACGCCTCGAAATAGGCCCGGTCAAGAAATGTGTCATCCAGACTCTCTATGCGTTTTTCGATCAGCGCGTCGTAATCGTCGGTTTTTTTGAGGTCCAGGTAGTATTGCCTGTTGTCGGGATTGGTGGAGAGGAACTGGCCGCTCAACGTCTTGTGGATTTCGCGCAGAACCGTTTCCACCAGGGTGAGCAGGTCTTTGGCCGGTTCGTCGGTGCCGAGTTCAGCGATCATGGGATCGTACAAAAACAGTGTATCCCGCAGTTCTTCCGGCGTTGCGCCGAGAGGAGCGTAGATATCGACCGTGGTCAGGCGATGGACGGACAAGGCATGGATGATGCGCAAGGCCATGGGTTTGTTGCGCGGCTGGGTAAAGGCCTGCTGAACACGGTCTTCCAAAACCTGGCTGCGGTCGATGACTTCCTTGATACTAGGATCAGACCGGAATACCGGGTTTTTGCGCAATTCGTTCCAGTAGCTATCGTACGTGATGAGGGCGGGGCGGTCCTGCGGAACTGCGGTGTTCAGCAGCGCCTGCATGGTTCTGGAAAGGGTTCGGAGCACTTCCCGCTTTTCCGCCGCGGTGATCCGCTCGAAGGTATCAATATAATCCGGATGCACGGGGAAGAGCCGGACGAACTCGTCCATGCGCTCATTGAGATGCCCGTAGAATTTGGAAAAGCCAGTTAGGTAGTCGCGGATCTTCGCTTGCTGCTCCGTTGTTTTTCTGAGCAGACGGTTGGCGACCACGAACTTAACGTCGTTCCTGGCAATGAGGATCTGCTCGAACCGGTCTTTCACACGGCGCAGGCTATCCGCCACAAAGTTGAAACGGGAACTGTCGAAGATGGCTTCTTGCACCCCGGCCATGAAGCGGAAACGCAGATCCTTGCAGACCTCGGCGGCTTCACGAAGAAAGTTTAAATCTAGAATCAGTTCTTGGTCTTTACGGCCGCGCAGATAATCCAAAAGTTCGTCGATGACCAGCAGGAGCCCCTGCTCGGGGTAGACCTGGGCGAAGGCCTCCATCATGTCTTCAAAGGCCCGCTTGTGGCCGGAAATCGTCTCCGATGCCGGGAAGGTGTAGGAAACCCCCATTGCGGCCAGGTTTTCTTCCAGCGCGCTGATAAGGATGTTGCGAAGCGACATGGTTGTAGAGCCGATTTCGGTACGGATGACCTTAAACCGACCGGCGATTTGCTCCGCCGCTGCGGCAACCCGGGAATGTTGCAACGAAGGTAGCAGCGCGGCGTCTGCGGCGAGGCTGGAGATAAAGGCCATTAGGTGGGATTTACCGGTTCCGTAGTTCCCCACGATGAGCAGGGCCTTGTTATCGGCGGGTACAGAGAACTGCAACTGCGGGATGACCAGTTCGGTCAACCGCTCGGCCATTTCTTCAGAAATAACATAGGTGGCGACGAGCCTTTCGGCGGTTTCCTTTTTATCTGCGTCCCGCAACTGGACAACGGACTCAATGGGGTCAAATTGAATGCAATCACCGTATTTCATGCGCCGTATCCTCTGCCTGCGCCGCTGCAGGCGTTCATTCCCACAACAAAAAAATCTTCTACCGGGTATTGACGGTATTCGGAGTGTCCCGGCTCTGCATACAGAAGTTTGCCGTTTTCGATCCGGCCATTCCAACAGGCCAGCACCTGGCGATTCCTGGCAATGCCCTGGAGCAACCGCAGGGGGTCTTGTTGCAGGCTCCTGTCAAACAGAATTTCTGTATTATCCAGAACCACAGGCTGTTCACCGGAGGCGAGAGTATCCGTAAAAATTTCCGGCAAACGTAAGGCCCGCTGCCTGGCAGTCAGCTCCAGCAGGCGTTCAGAAAGCGCTAGGCCCGTATTGAGGGAGACAACGCCGAGCGTGTCGGCCACTGCCCGCAGAACGGCTGTCTTGCCGGAATTCGGTCCGCCAACCAGTAAAACCAGCCGGTAATAGGCCTCGTTGGCGGCTGCTAAAGCCTGAAGCGCTTCTGCAACAACGACCTGATTCATGAGCCCCCCTCGGCTGACGAGGGCTTGTCGGCTTGGTCGGCCGCACCTCCCGTGCGTGCCCAGCCATCCACCTCGTCCTGCTTGAACATCCAACACCGCCCGACCCGGTGGCCCGGCATACCGCGCTGCTCAATCCACTTGTAGATCGTCTCGTTTGTTATGCTGAGGTACTTGCAGATTTCATCAACAGTAAGCCAACGATCTTCCATTGTTCTGTTCCTTGTCGCAGCAAAGTACTGTGTGCTCACTGAATGACGCGTCCGCTGAAAAACTTCCGCCTACTAACCAGAGTACGATGGTTGCGGAAGCAAGACAAGCGATTTATGTCGAATAGTGCCGGATAGACTGGAATAATGGAAGTATGAAGAAAATGTACGGCGAGGGGAGAGATACCATCATGGCCGCAGCGCCGGTGTTTTTGGAAAAGTGCTACAGGAGTGCATCACTTTTGGAATTTCGGGCATACCTTACGGGCAGACGGATGCGTATTGGGGGCAGGCCGTCGAAAGACCTGCGAGCGAGGGGTGGTATTCAGCTTTCGTGGTATCTGCGCATTACCAGTGCGGCACCGGTCACCCGTTTGACGGGCTTTTTGCCCATCTTCAGGGAGCGTATTCTGGATAGCGGTAAGGGGAGCGCTTTTTCTGCAGTCGCTTCACCATGTGATGGAAAAGGGAGGCAGGAGGGCGTTGCAACAGTTCCTCCAGGGGAACATCTTGAAAAAGGAATTTTTTGCTTGCCCTATCTTTAGAGGGAAGGGCTTCTATCAACTCCGTTTATTCTGTACGGGAAAGGAGAATACGATGAGTATCATGATTCGTACCGGGGCATCATCACGAAGCGGGATAAAAGCAGAATACTATGTCTTGCAACGAAGAAGGGACTTACGAAATCTTCGGAAGTCCCTAAATTTTCTGGTGGGCAGTACAGGACTTGAACCTGTGACCCCCGCCGTGTGAAGGCGGTGCTCTACCAACTGAGCTAACTGCCCCTTGCAGGAAACAGGCTTATAAGTGATAGCCTTGCACGTGTCAAGCACCTTTTTCAAAGTATCCTCACCGCAACAGAAGAGGCTCGTTGCGGGAACGGCCTCCAGGGGGGGGCAGTTTTTGGGGAAAAGTCTCTTGGCGGCAGCTTCTTGTCTTCCGAATCGGAAGAAGCCGGGGGTATCCGGCGCCGTTGCGGCAGGCGACCGGTCCGTTGGCAGGTTGACATTCTTGTCAGGCGCAGGTAAAGGCCCTGATTCAGCCTTGCTCTTCCATAGGGTGGAAGGGCCTTACGTCCATAAGGAGATGGTATGAGAAAGTATGAAACCCTGTTGCTCCTTTCCCCGGAGCTGGCCACCGAAGGCCGTGAAGAGATTCTCACGGCGCTGACGGCGGTCATTGAGCGGGAACACGGTTCCCTCCTCGAAACTGACCATTGGGGCATGCGCGATCTGGCCTACCCGGTCCGGAAGCACATGCGCGGCTATTATGTGCGCCTGGTCTACACCGGCGCCGGCAGCCTGGTTGCCGAACTGGAGCGGAATATACGCATAACCGACGGCATCTATAAGTTTACGTCTGTCCTGCTTGAAGAAGCAACGCCAAAAGCGGAGGAGGCTGCCTGAGATGAGCTTTAAGAAAAAATTTACCCCCCGCCGCAAATTCTGCCGTTTTTGTGCGGATAAGGATCTGCCCCTGGATTACAAGCGGCCCGACATCCTTAAAGATTTTGTTACCGAACGCGGCAAGATAATCGCCCGCCGCATAACCGGCACCTGCGCGTTTCACCAGCGTCGCCTGACCACCCAGATCAAACGGGCCCGCCAGATGGCCTTGATGATCTACACGGCCACGCACGCCAGTGACGTGAAGAAGAAAAGCGTGCTGTAGGAGGTCCGTCTATGAAAGTTATACTCAGAGCGGACGTTGAAAACCTGGGTCGTTTGGGCGATGTAGTTACCGTGCGCCCCGGTTACGGCCGCAACTATCTTCTGCCTCAGGGCATGGCTATGCAGGCCACCCCGGGCAATCTCAAGGCCTTTGAACTGGAGCGGAAAAAGTTGCAGGCCCGCATGGATGCCCTGCGCGCCGCCGCAGGCGACCTGGCCGGGCAGCTCGAACGGGCCCAGGTGGTCATCACCATGCGCGTCGGTGAAAACGATAAGCTGTATGGCTCCGTGACCAGCGCCATGATTGCCGATGCCCTTACTGCCCAGGGTATTACCATTGACCGTCGCCGTATTCTGCTGGATGCCCCCATCCGCAGCATTGGTGAATTCCCGGTCCGCGCCCGGCTTCATGCTGATGTGGTAGCGGAATTCAAGGTAACCGTGGCTCCCGAAGAGCGCTTCCATGAGGAAGAAGCTGCCGCCGAAGCCCCGGTTGAAGCCGCCGCTGCCGAAGAAGCCGCTGCCGCCGAAGATACGGCCCGAGAAGAACAGCCAGCCGAATAATCCCGGCCTACCGTATTGATAACGGCCCCGGCGGAGTCTTTCCGACGGGGCCGTTGTGGTCCTTGGCTTTTTCCCTTTGCGCCCGGTCGTGGATTCCCGGCCTTGGGGCGTGCTGTCCCGTAACGCGGCCCCCCACCAGGGGAGGGCCTTAGCCCAGGAGGCCCTATGGCCGACGAGACTCCGCGGCAAACTCCCCCGCACAGCGTCGAAGCGGAACAATCCGTTCTCGGCGGTATTTTCCTGAAGGCAGAGAGTCTGTATTCTCTTGTGGATATTCTCTCTCCGGATGATTTCTACATTCCGGCTCATAAAATCATTTTTTCCGCCGTACTGGAACTGTTCCGCAAAAACGCCCCGGTGGACCTCCTGACTGTGGCCGAGCAACTGAAAAACAGCGGTACGCTGGAGGCGGCTGGCGGGGCAGCCTATATCGCCGAACTGGCCCAATCGTTTGTCAGCGCCGCCAACGCGGAGTACTTCGCGACTGTGGTCCGCGATAAATCTTTGGTCCGTTCCCTTATCGATTCCTGCTCCAATATCATTGCCAGTTGTTTTGACCCCAGCCGAGAAGTCCAGGAAATCCTGGATGAATCCGAGCAGGCGGTTTTTGCCGTCTCCGAGCGGACCACGCGCAAAAATTTTAAGACTGCCAAAGAATTGACCGGGGCGGTCTTTACCGATCTGACTAACCGTATGAACCACAACGAGACCGTCACCGGCGTTACGACGGGATACGTGCGGTTGGATGCCATGACCTCCGGCCTTCAGCCTTCAGATTTAATTATCGTGGCAGCTCGCCCCTCCATGGGCAAAACGGCCTTTGTGCTGAATATGGCCATGCGCGCGGCGATTAGGCGCGAGGTTTCTGTGGCCATTTATTCTCTGGAAATGAGCGCTGAATCACTCATGATGCGGATGCTCTGCGCTCAGGGCAAGGTGGATCTTTCCAAACTGCGCAAAAACTACCTGGATGACGAGGATTGGCAAAAAATCCAGCAGGCCGCCGACGTGCTTTCCGAAGCGCCTATCTATATTGATGATACGCCGGCCATCTCGCCGCTGGAGCTGCGGGCCCGGACCCGTCGCCTCAAAGCCGAGCGGGGCGTGGACCTGGTTATTGTGGATTACCTTCAGTTGATGCGCGGTTCCAAACGAACGGATTCCCGGGAGCAGGAGATTTCGGAAATTTCGCGCAGCCTTAAGGCCATGGCCAAGGAGCTGAACATCCCGGTGGTAGCGCTTTCGCAGCTCAACCGCAAACTTGAGGAGCGCAAACTGGATGACCGGCGGCCGATTCTTTCGGATTTACGGGAATCCGGAGCCATTGAGCAGGATGCCGATGTCATCATGTTTATTTACCGGGCTGCCGCCTACCTTAAAAGTACGGAGCGCCCGCCTGTGGACCCGGCGGAAATCATTATCGGCAAGCAGCGCAATGGCCCTGTCGGTACAGTGGAGCTTTTGTATATCCCAGCCTATACGGCTTTTGAGGATATGACCAGCCATGCCCCGGTGGGCTTATAAGCCGGGGGGGGGAAGAAAAAGCGACGATCGCGTGTTGCCTCCTGAACATTCGCCACAAGCAACGCTAACCGGCGGCCTTTGTCGGGCTATCAAAGGCATAGCGGCATAAGGAAGAAGAGGGTATACAGCATTGAGAAAAAAAGTATTGACCAGTCTTTGTCCTCTGTGTATGTATCCCTTCTCGCGTTGCGGTCTTCCGAGCGCGAAAATGGTATGGACCCCCTAGGGGGAAAGGATGGGGTTGAGCCCCTCCTGGCGCATCCGGCTGTACTATGCCAGTCGGAATTGACATTTGCAGGCGTTGTTCAATGCCTGGGTACGTATATTTATGCGTAACCAAGAAATGTCGTGCCGTTCCAGCCCGTAAATGTGGCTGTAAGGCAGTGAACATGCGCGGAAAGGATATTCCGATCCGCGGACCCTGCAACCACCTGACTGGTTTTTCATAAAACCAGGGCCGGGCTGGCAAAAACATAGCGATCTCGGATTTCCCGCGTGGAAAGAGAGAAGAGAAGCAGCCGGCTTGGCCGTTCTTTTTTTCTTCCCCACAATCTGAATCGCTTCCGGTGAAGAGGCCGGATAGGTCCCTTGGCCGGTCTTTCCGCGCCGGTGTATGAGGCCCCGGGAAGCTGAGGCTTTTCCGGGAATTTTTCCGGGGGGCTGTTTTTCAAGAAACGTTGGCTGCGCGGCAGTAGAGAGCGGTTCTTGAAAAACAGTCCCGAAAATGGAGATAAGCAATGACGACAGTTAGCAGTGATCGTATCAGGATCAAGCTTAAGGCCTACGATTACCGCATCCTGGACAAGGCCGTGGCTGAAATCGTGGATACGGCGCGCAACACCGGCGCCGGGGTGGCAGGGCCGATTCCGCTCCCCACCAACATTCACAAGTACACGGTCAACCGCAGCGTGCACGTGGATAAAAAATCCCGCGAGCAGTTTGAGATGCGTGTCCACAAGCGGCTGATGGATATTCTTGAGCCCACCCAACAGACCGTGGATGCCCTTGGCAAGCTCTCCCTGCCCGCCGGCGTCGACGTGGAAATCAAACTTTAGGGAGAGACGTCATGGCTGATAACATGGGAATTTTGGGGCGCAAGTTGGGCATGACCCGCATTTTCGGTCCTGACGGGACCTCGATTCCGGTAACAGTGATCCAGGCCGGTCCCTGCCCTATCATGCAGGTGAAGGCTATGGAAAAAGACGGCTACCATGCCGTTCAGATCGCTTTTGACGCCGCCAAGGAAAAACACCTGACCCGGGCTGAAAAAGGCCACTGCGAAAAAGCGGGCAAGGGGCTCTACCGCACTTTGCGCGAAATCCGGCTTGGCGCTCCGGCGGAGCAGGTTGTGGGCGATGAGCTTACTGTCAGCCTGTTCACACCTGGCGATTATGTCAAAGTGACGGGCAAGAGCATCGGTAAGGGCACCGCCGGTGTTATGAAGCGTTGGAATTTCGGCGGCTCCAAGGCTACCCACGGTACGGAAAAGACGCACCGCAACGCCGGCGCCATCGGAAACAATACCGAACCCGGCAAGGTGTGGAAGAATAAAAAGATGGCCGGCCATCTGGGCGCGGAGCGGGTTACCGTTTCCGGTCTCCAGGTGGTGGAAGTGCGGCCCGAAGAAAACCTGATCCTGATCAAAGGTTCCGTTCCCGGTCCCTCCAATGGTCTGGTCATGGTGCGCAAGCTGTAGCGGGAGAGAAAGCACATGGCTGTTGTGAAAGTATATGATCAAAACAAGGCCGAAGTCGGGGAAGCCACCCTCGCGCCGGAAGTCTTTGAAGTGGCTGTGCGTCCCGAGATTCTGCATCTTGTGGTGCGCGCCCAGAGAGCCGCAAAACGGGCCGGAACCCATGCTACACTGACCCGTTCCATGATGAAGGGCGGCGGGGCTAAGCCTTGGCGGCAAAAAGGCACCGGACGCGCCCGTTCCGGCTCCAATATCTCCCCGGTATGGCGTGGCGGCGCGGTGGTTTTCGGCCCCCAGCCCCGGGATTATTCCTTTAAGGTAAACAAAAAGGTCAGGGCTCTGGCGCTTCGTATGGCCCTTTCCTCGCGCCTGGCTTCCGAGAAGCTGATGGTGGTTAAGGGCATTGAACTGCCTGAAGCCAAGACCAAGCATTTCGCCGCTGTGGCCCGGACTCTTGGCTTGAAAAAGGCCTTGATTATCGTGCCTGCGCTGGATGAAACCCTGGTCCGCTCCGCGAGGAATATCCCCGGCATCACCATGCTGACTCCGGATGACCTCAATGTTTACTCGATTCTCCTTCATCCCCAGCTCGTCCTCCTTGAGGGCGCTGTCGAGCCCGTTGCGGCGCGGCTCATGTGAGAGGCGGACATGGATTATTCACAAGTTCTCATCAAGCCGCTGGTTTCCGAAAAGGCCACATACCTCAAGGAAGCATCCGATCAGATTGCTTTCCATGTGAGCCCCAGAGCCAACAAGATCGAAATCAAGCGCGCTGTTGAAGATGCGTTTAAGGTTAAGGTCACGCAGGTACGCGTGCTCACCAGGAAATCCGAGGCCAGGGTTCGCCATGGCCGCGTCGTGGGGAAGGTTGCGGGCTATAAAAAAGCGTATGTGACCTTGGCCCCCGGCGAAAAGATCGAGTTCTTCGAAGGGGTGTAAATCATGGCTGTCCGTACTTTGAAACCTACTTCAGCGGGGCGGCGTGGCATGTCCATGGCCACGTTTGAGGAAGTGACCTGCCGCACCCCTGAAAAATCTCTGCTGGTCGGCCTTACCAAAAAGGCGGGCCGGAACAACTACGGCCGCGTGACCAGCCGTCGTAGAGGCGGCGGGCACAAGCGCCTGTACCGCATCGTTGATTTCAAGCGCGATAAAACCGGCATTGCCGCAAAAGTCGCCACTATTGAATATGATCCTAACCGCACTGCCCGCATCGCGCTGCTGCACTATGCGGATGGTGAAAAGCGCTATATTTTGGCTCCGCTGGGCCTCAATGTGGGCGATACGATCATGGCCGGCGAAGGCGCAGATATCAAACCCGGCAATACCCTGGCTATGAGCAGGATTCCTGTAGGCACTTTGGTGCATAACGTGGAACTTGCTCCCGGTCGTGGCGGGCAGCTCTGCCGTTCGGCCGGGGCTTACGCCCAAATGGTAGCCAAGGAAGGCAAGTACGTGCTTCTGCGCCTGCCCTCGGGTGAAGTACGCAAGGTATTGGCCGCCGGCTGTGCCACTGTGGGGCAGGTGGGCAATATCCATCATGAAAAGATTTCTTTGGGCAAGGCCGGCCGTAATCGTTGGTTGGGCCGCCGTCCCAAGGTGCGCGGTGTGGCTATGAACCCTGTGGATCACCCCCTTGGCGGTGGTGAAGGCAGAAGTTCGGGCGGCCGTCATCCCGTTACCCCGTGGGGCAAGCCCACCAAGGGGTACAAGACACGTGACCGGAAAAAGGCTTCTACGAAGCTGATCGTTACCCGGCGCCGGAAATAGGTAGGAGTTGACCGATGCCAAGATCCCTGAAAAAAGGCCCCTTTATTGACGGCCATCTGGCAAAGAAAGTGGATAAGGCCGTTGAGAGCAGCGACCGCCGGGTGATCAAGACCTGGTCGCGCCGTTCCACCATCGTGCCGGAAATGGTGGGATTCACCTTTGCCGTGCACAACGGGAAAAAATTCATCCCGGTATTTGTCACTGAAAACATGGTCGGCCACAAGCTGGGCGAATTTTCTCCCACGCGTGTTTTCCATGGCCATGCAGGGGACAAGAAAACCAAAGCCGGCAGGAAATAAGCGGGTACTATCATGGAAGCACAAGCTACTGCCAAGTTTATCCGCGTCTCCCCGAGAAAGACCCGCGTTGTTGCCAAAAACGTTGTGGGTAAGCCCGTGGAAGATGCTATGAACATCCTGAAGTTCACCCCGCAGAAGGGCGCTGAAGTTATTCGCGCCGTGATGCGTTCCGCCCTCGCCAACGCCGAAAATAATACGAGCGTGAACGTGGACGCTTTGGTTGTGAAGCAGGTTATTGTCAACGAAGGCCCCACCTGGAAGCGTTTCATGCCCCGCGCGCAAGGCCGCGCTACGCATATCAGGAAGCGCACCAGCCATATCACAGTCATTCTTGCCGAGAACTAGGAAACATCATGGGTCAGAAAGTACATCCCTTCGGGTTCCGGCTCGGATACAACAAGAACTGGCAATCTCGCTGGTACAGCAAGAAAGAGTATCCGGGTTTCGTCTTTGAAGACCATACCATCCGTAAGCATGTTAAAAAGCTGCTTTATTCCGCCGGTATTTCTAAAATCGAGATTGAGCGGGCCGGTGGCAAAGTGCGGCTTATTCTCTCCACGGCCCGGCCGGGTATTATTATCGGCCGCAAGGGTGCGGAGATTGAAAAGCTCCGGGGCGATCTTAAAAAGCAGTTCGGCCGGGAGTTCGTGATTGAAGTAAATGAAATCCGTCGTCCTGAAGCGGATGCCCAACTGGTGGCCGAATCCGTGGCCCAGCAGCTTGAGCGTCGGGTGGCTTTCCGCCGCGCCATGAAGCGCACGGTGGCCATGGCGCGCAAGTTTGGCGCGGAAGGCATCAAGATCAACTGCGCGGGTCGTTTGGCCGGCGCGGAAATCGCCCGCACCGAATGGTATCGCGACGGCCGGGTGCCCCTGCAGACCCTGCGCGCCGACATAGATTTCGGCTATGCTGAAGCGCGTACCACCTACGGCATTATTGGCGTAAAGGTGTGGATCTTCAAGGGGGAAATCCTTGACACCGAGGTAGAACAGTAATGCTCAGCCCTAAGAAAGTAAAATTCCGCAAGCGCCAGAAGGGCCGCATCAAGGGGCCCGCCTTGCGCGGCGCTACCGTCGCCTTCGGTGACGTGGGCCTCAAGGCCCTGGAACACGGCAAGCTGACCAACCAGCAAATTGAAGCTGCCCGTATCGCCATGATGCGCCACATCAAGCGTGGTGGTCGGGTTTGGATTCGTATTTTCCCTGACCATCCCTATACCTCCAAACCCCTGGAAGTGCGGATGGGCAAAGGTAAAGGCGCTCCCGCGGGCTGGTATGCCCCGGTTAAGCCCGGCCGCATCCTTTATGAGATCAAGGGAGTGCCCGTGGAGCTCGCCAAGGAGGCCATGGTTCGCGCCCAGCATAAGCTCCCCATCAAGACGCACATAGTGCTTCGTGAGGGCCTGTAAGATGAAAGCGACTGAAAAGAGAAAAGAGCTGGACGGCCTGACCGTGGAGCAGCTTAACGGCAAATTGGCTGAAGCCCGTTCGGAGTTGTTCAACCTTCGATTCAAGCATGCCACGGGGCAACTTGAAAAGGTCGCCGATATTCCGGCGGCCCGCCGCAATGTCGCGCGGATACTGACCTATCTCAAGAAGAAGGGAGCGTAAGATGTCCGAATCCATCCAGAACAGGAAGGGGCGCACGCTCGTCGGCACAGTGGTCAGCGATGTGAACGACAAGACCATCGTGGTGCGCGTTGAAACCCTGTATAAACATCCCCTGCTGAAAAAGTATATCCGCCGTCATAAAAAGTTTACGGCGCATGATCCTGCCAACGAAGGTAAAATCGGCGATACCGTTTCCATCATTGAATTTCGCCCGATGTCTCGCAACAAGCGTTGGCATCTGGTGAGCGTGTTGGAAAAAGCCGTATAGAGGTGCAGCCATGATCCAGGTTGAATCAAGATTGGAGGTCGCCGATAATTCCGGCGCCAAAGAAGTGGCCTGCATCAAGGTGCTTGGCGGCTCCAAGCGTCGCTACGCCTCGGTGGGGGACATCATTATGATTTCCGTGAAGGACGCCATGCCTCACAGCAAGGTGAAGAAAGGCGACGTCATGGAGGCCGTTATCGTACGGACCAAAAAGGAAGTCAGAAGACCCGATGGTTCATACATTAAGTTTGATTCCAACGCGGCCGTACTGCTGACCAAGCAAGGGGAACCCGTGGGTACCCGTATCTTCGGACCCGTTGCCCGGGAACTCCGCGCCAAAAATTTTATGAAAATCGTATCGTTGGCGCCCGAGGTCCTGTAGGAGACAGCCATGAAACAATTCCGTATTCGCAAAGACGATAAGGTGCAGGTCACTGTCGGCAAAGACAAGGGCAAGATTGGAAAGGTCTTGAAAATCCTTAAGAAAAAGGATGCCGTCCTTGTTGAAAAGGTCAACGTTGCCAAGCGCCATACCAAGCCCAACCCCTATGCCAAGCAACAGGGGGGGATACTGGATAAGGAAATGCCCCTGCACATTTCCAATGTGAAGGTGGTTTGTGACGCCTGCAATGAGGCTACCCGTATCGGGTATCGTCATACCGAAGATGGCAAGAAAGTTCGCTTCTGCAAGAAGTGCAACGCTACAATGGATTAGGGTGGACGACGATGACGCGTCTTGAAAAAATATACCGCGAGAAAGTGGTGCCGGCCCTGAACTCGGAATTCGGCTATAAATCTGCCATGCAGGTTCCCGCACTCGAGAAAATCTCGCTGAACATCGGCCTTGGCGCCGCCTCCCAGAATAATAAGCTGATGGAAGAGGCGGTGACGGAATTGACGTCCATCGCCGGGCAAAAGGCCGTTGTGACACGGGCCAAGAAATCCATCGCGGCCTTCAAGCTGCGGGAAGGCATGCCCATAGGCTGCCGCGTCACCTTGCGCGGGGCCCGCATGTGGGACTTCCTCGATAAACTGGTGAACTTCGCTCTGCCGCGCGTACGCGATTTTCGCGGCGTGCCGGATAGAGGCTTTGACGGCCGTGGCAATTTTACCTTGGGTATCAAAGAGCACACCATTTTTCCTGAATTGGAAACTGACCGTGTTGAAAACCCCAAGGGTATGAACATAACTATAGTGACCTCAGCCACTTCTGATAAGGAAGGAAAGCTCCTGCTGGAGCAGCTGGGCATGCCGTTCAGGAAGTAAAGGAGAATTCCCTTGTCTCGAACCTCACTTGAAGTCAAGGCCAGCCGCAAACCCAAGTTCAGTTCCCGGGCATATAACCGTTGTCCTATCTGCGGCCGCCCCAGGGCTTTTCTGCGTAAGTTCGGCATCTGCCGTATCTGCTTTCGCAACATGAGCCTCAAAGGCGAGCTTCCGGGCGTGCGTAAATCGAGCTGGTAGTTTGGAACTGGTCTTGCCGTGTGGCCTGATCGTAATTTTTTAAGGAGCAATTCAATGGTAACCGATCCTATTGCCGATATGCTTACGCGTATCCGCAACGCGCACTTGGCCCTGCATAAGGAAGTGAGTGTGCCGCGCTCGAAGATGAAGGAGTCTCTTGCCGCCATCCTCAAGCAGGAAGGGTATGTTGATGAGGTTTCCGCCGAAGGGAACGTCATCAAGATCCAACTTCGCTATCACAAAGGGAAGGCGGCCATAGCCGGGCTGAAACGCATCAGCACGCCCGGTCGCCGGGTTTACGTCGGCCACTCGGATATCCCCAAGGTTCAGAACGGCCTTGGTATCTGCATCCTTTCCACCTCCAGCGGCGTCATGGATGGCCAGACTGCCCATGACCGCAAGGTGGGGGGCGAACTTCTCTGTGAGATCTGGTAGGGTATCGCCATGTCAAGAATAGGAAAACTTCCCGTCGCCATCCCCAGCGGCGTCACCGTTACCGTTAAAGACGGCGGCATTACGGTGAAAGGGCCCAAGGGAGAGCTTACGACACCGGTTTCGGCTCTTTTGCAATATGAGGTGTCCGCAGACTCCGTGGTGATCACCCGTATTGAAGACACCCGTGAATCCCGCGCCCAGCACGGCCTCAGAAGAACGCTTCTGGCTAACTGTGTTGACGGTGTGACCAAGGGTTTTTCCAAATCCCTGGAAGTTATCGGCGTGGGATATAAGGTTGCTGTTAAAGGCAATACCGTGGAGCTGGCTCTCGGCTTTTCCCATCCCGTGTTGGTGGATCTCCCTAAAGGGATTGCTGCTGCCGTGGATGGCCAAAAGCTGACTCTTTCCGGCATTGATAAGGAACTGGTAGGCGAAACTGCCGCCAGGATCAGACGCCTGCGCAAACCTGAGCCGTATAAAGGCAAAGGTATTCGATACGAAGGCGAAATCGTGCGTCGCAAGGCCGGCAAATCCGGCGCCAAGAAGTAGGGCAGGTGAGTCATGGCCAAGACTAAAGAAGAAGGGCGGCAGCGCCGCAAGATCCGCATCCGCAAGAAAGTTACCGGCAATGCGGAAAGGCCCCGCCTGGTGGTGTATCGCTCCAACATGCATATTTATGCCCAGATCGTGGATGATATGACCCACCATACACTGGTTTCCACGTCTACCCTGGTGCTGAACAAGGGCGAGAGCAGCTTTCACAGCAACAAGAAGGGCGCCGAGCAGGTGGGCAAGGAAATCGCCCGGCTCGCCAAGGAAAAAAACATCAGCAAGGTAGTGTTTGACCGGAACGGTTACATCTACCACGGGCGTATCAAGGCGGTTGCCGATGGCGCTCGAGAAGCTGGTCTTGAATTTTAACGCCGGCAGGAAGAATCATGGAACAAACGACTGAAGCGGGTTTTGTTGAAAAGATCGTTGCCCTGAACCGGGTGGCGAAGGTTGTGAAAGGCGGCCGGCGTTTCAGCTTCTCTGCCCTGGTGGTGGTGGGCGACGGCAAAGGGCAGGTCGGGTTCGGCCTGGGCAAGGCACAGGAAGTTCCTGAGGCTTTGCGTAAGGCTACCGAACATGCACGCCGGCATATGATTCGTGTGCCGCTTTTGGATGGCACACTCCCCTATGAGGTGCTCGGCCGTTTCGGCGCGGGCAGCGTTATGCTGAAGCCTGCCTCCAAAGGTACCGGCATTATCGCCGGCGGTGCCGTGCGCGCCGTGATGGAAGCGGCCGGGGTATCTGATGTGTTGGCCAAGGCCATCGGCACCAATAATCCCCACAACGTATTGCGCGCCACTGTGGAAGGGCTGTCCTCCCTCAGGAGCGCCGAGGAAGTGGGCGAAGTACGCGGTAAAAAACTGCATACCCCCAGAAAGTAGGCGCTTAAAAAGGGGAGACGCGCATGATCAAAATTAAACTTATTCGCAGTGTTATCGGCTGCCAGCCGAAACAGCGTAAAATTGTAGCAGCCCTAGGACTTAGAAAGCTGTACATGGTCAAGGAACATAAGGATACGCCTGCTATCCGCGGCATGATCGCCAGGATCCCCCACATGGTGGAGGTAGTGAAATAATGCAACTGCACGAAATATATCCTTTTCCCGAAGAGCGCAAAACCCGCAAAAGGGTAGGGCGCGGCTCGGGTTCCGGCCTCGGCAAAACGGCCGGCAAAGGTAATAAGGGCCAGAACGCCCGATCCGGTGGCGGTGTACCCGCTGGCTTTGAAGGTGGCCAGATGCCTTTGCAGCGCCGTTTGCCCAAGCGCGGTTTTAAGAACTTTGCCTTTAAAATGCGCTATGAAGTGATCAGCCTGGACCGCCTGCTCAAAGCCTTTGAGGGCAAATCCGAGATCTCGCTCGAGGATATGTATGAGCGCGGTCTGGCTCGAATGGGCTCCCCGGTGAAAATTTTGGGTGACGGCGAAGTGAACGCCGCCGTTCGTGTTGAGGCTCATAAGTTCAGTGCCTCGGCCGCTGCAAAACTCGCCAAGGCCGGCGGTAAGGCCACTGCCCTGGAACCGGCCCCGGCCGATGCTTCAGGAATGACTGAACCTAAAGCGGTTGACGCCGCCGATACCGTAGAAGGATAAACCGTGGCACTTAGTGGTGTGGAGAACGTTGCGCGCATTCCCGAGCTTCGTAGGAAACTCCTCTGGACGGCGCTTTTGCTGGTGGCCTACCGGATCGGCGTTCACGTGCCGATCCCGGGTATAGATACGAAGGCCCTCGCCGAATTTTTCGCCAGTGTGCAGAACACCCTGTTTGGGGTGTTCGACATGTTTTCCGGCGGGGGCTTAAGCAACCTCTCAGTCTTCGCCCTTGGCGTTATGCCGTATATTTCGGCCTCGATCATTATGCAGCTCTTGCAGGTGGTCAGTCCGGAGATCAAACGCATGGCCAAGGAAGAGGGAGCTGCCGGGCGTAAAAAGATCACCCAGTGGACGCGTTACGGCACTGTGCTCATTACCCTGGTGCAGGGTTTTGGCCTTGCGGTTGCTCTTGAGGGCATGCAAAGCCCTATCACCGGAGCCAATATTGTAATGACGCCGGGCTTTGCTTTTAAAGCAGTGACTGTCATCACTATGACCGCGGGTACAGTGCTGATTATGTGGATCGGCGAGCAGATCACTGAGCGGGGCGTCGGCAACGGCATCTCGCTGATCATTTTTTCAGGCATTGTTGCCGGTTTGCCGCGCGCTCTTTTCAGCTCCATTGAGTTTATTTCAGTGGGCACGATTTCCATCTTTGTGGCTATCGTGTTGGCAGTGCTGATGCTGGCGGTACTGGTGGGCATTGTCTTTGTGGAACGCGCCCAACGGCGGATTCCGATCCACTACGCCAAGCGTCAGGTCGGCCGCAAAATGTACGGTGGTCAGACAACGCATTTGCCGCTCAAAGTAAATACCGCTGGGGTTATTCCGCCTATTTTTGCCTCTTCCTTGTTGATTTTTCCGGCTACAGTGGCGGAATTTTCCAAGGGCAGCGAATGGCTGCAGTCTGTGGCTATGTGGTTTTCTCCGGGCAGCGTGATTTATAATGTGCTGTTTGTCGCCCTGATCGTTTTCTTTTGTTTCTTTTACACAGCTATTATCTTTGATCCCAAGGATATAGCGGAAAATTTGAAGAAACAGGGCGGTTTTGTACCGGGGATTCGTCCGGGCTCCAAAACCAAAGAGTACATTGACAAAGTGTTGATGCGTATTACCGTATGGGGCGCGCTCTATATATCTATTGTTTGCGTCATTCCCCAAATATTGATGACCAAATTCAACGTGCCCTTTTATTTCGGCGGCACCAGTTTGCTCATCGTGGTCGGTGTGGCGATGGACTTCATGGCTCAAGTGGAGTCGCATTTGATATCGCGTCAATACGAAGGATTAATGGGAAAAACTCGCCTTAAAGGCCGTTATTGATATTCCCTAGAAGAAGGACTGACGTTACGGTGAAAAAATATCGTGGTGTTTTTCTCAAGAACGAGAACGAGATTGCCGTTATGCGTGAGGCCAATCAGCTCGGATGCCGTATATTGGATGAGCTGGAAAAGGCTGTTGCTCCCGGCGTCAAAACCATGTTCTTCGAGGAAATTGCCAGGGAATGTTGCCGTGAGATGAAGGTTCGGCCCGCATTCCTCGGGTACATGGGGTATCCTTTTGCTCTTTGTTGCTCAGTAAACGAAGAAGTGGTTCACGGTTTTCCTTCCGAGAGAATTCTTAAGGAAGGTGATATTGTTAGTTTTGACATGGGCGTTGTTTTTGAGGGATTTTATTCTGATTCGGCCCGCACAGTGGCGGTAGGGAAGATTAGCCCCGAAGCCAGGCGGCTGTTGGATGTGACCCGCGCCAGTCTGGAAGCGGGCATTGCCGCCGTAAAGCCCGGAAAGTTTCTTAAGGATGTTTCCGCAGCGGTCCAACAGGTGGCGGAGAGCGCCGGTTTCTCGGTGGTTCGCCGTTTTGTGGGCCATGGTATCGGTAGGAATATGCACGAGAAACCGGAAATCCCCAATTTTGTGGCCCCGGGGTTGCCTGAGCTGGTCTTGCAGCCCGGGATGGTTTTAGCTATTGAGCCCATGGTCAGTGCGGGCACATATGAAGTTGATATTCTGGCCGATGGCTGGACTGCGGTTACCCGCGATAAAAGCCTTGCGGCCCATTATGAGCACTCGGTCGCTGTGACCCATGACGGCCACGAAATACTGAGTCTTCCGCCGGAGGCGGCAATAGCTTGACGGGATAATGTGCGGCTGCTATATTTATACGTTCAAGTTTTTACGCTCCGGTGTGAATGCCGGGTTTCCCGGAAATAACCGGCGAGGAGTTACCCTTTGCCGAGGATGTGATGGAGTGGACCAATGAAAGTAAGGCCTTCCGTAAAAAAAATGTGCCCCAAGTGCAAAGTGATTCGTCGCTGCGGCATTTTGCGGGTTATTTGCGAAAATCCCCGGCACAAGCAGCGCCAGGGTTAAGCGAAACAGGAGTTTCAAGTGGCCAGAATCGCTGGAGTAGATTTGCCCAGAGGCAAGCGTGCGGACATCGCCCTCACCTATATTTTCGGTATCGGGCGCGCTACGGCGTTGAAAATTCTTGATACCACGGGTGTAGACTGGACCCGGGGCATTGATGATCTTTCCGCTGACGAAGTCAATGAAATTCGTAAGGAGCTCGAGCAGAACTACAAGGTGGAGGGTGACCTGCGCCGCGAAGTTTCGAGCAACATCAAGCGTCTCATGGATATCGGTTGCTATCGTGGCCTGAGGCATAGAAAAGGTTTGCCCGCCAGAGGGCAGCGCACCCACACCAACGCCCGGACCCGTAAAGGCCCCAGGCGTGGCGCCGCGCCTAAGAAAAAGTAAGGCGCATCCGGCAGGCGTTTCCCCCGCTGCAAAACGGGCGGCCAACCTTCAACTAATGAATTGAGAGCAGGATCATGGCCAAAGCCAAACGTGCAGTCAAGAAAAGAGAGAAAAAAAACGTGCCTGTGGGCATTGCCCATATTCAGGCTTCTTTTAATAATACCATTATCACTTTCACGGATACCCGCGGCAACGCCGTGAGTTGGGCTTCCGCCGGTCAGGCGGGCTTTAAGGGCTCTCGGAAGTCCACGCCTTTTGCCGCTCAGGTAGCTGCTGAGCAGGCTGCTCGCCGTGCTCAGGATAACGGCATGCGCACTGTAGGCGTGTATGTGCTGGGCCCCGGCACGGGCCGCGAATCTGCGATCCGCGCCATCAACAATGTCGGGTTTAAAATCGCTTTTATTCGCGATGTGACGCCCATTCCCCACAACGGTTGCCGTCCTCCCAAACGGCGCCGGGTCTGATGCGAGGAGGGGACCACCATGGCCAAATATAATGAAGCTAAATGCCGTTTGTGCCGTCGTGAGGGAGATAAGCTCTTCCTCAAGGGCGACCGTTGCTATTCCAAAAAGTGCGCCTTTGAAACCCGCCCCTATGCGCCGGGTCAACATGGCCGCATTCGCAAGAAGAACTCAGATTACGCCGTGCAGCTCCGCGAAAAGCAGAAGGTGCGCCGCATGTACGGAATTCTTGAGCGTCAATTCCGTAACTACTTTTTCAAAGCGGATATGGCCAAGGGAGCTACCGGCGCCAATCTGCTCATTATGCTGGAGCGCAGGCTGGACAGCGTTATTTACCATCTGGGCTTTGCCTCTTCACGCCAAGCCGCACGGCAGATGGTTCGCCATGGCATCTTTACTCTGAACGGCGGTAAGGTGAATATTCCTTCCTTGCTGGTCAGGGCTGGCGATGTGATTGCCGTTCCTGAAAAACATCGCAAGATCCCCTCTATTATGGAAGCTCAGTCGGTTATCGCTCGCCGTGGCACGCCGTCCTGGCTGGAATCTGACGGTCCTGCTTTTAAGGGAACGGTAAAGGCGCTGCCTCAGCGTGAAGACATTCAGACTCCCATCAACGAGAACCTGATCGTCGAGCTGTACTCCAAATAAACGGAGATACCTATGTTGACCAAACAAGGCGACAGACTGATTAACGCAAGAAACTGGTCGGTGCTGGTGAAGCCCGAGCAGATCACGCGTGACAGCGACGCCGATTCGCAATACGGCAAGTTTGTGTGCGAGCCCCTGGAACCGGGCTATGCCACAACCTTGGGCAACGCGCTCCGCCGGGTGCTGCTTTCCTCCCTGCAGGGGGCGGCCTTGGTTTCGCTGAAAATTTCCGGGGTGCAGCACGAGTTTTCTACCATCCCCGGAGTGCTTGAGGATGTGACCAATATTGTTCTCAACTTCAAGCAGGTGCGCCTTGCGATGGATACCGATCAACCCCAACGGCTTACCTTGGAAGTAAGCGGTAAAGGACCGGTGAGCGCCGGTTCTATCGTCACCACCCAGCACGTTGAGGTACTGAACCCCGAGTTGCATCTCTTCACGGCCACCGAGGATATTACTCTGACCTTTGAGATGGAAGCCCGGATGGGCAAGGGCTATGTGCCTGCGGATATGCACGAGGATATCAATGAGGAGATCGGTCTGATCCTTCTGGACGCCAGCTTTTCTCCTATCCGGAAAGTTGCCTATACTGTTGAACAGGCCCGTGTCGGGCAGATGACAAACTATGATAAGTTGATCATGCAGGTGTGGACTGATGGTTCAGTTACGCCTGAAGATGCCATCGCCTACAGCGCCAAGATTTTGAAGGATCAGATCTCCGTTTTTATCAACTTTGACGAGCGCAGTGCCGGGGGGAATCATTCCGCCAGTGCAGGCAGTTCGGAGCTCAACGAAAACGTTTTCAAGTCTATTGATGAGCTTGAACTTTCAGTAAGAGCTACTAACTGCCTTAAGAGCGCTAATATTGATCTTGTGGGCGAATTGGTCCAGAAAACGGAAAATGAAATGCTGAAGACAAAGAATTTCGGCCGTAAATCCCTTGATGAAATCCGCAAGGTACTCGGCGAGATGAATCTTGATTTCGGCATGAAGATCGATAATTTCGAAAAGAAATATCAGGAATGGAAGGGGAAGCAGCAACATGAGGCACAATAATTCAGGGCGCAAGCTGGGGCGTAACGCATCGCACCGCAGGGCGCTGTTCCGCAACATGGCCAAGGCCCTGCTCACCTACGGGCGTATTACTACTACTGAAGCCAAGGCCAAGGAACTGCGCGGCGTTGTTGAACCCCTGATCACGTTGGGGCTTAAGAACGATCTGCATGCCCGGCGCGAAGCTTACCGCCGCTTGGGCAGCCACCAGCTGGTTAAACGTCTTTTTGATGACGTGGCCCCCGCCTTTACCGGCGTTGCCGGCGGTTTTACCCGGGTCCTCAAGCTCGCCCAGCCCCGGCGTGGCGATGCAGCCCCGCTGGCTGTTATTGAACTGACCCACGGTGCTCCCGCCATCGACGAGGCCTCTAAGGATGGAGCCTCTTCCAAGCCCGAAAAGGCAAAGGCTGCCAAAGAAGCGGCCCCGAAGGCTCCCAAGGCTCCGCGGGCGCCCAGAGCCGCTGCTCCTAAGGCTCCTAAGGCCGCACCCAAGACATCCGCGCCTAAGAAACTCAAGATCGGCGGAGAGTAAACCACTTTCTTGCCGTTACCCTTTTAGGGTATTCCTATGGCTCCATAGGGGTGTTTCGACAGCCTCCGTAATTGTTTGCGGGGGCTGTTTTTTTTAGATTGGGAATAGGCCTTTTTTCTTATAAAGGGCCCGGGGAATCATTGACTTTGCCATCCCTGGAGGGGGCCTCATCTATTTCTGCTGGAAAGCTGTTTTTTCGCCTGATGGTCTTAGCCGAAAAAAACGGTTTTGGCCTATGCCCAATAGGTTTTTGTCTGTTGTTTCCCTCTCTCTTGCCGGAGAGATGATTCGGTTTTTGCGGAGGAAATGGTTTTCAGAACAGCCCTGGCCCATGAGGTGCGATGGTGTTGGTGCTGTTCCTTTTTTAGCTTTCTCACAAAATACTTCTCTGGAGGTCCCCCGGCGGTCTGGGGGGGGAAGACCACGGCCGCCGGAGGTGTAGAAAAGGGGGCATAGCCGAACACGAGGGGCGATGCCTTAAAATGCCTTCAGCGCGTTGTGTTTATAAAAATATCTCGGTAGTCAGGGAATATCCTGTTTGTATAAACGTACCCTTGTGGAAGCAAAACGCGGGGGCAGTCCATTGCAAAAAGAGCCATTTGCACAGGCACTATTATATGAAGCCTATTTTTGTAAATTCATTTCAAAGCGTTCAATAAAGCCGATTAATTCCCCCTGTTCATTTCGTACTCCCTGCATATACATTCGCTGATTGCGGATATTGATGCCCACAAAGACTTCCTTGCCGTTTTTTTGCATTCCCGCAAAAGCTTTTTTGATTTTTGTCCGACTCTCTTCATTGGTGTGGCAATCTAAAAGTGAGGTGCCGATAAGGGAAGCATAACCGCGCTCCTGGTAATAGTGGTATTTGGCGAACCGGTTCATGAACCGGATGATGAAGTCCTTGTCAACAAAGACGATAGGATAGGGGTAACTATCCAGTATGCCTTTCATAATGGTATTTTCATCCATGGCGTTCTCCTAGGGTGTATATTCGTCTTTTGGAGCAGGGGAGCGAATACTTCGTATCACTTCCAAAGAATCCCATATTTCATTGCGGGCTTGTATTTTAAGGATATTCCTCTCGGCGCGGTTTCTCAACTCTTTTTACCGCCAAGCCGCCTTTTTCGCTGATGAGGGCAGCCGGAAAAAATTGATCGGTGGCATAGGGCGTGTACAGCTTTTCCGTTTTTCCTTGTCAGGGGAGATCCTTTAGCTTTTCTCAAATAAACTATGTTCCGAAACTGTTCCGAGGGCTGTGGTATCCGTTTCCGTGATGGCTATCGAGGGAAAGAAGGCCTCGGGAACCAGAAAGGCGGGAAGTCCTGTTCTACCGTAGTCAAGTTGTCTGTTCTTGCCGCGTTGTCTGCTCCTTGAGGTTCATCAGCATGGCGGGAACGGTTTTGGTCATGTGGTCTATGCTTTTTGTGGAAATACCATATGTATACAGGAGATTCATAAATGCCGCCATGCCGTCATGGGGCGCGGGAAGGCCGGCAGTTCCCAAATCGGAGGTCAAGAATGTTCTTTCCGGACATACAGCTATATATTCCAGTATTCGTTCTATTGAGCACGGTTTATAGTGCGGAAAGGGGGTTTCCGGTCCCCATATCAGCGCGACATAGGCGTGTTCCACGTAAGCGCCCAGGGCAAAACATTTTTTGAGAGTGTCCAGGGAGAGCATCCATGGATCGGATGTTGCATGGGTAACAACAAATTTACGCAAACCGACTTCTTTTGCTGCTTGGGCTAGCGCAACCGTTTCTTCATTGGAACTATGCCCAGAAGCGAGAATGATATCAGCCTCCGCACAGATTTCCATGGTTTTTATCACTTCGGGCAGCACGTTTCCGTATGCGTCAACAACGGGTATGCCGGGGTGTTTTGCATAATTTCTTTTCATATCAAAGGCTGATTCCCTTGTGGGAAGCCAGACGCAGCGACACGAGTTGCCCCAGGTTTTCACGGCTTGGCTTACAGCAAAAGGGTTTACTCTCGGGCCGTGCGATAAGTTCATACAAAGAGAACCAAAAATTTCGCATTCCGGAAAAAGAGTTTTGGCTATGCTTGCCCGGTCATGCGTTGACCAATCATGTGACTTAATGAGGAATCCTCTCATTCCAGAGTCAATACAGTACTGAGCCATGGAAATATCATTTACTGACCGCTCTTTAACATCAGGATGACAATGAATATGTAGGTCAAGACAACCATTAAGAGTTATTTTTGACATGGCGCTCCCTTTATGATGCATAGTAGAGCGTTGGCAGGTAAAGAGAAATCTGCGGAAAGATTATGACCAAAAACAGGACAAAAAGCATAGAGAATATAAACGGCAACGATGCTTTGGCAATTGCTTCGCTTGAAACATTTCCTATGGAGCTTGCAACAAAAAGGTTCACCCCAAGCGGCGGAGAGA
>CATJOY010000027.1 GCA_949741925.1 uncultured Desulfovibrionaceae bacterium | reverse complement strand
GCTTGATGTCGGTGTAGCCCAAGTGGCCGAACCAACGGAGACATATGCATCCTTGGTGGGGGATAAGGGTAGAGTTTGGGCTTTTGAGCCTGATCCCTACGGGTTTGCCCTTGCATCGCAAAAGATCAAAGCTTGTGAAAATGTAACGATGGTGCCTCTTGGGTTATGGAATTCCAAAGGCACCATGTCTTTTCGTTCCAAAGGGCCTCGCTCAAAAGTGCTTGAACAGCCGGTAAAGGGGGCAATAGAGGTACAAACTCTGCCGCTTGATATCTGGATTCAGGAGCAAGGGATTTCCCGCGTTGATATGATCAAAATGGATATAGAAGGAACGGAATTAATGGCTCTTGAAGGAGCCCGCGAGACCATCAAAAAGTTTAAGCCGAATCTTGCCATATGCCTTTATCATAAACCTATTGATATTGTTGAAATTCCCTATTTTATAAAAAACCTTGTCCCTGAGTATTCTCTTTATATAGGCAACCACTCAATGTTGTTGCACGAAACACTTTTATTATACGCTACGGTTACTCCTTCCAAAGGAGATGCGTAGCAATACCTCGTTATTCCACCAAATATACATTTGTATTGGCCTCAATTCAGGGGCTCTGCCTTCCTCCGGAAAACCCTTTCACAGGAAAACGAAAAGGGGAGACAGGAGAAAACTTCTGTCTCCCTCGGGGGAGAGCCCAAGGTTGTTTATGAACGAAATATCGTGGCGAGCAGGCCGGGGGGCGGCCCGAACCGATGATTTCTTGCCCTCTACAAGGGACGGCCGGCGCTCTGGGGCGAACCGTGGGGGCTCTCATACCCCCGGCAGGGCCTGAGCTCCCACAGAATAGATACAGCCTGCTCCCTTCCCCCTCGAGCGTTCGGCTTTACAAGCCCGCCCCCCATGGCTTATGCTTCTCCCCCTACTATAACGATACCGGGGAACCATATGGCCAACTTCCAACGCATCAAAGGTTTTGCTGATCTTTTTTCGCCTGAAAGCGATGTTTTTTCCTTTTTGGAGAACACGGCGCGCAATGTCTTTAGCCGCTACGGCTATGAAGAGCTTCGGACCCCTCTCCTTGAGCACACCGAGATATTTACCAGGGGCATAGGCACTGAGACGGACATTGTGCAGAAGGAAATGTATACCTTCGAGGATAAAGGCGGCCGAATGTTGACCATGCGGCCTGAAGCCACGGCCGGAGTCATGCGGGCCTACATAGAATCTTCCCGCTACGCCAAGGAATCAGTTTCTAAATTTTTCACCTATGGCCCCATGTTCCGCTATGAACGGCCACAAAAGGGCCGGATGCGTCAGTTTCACCAGCTCAACTGCGAGTGCCTGGGGGCCAGCGAACCCCTGGCGGATGCCGAAGTGATCCTCATGCTGATGCGTTTCCTGAACGAGGCCGGTTTGAAAAACCTTGTTCTGGAAGTTAATTCCTTGGGGTGCAGGCAGTGCCGCCCGCTCTACAAAGAGAAACTCCATGAATTTTTGCTGGGCCTGGATACGGACCAGCTTTGCGAAGACTGCCGCCGCCGTATGGAAACGAACCCCCTGCGGGTGCTCGATTGCAAGGTGCCCGGGTGCAAGGCACTTATTGATAAGGCTCCGCAGATTCTGGAACACAACTGCCCGGAATGTAAAGCCCATTTTGGCATTGTTCGGGATATTCTGGATGCGGCCGGCCTCCCCTATGTGTTGAATCCCCGTTTGGTGCGCGGTCTTGATTACTACAACCGCACGACCTTTGAAGTTGTTTCCACGAGTATCGGCTCGCAGGGTTCGGTTGCCGGCGGCGGTCGCTATGACGGGCTCATTGCCGATCTTGGCGGGCCGGATACGCCGGGTATTGGCTTTGCCTGCGGTATGGAGCGTCTGGCTATGATACTGGCTGATTCCGGCGCGTGGCAGTTGCCTGAATCCGTTGATTTCTTTCTGGCGGTTCTGGATGAACAGGCGTTGCAAAAAGGCATGCTCTTGGCCCAACACTTACGCGAGGCCGGCCGTCGGGGCGAGGTTTCTTTTGCGGTGAGGAGCCTCAAGAGCCAGATGCGTCAGGCCTCTAAGGCCGGGGCGGCCAAGTGTCTGTTGCTGGGGGGCAATGAGATGGCCATGGGCGTGGTTACAGTTAAGGATATGGAAACCGGGGAGCAGCAGACCGCTCCGATGAACGCAATTTTGGATTTTGTATAACAAACGGCGCGTTGCGCGCTTTTGGGGAACGCCATGAGTGAAATGCAGCAGGATGTGCAACAGGAACACCAGCAGTATATCGCGCCCTTGGGAGACTGGACCCGCACCCACTCGTGCGGCGCTCTGCGGGCTGAAGATTCGGGCAGGGATGTCTGCCTTATGGGCTGGGTTCAGTTTCGGAGGGACCACGGCGGGCTTATTTTTGTAGATCTGCGGGACCGCGAAGGCCTGACCCAGATCGTGTTCAGCCCCGAAATTGCCCCAAAAGCCCATGAAAACGCGCATATCCTGCGTTCAGAGTATGTGCTGGCCATACAGGGCAAGGTTCGGCCCCGCCCGGAAGGCATGACCAATCCGGGCATGGCTACCGGGGCGATAGAAGTGGTGGTTCATGATTGGAAGCTGCTTAATACCTCCAAAACCCCGCCTTTCCTGATCGACGACCGGAGCGAAATCAACGAGAATGTCCGTCTGACGTACCGGTATCTGGATTTGCGCCGTCCCTCCATGGCCGCCAACTTTATTCTGCGCCACAAGGCTGCGCAGGCCGTGCGCAGCTATATGGATGAAAACGGTTTTCTTGATGTGGAAACGCCCATTTTGACCAAATCCACCCCGGAAGGCGCCCGGGATTATCTTGTGCCCAGCCGGGTTAACCAGGGGCAGTTCTACGCCCTGCCCCAGTCGCCCCAGATCTTCAAGCAGATCCTGATGGTGGCCGGTCTGGAGCGTTATTATCAGATTGTGCGTTGCTTCCGTGATGAAGACCTGCGCGCCGACCGGCAGCCTGAATTTACGCAGATCGACATTGAAATGTCCTTTGTGGATGAAAATAAGGTGATGACCATGGCCGAAGGCCTGATGGCGCGCATCCTCAAAGAGACCAAGGGAATTGATCTGCCCCTGCCCTTCCCCCGCATGACCTACGACCAAGCCATGGCCGAGTATGGCCTGGATAAGCCTGACACCCGTTTTGATCTCCGCCTCAAGGATGTTACCGATATTGTCCGCGGCTCGAATTTCCGCCTTTTCAGCACGGCCCCGCTGGTCAAAGCTATGAAGGTTCCCGGCGGCGAAAGCCTAACCCGGAAAGAGATCGATGATTTTACCGATTTTGTGAAAATTTACGGCGCTCAGGGCCTGGCCTGGATCAAGGTTCGGCCGGATGAGTGGCAATCGCCCATTGCCAAGTTTTTCACTGAAGAGGAGCGGGCGGCTCTGCAAAAGGCCTTGGATCTTCAGATTGGCGATATTGTTTTCTTCCAGGCCGGGGAGCCGGGCATGGTTAACGCTGCTTTGGGCAACTTGCGGGTGCATCTCGGCAAGCGCCTGAAGCTTATTCCCGAAGGGCGCTATAACTTCCTCTGGGTGACGGATTTCCCCCTCTTTGAGTACAGTGAGGAGGAAAAGCGTTTTGTGGCCTGCCACCATCCCTTTACCTCTCCGGCGGTGGGGCACCTGGAGCGTATCGCCCTGGACCCGGGCTCGGTCAAAGCCAGAGCCTATGATATGGTACTCAACGGCTTTGAGGTGGGCGGCGGCTCCATTCGGAACCACTCTGCCGCTGTGCAACGGCAGATGTTCGAGGCCCTTGGCTTCAGTAAAGAAGAATATGAAGCCCAGTTCGGCCACCTCATCCAGGCTTTGGAGTTCGGCGCTCCGCCCCACGGCGGCATTGCCTTTGGTCTGGATAGGCTGGTTATGCTTTTGGCCGGAGCTGATTCCATCCGCGATGTCATCGCCTTCCCCAAAACCCAGAAGGCTACCTGTCTGTTGACCCAGGCGCCTTCCGTTGTTGCCAACAAGCAGTTGCGCGAACTCGGCATTCGTTTGCGCGAAGAGCTGGTTGCGGAAGGCAATTCCTAACAGGATAGCGGCCGCCTGGTTCGGTAACGAGCATGCCTCCGGCGGCCGGGGCGTTGCCCCGGACCCCACCAGGGGAAATGATTCCCCCTGGACCCCCCACTAGGGGAGATATTCTGCTCTCCCGCGGTACGGGGCATAGGAATATCGTTCCTGTGCCCCGTAGGGGAGAGGGCCAGGACGTACTGGCCCTCCGAGGGGAGATCCTCTGGTCTCTCGCGGGATGGATACAGGAATTTCGTTCCTGAGGCCCGGGCGGCCTGAGTTCATTATTCTCCCAACCCCCTCTCCACTCAGGGATTATTTCATTCTCTCGGGTAATAAAAACAAGCGCACTGTTTCTGTGCCTCTCAGGGACAAAGGCCAGGTTGTTTTCCTTTTTTTCTGCGAAGTATCGAATATTTTTGGGGTAAGGAAGAGGGAAAAAAGCGGAGACCGGTCTCTCGTGCATAGGCCGAGCCTGGTTTTTTCGGCCAGGCCGTGGGGTGGGGCTGGTTGGGCAGCAGGAACGGAGCGAGGGCCATGCCGGATGCGCCAACAGCAGAAGGGCGAAAATTTTAGGGATATTGCTCCATATATTCTTCCCGAGAATGGGGAGGTATCGCGAGCCATGCCGGCGAAGCATACCTTTTCCGGAAAGGGAAATTTGGCGGCGTAGTGAGTAAACGCCATACGCTGGTTACGTCTGGTGCGGGGCAGGCTGTTTTTTTCAGACAGCCCCGATGAGAGTTCTTGGGAAAGGG
>CATJOY010000026.1 GCA_949741925.1 uncultured Desulfovibrionaceae bacterium | reverse complement strand
TGATCTATTTGCAGGAATATGGATATTATTTTTATCCATACGAGCGGTGTGGCGTAACAGACAAAACCCCCAGCCTGAATCTACAAAGAACGATACTCTCGATGAAGAGGCTGCCCGTGCTGAGGCCGAACTAGATGCCATGTATCTGCGAGAGCATGGCGAACCACCGCAAAAGCCTAAAAAGGATACGAACGCTTCGTAATAAACTTCCGAAAGGAGCCGTTCTGTTTGCAGACGGCTCCTTTTTGTCTCTGCTTGCCGTTTGCAGCGGGAAGGGGTTAGCGTGGGTGTTGCTCCGCCGGAGTATACGCTGCCGCCCGGTTTCGGACACAATACAAAGTACCCGTACTGAAAAAAAGCACCGCCGCGATGGTCACATTGAAAGAAATAGCTCCCTAGCTCACGGGGATTGTCTTAGACTCCGCAGCGGCCGGCGTGCTGTCGCTGCCACAAAGAGGGCCAACTCCGCTCTTCTTGCCAGGTATGGCGAGAAGATTGTTCAGTATGCTCCGCGGGTAAAAGATTTTGTTGAAGGCGCTCTTATCGAAGAACCTCCGGCTATGACAGGGGCAGCGGGGTTGGGCGCTGGAGCTAATATTATATACAAATGGATAACTGATGAATCAAAGTAAAAAAAATGGTGAAAGTTGGTGGGAAATGGCCTGTCTAGGGGCAATGTTTTTTTTATAGGGGCCCTTAAAATTTTGACAGGGAAGCCTCAGTTCCATAGTGGAGTAGCATTGGTCCCGGCCTGGGTTGGCTGGATTGAATTGCTCTTCGGGACTTTAGCCCTGTTTTTCTCCATCCGGGCACTGTGGCGTAACAGACAAAACTCCAAGCTCGAATGTACAGAGAACGCTACTCCCGATGAAAAGGTAGCCCATGCCGCGACCGAATCGGACGCCATGCCCCCGCGCGAACACGGCGAACCGCCTGAAATCCCCAAAAAGGATGCCTAACGCTTTGGAGTAATCTACCGAAAGGAGCCGTTCTGTTTGCAAACGGCTCCTTTTTTGTTGTGTTTACTTATTTTCGGCGGGAAGGTGTTTGACCTGGGCATAGCCCCTCTCGGGGCTCAAGGTTCCGCTTGGATTATGTGGGGGCGCAGAAGAACTTTTCCTTTCATTTTTTCATAGCGTTCCCTGACGGACGCACGAGAACCCCACCCCCATGCACCAGGTAATCACCCCTATGCCCCTTCGATGCACCACCCTATTTCACAAAATGCACCACCCTTGCACCTATTGACGCACCACCCGCCCTATCAGGTATCCTTGTAGGTATCTGACACTTTCTCTGGGCCCCTATTTGTTTTACCCCACTGGCCGACAATGGTGACCCGGAAAAAGATTTCAGAGGAAAAAACACAACGGCAGCCAATTGCGGCTTATTGAAACCGGATTGATGGGCAGTTTGGAAAAGGTAGCTCTGATTCAGACCAAAATTTTCTTTGGACAGGCCGGGCCTCCGGTCAACTCGACCCAAAAGGCGGGCATAACGCTGCTTTCGTGCAGGAGGTTTTGTTCATGTTGCGGATACCCGAAAAAAACATAGGCCTTGCCGCGCCGGAGTACCGGCAACAGGAGTATTTCACCCCGGAAAGTCAACTCGCGGCCAGGGTAGATGATAGCTTTGCTCGGCTCGCCGACGCCGGGGATGGGGAGAAATGGCGCGCCATAGGCCGCTTTGCCGAGGCTACGGGCGGGGCGGCCAAGGTGATCTTAGATGTTTATACCGATTTTCAACGGACCAAGGCTTATGAAGCCCTGACCTTGTTCCAAATCCGTATCAACGAGGCCCTGCACGGCGATAACGGAATTATGAACCTGAAGGGCGAAGCGGCATTGGATAGTGAACGGCAACTCGGCAAAGCCGCCCTGGCCGCACGGAACGATATCCTCCGGCAAATAAAGATGGACGAACAGGCCCAGGCGTATTTTGCAAAGGAGGCAGAAAAGTACGTTCTCCAAGAACTGCCCGGGGCTCAACGTCATGCAGCGCGAGAATTCCGCAACTACCAGAACGAAACCTTCCGGGCCCGTCTTGAGGTGGCAAAAAGCAATGCCCTCATGCACTGGAACGACCCGGAAGCGTTCCGGGAACAGCTTACGGCTGCCGGTGTTGCCTTGCTGGACCTAGGACGGATCAACGGCTGGTCTGCTGAAACGACAAAGCTCAGATCCGAATCTCTTATTAGCGAAGTCCATCTGGCCGCCGGGCAAGCCGCGTTGGAAAACAACAATATCGACGAAGCACAACGCTTTCTGCACTCCGGATTGTTGCAGGAAACGGATGCACTCGCGCTGAAAAGTTTGATCACGGCCAAAAAGGAAACCCTCGCGGCCCAAGCTGAAGCCAACCGAAACAATCAGGCTCGCCGTTTGCTTTCCGGCGAGAAAGAGGCTCTGTACCGAGCGCAGCACATGGGGGACGTTTCCGGACTGCAAAAAATTGCCACGGGCTTGAACGACTTGGGCTTTACCGCTGAAGCCGATCAGGTCCGCGCCACGGCGGAATTTTGGACGGTGCAGCGAAACGCCGGGAGGTTCGCGGCCACAACCGATCTGCCCCAGGTTGCGGCCAGACTGAGAAAGCTTGCCGCACAGATGCACGGTGGGCTTGCCGGTATGGATACGGAGGAGCGCAAGCGGCTTTCCGGCGAACTGGAGGCCATATCCGCCGTATACCAGCAGCGCGTTGCAGCGTACCAGGCTGACCCGGCTCAGGCCGCCGCCGCTGAGGCAGTCTTCCCCGCTGAGGCCACACTCGAAGATATTGTGGCCCTGCGTATGGAAAGACAAGCCGCCAACGGCGTTCCCGCTGACGGCAGAAAGCCCCTCACCAAGCATGAGGCTGCAAGCCTGGCGCAAAAATGGGCTGCTTTGCCGGTGGAACAGCGCCCGGCGTTTCTCCATAAAGTGGCGCAATACGGCAACCACATGCCTTTGGCCCTGAAGCAAGCCGGTATATCCGTGCTTGATCAGGATATAGCCCTGGCCATGCTGGGTTCTCCGGAAAATATGGCCGGAGCGCGCGCCGTCTTTTCCATCATGGGAATTCCGGAAGCCAACCTCCCCTCAGTGAACGTGGCTGCCGCGTTGGAAGCGGAAGAATGAACCAGGCAAGCTGGGAAATGCGTGGGCATAGCGCCTCATGGGCACTTGATGGGAAAAACGATACGGAGTTTTCTCAAGAGTGGGTGGGAACGCAAAATCGAATGAGCATCTGGGAGGTTTTGCAGCGAATCGAGCCGGCAAAAGGCCGGCGCGGATCAAGGAGGCAGGATCAGCGCCGATATTCTCGGGGTTATCCATTTCTTCGCGGTGGCAACTACCTTGGGCTATGTGAGCATAGCTGCCCGGGATGTGAGCAAGGGGCGTGCACCGTGTGCCATACGGAAAAATTCTCTCGAGGTCACCCTTGCCGCCCTTATGCAGGGCTCGGGCAAAATTAGCCTCATACGGAACAACAGGAATAAATTCTTTCGGTTGAATGGCTTGTTTTCTTGGCGGACCACACAATCACAAAGACTCTAGCCACACAATGAGGAAAACCATATGAAACCGGAACAGCTTTTTGCCGTCGCTCCCTTGCCTATCAAACGCAAGGCGGATATTGCCAAGATATTCGGCGTTTCGGAAGATACAGTGCAGGGCTGGGCCCGCGAAGGAGCCCCTATCTTCATGGCGGGCAAGCGTTATCAGGCCGACTACCACGCCTTAGTAGGCTGGCTCTGCCGCAACAAACCGGCAGTGCAGGCCTCCCGGGATGAATGGGAGTAGTCGTTTGACGGTGATAACGGTTGCCCCGGGCTAGGCATCTGGGGTATTCTTTCCTACGTCGTCCCTTGGAGTATTTCGCGCTGATTTTTGCCCGGTTGTTTTCCCGCCGTCTGAAATCTCGCGGGGTCTTGTGAAACGAGGGCTTCTGCCGGGCAGTAGAGCCGCAACAAGCGGCTTCATCATGAAAACGCCTGCATCAGGCGTCTTGATCGGAAACAAAAAACCATGCTCATCACTACTTTGGCTATTCTGTGCATCGCCGTTATGTTCCTCTCCCTGGGGCTGCATCTCTTTGGCTTGCCCGCCAACTGGATTGTTCTCGCGCTGGCCGCGATTTGGTGCTTTACCGCGCCGGGCACTCATCTGACCTGGCCGGTTCTGCTGCTTCTCAGCGCTCTGGCTATCCTGGGAGAAATTTTGGAATTCTTCTTTTTGGCGTGGGGAGGGAAAAAATACGGCGGCTCCGGAAAGGGAACCATCGGCGGAATGATCGGGGCATTCATTGGCGCGATTCTCGGCGCTCCGTTCCTTCTCGGCATCGGGGCGTTTTTCGGGGCCCTGGCCGGAGCCTTCGCCGGAAGCCTGGTTGTGGAACTCCTGCGGGGCATGAAAGGAAACGAAGCTTTGCGCGCAGCCTGGGGCAGCCTGGTCGGCCGCTTTGGAGGAACCATGCTCAAGGCCGCCATCGGTTTTGCCATGGTTGCCATCGCCGCGCCTACTATCTGGCCTTCCTGAAAGCGCTTCCGGCGCCGTGGCGCGCTTTATTGTTTCTCGCTTTTTCTTAAAAAGCCAAAGACCGTCCCGCGTCGGGAAATACGACGCGGGACGGTTTCTTTTTTCTATTCCTCAAAGGTGCCTTTTACCACCACTTGACCGTTGCGCATGAGCATGCGGCCCTTGGCCAGCACGTGGCGAAGCCCGAAATCGGCATCCAACAGGCAGAGGTCGGCGCTGTAGCCGGCTTTCACTTCACCCTTGCCGGGTAGGCCCAAATGCCGGGCCACGTTGGAGGTTACGAACGGCAGAGCCTGTTCAAGACGGAGCCCGAGTTCCAGCAGAGACCTCAGTTCACGAAGATTGCTGGAAACAGCGCCCGTGCCCAGGCCGATCATCAGACCTTCGGAGTTAAAGCGCGGGATGCTGCCGTGCCCGTCGGAACTCATAGTGATGTTGCCCGGGTCTACGCCTTCATCCAGCGCGGCCCGAATGGCCTTGGCGGGGGTATCAAAACAGCTTCCGCCCGAGGTCACGTCCATAACCCCGCCTCTTTTGGCAAAGAGGATTGCTTCGCCGAATACAGCCTTATCCCGCGCGCAGTGGGTGGGGCGCAGATGGTGAATCGGAATGCCACGGTCCACAATTTCGTTGAGCATGGCAAAGGCCCCGGGCACGCTGCCCAGGTGAATATGCAGAAAGCCGGTCTTCCCCGCAATCATGCCGCCCACTCGGATATCCGAAATAATGCGCATGAGTTCCTCAAGGGTGGGGAAAGAACTGCGGTGGTCGCCCATAGCTATCTTCACCCCCAGCACTTCCGGCACGCAAAACAAATCCTGGCGGATGCTGCCGGTGAGCAAGGTAGGAGGCAGGGCATAGTTGCTGGTGTGCATCCAGGCGCTCACCCCTTCTGCGGTCAGGGCACGAACCTTGCCCAGTAAGGCCTCGACGGAACGGGTTACTGAATCGGTACCGCAAACGCCCACCAGGCTGGTGGTGCCGCAAGTTATCAACTCAGAAAGCATAAGCTCAGGCGTGCGGCTGACCGGGCCGCCTTCTCCCCCCCCGCCGATAACGTGGATATGCTGGTCAATAAAGCCGGGGGTAAGGGAGAGACCCTTGGCATCCACGGTTTCCAAGTCGGGCAGGGATACGTTGAGGTTATCCTCCACGGCCACGATGCGGTCGTTTACCACCAATACATCCTTGGTTCCCAGGGGTTCGGGAGCGTAAACGGTCGCGTTTTTAAAAAGCAATGCCATAACGGTTCCTCCGAGTAGGTTATAGGGGGCTGAAGATTACAGGAAAATAAGACTGGAAACAACAGTCATGATCAAGCCGGCGATCATTACCGGCGTGGTCCGACGCACAATATCAAAAGGAGTAACCCCGGCGATGCCCGAAACGGCAATCACCACGCCCACGATGGGGGACATGGTGCGCGCCAAACCCGCGGAAAGCTGCACCGGCACAGCCAGCGGCAGAGTGGGAATGCCTACGCTGGCAGCAGCCTGGGGCAAAAGCGGGGAAAAGGCGAAAAAGGCCGCGTTGCCCGAGCCGGTGACGACAGACGCCAGAATCATGATGCCCATCATCACGGTGAGCATGATCGGCAGGCCCGCTCCCTCAAGATTAGCCGCAGCCTGGAGCATGGTATTGATGCCGCCGATCTTGGTCAGGCCCGAAGCGAACACTTCGGCACAAATGATCAGCGAAACCGTGGAGATGAACACTTTTCCCATCCCTTCAAAAATGGCCTTAGTGGCCTCGATTCCGTCGCGCAGAGCCCTTCTGGAGAGCAAATCCGTTAACAACGAGATGATCAGCGAGATCAGGATTGCCGTAACCAGGCTCAACTTGATGCCGCCATAGACCATGGGAGAAAAGATGATCAGCAAGAACAACGGCAGCATGGGCAGGATGGCGTAATGCGCGGGGCCGGCTCCTTCCAATGCCTTGCTCAGGTCATGGGAGGCGTCGTCCTGATCCTTGTACCGTCCGCTGGCGATATCCCGCTTGTCAAACCAACGCTGTACGAAAAAGTGCATTATGGCCACGGTGATTACCGTACAGATGGCCACAGGGATTTGCCCTTGAATAAAGTAGGTAACCACATCGGTGTTGACCAGTTCGGCCGCACGCATGGCGTTGCTGGAGGAAGGGCCGAGATCCAGGCAACAGGTCGTGGCGATAACCGAGGCCGCGGCCACGCGGGTAACCCCCAAAGCCACCAGCAGCGGATACACCGAAGCCATGAGCAACAGGCCAAGCCCCACCGCAGAGTTGATAAACAGGGCAATAAACTGCCCCACAACATAGGTCAGGGCCAACAACACATACGGGGAACGGATGGCCTGGAGCGGTTTTACACAGAGCTTGACCAGGGCCTTGCTCGCGCCGATACGCTCCATGTAGGTGGCAAAGCCGCCGATAGCCATGATGTTCAGGCCCAGCCCCGCCAGGCGGCTGGACATAAGGTTACTTACCACCTGAATAACATCAAAGCCGAGAAGGTTGGTGGTCTGCTTAGCGCCCAGGGGCGGCGTGCCCATGAGACAAGCCACGGCGAGCAGCACCAGGCCGGCCAGCAGCAACACAGCTTGAGGGTAGTAGTTTTTGACAACAAACCAGGATACAACGACAACCGCGGCGATCGTTAGAAGAATGCCGACCATAGATGCCTCCTGCGAAAGGGGGGTTGAAGAACAGGACCTCTACCAAAAGAAAACGCGACAAGTATGAAAAAAAAACTGCACTCTGGATGATATTATGTCAATAAAATTTTCAATATGTTGCCTCTGAAAACCGCGGCAGCGGGAAGGAGCTGCGTAGGAAAAATCGCCCCGTAGGGTCTGCTTCCGAACGCCCTGCGGATTGCGGAACGCGAAGGCGTGGAAAGATCTTGAAAATTGCTGGGTTCAGCCAGGCTTCCGGCGCAACGAGGGAAAGCCTTAAGGTAGCGGTAAGCTGCTTTCCGGAAGCGCATCATTGTAACGTCACGGTTTCTGAGTGAGGGAGCGCCCTGTATGGAGAACAAGAAAATTCTTGAGCGTATTGCGCATCTGGAGCGGCTTTCTCCGGCTGAGCGGCGGCTTGCGGCTATCTTTGAGCAACAATATCGCCAGATGGCTTTTATGAACCTTGTCGCCATCGGCGAGGAGGCTGGAGTAGGTATGGCTACTGTCACGCGTTTTGTCCGCAAGTTGGGATTTTCCGGTTTTACCGCGTTCATGAAGGCTCTGCGGGAGGAGGTTTCGGAAGCCCTGGATTCGCCTATTTCTCAGTATATCCGTTCCCCTCGAGGGGGGGGAGACGCGGGTGCGGATTTTTTTCTTCGGGAGCATTTCGAGGGGGCGGCCGAAAATATGCGCCGTTCCACGACCTCGGTTGATCCGGCCATGTTTGCCAAGGCGGTCGATCTGCTGGCCGACACGCGGCGGCAGGTCTATGTCACCGGCGGCGGCACGGCCCAGGCCCTGGCGGCATACTTCTCGTTACTGGCGCAGTATTTCAGGGATGACGTCCGTCTGCTCGAACCTAATGTAGGCTCTCTGGGGCAGCAATTGGCCGGGGTACGGCCCCGGGCTGTGCTTTTGTGCATCGCCTATCACCGCTACTCCAAGATCTCCCTGAAATTGATGGAGTTATTCCGGCGATTCGGCGGCTCGGTGATCCTGCTGACCGATCGCCAGGTAACGCCCTTGTTTCGGCTTGCCGAGGCGCCCCTGGTGGTCCATTCCAAGGGGGGCGCGAGCATGTTCAGCAGTCGGGCAGCCGGACTCGCCTTGCTGGAAGCCTTGCTGGCCGCTCTGATGCCGCATTTTCGGCGCACGGTTCCTGAACGCTTTGACCGTATGGAAGAAGTTTTTGCAGCCGTGGACGGCTTTGCCTATCCAAAGGAGAAAGGCCCTGCACATCCCGGCCCGTAACAGGTGGGGCAGAGAATAGACCGGATGCTCTTTGCCAAGACGCCAGTCGAAAATCCGGCAGGGAGCATGCAGCGAGGAATACATGTATTGCTTGGCTCCCCGCGTGCTGTCTCCTAGGGGCTATAAGAAAGCTCCTCTCTTTATCCGTCTCCTGTGGCGATGTTCTTTTGTCCTACTACAGATAGTTTGTGCTGTGTCTGCAATCCAGGCAGAACCGCCAGCTCCGGCAGCGGTGGCACGGCGGAGCATTATCGCTTCATATAAGGAAAGCAACTAGACAACTTCAATAGTCCCTTGGAAGAATTTATTGATCCCCCATAAGAACAGGCCACAGCAAGGGATAATAAAAAAATCAAGAGCGTTCCATAATGTCATCCTCCATAAAAGGAGCGCACATAATGTAAAGATATTGAGTGCTTTTTGGCAGTCTTTATTTCTCATCCAAACATAGTATATTAAATGCTTCTGAAAAGGTATTTTTTGCAAATTTATTGTATCATGTGTAGCGCTACTTTTTTCTATTAAAGATTTATTTTTATTACTTTTAGTCCATAAGAGTATATCTTCATAGGTATATTCTTTAGCAAATTTATGAATTTTTATACAATAATATAACATTATATATAAATAAGATGAAAGATAATTTAATCCATAAAGAGAAAATGTGTCAATAATACCAAATAGAGGTATAGAAAATGATCTACTTTGTGCTATAATAACATCAAGAGATATCATT
>CATJOY010000025.1 GCA_949741925.1 uncultured Desulfovibrionaceae bacterium | reverse complement strand
GCGACCCACCCCGCCGGAGGCATTCTTTAACGGCGCATTAGCCGATCTCCACCCCCCGGCCGCCGGAGGCATTCTTTAACGAAGCATCAATCGATACCCGCCCCTAGGCCGAAGCGGCCCAGAGTTCCAGATCCGCCTCCAAGGCCAGCCCGGGCCTGACCAGATAGCGGGGCGATAGTTCCAGGCGGCACCAGGTTTCTCCATCCACCAGCCGCACATGCAGCGGGGCGTTGCCTTTGTGGTTTTCCAGGAGCAACAGGAGCTGTTCGATGCGCTCTTTGGTTACCTGGGCGGGAGTCAATTCCAGGCAGACGGGCTCGGCGCTTTCGGAACAGGCCTCGGACAGGGCTTTGACTTTGGAGCCAACCAGCTTGATTTCCTTGAGCGCGGTTTCTTCGTCATCCTCGTCGCTCTCCGGGGCGTCGTTGGTCTGGCTGCTGATCCGCGCTTCCAGGTAGAGCGGGAAATCCGATTGCAGCAGATCGCGGAATTCGGCGTAGGCTTCGGGAAAGAAAACACATTCTCCAGAAGCGGTCAGATCCTCTATCTGGCAAAAGGCCATGCGGGTGCCCTTTTTGGTGAGGAATTCCTTGACGTGGGTTACCAGCACGGCGCTTTGCACCGGGGCATCGGGGTACAGATCCCGGCATTCCTCCAGGGGGGTAAGATCCAGGCGCAGTATCTCCCGGCGAAAGGGCTGCAAGGGGTGGCTGGTCAGAAAAAAGCCTAGGGCCTCTTTTTCAAAGCGTAGTTTTTCCTCATCGGGCCATTCCTCAACGGATTCCTCGGGACAGCTAAAGCCGATGCCCGGCCGCATCGGGGCTTTTTGTTCCGGGACCATGCTGAACAGGGAAATCTGATTGGATTCTTTATCCCGCTGCGCCTTTTGCCCCCGGGCTACGGCCAGATCCAGGGCGGAAAGCAGCGAGGCCCGGGAAACGCCCAGGCAATCGCAGGCCCCGCCTTTGATCAGGTTTTCCAAAACCCGCTTGGTCACCTTGCGCAGGTTGACCCGTTGGCAAAGATCCAAGAACGAGAGATAGGGCCCTTCCTTTTCCCTGGCCTCGACGATTTCACGAATGGCTTCATCCCCGACGTTTTTGACGCCGCCTAAACCGAAAATAACGTTGCCTTCGCGCACGGTGAATTCCCGGCGGCTTTCCTGGATGGAGGGGCGCAACACCTCAATGCCCATGTCTTTGCAGGCGGCCACGTATTTGAGGAGCTTATCCTGGTTGCTCATTTCTGAGGTCAACAGGGCCGCCATGAACTCGCTTTTGTAGTGGGTTTTGAGATAGGCGGTATGGTAGGAGATCAAGGCGTAAGCGGCTGAGTGGGATTTGTTGAAGCCGTATTCGGCGAACTGCTCCATCAGGTCAAAGATGGCGTTGGCCTTTTCTTCCTCAACCTTGTTTTCCAGGGCTCCGGCCACGAACTTGGCCCGCTCCTTGGCCATGGCCGCCGGGTCTTTTTTGCCCATGGCCCGGCGCAGAATATCCGCCCCGCCCAGGGTATACCGGGCCACGATTTGGGCGATCTGCATGACCTGTTCCTGGTAGACTATAACCCCGTAGGTATCTTTGAGGCAGGCTTCCAGCGTGGGCAGGGGATAGCTGACCTCTACTTCGCCGTGCTTGCGCTTGATGAATTCATCGACCATGCCGGAGTTGAGGGGGCCGGGGCGGTACAGGGCCAGCATGGCGATAATATCTTCAAAGACTGTGGGCTTGAGCTGGCGCAAATAGGCCCGCATACCCGAGCTTTCTACCTGAAAGATGCCGTCGGTATCGCCGCTGGAATACACTTTGTAGGTTTCAGGATCGGTCAGGGGGAGGGTATCCAGGTTGGGCGGCTCTTTCCCCTGAAGGGCGATGGCATCCAGGGTATCCTGGATGAGGGTCATGGTGCGCAGACCGAGGAAGTCGAATTTGACCAGGCCGACTTTCTCCACGTGCTTCATATCGTATTGGGTAACTATTTCCTCCCGTTTTCCTCGGTAGAGCGGCAGATACTCGTTCATGGCCTTATCAGAGATGACCACGCCCGCCGCGTGGGTGGAGGCGTGGCGGGAGAGCCCTTCCAGACGCATGGAGATATCCAGCAGCTTCTTGATGGCCGGATCTTCGTTGTACAGCTTTTTGAGATCCGGTTCGGCTTCCAGGGCCTTTTTGATGGTCATCTTGAGATCGTTGGGAATGAGCTTGGCAATGGCGCTGGTTTCCTGAAAGCTCATGCCCATGGTCCGGGCCACATCGCGCACCACGGCCTTGGCCTTCATTTTTCCGAAGGTGGTGATCTGAGAAACCGAGTCTTTGCCGTAATGCGCGGTGACGTAGCGGATAACTTCTTGACGCTTGCGTTCGCAGAAATCCACATCAATATCGGGCATACTGATGCGTTCGTTGTTCAGGAAGCGTTCAAACAGCAGATTGTACGGGATGGGGTTGAGGTTGGTGATGCGCAGCGACCAGGCCACAAGCGACCCGGCGGCGGAGCCCCGGCCGGGGCCCACCGGAATGCCGTTGTTCTTGGCCCAGTTGATGAAATCCTGCACGATCAGAAAATAGCCCGGGAAGCCCATGGAACAGATGACATCCAGCTCGTATTCAAGGCGTTCGCGGTAGAGCGCCGCATCTAGCGGTTCGGGGCTGGCCGCCAGGCGGCGGGCCAGGCCTTCCCGGGCCAGGCGGCGGCATTCTCGGGATAAACGGGCTCCGCGCAGCACCTCTTCCTCACTGAGGGGATGGTTCTTGTTGGCCTGGCGGATTTCCTCGGCAGCCCGCAGCAGTTCGGGATCATCCGCGGCGGCTTCTTTTTCGGGCGGCAACTGATAGACCGGAAAGTGGTATTCTTTGAAATTGAAGTTGTACTCCTCGCAGAGCTCATAGGCAATAACGGCGGTATTGGCGATGGCTTGAGGCACATGGGCAAAATCCCGCTCCATTTCCTCCGGGCTTTTGTAGTAAAGCTCTTTGGTCTCAAAGCGCATGCGTTTTTCATCATCCACCTTGGATTGGGTCTGGATGCAGAGGAGAATATCATGGGCCTCCACGTCATCCTTGTTCAGGTAGTGGCAATCGTTGGTGGCCGCGAGCGGAATGCCGGTCTTTTCGGAAAGCTCGAAAATGGCTGTATTGACGCGGTCTTGCTCAGCCAGGCCGTTCGATTGAATCTCCAGGTAAAAGCCTTCTTTGAAAATGGATTTGTATTCATTGCAGAGAGTCAGGGCCTGATCCATATCGCGCCGGGCGATGGCCCGGGGGATTTCCCCGGCCAGGCAGGCCGAAAGGGCAATGATCCCCTCGCTGTAGCGCGCCAGCAAGGGTTTATCCACCCGCGGCCGGTAGTGAAAGCCGTAGAGGGCTCCGTGGCTGACCAGCTTGACCAGATTGTGGTACCCGGTAAGGTTGCGGGCCAACAGGACAAGATGGTAGCGGGTCCGGGCCAGCTCGCTGGTTTTATCTGTATGGTCGTGGCAGGTATACACCTCGCAGCCGATGATGGGTTTGAGGCCCATATCTTTGGCTGCCACGTAAAAGGGCAGGGCGGCGTATAAATTGCCGTGGTCAGTGACGGCGGCGGCGTTTAAACCGAAGTTTTTGCTTTTGGCGCAGAGATCTGAGAGGCGGATGGCCCCATCAAGCAGGCTGTATTCCGAGTGGCAGTGCAAGTGAACAAAATCTGACATAGGTTTCTCGTACCGGCGGCGGGCGTTGGCAGCGCCAGGGCTCCGCTGAGGAGGCAGGCGCGGCCGTTGGGAAGTTGTTAGGTGGAGACCTGGTATGTACCACCTTTGCGCCCCGGCTTCAATGCCGCTCTCGTTCCGGGCGCGGGCCTCTACCATGGAAGAGACTCCAGCCGATCCCTTGCCGGGCGCGGGGGACGGCGAGCCGGCCGCCGCCATACGTCTTTCCGGTCAGTCGGTTCCCTAGGGGTTCAGGGCGGGCGGGCCGGAGGCGGGGGCGAAAGCCACAGGTGGTCCGGTCTCCCTAGGGATTCAGGGGCGGGATTGCCGATGAAGAGGGAGCGCCTCGCATCAAACGTGCCGGGGCGGGAGAAGGTTTCAGGGGGCGCCCGCCTTTAAACCGCCGGTCGGGGAGAGCTTCCCAGCATCCTTTCCCGCGAGAAGCATTCCGAAAGCAGGATGCTCAGGCCGATGCGGAGGGGCCTGCATCGTTTCCCGCGGAAAGAATCCCCGGCGGCAGGCGTTTTCCGGCGCGGATTTGGTGGCCCGCCCTCCCCAAGAGGGGGGCGCTCCTTGCGGGCAGGATCGGGGAATTTGCAGCGCGTCCTTTGGAGCCACAGGAATGTTTCCTGTGGCTCCTTCCGTTTTTGGGTAAGGGGTTCTTGGCAGGCGGCTCAGAACAGCAGGTTTGCCCCAAGGATGACCACAATCACTCCGGGAGCAAGGAACCGACAGCAGGCCACAACGGAGCGGACCCAACCGGGGTAGACGCCCTGCTTGGGTTCGCGGAGGTAGAGTTCCTGCAGAAACAGGGGCAGATTGCGCCAGCCCATGATCAGGCAAGCGGCCATGGCGTTGAGGGGCAGCATGAGGTTGGAGGTGATGCTATCCATAAAGCCGAAGGGGGATTGGCCGAAGATCCGGGGCAGATCCGCCCCGCCAAAGGACCAGGCCGCCGGAATGCCCGGAATGAAAAGGACCAGCAACACCACAATGGCTGCCTTGGCGCGGGAAAAACCGTGGCGGTCAATAAGCCGGGCCACCAGCGGCTCGAGCAGAGAGATCGATGAGGTCAGGGCCGCGATGAGCAGAAGCAGGAAAAACAGGATAGCAAAGAGCTGCCCGCCGGGCATGGCTTTGAACACGGCCGGAAGGGTGATGTAGGTCAGGCCCGGGCCTTCGGTCGGCTGCATGCCAAAGGCGAAGACGGCGGGCATGATCATCAGCCCTGCCAAGACGGCGCAAATGCTTTGCAGGCAGACCACCCACAGGGCGGATTTGGCCATGTTTTCCTCTTTGCGCACATAGGAGCCGTAAGTCAACATAGCTCCAAAGCCCAGAGAAAGGGAAAAGCAGGCAAAGCCCAGAGCATCAATAAGCACCTTGGGCGTGATGCCGCCGATATCCGGCCGGAGCAGAAAAAGAACCCCTTCCATGGCTCCGGGCAGGGTTACCGAGCGGATGATCATCAGCAGGAGCAAGCCGAAGAGGATCGGCATAAGCACTTTGCTGACCCGTTCGATGCCGCTTTTGATGCCGCCGGCCAGGATTAGGGCGGTCAAGGCCAGGAAAACGGCAAAAAGAAGCAGGCTGGCCACAGGATCGGCAATAAATTCCTGGTGATGCCGGGCAAAGCCGGCGCTATCCACGGGATCAAAAAGGCCGCCGCTGAGGGCAAGGCCCAGATAGCCCACGGTCCAGCCGCCGATAACGCAGTAGAACGCCAAAATCAGGAAGGCCGCCAGCAGGCTGAGCCAGCCGAAAAAAACGCCGACCGGGCCGCCCAAGGCCGCAAAGCTGGTGATGGCATCCCGCTGCACGGCGCGGCCCATGGCCAGTTCCGCCAGCATCATGCTGATGCCCACGCCCAGAACCGCGGCCAGGTAAACCAGCAAAAAAGCGCCGCCGCCGTTCATGCCCGCCATGTAAGGAAATTTCCAGATAGCCCCCAGGCCGATAGCCGAGCCTGCCGCGGCGAGCACAAAACCAATGCGCGAACTCCATTGCCCTCTCTCGCTCATTCTCTTTACTCCTTTTTAATAGTAAAATAGTACGTTTTTCCCGGCAACAAAGCAAGAAAGAGTCTCCCCGCGGGCAGGCGCTTGCGGCCCGGCTCAGGCGTTGCGGCATACCGGGCCCTGGTATATACCGTAGGCTTATCCGGCGAGCGCGATGAGGGGGCGCCAGAAAACGCCCGCGCGTCCTTGGTTTTCGGCAGCGGAGCGGTTTTTTGCGGGCCGTTCAGGCGGCTTGGGGGCTGATTGGAGAGCCCGCCTCCGGGGCCTTGGTTGTGGCGATGCCGCAAGGCGCTCGGGCGCGGGGAGGCGATCTGAACCGCCGCGGCGGTTTCCGGCTCCTGAAAAGGCTGCTCTACCGCCGGAGAAGGAGGTGTGCCATGCAAGAACCATATGGGCCTGCCGCGGCTCTTCTCCAAGACCCCGCGCTTGCCGGGCATATCCGCCGTTTTTTGGCGTTTGCCCGCTCGTACCGCCGGGGGGAACCAGAGTATGACCGCTATTTGGAGCTGAAGGAGGAGCACACCTTCCGCGTCCTGGAGCGGGCGGCGCGGATTGCGGATCAGGAGACCGCGTTTGCCGCCGGTCCGTTGCGCCGGGCCTTGTTGTTGGCCGCCTTATACCACGATTTGGCCCGTTTCCCGCAGTTTGCTTCCTTTCGCACCTTTAGTGACGCCCGTTCTTTTGATCACGGCCTGGCCGCCAGCCGCGAACTTGGCCGGGGGCTGTTTCTCGCTGCTGAGCCGTCGCCGCTGCCGGGCTTTATCCGAGCGGCCGTGGCCGTACATAACCGCGCCCGCGTTCCCCGGCAACTCGCGTCGGAACCGGCCTTGCTGGCCCGGGCGCTCCGCGATGCGGATAAGTTGGATATTCTGGTCATCATGCTGGAGCACTACCGCTCCCCCGCGCCGGATGCCGCGGTTATCATGAACATGGCCGATTCTGCCGAGCCCAGCCCGGCCGTTGTGGCGGCCCTGCGGGAAAAACGGCAGGCTTTGTATGCCGATATGCGGACTCGCGTTGATTTCCAACTGCTGCTTATGACCTGGGTGTACGATATATATTTTCCGGCGGCGCTGCGCATGGCCCTGGATGAGGGGCTTTTTGCCTCCATGGCGGCCTTGCTGCCTGATGCCCCGTTGTTTCGGAAGCTTGCGGCGCGTTATGCCGAAGACCTGGAACGGCTCCGCGCGGAAGGCAGGCCGCAAGCATGATTCCTCATCGTCATGATGCCTACGGAACCATAGCCCCCTGGTATGACGTCTGTACCGCGCCCTTGTTGCGCAGAGCGCGGCAGCGGGTAACGAGCATCTGCTTGGAACGGGGCTGGGGCCGGGTGTTGGATATAGGCTGCGGCACCGGGGTTCAGCTTGCCCTTTTGCGAGCGGCGGGCATTGAAGCCGTTGGCCTGGATGCCTCCCCGGCGATGTTGCGCCGGGCGGCGCGCAGGCTCGGCGGTTCCCGAGGGCTGGTTCTGGGGGGAAGGGCTGGGGAGAACGGTTCACGGGAACCGTCTCGGGAATCGTGGCGGGAACGAGCGCGGGAACCGTCTCAAGAACCGGCAGGGCAAGGGGCGGCCGGGGGGTTCTGCCTTCCCTTTGCGCGGGGGGCCTTTGACGCGGCGCTCCTGGCCCTGGTGCTGCATGAAAGCGGCGAGGGCGAAGCGTTGTTCCGCGAAGCCTTGCGGCTGGCCCCCAAGGTCTTGATTGTGGAGTGGCGGATGCCGGAACGAAATCTGGATCTGCCGCTGCAGCCGTTGGTGTTTTTGCTGGAACGGCTGGCCGGTCGGGAGCACTGGCGGCGTTTCCGGGCCTTTGCCGCCACGGGCTGGCTACGCGGCATGGCGGATCGCTGCGGCGCGGTTTTCCTTTCTGAAGAGCCCTTGGCCGCCCGCGCCTTGGCGCTGGCCGAATATGCCGCCCGCGTTCCGGCGCAAGAGACCGAGGGACCGCGGATTTCCTCCGGTTGACGCCGCCGGGCGAGGCCCGTTAAAGGAGCGGGCCCAGATCTTCCAGCACCAAGGTCGGCTGCCGTTCCAGACCGGGCAAATCATCGCGCTTGCTCTCCCCGGAGAGGACCAAGATGAAATCAAGGCCCGCATTTTCCGCCATAACCTTATCGGTGTAGAGGCGATCCCCGACCATGACCATCTCTGCGGGCGCGTAGCGCTGCAGGAGCGGTTCCAGGATCAGGGGCGAGGGTTTGCCGAAGATCAGTTCGGGTTTTCTGCCGGTGGCTTTTTCATAAAGGGCCAGAAAACTGCCCGCATCTGGCAGCGGACCCAGAGGAGAGGGGCAGACGGCATCCGGGTGGGTGGCCCAGAAGCGGATTTCCGGCCTTTGCAGCAGCAGGCAGGAGGTTTTGAGTTTTTCGTAGGTCAGTTCCGTATCATAGGCCAAAACCACAACCTCGCACTCGGGGCCGGAGCCCAGGCGCAGATGAGGCAAGCGGTCTTGCAGGTAGGCGATAAAGGCGGCGTTGCCCACCGGGTATATTTCTTTGATGCCTTCGCGTTCCAGGCGGTTGGCCAGGGGAAGAAGCGGCGAGAGGATGCGCGAAAGATCCGCCTCTATGCCCAAGCCGCGCAGTTTTTTTTCATAGTCGCGCAGGTTTTTAGAGGTATTGTTGGTCAGGAAGTGGATATCGAACCGCTCCAGGTTTTTTTGGATGAAGGAGACCGTGCCGGGAATGGGGGCATCTCCCATGTACACGGTGCCGTCGAGGTCAAAGACGAAGCAGCGTTTTGCGTCGAGATTCATGCCGCGCTCCTTGAAAACGTTTTTTATCGCGGAAGGCGATGCGGGCTGGCGCGCCCGAGCGTCGCCCCGGGGAACGCCGCCCGGCGCTCCCGCCACGAAAGGGGAACAAGCGGGCAAAGGCCCGCCCGGACGCGGTGTTCCGGCTGCGGTTGCCGGGGGAAACAGGCCGCGCGGCCCCCATATCGTGGGCGGCAGCCTTTTGTTGCCCACCCAGTCGCTTTTTTCGGAATACCTTGAGAGGCCCTTAAGGGCAAGGCGTTTTCGCCGATAAAAGGAACGAAGGGCGTTGGTAATCGCTCACTTCAGAAGGAGAAACTATGTCTGCCGAATCAATCGCCACGGCCGGCCAGCGAGCCGCCCGGGCCATGCTTGAAGAAATGGTGCGCCAGGAGGTCCGGCGGGCCAACCCCAGCCGGACTATCGAGGGAATGGGCTATTTGTTGAGCGCCAGAATGCGGAGCGAGTTTTATTATACCCCGCCGGTTTCGGAAGGGCGGCAATTAGTCGCGCCGGAGTTTCTTTCCGGCATTTTGACCAACCGCATCGGCTGAGCCGCCGGAGCGGTTTGGGGCATGATGCGGCCGGCGGCCATTGCGGGCGGGGGCGCGGCCTTATCCGATTGGGTTCGATTTAATAGGGCCTTATCCGGCTTGTTCCGGTCTGGTCTGATGTGATCGGGCCTTATCCGGTCTGAACCCGCTCTGGTCCGGATCTGACCTGGCCGCCGGCCCGGTTTTGGTCCGGCTCTGCCCCGGCTCTGATTGTGGCCGAGCGGCGGGGTCTCCTCCCCGGAGGCCGCCCGCTCCAGAACCTCCCCAAGCAGCGGCCTTTTCGCGAGCCCAGCCTCAGATCGGGCCGCGATTCGGGCGGCAAGAGGGGGCATCAGAGAAACGATAAAGGCGATCCGATTCGGGCCGTCTTCCTTCAGGGCTGGGAAAGCGTTGCAGCCGGGTGCTCCCGGGCTTTGTTGTGAAAAAAAATTTTCAAAAGAGGGGCCTCTCATGGATTGTAAGGGGGGGCATGAGGTGATAGAGCACAGAGCCGGGGCCGTTTCTTGATCCGTACCCCGGCGGGCCGGGCCGGCTGCCGCTGTCGCGGCTTGTTCAGGCCGCGTGGCGGCTTTGGTTACAGCATGATGCCCGCTTTCCCGGCAAGTCAACTCTTTTCCGCGCCGTTCCGCGGTTCCTCAGAGGTGTATATGGCAGATTCGGAAATCGTGGCCGGATCGCCCCACGGCGATGCCGCGGCGGCCCTCCATGGCCCGGAGAGCCCTGCGGGCGAACATGCGGAACACCCGGCGGACCTGGCTGAACACATTGAAGCCCTGCCTATGGCCGAGCAATTGGCCCTGTTGGCAACGCTCCCCCCCGAAGAGGCCGCCGAAGCCTTGGCCGAGCTTGATGAACACGTGCGCGTGGATATTCTGGAGAATATCGCGCCCACGCTGGCTTCAAGCCTGGTGGCCGCCATGTCTCCGGATGACGCCGCGGATATCCTCGATGAGTTGGAGGTGGGGCATCGGGATGAACTGCTGAACAGCCTGGATAGCGAGGATGCCGCCGAGATCCGCAGCCTGATGGCCTATGATCCGGATACGGCCGGCGGGGTGATGAATACCGAAGTCTTCACCCTGGATCAGAACCTGACTGTTGATCAGGCCATAGCCAAGATACGCGGCGGCTTGGAAGAGACGGAAATTCCTTACTACGCCTATGTTGTGGACCGGGAAAACCGGCTTAACGGCGTGCTCTCCCTGCGGGATATCATGCTTGCTCGCCCGGGCACGCGGTTGAGCGAAAACATCAAGGGCCAGAACGTCATCGAGGTGGCCGCTACGGCGGATCGCGAGGAAGTGGCCCGGATTATGGCCCATTACAACTTTATGGCCTTGCCTGTGGTGGATGATAAAGGGCGGTTCCTGGGCGTGGTCACCCATGATGACGTTATCGACATTATTCAAGAAATAGCCTCGGAAGATATGTTGGGCATGGTCGGCGCCGGGCAGGATGAAACCGTGGATACGCCCTGGTTCGATTCCGTGCGCATGCGGGTTCCTTGGCTGTTGGTCAATATGGTGAACTCCGCCCTTTCGGCGGCGGTGGTCTGGCTTTTTGACGGTAGCATTGCTCAAATGGCTGTGCTCGCGGTGCTCATGCCCATGGTCGCCAACCAGGCCGGGAACACCGGACAGCAGGCCCTGGCCGTGATGATCCGCCAACTGGCAACGGAAAAGTTTGAAGCCCGGCGAGCTTGGAAAGCCGTATTGCGCGAGGGGCGCATTGGCTTGGTCAACGGCTGTATTGTCGGCGTGTTGGTGTGGATCGGCGTCTTTCTTTTTACGGCTGCCGCTCCGCTGGCCACGGTTATGGTGGCCGCGCTGCTGACTGATATGCTCCTCGGCGCGCTGGCCGGCGCCTCTATCCCCCTGCTTCTCAAGTGGCTTAAGCGGGATCCGGCCCAGGCCTCCAGCATTTTTCTTACAGCCATTACCGATGGCGCGGGATTTTTTATCTTTTTGGGCTTGGCCACGCTGTTTCTCCTCCCCTAGAAGGCCCGGGGCGGCACATCGCCTGCGCGGCCGAAAACTCCCGAGGGCTGAAGCCCCGCCCGCCTCATTGACAAAAGAGACGGCCCTCTTTAGAAGATGGCCTATGATGGAGCGTATTTGCTCCTGAAACTGTGTTTTCAGCCACGGAATGCGCCGCCATAGGCATTCCCTGTGGAGGCTATGAAAGGAGCTTGGGCCCCGGTCGGCAGCCGGATTGACGGCAGCGTTGCCTGACCAGGGCTTTTTTTCAAGTGATTGGCGAGGGGCGCGGTGCGCGGGCGCACCTTTTGGATTCACCTGTAAACGGGGTTTTTATGAGGTTCATGCCTTGGCAAAATCAGTTACTTTGCAGCGCTGGAGCGTTGAGGATTCCGCCGAACTCTACGGCATCCGCAATTGGAGCGCCGGGTATTTCGACATTGCGCCTGAAGGGGATGTGGTCATTCGTCCCTTCGGCCCGAATACTCCGGTCACTGTAAGTATTCCCGATATTATTAAGGGGCTGCGCGAACGCGGGCTCGATATGCCTGTTCTTCTGCGCATCGAAAATATTCTCGATTCCCAACTTTCTCTCCTGCACGATTCCTTTCGCAAAGCCCGCGAAAGCCTCGGCTATAAGGGCGAATACCGCGGCGTCTTTCCCATCAAGGTCAACCAGCAGCAACAGGTGGTCGAAGCCATTGCCCGCTATGGCCAGAAGTACCACCACGGCCTGGAAGTGGGCAGCAAGCCCGAGCTGCTCGCCGGCATCTCCCTCTTGCGTGATCCCGAAGCCTGCCTGATTTGCAACGGGTACAAGGATGAAGAATTCATTGATCTCGGCCTGCACGCTGTGCGCATGGGCTATAAATGTTTTTTCGTCATTGAAATGCCCAGCGAACTGGAGTTGATCCTGGAACGATCCAAAACCCTTGGCGTGCGCCCGTTGATCGGGGTACGGGCCAAGCTCTCTTCAAAAGCCGGCGGGCACTGGACCGATTCCGGCGGCGAGCGTTCTACCTTTGGCTTGACCGCCGCCCAGATTGTTGATGTGGTTGATACCCTAAAAAACCTGGATATGCTGGATTGCTTTAAGCTGCTCCATTACCACTTGGGGTCCCAAGTGCCCAATATCCGGGATATCCGGGCCGCCGTTATGGAAGCCTCGCGCATTTACGCGGGCCTGGTGGCCGAAGGCGCGGCCATGGGCTATCTGGATCTCGGCGGCGGTTTGGCCGTGGATTACGATGGTTCCCGCACCAACTACGTTTCCAGCCGCAACTATAACCTGGATGAATACTGTTCCGACGTGCTTGAGGCGGTCATGACCATTCTTGATGAATGCGGCATCGACCATCCCCACATTGTCACCGAGTCCGGCCGGGCGACCGTGGCCTACTATTCGGTGTTGCTCTTTAATATTTTGGATACCAGCAGCATCGAGTACGGCGAGGCCTCGGATATTCCGGAACTGGATCACGAGACCGCCGAACCCATTCTCAACCTTCGCGATACCCTTAAGAATCTGACCCTGCGCAATCTTCAGGAAAGCTACAACGATGCTCTGTACTACCGGGATGAAGTGCGCCAGCAGTTTTTGCACGGCAAGCTGAGCCTGCGGGAACGGACCGTGGGCGAGCGTATTTTCTGGGTTATCATCAAGAAGATTGCCCAGGAAAAAACCAAGTTGCCCCAGCCGCCCAAAGATCTTTCAGCCATTGATACTGTTCTGGCGGATATCTACTACGGCAATTTCAGCGTCTTTCAATCCCTGCCGGATTCCTGGGCCATTGGCCAACTCTTTCCGGTGCTGCCGGTGCACCGTCTGGCGGAATCCCCCACCCGGCGCGCTATTCTTTCGGATATCACCTGCGATTCCGACGGCCGCATTGATCGATTCATTGCCCCGGCCGGTTTTAAAGATACTCTTGAGCTGCACCCGTTGAAGGATGGCGAGGAATACTACCTCGGCGTTTTTCTGGTGGGAGCCTATCAAGAGACCCTTGGCGATCTGCATAACCTTTTGGGCGACACCAACGTTGTTTCGGTTCGCATTGAGGAAAACGGCGCCTTTGAGTTTGTCCGGGAGATTCGGGGCGACTCGGTGGCTGATATTCTGGCCTATGTGGAATATGAGCCGCGCCGTATACTTGAGGATCTTCGCCAGGTGGCTGAGAACGCTGTTCGGGAGAAACGCATTTCTCCGGCCGATCGTTTCCGCATCATGCTTGCTTTTGAAGACGGTTTGCGCGGGTATACGTATTACGAGCGCTAAAACGCCGCGCCTCCGGCGGCCCAAGGGAGGGGGCCCCGCCCCCTCCCTT
>CATJOY010000024.1 GCA_949741925.1 uncultured Desulfovibrionaceae bacterium | reverse complement strand
TTCCTTTTTCTCTATCCGTATTGATGGGATAACCGTTGAATGTCGGTTCATATGTAATGTCCATATGCTTTATCCTTACTCAAAATTGTTGATATAAAGATACTACCCTAATCCGAGAAGAGTGGAGGTGTTTGCATCGGCAATTGACGTATTGCAAATGACTTGTATTTTCCTTCACTCCACATAGTATGTTAAGGGAATAAAATTTTATGAGTTAGAGTATTTCACTTTGAAAATGCTCTGCCGACTGCGCGAGCAGGCGGCCGCCGCGAAGGCATAAGCGCAATTTATATGCGCTGTTATATGCCGGAGCGAGCGTGTCTTTCAGCTTTGACTTTGTAAAAAGTCAAAGTGAATCTGTTCCAAGACAAGCAGGACGGGCTCAAGCCCGATAAGACGGCGGGGATGAATCACGGTTTTTCACCGGATTCAGGCGATCACAGGGGGAGGCTGGAAATGCTGGAAAACCGGAAAAAGCCCGGAAAGCATTGTGGTGTCAGCACAATATTTTCCGGGCTTGAGGACGGATGGCTGGAATTTTCCAGTGTGAATTATACCTTTACCAGCCGGTGGGCTTCTTCCCTGAGTTCAGCTTCCGTGAAACTTTCATACCGCTGAACTTGTTCCAGCAGAGCGGCGAACGCTACTGATGGCCCGCCTTTGCGGTCTTGCTGTGCCTTCACTTTCTTCGCCCAATCGTAAATGGTGGACTGGCTGTAGCCAAGATATCCGGCGAGTTCCGCCGGTTTTAATCTTTTTGACTCAACCCAGACATAGGCCAAGGCGGTACGGGAATCAGACAGCGAGAGCACCGGTTCTAGCTCAGGCTCACTTTCCACCACCTCAAAACGGAACAGATTGTTTTCAAATACCCGGCGCAAAGTGAATGCTTTCGTATCTTCCGGATCGAGATGCCGGACTGTCGGGAACGAAATTTCCACGCATTGCCCATTTTGCGGCGTAACTTCAATGCATAGGTCCGCGGCGCGTTTCTTATCGATTCCTCCCTGCAAGTCCCCTTCCTTGTTCGTGTGGTCAACGACGATGAAGGTTTTGCCCTTGCTTTTCCAAGGGGTAAGCAGTGTAAGCATTTTTTTGGGAATGTTGTTGCTTCCTGTCAGGCTATAATAGCAATCAAGGAAGATGACGTCATACTCGGGTATAACAGCATTAAACCAGGCTTGCCACTCTGGAGCATACAGGTTGATCTCACCGGACGGGTTATCCTTGGCTCTGGCAACTTTGCGGGCAAACTTGGTCCCATCTGTAAAGTCCAAACCTTTAAGCTCCTTAGCCGCAGCCTGTTCCAGTTTGTCCGGTTCCAATTCGCTATCAATGTAAAGAACTTTCAGGCCGGTGGCCGCCTCATATTTTTCTAAGAACGTGCCACCATAACTAATGACGTGGGCCATACTGCGCGCCAGCCAGCTTTTCCCGGATTTTTCCGGCCCGTACAGCCAGATAAGCTGGCCGGACTCAATCAGGGGATAGAGCACCTTTTTACGAAGAATGTCGGAACCGGGAATTTTCTCTCCGGGCTTGGTAATGCTCCATCCGGCGGAGACGGAAGGCGTTTTCGCCCGATCAAAATCAGTTTTGCGGAATGCCTGAGCCCGGCGTTGGCCAGCAGGGTAGAACTGGACGGACGCGGCTCCTGCGCCGGAAAACTTCTGCTCAATTCGGGACAAGACGGGTTCGTCTTGCTGGAGCATTTCCGGCACAACAATGTGCACTCGCTTCCCGGCGGTCATGGTCACGTCGGCGGTATGCAGTCTGTTCAGCCCCCCGGGGCAGGCCAGAGGAACAGGGTAGGAGAAAACGCCGATCCGGGCAGACTTGTGCCCCGGTTTATGCACTTCTTCAAGAGCCGCGTTTTCATCCGGCATGAACAAAATATCTTTTTCCATTTGGTTGGGGAGGTCATCCTGAAAAAACAGACCAGTTTCAGGGTAGACCGGAAGCCAGCGCAAGAGCTGTGTTTTGCTATGGCGCATCAGGCTGAAAAAGGTCGTCAGTTCTCCAAAAACAGTGTGTGGGATTGAGCAGGAACACCCAACCAGAATGCCGTTTCTGAAGTAGTGAAAATGCTCGCGCCGCCGATTGCGACTGGAGAATAAAAACGATAAGGCGCATGGATATCCAGAGCGAGCGGCGTCAGTTCTTGAACCCAATAGCCTTTTTTGTTGTCACGGCTGAATTCAGCAGTGATCTCATGCTCATCCAGATGATCAAAGATATGGTGAATTGCATCGACATACCTTGTCTGATGGAGGTGAGCCCAAAGACTTGGGATGTCCTCCCCCCAGCATAGGGATTGCCCAAAAATCCAGCACACCGGTGCCCGATTATGTTCAAGGATAAAATAGTTCCCCGCGCGGTAATAAAAGTTTGTTTTTGTTAGATTCTCCTGAAAGATATCCGTGAGAAGGCGATGGAGTTTTTCACCGGTCAGGGTGCGTATGGCGTTGAGCTTTTGAAACGTATCAGGGGAAATAGCATTCCATTCCTCACGGCATAGGGCTTCAGTGACATTGAACTGATCGTACACGCCGTCATACGGTTCAAACACAATATGCCGTTGGTTCGGCATGACATCCCCAAGTGACGCGAACCAGGGAAATCCGCGCCAGCGCTCATAGTGCTGAAGATGTTCGGACATCCACGGCATTCCGGCGAACTCCAGCAAGGCTGGAGCCCGCATGACAGGATGAAACAAGGATTGGCTTTGGGGGGTGACGCAAAGTTGACTCATGCTGCGCCTCCTCTGCTTTTTTTGCCGGGTTGCTTGCCGTCGCCCTTTCGCTTTTCAGGCGCATAGGCGCGAAACCGGGAGTCCATCAGGTGAGAGAGATCCAGACTATAATCCAGTTTTTCAATGAGTTCATGGTAAAGCGCGTCAGGTTCGGCGGGCTTGCCATACTGTTTTTCTGCAAGCGTCTCAGGACTGTGCCCGAGAAGCTGTCTGAATTTTGCATTCTGTAAATCGTGCCCTGCATAAAAATCCGCAAAGTTGTGCCGTAGCGAATAGAACGTTTTGCCTTTCGGTTTGGGAATTACCTCAGCGACTATCGTTCCGAATTGCTTTCCCGGCTGGGCTCCGTAGATGCCTCTTCCTGTTCTGTTTAAATCAGGAAATAAACGCCGGTGCTTATGCCGCATGACATCATTCCGATATTCAAGAAGCCCTAAATCAATAAGGGTTTTATGAATCGGGATTATGCGATTGCCTGCTTCAGTTTTCACCCCGGCAGCCTCTTCACCATCTTCAATGATGGTTTCAATATCAAATACCCAGATGCCGCTTGATTTATATTCATAGATGCTGGAGCACGCGAGCTGGCATATTTCTTCCCGGCGCATGCCGCTGAACAAAGCTATCAGTGGAGCCCAAAAATACGCCGCATTGACAAACTTGCCTTGGCTGAATTTAGGATGGGCAAAAATAAGGGCCAGATCTTCCTTTGTGAAAGGAAGGCGCAGGGTTTTTACGTTTCTTCTTTCCGGAATAAGCAGATTTTTGGGCATGGAAAATCTGATGTACTCTTCACCTTCACACCATTTCAGCAAAGCGCAGGTGGCGGCCACATCTATATTTACTTTGGCGTTGCTCAATGTCTGCTTTGGTGACATAGCCAGGATTTCCTGAACCGTCTTTCCCTGGTAACGTTTGTCCCGTGAGCGCCGGGGAGGAAGCTTGCGCAAAATGTTCCGGAATTCTCTGAGGGTTTCACTGCGGATGGCATTGATGGGCATATCCCCCATTACCTCAAGAAATGTTTCAATTCTGCGTCGGTGTTCTCCCACCATGCGCGGTTTCCACACCTGATCTTCAATATGCTGGTTCACATATTTTTCAATGGCTTCTGAATAGAGCATCGTGCCCTTGCCATCAGTTTGTTTGGGCCGGTTCAATTCACGCAGTCGGGCAAGCAGTTCCGGGGAGATGGTATTACTGTCTTTGGCGACAAAGTTTTCTTCAAAAGCGTAATCACCCTGTTCCCGCGCTTCGATGATCTTATGCATAGTAACCTGCGTTTGCAGGTACGCTTTGGCGATAGCGAGCGTATCTTCCGGCGTAACTTCTTCCGGTTTGAATATTCCCAGAGCGTAAAGCTCAGGAAGGCATTCATCAGCGGTCTTGCGCAAGCTTTCTTCATCATTTGCCCATGCGTTTACTATGCGGGCTTGCGCACCGGCCAATTCGCCGGGAGAGAGCAAAGAGCCGTCTGGAAAGGTAACGCTTCGCCTTTGCGAGAAATCATAATGTTCCTGCTCAAGCAGGCTTTGCAGCAGAGTGTTCATGCGCCGCCGAATTTCTGTGAGACCCAACATATTTCCCCCTGAAATGGCGGAAGACAATTCCGCAAACAACAACATTGCTCTTGCTCTCGCCTTTCGACGGTGCGCCGTGCGCAGACTGAGACGGATTTCTTTTCGTCCCCAGAGCTTGCGGAGTTCTCTGGGAACTACAATCCGAAAGTAGTAAAGATTGCCGTTCAGGTAAAGGTAGGATGGGGCTGACGGCTTTGCGCAAGGTTGTGCGCAAACTCCGGCAGATTGCGGAAGGCGGTCCATTGTACTTTCCCCGGCCGTTCAAGACGATGCGCGAACACCATCCCTAGCGGCCCGATGCCCCAGTACAATGCCCCAGTTTCTCCCTTGTGTGGGGTTTTTGCCCGGTTCCGAACCTCGGCAACGGACAAAAAAATAAGTCGCTACAAGTAGTTACTCATAGCGACCTGGAAAAATGGTGCCGAAGGGGAGACTCGAACTCCCATGAAGTTGCCCTCACCAGACCCTGAACCTGGCGTGTCTACCAATTCCACCACTTCGGCGTGGGAAAGACCTATAGCCAATCTCGAAATACTTGGCAAGTCTTTTCTTCCACTTTTGGAGAAAAGAAGAAAAATATTTCGTGAACTATTTCAGCAAAACTCGCAAATCGAAAGCCCTGTCCGGGAGCGTCGATAGTCCCGAAGGGGCTCTCGAAGAGCCTGAGCTTCCGACTCACCGTAAAGCTCTGTTTGTACCCGCATACCGTGAGAGATATACCCTTTTCAGACAATGTGTATGCCTGCGGTGCCCCCATTGTCTCCCGTGGGTGAACGGACTCTCTGGCTAAGGAGGCGACCGGCCTGGAAGGGCCGTGTGTTCCCGCCGCTCGCCACTTCCTTTTACAATTGCTCGTGGTTATTCACGAATGATGCAGCCGACCGGGCAGGTCTCCATAGCCTCTTCAACACAGGGGGCCGTGGAATCAGGCCGCTTCACCACAGCCTTGGCGCCATCGTCAGCCATTGTGAACACATCAGGACAAATTGAAGTACAGGATTCGCAGCCGATACAGTCATCTGTAATTATAATAGCAGCCATGGGGCCTCCTTGGGAAACATCGGCGTTCCCCTAGTTGGCGCGGAGCCGGGCTTGGCTGCCGCGCTTGTGTTTTTACCTGAAACAGGTACATTCATCCACGTTTTACAGTAAGTGCGCAACAACCTGCAATCCCCTTAGGCGTATGAGAAAATATACTGTTCTTTTTGACATCGGCAATACACATAGTAAAATCGGCTTTGCTACCAAAAGCGCCCTAGAAAGCGCTTATGCCCTGCCTACGGACCGACGTTCTACCAGCGATGCTTTGGGTATTGCTTTACAGGGCTTACTCCGGCATGTGGGCATAAGCAGTAAAGAAATAGAAGCCTGTGTCGGCTCTTCCGTTGTCCCGGCCATCAGCAGCATGGTTCGCGAAGCCTGCGCCCGCTTTTGGGGACAAACATTCCTTTTGGCTCCCGAAGACCTGCCCGTCCCTCTGGAGAACCGCTATGCCAACCCCGCGGAGGTGGGCTCCGATAGGCTCGTCGGCGCATACGCCGCACGTTGCCTGATGCCTGAACCGCGGTCCATCATCTCGGTCGATTACGGTACAGCCACCACCTTTGATTGCGTTACGGAGAATACCTATTTGGGGGGCCTTATCTGCCCCGGCATTTTTTCTTCGCTGGAAGCCCTGGCCGGCCGTACCGCCAAGCTGCCGCATATCGCTCTTTCTGTGGATGAGGATTCCCCTGTGGTGGGGCGCTCCACAGTGCTCTCCATCAACCACGGTTTTATCTTCGGTTTTGCTGCTATGACAGAAGGGCTTTGCCGCAGGCTAGCGGATACCTTGGAAGGGCCGGTCGGAACAATCGCGACTGGAGGGTTTGCCGGGAGTCTGGCACGTGTGGCGCCGTATTTTGACTCCGTGCGTCCCGATTTGCTGCTTGAGGGGTTGCGGCTTTTGTACTATAAGTAACAAGCGCCGCGGCATTTTGCGATGACCGTGTTCAGCGAGAAACAGCATGCTGCAAGGTCTGTGAGATTACCCGTGAGGGCGGCTCCCCTTTATAGTCCTTTGGTCCCCTTTCTGCGGCGGTACGGCAGTGTTTCTCAGGCGATCGCCATGCAGAAAAGGCTCTTTGGCCGGGGCGCTTTGCCCTCTTGTCTAGAGAACAACATCTTCATAGGGTACGGTTCAGGGCTGAAAGAGCCTGCCGCCAACGGAAATCTCACGATGAAATCCTTGCAGATTCGGCCTCAGGTCTTCGGGATGCCCAAGGCGCATTGGGGCCGCGTCCGTTTTCCTTTTCTGTTTGTCTCTGAAGGTAACCTTAAGGAGAAAATATCATGAACAGCATCGTTTCTATACGCGCCCGGGAAATTCTTGATTCCCGGGGCAATCCTACCGTTGAAGTGGAAGTCGGGCTTGAATCCGGTCATTCGGCCAGGGCCGCCGTGCCCTCCGGCGCTTCTACCGGGAGCCGTGAAGCCCTGGAATTGCGCGACGGCGATAAAAAACGGTACAGCGGCAAAGGTGTGGAAAAGGCCGTTGATCACGTGAACGGCGAAATCGCCGAGAATATTCTGGGGATGGATGCTCTGCGTCAGCTCGACGTGGATAGCGCCATGCTGGATCTGGATGGCTCGGACAACAAAAGCCGCCTCGGGGCCAACGCTATTCTGGGCGTTTCCTTGGCCGTGGCCCGGGCAGCAGCCCGCTCCCTGGGCTTGCCGCTTTATCAATATTTGGGCGGCGTCAACGCTAAGGTTCTCCCTGTTCCCTTAATGAATATCATCAATGGCGGAGCCCATGCTCCCAACAACCTGGATATCCAGGAATTCATGATCATGCCGATCGGAGCCGCTACCTTCCGGGATGCTCTGCGCATGGGCGCGGAAACTTTTCACACGCTCAAAACAATTTTGGCCGCTGACGGCCATGTGACCAGCGTAGGCGACGAGGGCGGCTTCGCCCCCAACCTGCCCAGCCATGACGCCGCTTTTGGCTATATTATTAAGGCTATTGAAGAGGCCGGGTATATTCCAGGGTCTGAAATAGCCCTGGCCATCGACGCTGCTTCCTCCGAATTTTATAAGGACGGTAAGTATGTGTTGGCTGGCGAAGGCAAAACCTTCTCCTCCCGGGAGATGATCGACTATCTTGGTGAATTCACCTCCAAGTATCCCCTCATCTCCATTGAAGACGGCCTGGCCGAAGGGGATTGGGACGGCTGGAAACAGATGACTCTCGATCTTGAACACATCCAACTTGTCGGCGATGATATTTTTGTCACCAACCCTGAGATACTGGCTCAAGGTATCGAGCAAAATGTTGGTAACGCGATTCTGGTCAAACTGAACCAAATCGGCACGCTGACAGAAACCTTGGATACTATTGAAATGGCGAAGCAGGCCGCCTATGGCACCATCATTTCCCACCGCTCCGGCGAAACCGAGGATGATTTCATTGCTGATCTCGCCGTGGGCCTTAACGCCGGGCAGATCAAGACCGGTTCTCTCTGCCGTTCGGACCGCCTAGCCAAATACAACCAGCTGTTGCGTATTGAAGAGGAACTGGATGAGGCCGCTTTTTATTTTGGCCCGCTGATGGGCTCAAACTACGGCCTCATCGCTGAAGAAGACGCATAGGAGCGCTTTTCACAGGGGCAGCTACCCCCGAGGGCGGCGGCGAATCTCGCGGTTCGCCGTCTGGTCTGTAGGAGTTCCCTGGTCTCCTCTCTTGGTAGGATGAATTATGCGTTCGGGCGCGCCGGTTTTCCGGCGCGCCTTTGGTTTTGATAGCATCCTTCCTGGCAAACAGATGGCTCCACCGGCGCATAGGGCTCTTTCCCGGTAATTTTTTGCTGTGATACTCTCTTTTTCCCTCTGATGGCCTGAGTTAAAAGAACCAATCTCGGGGTATATCCATCCCAGCTTCGCCCGTTTTTTCCGTCTCCCTTGCCGGAGGGAAAAATAAAGCCTTATTGAGAAATCCCCCTAAGCGGCAATTCTTGCCGCCGCTATGCGCGAAGGAGCCTGGCCCCGCTGCGCCTGCCCGGGGCGGCAGGGCAGCTTTTGGCACCATGGCCCTGAAAACGCGAGATCCGGGCACGGTAAGCAGGGAAGGGGTGGAACGCGATGTAAAGGCCGGGGGAGGGATCAGAGACCTTTGATCAAGTTGTTGAAAATTATCGCATAGAGGGAACGGATGATCAGGGATAGTTTGAGACGCTGGCGCCGCATATCCTGATCCTGGCAACCCAGGTTGGCGGCCAGATGCTCGGAGACAGCGGAAAAGTCTGCATCGCCCTTGGGAACCATCAGACTGACATATGTTGTGATATGGCCGCGCAGCTCTTTGGCGGGTTTGCTCTCCCCCTGCAGAAAAGGGGCTGTATCCATATAATGGCGAAAAAACAGCCGGGCGTCTTGGGGAAAGGATTTATCCAGAGCCAGTTTCCAGAGCGCAATGGAGAGGGCAATGAATTCAAGCCTGGCCCGGGCCCGTTTGATAAAATGCAATGGACCAAGCCCGATTTCCTCAAGCTGGGCTTTAAAATCAAAAGTTGCCAGTAGGCCGTCAAAGGTACGGCTTACTTCCTCTGCTGTAAAGGAAATGGGAGATGGCCCCTCGCTTCTGGCATCCTGGGGAGAGGCTGTTTCGCGCAACGGCGCTTCCCCGGCAGGGCAAGACGTGCGCACGGCGTCTGCCGTAGCCGGTTCCCCGGCCGGAACAGGTTCATTCCCGCGTGGAGGGGTATCCCGGAGCTGCTCAATCGTCATGCGATGTTTTTTCCTCTTGTGAGGGGGCCATAGGGGAAACGGATGGTTCAGAGCGTCGCCTTCTGCTTCTGGGTTTTTTCGGCAGGGCCGTTGGGCCCTCCGGCGCTTCGGCAGGCTGTACCGCTGCCTGATGCGGAACGGATGAATCGGGGGCGGGATGATCTTGCGCTACTGAGGTCTCCGAAACATCCTGCCGCTCTATGGCGGTAGATTCCGAGAGGGCGCCGGGTTCAGCCCGGGGCTTTTTCCGGCCGGGTCGTTTTTTCCGGTTAGAGCGTTGCCCGCTGTCTCGGGATTTGGCAGCGGACCGGTTCCCGTTTTCCGGGGGAAACGCCGTTACGGGGCTATGCAGCCCGGCTTGGTAGGCTTCATCCAGCAGGAGGGCGAGCAGGGCCTGGAAATCTTCCTCGGCCGCCAACTCTCGGACCAAGGGGAGGAATCGGCGGCTGCGCTCGCGCACCAAGCCGGTTGCTTGCCTGAGACGGCTTTCCAGAATGGTTGTCAGCCTTTCTCCAACAACGGTTGATAGCGCTGCATCATCGGGAGCGGTTCGCTCCTGCAACTGGATGCCGTATTGCTTGGCGATGCGGGTCAGTTCCATTTTTTGCATCACGTCCACTAGGGAGATGACTGTTCCCCCGGCGCCGGCCCGGGCTGTTCTGCCCGCCCGGTGGATGTAAGATTCGTGATCTTCAGGCGGCTGGTAGAGGATGACATGGCTGAGTTCCGGAATATCCAGGCCGCGAGCGGCTACATCCGTAGCTACCAGAAAACGCACTTCACCCCGCCGGACCCGCAGCAGCACCTCCTCCCGGCGGGATTGGGAAAGATCCGCGGAAAGTTCGTCTGCATTAAAGCCGAAGCCGCGCAGCACCCCGGCGATATAGTGCACATCCGCCTTGGTATTGCAAAAAACGATGGCCGCGGCCGGGCTCTCCATTTCCAGAACCCGGACTAACACCCGGTCCTTTTCCATGGGTTTTACCTGATAGTAAACGTGCTCCATCTGAGAGACGTGTACCTCTTTGCTGCTGAGGCTGAGCAGGCCGGGGTTTTCCATGAATTCGCCCGCCAGACGCAGAACGTGGGGCGGGAAGGTAGCTGAGAAAAAATAGGTGGAGACGTGTCTTTGGGGCAGATAGCGCTGGATAGCTTTCATATCGGGGTAAAAGCCGATGGAAAGCATGCGGTCTGCCTCATCAAAGACAAGCATTTTCAGAGATTCCAGGTTCAGACAGTGCCGCAACAAGTGATCCAGCACCCGGCCCGGAGTGCCCACCAGCAACTGCACACCGCTTTTCAGAGCGTCCATTTGGCGCTTGTAGCCGACTCCGCCATATACTGCCGCTGCTTTAAGGGAACTTTCCTGAAACAGCGTTTGGACATCCTGTTCCACTTGAATGGCCAGTTCTCTGGTCGGCGTCAGGATAAGGCATTGGCAGGCGTGCTGCTCCGGGTCCAGCCGTTCGAGAGCGGGGAGCAAAAATGCGCCTGTTTTGCCGCTTCCTGTGCGTGATTGAACCATAATATCGCGCCCTTGCAGCAGATAGGGCAGGGCGCGCTCTTGAACAGGCATCAGAGCCCGCCAGCCGGCGTGGGCCGCGGCCTGGCGTAGGCTATGGGGCAGGGTTTCAAGGCTGAGCGGCGGGAGAGGGTTTTCCGGTTCGTCAACACAGCTCACGGCATGATAAAGGCGCGCGGCAACGTCAACCGGAGCAGGGGAAGCGGCATCCTGATTCATAAACGGTAATTCCTGGTAAAACATGTGCGCCGTGGCGCAGAATGCAGCGGCCGCTACGGAGCTTCGCCGTTCTAAATACAGGCGGCAGGCTGTTCATAGGAAAGCCGGGTTTCTTTGATTTAGAGGAAACACCGAACCAGCAAAACAAATACCCCATATACCAGAGAGATGCCCGTGCCGCAAGCGGCTGATTGCTGAGAATGCCCGGCAAGGCAGGACGCCTAAAGCAATAACCCGACCGGCCGATAAGAAAACCAGGATATTCCGGCATACTCTAGTATGGCACATTATTTGCATTTTTTTCAGCGCGGGGATTTCCACAGGGAGCATCCGGCAATATTTTCTATAAGGCGGCTACCATTATGGCAGTAGAATATACCTCTGGTTCAATCCATTTTAATGGTCTCGGCAATGGTACCGATTTCGATACCATGATTGAGCAGCTCAAGAAAATTGAGATGATGCAGGCCAACAAGTTGGCCAAGTGGAAAGAAGACTGGATCACGCGGCAGCAGGCCTTTCAGACAGTGCGCGCCAAGCTGAGCGAATTGCGGACCATCTGTTTGGGGATGAACACAGCGGATAAGTTCCTGATCAAATCGGCGATCAGTTCCAATTCTGGCGTTGCCAGCGTTACAGCCCGTTCCGACGCGCAAACCGGGATTTCCAGCAGGTTGGAGGTCGGTCAACTGGCCACAACCTCCATCTGGAGTACCCAGACAGGAGTGGATAGTAAAGAGGCCATTATCAACGAGGGCCCCGGCACCAAGACGTTTTCTTACGAATACGCCGGCAAGGTACGCAGCGTGAGCGTTCCTCCGGGCACCACGCTTGCCAGTTTCCTCAATTTATTGAATAACGATTCCAAAAATCCCGGCGTGCGGGGGCACGTTATTCAAACAGCCGATGGCTATACCTTTCAGCTCCAAGGAATGGGGCTCGGCTCTAAAAACTCCCTCAAAATTCTGAGTACTGATCTGGATATGTTCGGCGGTTCCACGCTGCCCGAAACCAGCAGGCTCTACAAGACCTCGGTGCAGAATACCGCTGCCGCCGGCAGCATGAATTCCAGCGGCCAGGCCGTTGATTTCACCTTCAATTACAACGGTAAAGACCATACTATTTCTATTGCCGATAACGCCTCGGTGGATGATTTTATTGCTGCGGTCAACGCCAAATCCGGCGATACCGGTGTAACGGCTTCACTCGTGGCCGATCCGCTTTCGGCGGACCCGGCCAACCCGACCTATAATATCCGGTTTAGCGGCGATAATGCCGGCATTCCGGTAACCATCACCAAGAACGCGAGCCTGACCGGCCTGAACCAAGAGGCCATGATTCCGGCCTCGCTTACCTATGGCGTCGGTATTGCCGCTGGGGATGCTTCCGCCGCCGGGAGTATCAACAGCAGCGGCGCAAGCCAGGTTTTCACCCTGAAGCACGGGGATAAGGAATATAGCTGGACTGTTCCTGCGGGGGCCAGCCTTGATGATTTGGTTGCTCTCGTTAACAACGATACGGCGAACAGCGGGATCAAGGCTGCCTACACGCTGAACAGCTCCACCAACACCTACGATCTGACCTTTACCAGCGTGGCCGACGATACCCCTATTACCGTAGAGCAATCCTCCGGCCTCAATGGCTTCTCCGGGAAGCCCTCCACTGCGCCCAGCTACGGCGGCTGGCATGTACAGCAAAGCCAAGATGCCCATATCCGGGTCAATGGCTGGCCGGAAGGTTCTTGGTTGGTCAAGGATAGCAACACGCTGGAGGACATTATTCCCGGATTGACCGTGAACATTAAGTCCACGGGCACGACTACGGTTTCTACCGAAACTGATACGGAAAGCATCAAAGAAAACGTGATGAAGTTCATTGACGCCGTCAATGAATTCCGTTCTCTGATCAATGAATTGACCAAGTACGACGAGAGCAAGAGCACGCTTGATCCGGATTATGCGGATTCTCAGTATGAATCCCAGAAAGGTTCTGTACTCACGGGCAACTACGGGGTCCAGTTGCTTTCTTCACAGATGAAACAGGCCACGGCAGGCATGCCTAAGGGGTTTCAGGCCCTGTTTACCATGGATGACCGGCAGTTTGGGGATGTGTTTACCTCGCTTTCTCAGATCGGCATTCAAACAGACGCTCAGGGGAGCGGCGGTACCTTGACGTACGGTCTTCTGATATTGAATACGGATCCAAATTTGCCGACCCTGGATTCGGTACTCGCGGAAAACCCCGAGGCTGTGGCAGATTTTTTTGCGGCGGATAACCAGGGCGTATCCGATTCTTCCAACTTTTCCTTTGTCTCCCAAGTTTCTTCGACGACCAACCCGGGCAAATTTGATGTCTCTTATGATGTGGCCGCTGACGGTACGATCACCAATGCCAAGATCAATGGCTATGACGCGAAGGTTTATGAAAACGGCGACATCATGTTGGTGCGCGAGCCGCCCAAGAGCGATAATTCCAATGTGGCCACAGCCCAGACCGATGGCGAACAGAATGTAGATGTCGATATCGAAGTGCTGGAAACAGCTCAGGATGCCAAAGCAACCTTTGACGGCGTTCTTACCGGTAGCGAGCAGGTGCTCAACCCGGCCGATGCCGGAGGCTCCATCGATTTTACCTATGAGTTCGGCGGAGTACAACGTACCATTGCTCTGGCTCCGGGAGCTACCGTGGGCGATTTGGTCAAACAGATCAATACCGATAAGGAAAATCCCGGTGTTAAGGCCCAGTTGACCAAGGTGGACGGATCGGACCCGGCAACCTATAACTTTGAACTGGTGAGCAAAAAGCAGGGCTATAACGACGGCAAAACAATCGCTATCGTCAACAACCAAGCGGGGATCGGCGCGGCCACCATTCAAGACGGCCGAGACGCTCGTTATAAGATTAACGGCGGTCCAGAGAAAACCTCATCCGTTAATACCATTACCGGAGTTCCCGGTCTGACTATCAGCCTGAAAGGAACAGGAACAACCCATATCAAGGCCCTCAAGTTTAATGATGCTGATGGCCTTATGATCCATGTAGATAACCTGACTCCGGGATCCTATTCAGGGCAGGTGCGCATCAAGCAGGGCAAGATCAACGAGATCCTCTCGCTGCTCAACGGTCCTAAGAACAAGCCCGAGGAGGGCATGCTCGGCAGCAAGGGGGCCTTGCGCATTCTTGAGGATAACTACAATGATATTATTGCCGGCATCAACGAAAAACTGCAACGTGAAGACGAGCGCATTATCAAGTGGGAGCGATTGACGCGCCAGCGGTTTTCCCGGCTTGAAGCCACGCTCAACCAATATGACAACTTGTTAGAATCTTTGAACTCGCAGATCAAGCAGCTGAACGGTAACAAGAGTAGCTAACCATGATTGATCCGCGCTGGGGCTGCCCGTCGTACGGCAGGCAGTCCCGCCAGAGGCGTTCGCTGTTTTTGAGGAGTGAAAGACTCCGAGAAAGCGACATGGGCTGCGGCCCGCCATGATGAAGAAGGAGTTTGTGCATGCAGAGAGCTGCAAATGCTTACCTGGCAACCCAGGTTACTACCACATCCCCCGGCCAGGTTTTGCTGATGCTCTATGACGGGGCTATCAAGTTTCTTACTCAGGCCAAGGAGCGCATGGATGCCAGGGATTATGCCGGGAAAGGCAACCTGATTTCCAAGGCGCTCGATATACTCAACGAGCTTTCCAGCTCGCTGAACCCGGAGAAGGGGGGCGACCTTGCAGATAATCTCGGTCAATTATATTTTTACTGTTCCAAGCGTCTGTTCCAGGCCAACGCCAAAATGGACCAAGCCGCTGTGGACGAGGTTATTAAGATTTTGAATGGATTGCGCAGTGCCTTTGCCCAGATTCAGGATACGCCGGAAGTTGCAGCGGCTTCGGCTCAGATAACCGCATCCCGCAGTGACCCCGGGGTCGGACATACTGCGCCGGTTTCCTCCGGCGTCCCGAGCGGCTTTACTCCCTCACGCGGAGCGGCCGCTTATGGACGCCAGAGCGCCGGGAAGGTTATGGCCGGCGCTGCGGCATATGCCGGACCGGACAACACCTCCGCTCCACGCCCTGCCTCTGCTGTTGCCCCCGTGGCAGCTCCAGCCGCAGGTTCTGCCGCCCTAAAACCTGATCCGTCTCGGTCGTTTGGGCCTCAGGAAACGACGGAAACTCCCAACCCCCCCGAGAAAAACAGCCAGGTGGAAGTTTTTGACGACGAGCTTTTGGGCGTCACTGCTCCCGGGGCGAGTGCTCCGCCGTCCATGCTGGGCGGGAAACGAGGGAGTGCGGCTCTATACCGTAAATTCATGTCTTGAGCCAAGCCCTCAAGGCAAACACCTCCCCGGGGATGCATTCCCGGGGAGGTGTTTTTTTTTATTGAGAGTTCCCCTCTCCCTCCGCTCTCTGGGCCACTCTTCAGGCCTAAGCGTACGCTCTTGGCCGTATGCTCCCCACATGGTCCCGGTTTCGTTTTCAACGGGGGTTAGTCCTTGGTGTGACCGGGATCGCTGGCCTTGGGGGGCGGGTTGGTCTTTTCGCTCTTGTCCTGTTCGCGAAGAGAGCGTTTAAAGTTTTTGACGGCCCTCCCGAGATTGCGCCCTACCACGGGCAGTTTTTTATAACCGAACAGGGCCACGGCAACGATGCCGATGAGCAGAAGTTCCGTTCCGCTGATAGTCATAACGTCTTCTCGGGGATCAGGTGAGTTGATGCTCCGGGTTGGAAGGGCAGGCGCCCACGCCGGGGATCATGCCTTTGAGATCCATTTGCCCGGTAGATTCCAGAACAGATCGCCAGTAGCCGGAGCAGGGGTTGAGGCGTTGGCGTTTCCGGGTAATGAGATCAATGGGCAGGTGGACGTAACGATCCATGACCTTGGCGACGACCATGCCGGTTCTGCCTGCCATGGCCGCGTGGACCGCGTTTTGTCCAAGAAAGCCGCAGTAAACCCTATCGTTGGCGTTGGCTGGGACGGAACGGATTATGTAGCTGGGGTCGATGAACTTGATGGAGTGGTCGATATTCCGCTCTTTGAGGTAGGAAGTGATGGATTTGCGCAGATAATTGCCGATATCTCCCAGGATGACATTGCCCGAGGCGTCAGTTTCGCCGGTACCTCCGGGCAGGAGATGCTGCCCTGCTCCTTCGGCCACGACGATGACCGCGTGTTTCCGGCTTTTCAGCCGGTCCGCCAAGGCGGGCAGGAAGCCGCCCTCGCCCTCCATAGAAAAGGGCACTTCCGGAACAAGCACGAAGTTGACTTCCTTTAAGGCCATAGTGGCTTGGGCTGCAATGAACCCGGATTCACGGCCCATTAATTTGACGATGCCGATGCCGTTGCGGGCGCCGTTGGCCTCCACATGGGCGCACTGAATGGCTTCTGTGGCCTTGAAGACCGCTGTTTCAAACCCGAATGATTGGCTGATGAAGTTGATATCGTTGTCAATGGTCTTGGGAATGCCGATAGTGGCAATTTTCAGATTTCTTGCCCGCAGTTCGTCTTCGATGGTGCGCATGGCCTTCATGCTGCCATCGCCGCCGATGACGAACAGGACACTGACGTTCATACGCTCCAGGGCGTCTACGATTTCGGAGGGGGATTGCGGACCGCGAGAGGAGCCGAGGACTGTGCCCCCGAACTGGTGGATATCCGCCACGCTTCGGGGAGTCAGTTCCATAATGTCATGGCCGTATTTAGGAATAAATCCCTCAAGGCCGTAACGCATGCCGAGTATCGCCGGAACCTTATAGTTGTGGCAGGCTTCCATGACAATGGCCCGGATGACGTCGTTGATGCCGGGGCAAAGGCCGCCGCAGGTGACAATAGCGCACTTGGTCTTGGCTGTGTCAAAATACAGCTCGCGACGCGGGCCGGCGGCTTCAAAGAGCACGGGGACCGGTTCATGGTCGATCAGTTCATCCAGATACTCACTATCTACAAACAGAGGCACATACCCGGAAACATACTGGGTATACGGCAGCATGGTGGGAATACGGGCTTCCCCCAAGGTGGGGATGGAGGTATCCAGGGTAAAGCCGTTAATGTTGATAGTCGTGGAGGTCATGTTCACTCCTTGTGCTCTTTGATGGCCGGGCCGTGTCCCTTGGGGAAGCTGCCGATGGAAGAAAGATTACCGGCGGTTGAGGTTCGGCGCCAGATGCCGTTTTTGCGTCAAAAAATAGCGCCTCCTGCCGAATCATGCAAGAACTGTTCTTCCGCGGATCGCTTCTTGGGGCAATATACCTGCTGCCTTCTTCCGGCCTTTCAGGTATGGATGGGCGAGCACCTGTCGGAAGGCCGAGGTGCTCGCTTCGGTAACCAGCCGCGCAGCGCGGCTATAAAACCGGCTATAAGGACAGCCATGAGCACAGCCAAAAGACCCCCCATCACCACATCGTTGTTTGAATTTTTCAAGAGCGGCCCGGGACCTTCCAGTTCCCATACTATCGGCCCTATGGCGGCCGGGGTAGATTTCCGGGATAGACTCGGCAAACTGCCTCCTGCCACGGCCGCCGGAGGGGTGGATATTCGGGTCCGCCTGCTCGGTTCGTTGAGCGCCACCGGTCAGGGGCACGGTACGGATAAGGCCGTGCTGACCGGGCTTGCAGGGTTTACTCCGGCAGATTGCCCGCCTTCTCTCCCGAGGGGAATACTGGAGCTGCCCCCTGAAAAGCGTTGTGTGCCCTTGGGGGGCCGCTCTCTTGAATTAGGGATGCGCAATATCGTTTTTGACAGCATCGATCATGACTACCCGTTCAGCAATACCCTGATCTGCGAACTTCTGGACAGCAGCGGTGGTGTACTTTTTGAAATGGTTTATTTTTCCGTGGGCGGAGGGTTTATTCAGTGGGAGGGCTGGACTCATCCCCTGCGGGGCGAACCTGTCTATCCGTATGCTTCCACCGCGGAACTCCAGGCGCACGTGGAGGAGACCGGGCTGACTATCGCCCAGATTGTTCTCCATAACGAAATGGCTATTACCGGGGCAGGCAGACGGGATATTTTGGAAAAGCTGGATGGGGTTGTGGATATTATGCGCCGGGCGGTCGATCGGGGCATTGCGGCTTCCGGTCTTTTGCCGGGCACGTTGCACGTGCACCGTAAGGCCGGTGATTTGGCCCGCCAGGCCGAGGCGGAATCCGACCCGCTGATTCGCTTCATGCTGCACCTGAATGCCTATGCTTTTGCCGTTTCCGAGGAGAACGCGGCCGGCGGCATTATCGTGACAACACCAACCTGCGGTTCGGCCGGGGTTATGCCCGCCGTGCTGCGGCTTTTGGAGCGGCACTTCAGTCTTGGCCCTGAAGCTATCCAGAACGGGATGCTGGCCGCCGCGGCGATTGGTTTTTTGGCCAAGCATAATGCCGGTATCGCCGGAGCCGAGGTGGGCTGCCAGGGAGAAATAGGAGTAGCTTCGGCGATGGGGGCGGCCATGTTGGCTCAGGCCCGGGGGTTCCCGGCTCGGATTGTTGAAAACGCGGCGGAAATCGCTTTGGAGCACCATCTGGGCCTGACCTGCGATCCAGTGGGCGGCTATGTGCAGATACCCTGTATCGAGCGTAACGCCATGGGCGCGCTCAAGGCCTATAACGCCAGTTTAGTGGCAGCGGCGGAGGATGTAAAAAAACACCGGGTGACCCTGGATATGGCTATTGAAGCCATGGGTGAAACCGGGCGGGATATGAACAGCAAGTATAAAGAAACCTCGCGCGGCGGCTTGGCTGTGGCCATGGTGGAGTGCTGAAGGAATTCCCCACTCCAAGAAGCCGCGGGAATTTCCTTAAGATCGTTGCTGCCTGCACGGAGAGCGCTTTTGCCGCGGGTAAAGCAGGTATTCGCGGGCTGTTCAGGGCAACGGCCGGCTGATAGGCAAGCAGATTTTACCCACGGGGTTGCAGTAGGTGCTTAGGGATTTGAAGACAATATAGGCGCCCGGCAAGCCGATGATGGTCAGGGCCAGCCCCAGACACTGGAACAGGCCGACAATGAAGGCGATGATGCCGAAGGGCAGGTAAAGAATCATGATCAAGGTGGAGTAGGCCGCCCAAAGGGGATTGCGTTCTGCCCCGGTTTCACTGACGGGCCGCATTTCGTGGGTAAAGGGAACCATCAGGAATTTGGCGTATTGAATCAGCCCCAGCCCGATGGGAGCCGGAATGATCAGTACTGTCAACAGAAGTCCCAGGAGCAGGGCGTAGAGGGCGTTTACAAAGCCCAGAAAAGGGATGTGCCAGAGAATATTAGCCAGGGTTCGCACAAGTGAGCCTCGGATGCCGTTTTATTTCTACTGCCGGGCGGCGTTTTGCCGCCCGGCAAGGCGTTACAAAACCAGAGAGTGGCCTTTTCTTCAGGGTATGTTAGGTAATCCATACCCAAAGATTCGGCTTAGGCCTGTTCAAAACCGGATCAACGCAACTTGTTCTCTTTGAGGTAAGCAATCACCAGATCCGGGAAATCGGAAAACATGCCGTCAACCTTGAGCTGCTTGAAGCTCACATCCAAAACTTCATCAAAGTTTTTGAAGCCCTTGGGCAGATCATCCTTGCGCAAGGTCCAGGAATGCAGCTTCATGCCGTTTTGTCGGGCCAATTCACCGATGTTGGAGAGCGTGTAGCCGGAGCCGTCGGCCGTGGGCACGGCCAACAGGTTGAAATTGGGGGCATAGATAGTGGCGTATCGAGAAACTTCCTTGATGCCCTCAGGCGTTCTGAGCCAGGCGTGGCGTTCTTTATCGTTTTTGGTGCTCTGGCCGCTGGCGGTAACCAGCATGCACAGTTCGCCCTTCCAGCCCAGTTCGCGGGCGCGAAGAAGGGATTCATAGTCAAAGGTCTGGAGAATGGCCTTGCTGTCTTTCTCGTTGTAGCCGAATTTGGTCATGGTATCGATGACGCCCTTGAGAATATCCAGGCCCTGCTCCATGAAGAAATCAGGCTGTTTCACTTCCACGTACACGCTGGTGTTGCCGCCGGTGGATTTGTTCAGACTTTGGACCTGATAGAATTCTTCCTCCAGGGATGGCACTTGGTAAGCGATGGGGGCATCGGGGAACCGGCCCGGGTAGACGGCCTTACCGGTTTTAGGATTGAATCGTTCGGTCACGCGGAGGCTGCGGATCTCGTCAAAGGTGAAATCAGAAACATAATAGCGGCCGTCGGCACGCTGGCGGCCGGGGAACTTTTTGGCTACATCCGTGGTGGTATCCAAGTAGATATCGTGCATAACCACCAGCTTGCCGTCTTTGGTCATGACAACATCTTGTTCCACATAATCCACGCCCATAGCGTAGGCCATGGCTTTGGCAGGGAGCGTATGCTCGGGAATATAGCCGCTGGCTCCGCGGTGAGCGGCTATCTGGGGATGGTAGGCCTCGGCTCCCAAGGCGAGGGAAGAGCCAAGAAGCACAAAGGATAAAGCGCAAAAAGCAAAAAGATGTTTCATACGAAGCTTTCCTTTGTAGGGGGAAAAACAGTGGGTGGGTATCCTCCTGGTTGTAACGCTGGCATCAGTATACTTCCGGCGCGTCGCAAAAGCAACCGCCGCGCCGGTCGCGTTCCCTTGAAGTTACCGTCATCCGGTGGGGATCGTTGCCACGCCCCGGCGTGGCTGTAGTCGCCAGCCTCCGGGTGCGAGCGCGGTACGCAGTGCCGCCAGGCTGGGAAAGCATTCCCGGACCGGGGGGGGGGAGCGCGAGCAGCCCCGGAAAATTCCCCCCTGATCCGTTCTGCCGGTTTTTAGTGGGGCAACCGTCTATCGGTGAGGCGCGTATCCTGGCAGGCCGCCTCGGTTGTGCCCCGGCCTTCGGGCTTTTTCTCAAGGGCTGCCTGGAGAGCCCGGCCAGTGCAGCCGCGCATGGAGCCGTACATGGGAGGAGGGAGCAGCCACACGGCGAGAGCGCAGAGGGCGACAAGAACAAGAAGACCTATAAACAACGACATACTGCCGATCCTTTTCCGTTGCCTTCTGGTAGAGAAGGCGTTGTGAGCGCCGCCCAAAATCCTGAGGCTTCGGGATGGCGCGTGGATAAAATATGTAATGTCCGTTCGTGGGGAGTCAAGGCCGACTGCCTGGTAGATACAGGGCCAGGGCCGCGCCCAGGGCCATATCCCAGCCTGAGGAATGGCCTACTCCGTTCAGCCGTTCAGCCGCTTCCCCGGAGAAGACGCCCGTAAAAAGCGAGAGCAGCAGCAGATGCAGGGCTTCTGCTCCTTGGCCTGCTGCGGCCAGTTCCAGATGGGCCAGGCTGATGGCGTTTGTACGCCCGGGCAGCGCGCGGATGGCGTCATACAGTGCTGCGGCTTCTCGGTCCCTGCCGGTGAGGCGCAAGGCGATCATTGCGCCGCCCAGGATATCGTCACCGGAAGGGGTGAGACCTGGCCCAAGGCCAAGCAGCCCGCTGATGGCCGGGGGAGGAAGCGGTTTTCCCGGGGGGAGCGAGTCGAGGGCGCGTAGCCAGAGAGCCAAGGGGGTGAGGGCGTCTGCCCCGGCTGCCAGTAGTGGGGAGGAGGCGTCCGGCAGATCCGCGCCCGCCAGAAAATGGGCGAAAAGCGGGCTGAAGTCCGTAGCAGCACGCGCGGCCGTTTCTTTAAGAAAAACCTCCAGCGGGACGAGGGCCTCCGGGACTGTTTCCGGAGGTGGGGCAGGAGGTTGCCAGAGCGCCACTTCCTGTAAAAAAATAGAAACCCCGGGCCAGTGAAGCGTATCGCCCAGGCGTTGTACCCTACTCCCCGGGGCGGGTAGGTACGCCTCTGCCGGCCAGGGCGCGCACAGGGCATTGAGGGGGCCCGGTTCCAACTCCTGTGTAAGAAGGCATATGAGCTTGCCGGTTTTTGTTTTTAGATACAAGCTACGGCTGAAGGCGGCAAGGCAGGTGAACGAATGTTCTTCAAGACGGGATAGGGCCGCGCTTCCGGCCAGAATCATACGGCAGTTCACGGGGGGCTCAGAGAGCTGTTCCATTGCCGAGGATGGCAGCCCGTTCGGGTTTTGAGGAACCAATAATCAGGCTCATGGCATTGTTCATGGCGGCAGTCATTCTCCAGCGTTCAATGTGGTGAGCCTACCTTAAGCAAGGCATGGAGGCTACAGTTGTTTTCCGGTCCGGCAGGTCTTGCTCAGTGCGGGGCCGTAACGGCATTGATTGTGGCATCCGGAAGCGGGATTGGAGCCGGCGGGTTTACTGAGCCCGGCGGCTGCGGCCTGCCCCGGGATTTGCCTCCGGCGAGGCCGGAAAGCCTCGCCGGAGGGGTGTCTTAGGGTGTTAGCGCATGCCCCCTTATGATCGAGGGCTTCGGCGTCCGGGCCGGTCTGCCCCGGTCCGGGCTGTTATGGGTACAATCAGCCGCGCGTGCAGTGCCAGCCGTGCCGGGCCCCAAATCTGCCACCGATTATGCTTCCTATAGCGCCAAGAATCAAGGCGATGGAGGCCATAAGGGCCGATTCCGCCGCGGCCGCGACGGCTTCATCCGCCTGCTGACGCGCCCTTTCGGAAACTTGCTTCAGGTATTCCCGGGTATCTTCAAAATTACGCTGGGCCTGGCTGAGGCCGGTTTCCAACTGATCGAGACGGTATTCATATACACTGAGGGCCTGTTGCAGCAGGGATTCCGCCTCGCCGCGGGGGATGGAGCGAGAGCGCATCAGCCCCGTGACGGCGGCGTCATGATCCAGCCGCCGGTTTTTGACGGCCTCGAGACGTTCCTTTTGCCGTTCAAGGAACGACGCGATGACCGAATCGTAGTTATCCAAGGTAAGACGCTGAAGAGAGCTGGTCATATCGCGGCGCGCATCGCCGAACTGCCCCATCAGATAGGCCGGCTGCAACTGCTCAATACCTGTATCGCGCAAGATGCCCATGATGCGGGGCATATCCCGTTCCTCGCCGAAGGCGTCTTCCATTTTATTAATGCCTTTTTCTACCAGATCACTCGCCGGACCGGAAAAGGCTTCAGCAGCGGCTGTCATGCCCGAACCAACCAGGTTTCCGATGCTCTGGATAGCCATGCCCGCCGCTATGGATGTGGAAAAAACGCCAAGGAGCAGCACCAAAGCCCAGACCAAGAACCCGTGGACGCAGCCTCGATCTCCGGCGAACATGCCGCCGACAAAACCGCCGGCCACAAGGCTGACTACGCCGGAAATCAAGGTCCAGATGCCGAAAGTGAGACCCACCCCGGAGAAGGGGCTGGCGTCAAGGGGGTCAACTACGGTGAAGCCGAGAGCCACGCCCAACAGCGCCAAGACGATGCCGATCGCCACGGCGGTCAGTGCTCCGGCAAAAATGCTTTTCCATGATACCCGGGATATGAGGCAGAGCGAAGAAGCCTCGGGTTCCCGTTCGAGCCGATCCATGACCGTAGACATTGTTATCCTCCTGAAGGCACGGCGTGGAGGCCGCGCTTTTTTCTATGGCATAGGATTTTTACGGTGAGATGCTAAGTATAATCATGCATCGGCTTCTTACCGTTGCCCGTCAGATATCCAAGAGAAACGGATTCAGCGTTGATCGGCCATCCCTCTGCAACACCCCGCGTTACCAAAGGGCAAGAAAGAAGAGCGACCGCTCTACCTGCGGGAACGTACTTTCGGCCCAAGGCAGGCGATTGTTTTTGGAAAGAAATAGAAGATTCTGTTGGAGCAATAATAAGGCCCGGGGGCTGTTTCCCAAGGCATTGCTGCTGCAAAACGCCTTTTGGATCCCGAGAGCATCCGCCGGAAAAACAATTAAGGAAAGAGGAGGCTCCCCAAAAACGTTCGACAACCTTTCAAGCAATGGTTATTTTTGAATCATCAGGAGACAGACATGACCGCCATAACCTTTGATACGCTGGCCTACAGCAAGAGCCTTCAGGAAGCCGGAATGCCCGGCGAGCAAGCGGATGCTCTGGCAAAGGCCCAAAAGGCGGCCATTGCTGAAATGGTGTCCGTCAAAGAACTTGCAACCAAGGGCGATATTCGGGAAGCGGAACTCAGGCTTCAGGCGGAAATTGAGAAAATTCGCGCCGAAATCAAGGCAACCGAACTTCGGCTTTTGAAATGGCAGTTCGGCATAGGTTTTTCCCTTGCGGCCATCATGGCGAAGGGCTTCGGCTGGCTTGGCTTCTAACCGCTTAATACTTCGCGATGACTCAAGGCCCTTCGCTCCCGGAGGGCCTTTTGTTTTCCCGAAGTGGCGTTGGAAAGCGCTGTTACCCGGCATGATAAGGCCATAAACATACTTCTCTTCCATAGGGTGGTGTCAAGGCTGTGAAGGAGAAGGCAAATACGTTGCGCCTGTCCCCGGAGCTTTGTCATCAGGGCGGCGTTGTCGGAAATAAACGCCTCCTCGACTATGGAGTTGTACCACTGGGCATATAGCGCTTTTGCCTGGCGGGATACCGGGACTGTTCTTTCCGTCTCGCGGCCTTCTGCGTCGTATTCGATATCCCACAGCCACGAGGTGGCGGCGATGGCTTCCAATAGGTTCATTGACGCGCGGGAGAACGTGCGCTCGTTCCAATAGCCGGGCGCTTCGGCAACGGCTCGGATGAAGCGGCACACATAGCCCAGGAGACAGCCTCGCATATCCTGGTAGGCATAGACGCCGGCGGGCTTACCCAGACGGGCGTGCTTTGTGTCAGAACGCTGAATCTGTACAAAAGCAAAGTCCGCTAAAGCCTTGTGAACTTTAGCGGACTTCTGCAAATAGAAACTTGGTGGGCCCACGAGGACTTGAACCTCGGACCGGCCGGTTATGAGCCGGCGGCTCTACCAACTGAGCTATAGGCCCGTTACGTTGGAAACATAGAGACGCGAAACAGGAGATATCCCTTTTCGCACAGGAATTATTAGGGTTCTTTACCGGGCTTTGTCAAGCTGATTATCCCCCGGTTTTCTGTGTAGCGGCATGGCATCGGGCCCATTTCGGGGCAGAGGAACTCTTTCTCTGTCCGGGCTTGGGCGGGCCGCCCTACAAGGTACAAATCAACCCGCGCCTATACCGTTTCCGGCTCCTCGGGGCCGGAGTAACGTCCTTGCGGATTGGCCTTTCTGCATTATGTGTGTACACTAGGGGCATCAAGACGCGACGCTTTCAGGAGCCGCAAAAACGGTTTTCTCAGGCTTCGATCAGGCACAAGGGCTGGATGGTATGGCGGTAGAGTAAAGGCGGTTATGACATATGCACACAACAGACGGGAATGTAATGAACAGTGAGGATGCCGCTCTTTGGGCTGACTGGGAAAGAAGAGCCGCTCGCTATGCAAAAATCTTGGAAGGCATTCGGGCTAAAGCGGCTCGCGGGGAGGATATCACTCTTGTTATCCTTGCGTACCAAAACGCCTGCGTTGATAACTTTTCCCGGCTCTATCCCCTGCTTGCGGCGGTGCCGCAGTTCAAGGTAACTCTTGTTCTCTCTCTGTATTTATATGATGGCAATATGCAGGTCATGTTCAAAAAAATGCAGGAGGCGGAGAAGGTTCTCCGTTCCAAGGGGCTTCCTTATCGGCGCAGCTTTGATCCGGAAACGCGGCAGGTTCTGAATGTCAACGAGGAGTTGCGGCCTGATATCGTGCTGGTGGAAAGCGGCTACAATTGGAACCACCCGAATTTTTTGCCCGATGCGTTTCCTGATTCCTTGTATTTTTATATTCCCTATGGGGGCCATCTGGCAGATAACCTGAGCATCCACTTTCACCAGAAGGTTATGAATCAGGCCTACAAACTCTTTACCACCATGCGCCCCGAACGGGCTATGTTCAAAGCCCATTCCAGGATTCAGGGGGCCAATGTCGCTGAGGAGTTTCCGGGGCCTCTTAAGTTGGACCCGATTTTTGATCTGACCTACGTTCCTCGAAACGTATGGAAGGAGACGGGGAAACCACTGAAAAAAATTATTTGGGCTCCCCACCATGCTTGGGCCGGGTATGGGAACTTTATCCATTATAAAGATTTCATGCTGAAGCTCGCCTTTACACAGAGAAATAGGTTGCAGATCGCCTTCAAGCCGCATCCCGCATTGCGGGAATCGCTGCGCGCAATCCACCACTGGAGCGCGGAGGAGGTCGATGCCTATTACGCCAAGTGGGCGCATCTGAACAACGGTCAGTTGGAAGAAGGCGAGTGGATAGATCTTTTCCTGGGCTCAGACGCTATGATTTTGGATAGCGTAAGCTTTATGGCTGAGTACAGCGCAACCGGAAAGCCCGCCTGTTATGTTGTCGGTCATAATTCTGGCACGTTTCCCTCGTTTAACGAGATCGGGAATGACGTGCTGCGAATTCTCTACCATGCGGATAACGAGGAGGATATTCTCGGCTTTGTGCAAGGCGTTGTTCTCGAGGGGAGGGATGTGCTTAAAGCCCGTAGAACGGACTTTGTGCGCCAGGTTCTGATTCCGGATAACGCGGCCTTGGCCTGTAAAAACTATTGCGCCTATTTTAAAAATCTCTGTTTTTCCAATTCCTGACCCGCGCCTGGTTGGGTGAAGCGCCTTTGAGCCCGCCCCGCCGCGCGTCTTGAAGGAGCCGGGCAGGGTGAAAACTCCGAGAGCTGTTCCCCTCCCATGCTCAGAGCGGGGCATGATTCCCTGCCCTTCAGGATACCTCCGGCGCTGGACGCTTGGCCTCCCGGGAGTCGGGAGACCCCCCGGTTCGGAAACAGGAGTTGCAAACTGGATGTCAGGGGTTGAAGCGTTTTGAAAAATTGCGTAGAGTATATATGAGGGATCGGCTACGGAATGACCTGGCATAATTCCGTGCCGACCGGCCTTAAACCTTTTGCCTCGGGAAGCCGGTGTGCCGTGATTAAATTTATTTTTGACCTAGACGGTACGGTAACCTCCCAGGAAACGTTGCCGTTGATTGCAGAGTTCTTCGGTGTCCAAGAGGAGATCAAAGAACTGACCAAGGCGACTATTGCGGGGAACGTGCCGTTTATTGAAAGCTTTATCAGGCGCGTTCATATTCTGGGAAAATTGCCCGTAGATAAAGTTGCCGACCTGCTCGGCACGGTCAGCTTGTACAGTAAGGTTGTGGATTTCATCCATGCCCACGAGGATGATTGCATTATTGCTACAGGCAATCTGGATTGCTGGGTTGCCAGGCTGGCGGAGCGCGTTTCATCACGATTCTATTGCTCCAGCGGTTTGCTTGAAGATGGCCGGGTAGCCAAACTGACAAGCATTTTGAAAAAGGAAAAGGTTGTCGCCTACTATAAAAATATGGGCGCTACTACCGTCTTTATCGGCGACGGTAATAACGATATCGAAGCCATGCGGCTTGCGGATATTTCTATTGCTACAGGCTTGACGCACTGGCCGGCCCCTGGTGTTTTATCCATTGCGGATTACCTTGTATTCAGTGAAGACGCACTATGCAGACAGCTCAATCAATTATTATCAGTTGCGCGGGCATAGGTTCCCGGCTTGGTTTGGGTACAACCAAGGCCCTGCTGGAAATTGAAGGCCGTTCCTTGATTGCCTGGCAGTTAGAACTCTTCAAAGATGTTGAAGACGTGCGGGTTGTTATCGGGTACCAAGCTAACGATGTGGTCAAGGAAGTGCTCAAATACCGTAGTGATGTGATTTTTGTTTATAATCACAACTACTTTGATACGAAAACAGGGGCCAGTTTTTACCTCGGCTCGCAGCACGCCAACGAGCGCGTGATGGAATATGACGGGGATTTGCTGGTTCACCCTGATGATATCCGGCTGTGCCTTGAAGCTGAAAGCGAATACGTAGCCTACAGCGATAAGATGTCTGACGACGCTGTTTTTGTTACGGTGAACGAGCAGGGCGATGTGCTGGGATTTTCCCGCCGCGAAGGGGATTACGAGTGGACAGGACCTGCCTGCATAGATCGGGAAAAGGTGCGCTATACCTCAGGCAACGTATACAACCAACTAGAAAAGTTTTTACCCATGCCGGGGATCAAAATACGAGCCTGCGATATCGATACCTTTGAGGATTACGAACGGGCAATTCAGTTTGTGCGCGGCTGGAGGCCCTGAGGCTGTTTTGCTGCGACAAGGGCAAAAAAATGCGTATTATTCCAGCGGTTGCATTCCTTCGGGTAAATATCAACCACTGCAACGTGGCCAAACCCGGCTTCACGAAGTAGACGCACTTCTTTATCTATCTGCCGGTACTGTGCGGAATAGTTTTCTTGTAACTCCTCCGAATACCCGTTGATGGTGATATCTTCCGTTAGGCCAAACTGGTTTTTGATGATCATGATGCCCTCCCTCTTTAGGTATTTGATGTATTTTGTATAAATTTCTTTTGCCTGACTTTCGTCAACGTAATGCATCAGACCAAAGAGGGAAATAAGGTCGAATTTGGCCGTTGTTGTGAATTCAGAAACTGTTTGGTGAACTACAGTAATACCCTCAGTTGCGGCTATAAAGCGTGTAAAACGGGTAAATGGCTCTACGGCAACAATATTTTTGACGTGGGGATAGAGTTTATTGACAATAAGACCTGTGCCTGCGCCCAGATCAAGTACAGTGGATTCGCGAGTGGTGTATTTTCGGAGAAACGCGACATCCATATCTGAATAATCGCTATTTTTGGCTAATTTTACGGAATTTTGGTTGCACTGCCCTGAGGTGGCCATTCTTTCAAAAAAGGAGAGGGCCTTAGCGTTGATGCTGTGTTCGGAATCATTCATAAGGCACCTGTGTTGTTGTGGTCGTCCGCTGTTTCTTTGAGGATACATTGAGCCAGTATTTCTAGGGAATCCACGCTGTTGTCGCACTGGAAATCCACCCGGATATCCGTGCAACCGATGAGCAGGAGTTCCGCTCCCGCATCGAACATCGTTTGGGTAACGCGCTTGAAAATAGTTCGGGGACGGTCCTTGTGCTTTTCCGGCAGTAGGCGAGCGCTGTTTTTTATGTTGCAGATACCCCGGGTAATTTCCCGCTGCAGATCCGGCGTAGGGTACATCAGGTTCGCTTGGGGCAGCAGCTCTTCAAGGTAGGGCTCATAGACCCTGCCTTGCAAACAGCCATCTGAGGCCAACAGGCCGAGGGCACGTTTGCCGGTTGCCCGTGCTTCAAGAATGACCTCCCGAATTATATTGATGAATGGTATGCCTGATTGCTGCTCCAACGTTGCTATTCCCCAGTGCGCTGTATTGCAACACATGGCAATTTTAGTGGCTCCGGCAGCTTGAAGTTTGCGCGTCACTTCGAGATAGGCTTCAATATACGATGGCCCTCGGCCTTCCAGGAACATGCTGCGCGAGGGGGCCTGGGTAGCCTGGAAGATAACCATTTCAGGGTGGTGCATATCCCTGAATGCGCCATTGCGCAAGCCGCAGACCTCTATAATCTCACAGAGTGTATTGGTCGCCGCAACGCCCGCGCCACCGATAACGCCGACAAGAGGTTTCATAGACTTTCCTCCGTGCCCTTGGGGATACGTGATTATAGGGCATCACGCTTCCGGCGGAGAAAATCCCCGCTGAACGCAATACCGGAAAAACGGCAAAAAGCAGCCATGCAGAACACTGCCACGGCTGCTTTTGCAATAGTACTATATAGAGTTTAGAGAGAGAGAGAGAGAGAGAGAGCAAGGAACGTGCCGAGAAGAAGAGCGAAAGCTTTCTTTGGAACGCGCATCAAAATTGCTGCTCAGTTGATATGCCAATTTTTCTCTCCATGATGATATTAGGCATGGCACTAAAGCAACAGCTTTTTGAGATCTCCTTGCGAACTCTTCTCTGCTCCAAGGGAATGCATCGAACTATTGAACACCTACGAGTAAATGATATCCTGGTTTTTATATTTTTTCTACCCCATTTTTATATTTTTTACTCCTGTGAGCGGCTCTTCAATCTGGCGATCCGTTCGCTGAGGCCCTTTTCATGCTCTTCATCGCTCATGGCCGGGTCTTTTAGGGAGCGGAACATCTCGCAGGGGAGTTCTTTGCAAAGGCCACAGTGGGGGAGTTCCCGTTCCCGGCGGCAACAGGCATAGAGCGGGCAGCGCTCCAAACCGGCCTCGGCAGTCCAGTACGGAGTGCCATGCACAGCGAAACAGCCGTCGCAACTATCGGGCCAGGCCGGACACTCCGAACAAACGGTGCCGCAACAACTGATGATCGGTGTTTCCATGAAATCCTCCGGTGTGGTAGGGGCGGCGGTTCGTCAGCACAGAAGCGCTTCTTAGTCTGGCGCCGTTTTCCGGCAGCGGATACGACCGGGCGGGCGATGCTGAGGGAGCGGACGGCCTGAGGCGCTTTTATTCTTGCGCCAGCGTTTCCAGCGGCGTGTATGTGCCGTCGGGGTTGGGGCGGAAAACGAAGTGTTCTTTCAGGTAGATGATATCCGGCCGGTGCACGGATTCAAGTTCGGCCAGAATGGCGGCTTTAGCTGCTACGATAGCGCCGGCCTGTTTGGCCAGGGCTTCGATAGCCGCGATAGATTCGCCCGTGGCAATGACATCATCAATGAGCGCTACGCGCTTCCCCCTGATTTTCTCGGCATCGCAGCCATCCAGCCAGAGGGTCTGCTCCTTTTGGGTGGTAATGGAGTTGACGGTAACGGAAACGGGATTCTGCATGTAGGGCTTGCGGCTTTTGCGGGCAACAACGAAATCTTTCATGCCCAGCAGCCGACTTAGTTCATAGGTCAGGCAGATACCCTTAGCTTCGGCGGTCATCAGCACATCCACCTCGGGCAGCTTTTTGAGCAATTCCGGGGCAACCTTTTGGATAAGCTCGGTATCGGAAATTACAACAAAGCTGGCTAAGACCAGATTTTCCCCGATCTGCACATACGGCAGCTTACGTCGTAGACCGAAGATTTCAAAATCAAAGTACCGCACACGCCCTCTCCTCGCTATGTGAGTAAAAAATATAGCAAACGGATGATTATGTTGTAAAGATGGTACCCCGTAGAGGGGAAAAATTGCCGTCAGGCTGGGTATGGCGTAGAGCGTCGGTTAGGGCGCACGGGCATGCGAGGCGGCATTGTTTTACAGAAAGGAGAAGAGCGATGAAAAAAATCGACGCGCACGCGCACGTAGGCTATTTCGGTTCCTGGTGCGACGTGGGGCTCACCGCCCGGGAGATGGCCGAGGCCATGGAGCGGTATGCCATTGAGAAAGCTGTTATCAGCTATCCGGATAATGCCGTAACGGCAGCGGCGCTGCGCGAGTTTCCGGATAGGTTTGCGGCGTTAGCTTGGCTTGACCCGAATCGGGGGCCCCAGGCCTTGGAAGAGCTGGATGCTTTGCTCAACGGGCAGGGCTTTTGCGGCATCAAGCTCCACCCGCTGTTTAACGCCTACACGGCCAACGATAGCGTGGTGTTTCCTTTGATGGAAGAAGCCCGCAGGCGGAATCTACCGGTTTTTATCCATTCGGGGCACCCGCCCTTTTCTCTGCCCTGGAGCATCGGACAGCTTGCGGAAGCCTTCCCGGAGGTGCGTATTGTCATGGTCCACATGGGGCACGGTCACGGCGTGTATATTCAGGCCGCCATCGACACGGCAAGAAAATATGACAATATTTTCCTGGAAAACTCCGGCATGCCTATGCACACAAAGATCAAAGAAGCATACTGCCGCGTGGGGGCAGAACGTCTTTTCTGGGGGAGTGACGCTCCCTTTCACCACTATGCCGTGGAAATCCTGCGGACCGAGGTTTCCGGATTGAACGAGCGCCAACTTGAAGATGTCTTTTATACCAACATCCAGCGCTTCATGGGCTGGCGCTAGGGCAGATCAGGCGGCGCTTGTTGCCGATAGGCATAAGGGCATTATCTGAAGCACGGCTCCCCTAGGGCATTTTCTTCCACCTTTTTTCCTTTTCCGGGGGTTGCCCCGGCTTACACGAGGGAACCGCCAGGGGAATTACTCCTCTGGCGGAGTCCCGGCGTTGCCCTGGCCCGGAGGCGTACAGAAAAACAGCATAGAGTTCAGGGCTGTTTCCCCGTACACTTTTGGTGTCACGCGATCTTTTTCTCCCGGCAGCATCAGCCGGAAAACAGGTGCGGCCTCTGCTTGGAGCGCCTTGGTTTTCCCTTTTCTTTGCCGGGGGATCCCCTGTTCGCGGGCCTCCTGCCTTTTGACACAGCCCCTAGAGAAAAAGGACTCCGAAGACGCCGGCGAACAAAAGCGCGGGCAACAGGCTCCCCAGACGTAGAGTGGTCAGGCCCAGCATGTTGATGCCGATGCCCAGCACGAGGAGCCCCCCCACGGCATTCAGTTCTCGCTGGACCGGTTCTGTGAGCACATCCTGGAGCAGGCCGGCAAAGAGGGTAAAGAGGCCTTGGTAGCACCAGAGCAGCACGCCGCTGCAAATGACGCTGGAGCCGTAGCGGGCCCCAAGGGCCATAGCTGCGCAGAAATCAAGGGTGGATTTGGTGTAGAGGATGGTACGGCTGCCCTGAAGCACTTCTTCGATGGGGCCGAGAATCGCCAGGGAACCGACGCAGAAAAGCAGGCTGGCCGTGATCAGGCCTTCGGTAAAGGCCGGGTTTTTTAGTCGGAGTTGGGCCTTGAGTGTATTCCCGGCCGCGGCGAAGCGCGTTTCTAATTGCAGTAGTTCGCCGGTTATGCCGCCGAGGAGCATGCTGCCGATGAGCAGCAGCGGTTCCCGGCCGGGCAGGGCCATGGAAATGCCGAAGAGCAGAGCGCATAGCCCCAAGCCCTGGAAGACGATGCCCCGAACATTTTCAGGGATGCGCTCCCCCAGAACCATGCCGATAAAGCCTCCGGCACAGACTGCGGCCATGTTGATTGTATTGCCCAAGGGAAATACCATGGGAAACTCCTTTCTCTTGTCTTGACGGTGTCGCGTCAAGCGATATTGGCTCCTTCTGCGGGAGGATATACGCCGCCGCACGCGCCGGGGCAATAAAACGGTGTCCCGGGCAGTGCTTCAGGCTCGGCATATCCCTCCCGCGTACCGCGCGCCAAGGGCCACTTTTCCTTTGGCCAGGTCCGGAGCAAGGCTTTGGCCGTCGGGGTATACAGAAGGTTTCAAGGTGTCCGACGCGTCGTATTAGGCAACGCGGCGCGAGGTTTTCTGACCTCCAAGACAGATAACCTCCACATCCGCTGGAGAGAGCGGCTGCCCCAGGAACATGCTGCCCACGCGGGCGAAGCGCTCGGGATCGGCGGTGACCAGGAAACGGGTGGAGCCCGGCCTTGTCTCGTCATGCAGCAGGCTGTGTTCCGCCAGGCGCGAGATGGCCGCGCAGGCCGCGCTGCGCGCGGGATCAATGATGTTGACCTTGGGGCCGAGAATTGCTCTGAATACCGGAGCAAACGGCGGAAAGTGGGTACAGGCCAGCACCAGGCAATCCGGTTTGGATGAGGCAGGATCGACAAACAGCGGTTCGAGATGGCTTCTGGCTGCCGCCTCCACCTCCGGGCCGTCAAAGCGCCCCTCTTCCGCCAGGGAGACAAAAAGGGGGCAGGCTGCCCCGGTGACGCGGCACTGCGGAGCCAGGGCCTTGATGGCGGTTTGATAGGCCCGGCTGTTAATCGTGAAGGTGGTGCCTATTACCGCGATGCTGCCTTTGGTCGAAGTGCTTTGGGCATCCTCTGCTCCGGCTTCGACAACACCGATGACGGGTATATCCGGATAGGCCTTCTCAAGGGCGGGTATGGCTGCGATGCTGGCTGTATTGCAGGCTATAACCAGGAGTTTTATGCCGCGGCGGATGAGATGTTCGGCCGCTTCGAGGGTAAAACGGGTAATTTCTGCTGCGCTTCGCTGCCCGTAAGGAACCCGGGCGGTATCGCCCAGGTAGATGAAGGCCTCGGTAGGGGCTTTTTCACGCAACGCGCGGAGTACCGTCAGGCCTCCCAGGCCGGAATCGAATACGCCTATAGGGTGTTGATTGCCCATGGCAGCTTTCCTTGATCTGATGCTAAACAGTTCCTGAACATTGTAGAGACCTTACGCCTTCCGGCGGCGGATTTAACGGGGCATTCTTGAGAAATTCCGCTGGCCCTCCGTTTTACCGTGGCCCTGGGGCTCTTGCGGAAACGCTTGAGGCCGCCCCATGAAGCATTTGTAGGAAAACAGCTCAGGCGCTATGCCAGCGGGAACCGCTACCTCCCCCTTGTGTCTGGAGACAACGTTTCTCTGTTGAGTCGCCGGTGGAAGCGCCTTCAGTCAGAAATACCCTGGAGGGGGAATAAGTACGACTGTGAGCCTGGCTTGGCAAGAAGGAAGGTGAAGGCAGGCAAGGCACAGGCCTCCTTATGCTGCGGCCGAGGGCAGAATCCCCAATTTGGGGGAGCGGGTGAGTATGAAAATTTTGCTGGCTGCTCATCCCCAAGCCCTCCGGCAGGGAATAGGTTTCCTCCACCCCCGTTAGCCCCTCGGGCACTGAGGGGTAAACCTTATAAACCGGGGGCGGGGGTATAATGTCTTCAGTCGGGAAAGGATTCAGACTGGCTCTGCTTGCCGGGCGGCCAGGAAGGCTCTGTCGCACAATGCATCCATAAGCGGTCCATGATCATGCCCCAGGGTATGAACCAGACCGTGGGCCAGCAGGCGCAATAGGTGGGTTCGACGCGGCTGGGCATACAACAGGCATTCGCGTTCCAGGGCGTCGAGATTGATAAGGAGGCAGAGAGGGCTTTCTTTGTCCGCGGGGGGGAAGGAAAGCACATTGGTCGGGCCCGGGCAGCCTAAAAAGCGCCGGTTGGCATCTTCCATGGCGGCATCGCCAACCAGGGAGAGCTCTACCGTTCTCAGGGGGGCCGGCTGGCCGCAGGCGTGGAGCATGCGCTCGACCGCCTGTTGCAACTCCTGCGGAGCCAGGGGCGATTTCCAGGCCACCAGCCGGTCGCGTTCCAGGATCAGCGTCATTGCAACGGACCTGCGCGCGGCGGTTCCGGCTTGTCCGGGCGGGGAGGAGCCTCCTCCAGCTTCGGCGAGGGCTCCTTTGTCTCCTTGGTCTCTTTTCCCGGCTGGACGGCCCCCTCGGCAGGGGCATCCCGGAGAGGTTTTTCCCGGCCCAGCTTGGCGGCGATATGGGCCTGTTCCGATGCCGGTATTTCGCCGGGCTTGAGGTTTTTATCCGGGTACTTGATGCGGTGGTGAAAGAGGCCTGCCAGAACGCGCAGAAAGCTTTGCCCCAACTGGTCGATATCCCGCAAGGTCAGATCCGCTTCATCCATCTGTCCGGTGGCGAATATGTTTTTCAACATGGTGTCGATATGGGTCTGAAGACGGCTGGGCGTGGGATCATCCAAGGTGCGGCTGGAGGCTTCCACCACGTCCGCCAGGAGCACCAGGGCGGCTTCGCGGGTTTGCGGCTTGGGGCCGGGATAGCTGTAATCCGCTACCTTGGGATCTTCGCCGAGGCTTTTGGCTTTGTTGAAGAAAAAGGCAATGGTGCCCGTGCCGTGGTGCTGCCGGATGATATCGATGACTTCAGAACCTAAGCGGTGGGTTTGGGCTAGTTCTACGCCCTTTTTTACGTGAGAAGTGAGGATCAGGGCGCTCATGGAAGGGGCCAAGCGGTCGTGCGGGTTTTCTCGACCGGCCTGGTTTTCTATAAAGTAGTCCGGCCGGGTGATTTTGCCGATATCGTGGTATAGGGCGGCCACCTTGCAGAGCAGACTGTTGGCGCCTATGGCCTTGGCCGCCGATTCCACCATATGGGCCACAATCAACGAGTGGTGGTAGGTGCCCGGCGCCTTGAGCATGAGTTCGCGCATGATGGGCTGATCCAAATTCATGAGTTCCATAAGCCGGAAGCGCGTAGAATAGCCGAAAACAACTTCAATCAGGGGGGCCAGAGCGAAGACCAGGAGCATGGAAAGAACGCCGCCGGCGGCAAGGGCGACGAACTCCTGCAAATAGCGGTTGTGCGGGCCGCCCTGCATCAGGGTTGCAGCCAACCACATGACGGAGAGCCCCAAGATCAGGGAGAGCGTAGATTTAACGACATCCTGGCGGTTTTCGGTGTGGACTATCAACCAGGTGTTCCACATGGTCCCGAAGAAATAAAATAGGAAAAGCGAGAGGGAAGCCTTATACATCAGCGAGCAGAAAAAAGCCAGCAGCAGCCCGGTGCACACATAGCGCCGCCTGGAAAAGGCCAATGAAGCCAGACCGGCGGCCCCGGCTACAGGGACCAGATAGGCCAGGGCATCCGGCGAAAAACTGGGGTTGGTGATGACGATTTTTTGGCCCACCAGCACCAGCCCCTTGGCCATGGTGGCGAAAAGCGCTACGAGAGAACCGATAAAGACGAGATCCTTTTGGAGGACAGGGGAGGCTTTTTTCCCCCCGGGCGAGAAAAACAACCCTGAGGCTAGGATGAGAGAGGTCAGAAAGGTGCCGATAAAGGCCGTATGGTTAAAACGGTCGTCTTTTTTCTGGATCAAAGCCTGGATCTTTAGCTGTTGCTCGCGGGTTATCCGCTCACCCTGGCGCGCGACAACTTCGCCCTTTTGGATCTGGTGGACAATGGGCGCGATGGCCCGCACGGCTTCCTCAGCCTTGGCCTTGGTTGCTTCGTAGTTAGGCGAAAGCGAAGGCATGATTAGTGCGGCAATAAGCGTGTTGGCGGCGCGTTTGCCCGAGGGAGTACCTTGGGAAAGAGCGCGAATCATCAGGAAAAGTTCGGATTCAAAGGCATTGAGATCCATAATATCCTGAGGCACAGGGTACAGCGCTTCGCTTCCGTTCTCGGGATTGCGCACCAAGATGCCGCCTTTATAGGAAAGCAGCAGGCGCAGATCAGGCGCAATGCCCCGGTGCAGACGCTCTTCCGCCCAGGGCAGCACGTGGTTCATGATGAAGGCCTGTGTTTCGGCTTCGGCTAAAGGGAGAAAGCTACCCAGGGGAATTTCCCGCCCGGTCTCGTCCATCAGGGCGGTGCGGACGCTTTCGAGAGCATCCCTATCCTTGGCGTTGTGGATTGCGGCCAGGGTAGCGCTGACCCGATCGCGCAGCTGGCTGGTGGCGTCGGGGTTGATATCGCAAACCAGCGGCTGCTGTGCTCTGATCTTTTCTTGGCGGCTCCTGGTGGAGACTTTATCTTCAAGCACAAGACCCTGAGGAGCGATAATATCGCCGGCGGCTACTTCGCCGGCCAGGAATAGTTGGATCTTCGGGGAAAAGTTAAAAGAGGCCAGGGCCGAGAGCAGCGCCAGGATGGCCGCCAGAGCCAAGGCGCCGCTTCCCAACTGGTGAGCCCGCAGGAAGTGACGCAGGCGTTTGAAAAGTTTGGAGAGCCTGCCCGGCAGGTTACTTATGGTGTTCATATGCTTTAACAATACGGCCCACAAGAGGATGGCGAATGACATCTTCTTCGTGAAAATGCACGATACGTATGCCCTCAACGCCTCCAAGCAGGGAGAGAGCGTGTACCAGGCCTGAATGAGGAGTTTCCCTATTTGCTCCGGCTGGCAGGTCTATTTGGGTTATATCCCCGGTTATGGCTGCCTTGGAGCCGTAACCGAGCCGTGTCAGAAACATTTTCATTTGCTCCGGCGTGGTATTCTGAGCTTCATCAAGAATGATATAAGAATCATTGAGGGTTCTGCCCCGCATGAAGGCCAACGGAGCAACCTCGATGATTCCGGCAGCCAGCATTTCGTTCACCCGTTCAAAATCCAGCATATCGTGCAGGGCGTCATAAAGCGGGCGCAGGTAGGGGTTGATCTTTTGGGCCAGGTCTCCGGGCAAAAAACCAAGGCGCTCGCCTGCTTCCACGGCGGGCCTGGTTAAGATGATGCGTTTTACCCGCTTGGCCAGGAGCAGAGAGAGGGCTACTGCTACGGCCAGATATGTTTTCCCCGTGCCCGCAGGCCCTACCCCGAAGACCATGTCTTTTTCCCGCAGCGCGGCTACGTAATCCCGTTGGCTCAAGGTCTTGGGGGTGATGCTGCGGCGGGGGGAAACCACGAATACGGCTTCAGCGAAGAATTGAGCAAGGTTCAAACCGGGTTCCCGGCGGAGCATGCCGTGGGCATAGGCTATATCTCTGGGGTGGAGCACATGCCCGGCTTGAAGCAGGGAATAGAGCTGCCCCAGAAGATTGACGGCATTCTTGACGGCCGCTTCTTTCCCTTCGATAGTCACGGAGGCGCCGCGCGAGCTAATCCGCACGCCATCCAGTTCGGCAATGCGCCGCAGGTTGGCGTTCTGCGGGCCGAAAAGGGCATTGGCGCTCCGGGGATCGTCGAAAGACAGAATGTTTTGCTGCGGGGTTTGCGTCATAATGTACTATTTCCGGTACAAAGAGAACCACCTTCCGCCGTTGGGGAAAAATCATTCCATAGCAAACCGGTGAATATTCCCTCGGCCGGAAGCGAGCCTGCAACCGCGTTTTCGGAAATATCGTAGGAGGCGGCTACCGGCGTGCACGCGCTGCGGTGCAGATGCCTTATTCTTTTTTCTTAGCCTGTTTCCTCTGCTCCGTCCAATTTTTTATGTTCTCAGCATCGGGGGACATTGGCATGAACCATGCATGTAGCAGGGAAACAGGGAAGCGCGGCAAGTCTTGCCGTTTTCCCCACCCGAACTAGGAGGGCATCATGGCCGTTTCATCTATTTATAATCAATATAGAAATCAGTATGGCATACAGAACGATTACACCTTGAATTTTAACTCCGGTTCGGCTTCCGGCAGTACCACGCTGGGTAAGACGGCACGCGAAAGCCTCGGAGGAAGCCTGGGAGCGGCGTTGCTTTCCAGCCAGGGACAGGGCGCGCTGACCCGGGCCATCAAAGAATTGAAGGCCGCGGGATACAGCCGGGTCACCTATGACGACATCAATGACTATCGCCAGACTTTGGAGAAGAAGTTTTCGGATACGGTGCGCAGCGACCTTAAAGAGCTTGGGGTTGATGAAAAGGTCCAGTTCTCCCTGGTGAGCGGTTCGGATGGCAGCGTCAAGGTTGTATGCAGCAATGCCGAAGAAAAGGCTAAGATAGAAAAGTACCTTCAGGATAATCCTGATATGGTTAAGGATTTTCAATATATTCAGGCTCTTTCTAATTTCAAAAGGACGGCCGAGAGCCCTCAAGTTCGCGATTGGCCCGGCATGACCCAAATGAAGAAGACCCTTCAGGCTCAGGCTGTGCAGGCCTTCTTTTCCATGAGTGAATCCGCAAATATGCCTTGGTCTTCGCAGATTGCCAACTTTTCCACGGGCGGTGGGCTGGCGGAGTTTTTTCTCGGTTTGAATCAGAGAGTGTGAGCCGCGTTCGGGAAACGGGGCTTTGAGCAAAGGTGCTTTGCCCCGGCGAGACCATCCTTTGTGTGGGCCCGTTCTTAAAGATAGTTTTTATTCTGGTCGTGTCCCTTCCATGGGTGTTCCCTCCGGAAAATTTTTTCCCGGGTGCTGTTTTTGAAGAAATTTTTGTTGTAAAACCGCTCTTTTCCCCCTGGCGACATCAGCCGGAAAGTATCGAGTTCGGAGTATGGCGAAGATGCCGTTGCTCGCTTTTTTCCGCCTTTCCCGCCAGGGGAAAACTTTGTTTTTTGTCAGAAAAAATGGCTTATAAAACAGCCTCTTGCCTGGGATATACTTGCTGTGCAGGCGTTCCCGGCAACGCTGGAGCGCTCGCCGTTATGGGTTTTTTTCTGAGGAGGCACACGGGAGATGGTCTAAGTGGTTTGGATTTTCATCCCCCTTCTGCGGGATAGCCTTTCCCCTGGGGAGCCGGGGTATTACTTTCTTAGCGGGCTTGGGATAATACCCTGCCCGTCGCAGGCTTCAAAACAAGAGTTTGGAGAATGCCGAACACCTGAAGCGGCAGCGGAGGTATTATAAAAAAGCTTGCAACGTCAAGGGAATCAGGAACGGCACCAGCATAGTAAAGACCAGACCGTTGAAAAGGGCCAGCACGCCGAAGCGTTCTCCGCAGAAGTGGATGATGACCGGCAGGCAGGTATCTACGCCAGCCGCGCCGGCCGAGGCTACAGGGCCAAGAGGGCCGGGAAAGCGGACCAGCAGCGGCGTTGCCAGAAGTGTGAACAGCTCTCTAAAGACATTAGCCAGCAGGGATATAGAGCCCAAGGCCGGGCCCCCCATTTCGCTGACCAGAACACTGCTCAGGCTGTAGTAACTGAAGCCTGAGCCCACAGCCAGCGCCGCCCGCAAGGAGAGTTCCGCGAGCAAGGCCCAGGCGCAGATCGCGCCCACCCAGCAACCGATAAGGCTCAGCAGGGGCACCAGAAAAACACGCAACCCCAGATTCCGGACAACGGCAAAGGCCGCGAGATCCAGCCCCATGCCCAGGCCTACACACAACAACATTGCTCGTAGCACGTAGAGGGAGGCATCACCTGTATACAGCCAGTCGGGAAGAACCTCCGCGTGCCCGAGGAGCAGCCCCAGGCCGAAAAAGGAAAGGATGACGAGCGACCCCCACAAGCCTTGCCTGAGGCGCGGCTCCCGGCGCTCCGAATCGTGGGCGATGTCGGTGGGAGCAACGCGCCGGGATGGTGCCGAAAGACCAAGAAGCCGGTGGGCCGGGGCAACGCCGTATACGCTGCCAAGAGTGCAGCAGAGGCCGATGCAGAGCGCTTGGAGGCCGATTTGGTTCAAGCTTTGAAAGAGTATTTCATCAGAGCCGAGCTTCAGACCAAGGACAAGCAGCATCGCGTAAATGGTCAGCATGGTGGCCCGGCTGACAAGGCCGCGTGCGGCCGGATTGCGGCGCAGCAGCCATCCGGGGAATATGCCAAAGGCCAGGCAAGCGAGTTCCGTCAGCATTGTTGTATTCCCTTACTGAAGCGCTGTTCAGTTGTTGCGCGGTCCCTATAACCGAATTTGCAGACAAGTTGAAGTAAAGAACATGTGCTCTTTCGGTTTCGGGAAGGCGTTTTCGGTCGATGCCGGGCCTTCCGGCGTCCTCCACAAGGCACGGCGAGCCTTCCCTCCTCCCGAGAAGAGAGCGCCTTTCTGGTTAGTTAAAT
>CATJOY010000023.1 GCA_949741925.1 uncultured Desulfovibrionaceae bacterium | reverse complement strand
TGAAGCCATCCCCATTTTCCTATTGGGGGGTCCAGGGGGAATCATTTCCCCTGGCGGGGTCCGGGGCAGCGCCCCGGCCGCCGGAGGCATTCTTTAACGAAGCATAAACTACTCCCCCTCTAGGCCGCCGGGGGCTTGCCCGAGCGGCGGCCGGGGAGCTTAAGGAGTTGTCTTCTAGGCTGCAACTCCGGCTGTTTTGGGTTCTCTATCCCAGACGCGGTGTTGCTTCATTGCGGCAAAAAACGCCTCCAGCGCGGCGGGGGCTTCAGCGCAGATCAACCCGGCGTCTTCATCATCGGCGGGCAGACCGGCGGCTTTGAGCATTGCCTGGGCCTCCCCGAGGAAGACGATGGCCTTGAGGTGCTTATAGGCTTGGCGCAGATGGTACAGGGCGTTGCCGTCGTTCAGCAGCGTTTCCAGGCTTTTGCCGTCGGGCACAATGACTGCGTCCACCAACAGGGAGGGGCATCCGGCAAAGGTCTCGTTTACCGTGACCGCGCCGCCTTCCATGGTGGCAACCGTGCCCATGTGCGGGGCCAGCACCATGGGATGAACGCCCTCTTCTCGCAAGGCTTTATCCAGGGCGTCAAGGGTTTTGCCGCTGACGCCGTCGGCTGTGAGTATGGAAACCTTGCGTCCTTTGATAACCTGCTCACCGCTGGCGTAAAGGCTTAAGGTTGGATCGCCCTGCTCAAGGCCGCCCACGGGCTGGGGCAGTTCACGGGAAAGCTGCTCTTTGCTTAAGGTAAGGCCCAGGTTTTTGGCCACGCTCTCGGCCAGCTTATGATCAATACGGGTCAGGTGATCGACCACTCGGGCCCTGATGTACTCCCGGCCGACCTTGCTCAGCTCAAAGCTGAAGCCATTGATAATATGGCGCTGTTCATGCTCTGTTTGGCTGATCCAGAACAGACGCGGCTGGGAATAATACTCTGCAAAGGAGGGGCTGCGGTGGCGCGTTTTAGGCCCGTTAACCGTGGCGGCATAGGTGGCGAAGCCGCCTTTGCTTTCCGCCGGAGGAACTTCCCGAGGCCAGTTGCCGCTAATTGAATTGGGCTCATAGTTAGCGCCCGGGTCTATCTGCATGCGGTGTTGCCCGTCGCGCTGGTGGTTGCGCACCGGCACCAGGGGGCGGTTGATGGGCAATTCGTTGAAATTCGGTCCGCCGAGCCGGTGCCGCTGGGTATCCAGATAGGAGAAAACCCGGCCCTGAAGCAAGGGATCATCGGAAAACTCTATGCCTGGAACAATATTGGCCGGGCAAAAGGCTATTTGTTCGGTTTCGGCAAAAAAGTTATCCGGGTTGCGGTTCAGGGTCATCTTGCCGACTTTATGAACCGGGACAAGGGCTTCAGGTATCAATTTCGTTGCATCCAAGATATCGAAGCCAAAGGCATGTTCATCTTCTTCCTCGATGATCTGGAGGCCCAGTTCCCATTCGGGGTAATCTCCGGCTTCAATGGCCTGCCAGAGATCTTTGCGGTGAAAATCCGGATCACGGCCGGTCAGGGCGTGGGCTTCATCCCAGATGAGCGAGGCCTTGCCGTAGAGGGGTTTCCAGTGAAAACGCACAAAACGGGCCTTACCCTCGGCGTTGACCATGCGGAAGGTGTGGATGCCGAAGCCTTCCACTGTTCTGAAGCTTCTGGGAATACCCCGATCGGACATAGCCCACATGACGTTGTGGAGTGTTTCCGGTTGAAGGGAAACGTAATCCCAGAACGAATCGTGGGCGCTCTGGCCCTGGGGCACCTCATTCTGAGGTTCGGGCTTTACTGCGTGGACAAAATCCGGGAATTTAATGGCATCTTGGATAAAGAAGACCGGCGTATCATTGCCTACGAGGTCGAAGTTGCCTTCAGTGGTGTAAAACTTGGTGGAGAATCCCCGGATATCCCGTACGGTATCTGGTGAGCCCCGGAAGCCTTGCACTGTGGAAAAGCGCACGAAAACGGGGGTTCGGGCTTCCGGATCATTGAGGAAGGCGGCTTTAGTTAGGGGAGAGAGGGGCTTGTAGACTTGAAAATAGCCGTGGGCTCCGGAGCCTCGGGCGTGGACGACTCGTTCCGGAATTCTTTCGCGGTCGAAGTGGGCCAGTTTTTCTGTAAAGTGGAAATCTTCGATCAGACCGGGGCCGCGGTCTCCGGCCCGGAGGGTATTTTGGTTGTCGGCTACTTTTGTGCCTTCGTTGGTGGTCAGCCCCATGCCTTCGGCGTCGGCGCGGAAGGGGTCCATATCCTTGGTTTTGGCGGAATTATTGCCGGGCATTTTTTTACTGCCCGCGTCCATAGGTTCCGCGCCGGGGGGCGTTGGTTTAGGGGTAGTTTTGATAGCCTCTGCCGGTACGACATCCTGGTAATGGGGTTCGGCCGCCTTTGCATCGGTGAAAGGAGGCCGGAGCAGGGTTTTATTTTTCCGGGTATCCATGGTTTCCTCCAGCGTTACGAGTGTAGATTGCCTGCGAAACAGTCGCCGGCTGCTCTGCCCGTTGTGCGGCGTTCTTTGCCGGCATAGGGGATAACCGGAAGAAGGGCTTTAGGCACATACCGAGCAGGCTCTTTCAGATGTACCCGCCAAGCTGAAAGTCGTATCTTATTTTCCGAGAGAGAACGGTGATTATTCTACGCGTTGCGATAAAAACGTATGCGCCGGTCTCGATGTTTCGGGAGCTCTTCCGGGGATGGGCCAACCTATCCGGGCGCTTGAAAGTCCTTTTTTTCTTGGCTTCCACCAGAAGGCCCCAATGCAGCCCTACCCTGTGCTCCATAGCTCACGCACTGAGATCACGGTACAGGGCCAGCACACTTCCCCCACCTGGCGAGGATACCCGGGCACATCATACTCTGAGCGTATGCGCAACAAAGGAAGGAAACATGCTGTTTTCTGACTTCCTATCATACGAAGCTGTGAGGATAGTAAGGCGGGAGCAAAGGCCCTTTGTTCGTAGAGGAAAAAAAGAACGCACACTCTCCGGGGCGTATGCGCTCAAATTGGAAGAAAACTCGTCATATCCCGGCGGCGTCTGAAAGAACGCCGCGGGAATGGGCGGCTTTTTCTCGAAGCTGTGAGGGCCTTGAGGGCGGGAGCTTCATGCAGGGCGTCGCTTGGACGCAGCTTGCTTGCTGCTGCGGCCAAGCGTCGTCCGACGCCCAAAAAGAGCTGGGAGAGTCCAGAGAGGGGGGGCGATAGCCCCCTCTCTGGCCCCGCG
>CATJOY010000022.1 GCA_949741925.1 uncultured Desulfovibrionaceae bacterium | reverse complement strand
CGATTGGTGGAGCTGCTAAAGAAAACTATGCCGGAGGGACGCGGTACCTCTGCGTACATCCTGCATAGGTAACAGGGGGGTAGCCGTAAGGCTGCCCCCCTTAATAATGGCTGCCATATCTATAAGCCGGACTCCACCGTGATTGTCGTCACACCGGGGCCGTGTAGAGTGGATCTCCTTTTCCTTGGCTCTGAGGAGAACAGCCTCTTTACAGTGGGCACCTTCCCCAACCGACTCTCCCTTGATGGTTGCCTTCTAAGGGGTATAAATCATTTAGGGGCACAGCGATTTTACTCTTTCCATAATCTTTTTGAGGATGAGGGGCGCTACTCAGCTCTATGGCAGAGAGGCGAACCAGGCAAAAGAGGAGCCGCAGGGCTTTTTCCATAGAAAATGTTTGCCCAAATAAGGTTCCATCTGCTACACAGGGAAACACCTTGGGATAAGCGTAAAGACGTTTGGCGTTATATTAAGACGTTCCTGGCAAGAGGTTGCCAGGGGGGTTTTTAGGAACCTTTTCACGTGTAAGGGAGGAAGTAATGGCCTTACAAAAATTTTTGGCAGGGTTGCTGGCGATTCTGCTGACCGTGGGCTCGGCGACGCCTGGTTTCGCCTTCCCGCGCCAGGAAGCGAGCACCATTGACGAAGTGGGCGGCTGGGGAAGCGGTCCGTACCGCTTCCAGGGGTTTGTCGGTGATTGGACCAACGCATTAGGAACGTCTTCGCGCTATAGTTCAGCCGTGCAAATGGCGATCCAGGAATTCATGCGTCGGGAGTTTCTGCCCTTCACCAAGGGCCAGGCCCAAGATATGAAGATTTGGAATACTCCTTCCTTCACCCAGGAAAAGATGGATTTGGAAGCCAAAGCCTGGAACAAACTGTTGGAAGCTCCCACCTATACCGATGCCACGGGCAGAGTGCGGGCTACCATTGTTGACAGGAGTAACGGTTATTCCGTCTACACCACCCACGAAGAGATGATGGATTTTATCTCTTCGTTGCCCACCGACTACCTGACTGTGGAATACGCCGGTGAAATTCCGCGCGGCTTCCCGTATCCGGTGTTGGTGTTTTCCAAGAGCAAAGATCGCTCTCCTGCGGGCCTGAACGCCACGGGCAAACCCATTGTCTATGTACAGGGTAACATCCACGGCGGTGAATGGAGCGGCGGCGAAGGCGCCTTGGCCGTTGCTTACGACTTGGCCCGCAACATTAATAACCTGCTGGACAACGTCAACGTGGTTATGGTGCCGCGTATCTGCGCGGATGGCGCCAAAAGACCGAACCGTGCTACCCGCGATCTTATGGCTCTGCAGTGGACGGCCACACCTGACGAACGGGATCTGAATCGGGATAACCTGCTTCTGGATCTTCCGGTTACCCGGGCCAACAAAAAGTTGATCAATGCCTACATTCCTCACTTCAGCGTGGACCTGCACGAGCGTGGCCCCGCCTCCATGGCAACCATTTTCGGCAGAGATGTGGATATCGATAACGGTGACGTGGGCATGTCCGGCACGACCATTTTGGATACCCCGGCCGAGCTGACCCGCATCCGTTATGAAGAGATGGAACCCGTCATTGCCAAGGTGGCTGAAGAACATTCGCTCACCATGGGGCTGTATGGCGAAGGGGCCGACGTTTATACTCACGGCCGCCTGACCCAGTTTGCCGATCCCGCTTCCTGGCAGCAGGATTGGAAGGACAGTGCAAATAACCATAATATCAGCTATGCCAACACCTGGTCCCCTGAGGAATTGAAAAAAATCGCGCCTCACGCT
>CATJOY010000021.1 GCA_949741925.1 uncultured Desulfovibrionaceae bacterium | reverse complement strand
TTTTGGAATTATTGCCCGGAGCAATAGGGCGGGCTCCGATACGGCGCAGCCACGACCTGCGGCAACGTACCTCATACGCCAAGTGCCGTTTGAGTGCAATCACGAAAGCGTTAGCCTTATCCGTAGGGAGACCTGCTAGTTCACCCCTTTTTCTGCCGCCAAGAGGCCGGCTACAACTTTTTCCCCAGCCCCAGCCGGGATTCAATGGCTTCAGTAAGGCGCCAAAACGCATCTTTAGCCGGAAAATTTCCTTCAAGAAGTACCAAAGGTTCGCCTTGCTGGCCGGCCAACACCATAGCGGGGTCAAGGGGAATCGCTCCTAAAAAGTGGAGGCCCCACTCGCGGGCCAAGGCTTCTCCGCCGCCTTTGGTAAAGAGGTCTATACAGCCGCCGCAATGAGGGCAGACAAGCCCACTCATATTTTCCACCAACCCCAGCAAGGGGGTGTGCATTTTTTCCAGAAACCGCACCGCCTTTCGTACGTCTGCCAGCGCCACTTTCTGCGGCGTGGTGACCATCACCGCCCGGGCTTCAGGCAGAGCGTTTAAGATAGCCAGATGTTCGTCACCCGTCCCGGGCGGCGAATCCACAACCAGAAAATCAAGAGTGCCCCAATCCGCGCCGGAAACAAATTGCTTAATGGCGGCTGTTTTTTTAGGACCACGCCAGATCAGTGCAGTATCTCTGTCTTCAAGCAGGGAATCAATGGATAGCACGGATAAATTTTTACCGCGCTCTATAGGCTTCAGGCGGGTGCCATCCTCCGAGATCACTTTGCTGTTTTCGATGCCAAGCAGGTTCGGCACGCTGGGACCATGGATATCGGCATCCAGAATTCCCGTGCGATAGCCGTGAGAGGCAAGGGCGGCAGCCACATTGACGGCTACAGCACTCTTGCCCACTCCGCCTTTGCCGCTCATGATGAACAACGTCCGACGGATCACGCCGGGAGTATGCCCAAACTCTCCAGCGGCCAGAGAGCCGGGAACCGCCTTCTCTTCAGGCGTAATGGAACTATTTTTAGTCATACAATTCCTCCGATACACAAACAAGCCCCCCACCTTCAATGAGCCGGTAGAGTTCGGCAAGCATCATGGCCGTAGCCCCCCATACGGTATATTCCCCATAGCGCCAAACCGGATGCTCCGTTTCAGCCCCGGAAGAAGCCTTCCCTTCCGGTAGAAGCGCTGCTCCGGGATTAAAGGCTCTCAAGGGAACGGTTGTGTACCCGGCTACTTCCCGGGAATCGGGCCGGATGACACAATCCCTGTCAGCCACGGCTACAAAAGGATAAACGACAAAATTACTGGCAGAGATATACACGCAACTCAAAGAACCGGCATGGCGCAATTTATCCGCGGGTATCCCCACTTCTTCCCGTGTTTCCCGACAAGCGGTCTGCCACAAATTTTCTCCGGGCTCCCTTTTGCCGCCCGGAAAGGCAACCTGACCTGAATGAGCCCCCTCGTAGACATTTCTCAGGATGAGCAAAACCTTCCAGTCTAAAAGGTGGCTACGGTCCTCCCCTATATTGACAGGAAAAAGCACCATCATGACCGAAGCCTCAAGAGCATTCCGGGGCGTTGATTCCGTCAAAAAAGGACAACGGCGAGCCATCGGAAGCATTTCGGCATGGGCTGCTTTGCCGGGCAACGGCGGGCAAACCGAAAGGGAGACATGCGCCCTTCGTGTTCTATCCCAGGGCGTTCCTTGCCGATCATGACCAGCCATGACGCCCCACAAGATCCACAAAGGCAACTGGGGCAAGCGTTTCTTGCCTGACCTCCCCCTCTTCCCGGATAACCCGTACCAAATTTTGTGTGCGCCTGTCTGCCCCCAGAGGCAACAGCAAAATACCTGGTTCCTTCAGTTGCTCTAACAAGGGGGCAGGGATTTCCGGCCCTCCGGCGGTAATAATGATCCGATCAAAAGGACCGGCTTCCGGCCAGCCAAGAGTGCCGTCGGCTAATTTTAAACGAATATTCCTGAACTTATGCCGCATGAAAAAAGTAGAAGTACGGAAGTGCAGTTCCCTGACTCGTTCCACAGAATAGACATCCAGCCCCATAGCATCCAAAATGGCCGCCTGGTATCCGGAACCTGTGCCGATCTCCAGAACCCGCATCCCGGGAGAAACTTCCAGAAGCTGCGTCATCAGAGCAACTATATATGGTTGCGAAATGGTCTGCCCAAAACCGATGGGCAGGGGCATATCCTCGTAGGCGCTGGGGATAAGCCCCTCTTCCACAAAGAGATGGCGGGGCACAGAGGCCATGGCCGCCAGGACCGCTTTATCTCTAATGCCACGGGGCAAAAGCTGGTCCCGAACCATCCGGTCCCGACTTATCTGATGCCTGCTCATCGTTGTTCTCCGGCAAATGGCTGGGCTTATGGATATATAATTTTCTATACCGGGTAAGTATATACAAAAAGCTCATTCCAGGGAATGCCCTTCTCGGAGGCCAAGCCGGCGGAGCACGCAGGAGCCCTGGAAAGCGGCCATACAGGACAGAAGGAGGCCTTATCCGCCGTGTGAAAACAGATTTTTTATTCCGCGTCAATGTGCCTGCCCCTTGATCCGCAACGGTAATTGACGACAGGGCCAGGCAAAAGGTATATTCCCTGATCTCGAGAGCGTATTTCCTCATCCGGCTCCTTTTCTGATCCCCTGCTCTGCGTATGAAGCGAAAGGAGAGATGACCGGGAAATTTTTATAGCCGGCGTATCCAAAGGGATGCGGAGTTCTTGGCCTGATGTGCTGTGCCTTGGGCATTGCCGCCTTGCGTTGAAAGAAATAGACGGCTTTGCCTGACGAAACGAAACCAAGGTTCATCTCCGACCCAACGGTTGCGGGAATATTTTGTTTTACCCATTTCAAGGTGACTGTTATGGCTCGATCTTCCAGTCTGCCGGCTGTTTTGTTCCTGCTTGTCGTGCTCGGCATCCTCGCTGTTGGCGGGTATCTTTTTTTTCAGGATATGGATCCGCCTGAGCTAACACTCTCCCCCACCGTGGAGAAGATTTCCTCCGGGCAGCCATTGCTTGTTACTGCAACGGATGAAAAATCCGGGATCAAATCCATTTCTGTTTATGTACGTAAGGGGGGGCATGGCAAAACCATCTTCCAGCAAGAGTTTGACGGCAGCGCCACGACGCAAACGGTAACTTTCAACCTCAAGGAAGCCGGGTTCAACGAGGGGGCATTTGATTTGGAAGTTCAGGCGGCGGATGGCTCCTTTGCCGGCTTCGGCAAAGGGAATAGTATCACCAAAAGCTATGCCCTGCGCCTTGATAATACGCCTCCTCGTTTCAGCATCAAAACCCAGCCACCGTATGTCAGGCGGGGTGGTTCTTGTTGCATTGTCTACAGCATCACCAAGGATGTAAAAGAAACCGGCGTTATGGTTGGCGAGCATTATTTTCCAGCCTACCGGCAGCCTAACGGCGACTATATTTGTTTTTTTGCCTATCCCCACTTCATGACCAGCCAGGAATTTCAACCGCAGTTGAAGGCTGTAGACCTTGCTGAAAATACCGCCCGGGCTCGTGTGCCCGTGTACAAGGTTAACCGGAACTTCCGCCGCGATACCGTTGACATAGGAGACCGGTTTCTCAATACGAAAATGCCGGAGTTTGAATCTCTCGTTCCGGGCGATATGTCGCCTGCCGAGCGTTTTGCCATTGTCACGCGGGATCTGCGAGCCGCCAATGCAGCCGCCTTGCTTGAGATAGGCCGCCAGAGCGCGCCATCCATGCTCTGGAACGCGAGTTTTCTTCGCCAGCCAGGCGCTACTAGAGCCAATTTCGCTGATCACAGAATATATACTTATAAAAAAGAAAAGCTGAATGTAGAAAGCACCCACCTGGGGTTGGATATCGCCTCAACGGTACATAGCCCTGTGGGCGTTGCAGCCTCGGGCAAAGTTGTCTTTGCCGGGCCGCTGGGCATTTACGGCAATCTGGTGGTTGTTGACCATGGTCTCGGGCTGCAAACCCTCTACTCGCACCTTAGCGATATCCAGGTTCAACCCGGCCAGGATCTGGCCCGGGGGGATATACTTGGCCTGACCGGAGAAACAGGCATTGCCTTCGGCGATCATTTACATTTCGGTATCACCATCTCGGGCATGGAGGTGGAGCCCATCGAATGGCTGGATGCTAACTGGATTCGAGATAACATCACCGCCCGCCTCACTGCCGCCGGCGCAGAAGCCCCTGATTTGCCCGCTCCGCGGCCTCCGGCCGCGTCGGCACGATCCGGGGCCCGACGCAGATAAACCTGGAGGGGGACTTAACCTCGTTGTTCGCTTGACAGCCCGGAACTGGCGTATAGGGGAGAAACGCTCCCGGAAAAGACCAGATGCTCGCTCCCATCAGGCCCCAGAATCCGTAGCGAACCATCTGCTGCCAAGCCCAGCAACCGCCCTTCGACCGGTTTGTCATCCTCCCCTGCGCGGACCGGCTCGCCGCGCCATGCCAAACGCTGTTCCAGTTCTTGGAGTAGCTCGGTGGTCTGCCGGTCTTTGACGCGTTTTTTATAGATCAACCGCATGCCGGCGAGCAAACGCAACCATAACGGAACCGGGGCAAACCCCCAGGAACGTAGATCTGCCGCGCCGAGGGCACTTCCCGGCCGCAGTTCTTTTACTCCCGGCGCGCTGACGAGGTTGAGACCAAGTCCCGCCAGAACCGCGCCAGCCCTTTCCTCCAGAAGAAGCCCCCCAACTTTGCCGGCATAACGGCCTTCCGGAATCGCCAACAGTAAATCATTGGGCCATTTTATCATAAGCGGTAGCCCAAATGCCTCAAGGGCCTGAAAAATCATGTATGTGGTGAACAGTGCCCCGGCCGAACCGGAAAAAAGTTTGTCATCCGGCAGGAAAAAGGAGACGTAGAGATTCCCGGGCGGCGAATGCCAGAGCCTGCCAAGCTGTCCCCGGCCGTTGCTCTGTGAAAAGGCCAAGGCAGCGCCCCAGGGTCCCATCAGCCCTTCCTGGTGTAATGCCCAGGCTACTTCAAAGGTGGATCGGCAACGGCCGCACAAAAAAAGTGCAGAGCCCGGTTCTCCGGGCAATTTCAGACCGGCCGTTGTCCCCTTGGGATTCCGCCAGGGCTCCCCTACTCCTGCTTGGGGAAAAAATAGAGGACTTTGCAACCCGGCGGCGGGAAAGGCTTCCGCCACAGTATCCAAACCATTTTCAAGAAAAATTATAGACTCCATCTGGATAATCCTATAAAAAAAATAATTATAAGTATGAGGTTATAAATACATTTTCTGGAAACACCATGCACTATCTAGCACTTTGCTGTATCGCCAAGGATGAAGATCCTTTTCTCAAAGAGTGGCTCACCTACCACGCGATGCTCGGCGTAGAACATTTTTATATTTATGACAACATGAGCGCCCAGCCCATCGCTAAACTCCTTGAAGGCTTTGCTGACAAAAGTCGGGTGACGATTCGGCGTATTGCCGGAAAAGCCATGCAGCTCAGCGCCTACGCCAATTGCCTGGAGGACTTTGGTTCCTCCTGCCAATGGATCGGTTTCATTGATGTTGATGAGTTCATTTGCCCGACCAAGGATGCAGACCTGCGGGTCTTGCTCTCGGAATTCGAACCATACGCCGCCTTAGCCATGACCTGGACCATGATGTCTTCCAGCGGCCATATCACGCGGCCCCGAGGCCCGGTCATCAAAAACTACCGACAGCGCATGCCGTATGCTGCCACCGCTGCCAATTTGCATATCAAGTGTATTGTTCGTCCGTCTAAAACGCTTGCGGTTTATAAGCCTCACGTATTTCGTTATGCTCCGGGAGAAGTTTGCGTTAATGACGAGCACTATCCGGTGCCTGTAGATGCCCCCTTTACTTTTTCCAACAGGCGTTTGGTAAGCCTCTACCACTATTTTTACCGCTCACAACAAGATTACGAGGAAAAATTGCTCAGAGGACGGGCAGATGTAGGGGATGCCATTCAAAGGAACTATGATCCCTTCTATGCGCAAGCACAGATAGCGGTTGAAGAAGATAGGGGCATGGATCGCTTCATTCCCGGCCTGGAAAAGGCTCTTTCTTCTCCAAAGCTGGTCCCTGCCAAAACGTACAGGGGGAACGGCGACAGTCTGTTCGCCTATATTGAGGATGCCCAGGCCTTCCTGAAGGTCGGACAGTTAGAAAAAGCCGCTGCCTCGTTGAGCCATGCTCTTTCCCAATATAGCGATAAAGTGGATATCTGGATACTGCGCGCACTCATAGCGCGGCAAGCGGGCTTTCTGGAACGGGCCGAGCGTTTTCTGCGTATCGCCCTATCTTTGGAGGAAACCCCCAATACCTACCTGGAGCTCATTGCCCTCAAACAACGCCAAAAACGGTATTCGGAAGCGGCAGCCCTTCAGGTTTTCCTAAACAACCTGCTCACGATACGCGGGTTGCGCTGACAGATTCTACCGTCCCCGCTGTGCTCTCCGGTGAAGCCCTCACAGGGCTCCAGAGTAATCACAAGTGCGCTTAACCCCATACCGTGTACCGTATAACAGAACATCTTTTCCCTTTTTGGAGGCGTGGGGAATAATCCCTGAGCTCCTCTTGTAAAGCAGAAACCTGCCTCGAGAGCCGCTTCCGTTGGAAATCCCTGATAAAGGTCTGAAAGAGGACAAGGCCTGGGATTCCCTTTCCTCCCAAAATCTCGAAAGCTGTCCGTCATTGTTAGTGGTGTTTTTGCGATAAAGGCGGCTCCTTGTTTACGGAGAGGGGCTCGCCCGGGTGCGTGGAAGAGGATGAAGCGGCGGCATACATCTGCTCGCGTTCCTCTATAAAAATTTGCCATACAGTCATGCATAGTACAGCCACAGAGGGGCCCGAAACGAATCCATCCATGCCGAAAAGGGAAAATCCGCCCAACGTTGACAGCAAAACCAAAAAATCAGGGAGCTTGGTATCCCGTCCCACCAATAACGGACGCAAAAGATTATCCGCCAGACCTATAATGCACGTTCCGTAAGCGATCAGCACGAGCCCTTGCCAGGTATCGCCCATGGCCAGCAGAATCAGAGCAGCCGGAGCCCAGACCAGTGCTGCTCCCACCACAGGAATAAGCGCAAACAGCGCCATGGCTACCCCCCAGAGCACAGGGGCATGAATCCCAAGGAAAGCAAAAATAATGCCGCCTAAAGCCCCCTGAGCAGCCGCTACAAGCAAACTGCCTTTCATGGTGGCGCGCATTGCTCCGGCAAAGGTGCGAAATAAACGCTTCTCGCGATGATCCCCGAACGGAAGCGCGCGTATAAGCAAAGCGGCAAGCGATTCGCCATCCCGCAGCAGAAAAAAGGCAATATAGAGTGTAATGGCAAGATGCGTCAAAAAAGTAGCCGTATCGCCTCCCAAAGCCATGGTCCGGGAAGTAATAAAGCGGCCTAAAGCAAGCCCCAGCCTGGATATTTCCGCTTTGAGGCGCATCTCATCGTATCCGTATTGGGCCAGCCATTCTTGAACAGCAGGGAACGCTTTGCGTAAGGCATCCACAATATCAGCGAGGCCGGTAGATCCGGCCACCAAACGTTCGTATAAGGCGGCCCCTTCTTGGAGGCAGGAATACAGTATCCAGGCAATGGGTAAAATGATAAGCAGCAGGCAAAGTAAAAGTGTAAGCAAGGCTGCGGGGTTGCGATGCATTGACCATGTACTGCGTAAATAGACGGTGACAGGAGTAAACAAAACAGCGATAACCACCGCCCATAATACAACATCGAAAAAAGGCCGTAAGAGCCAGATAAACAAAAGAGTTACTGCTGCCAGCAAGCCCAGAAAGGCCCTATTTTCAAAACGTTGCATGTCGTCAAACATAAAGCACTCCCTACAAGGTCGGCAAGGCCCATAAAGAAAAAGCCGGGAGAACCGGCTTTTTCTTTATGGGCGCTTTTTAGACGCCCCGACTCAGACATTCTTGTGTGAGCAGATCAGCTTTATAAGGCTTCCTTCGATACGTAACGCAGCAAGGCTTCTGCCGCCGCCTTCCGCGCGAAATATCTCCCTTTGCTCAAGAGCTTGCATCAAACCAACAGCGGCACTATCAGCAAGGCCACGATATTGATGATCTTGATCAGGGGATTGATAGCAGGGCCTGCGGTATCCTTATAGGGGTCCCCCACAGTATCGCCGGTAACCGAAGCCTTGTGGGTCTCGGAGCCCTTGCCGCCGAAGTAGCCATCTTCAATATATTTTTTGGCGTTATCCCAAGCGCCGCCGCCGGTGGTCATGGAAATAGCCACAAAAATACCAGTGACGATAGTGCCCATGAGCAGACCACCCAGAGCCTGCACGCCCGCAACGGGGCCCATCAGAGCACGCACGCCGACACCGACCACAACCGGCACCAGAACCGGCAACAGTGAGGGAAGAATCATTTCTTTAATGGCAGCGCGGGTCAGCATATCAACAGTGCGCGAATAATCGGGCTTGGCAGTCCGCTCCATGATGCCGGGAATTTCCCGGAATTGGCGGCGCACTTCATTGACTACCGAACCAGCAGCGCGGCCCACTGCTTCCATGGCCATGGCGCCAAAAAGATAGGGCACGGCACCACCGATAAAGAGGCCAATAATGACAGCGGGGTTGGAAAGTTCAAAACTGATTGCCCCCCCCAGAGAGCCTTCCAGGGCATGGGTATAATCCGCGAAAAGCACCAACGCGGCCAAACCGGCAGAACCGATTGCGTACCCCTTGGTTACCGCTTTGGTGGTGTTGCCTACGGCGTCCAGAGGATCGGTAACAGCACGCACGGATTCGGGCAGTTCCGCCATTTCTGCGATGCCGCCTGCGTTATCCGTAATCGGACCGTAGGCATCGATAGCGACGATAATACCGGTCATAGAAAGCATGGAGGTGGCTGCAATAGCAATGCCGTAAAGGCCGGCCAGCATGTAGGAAGCATAGATGCTAAAACAAACAGCCAGCACAGGCAGCGCTGTGGAGCGCATAGAGAGCGCGAGGCCGGCAATGATATTGGTTGCGTGGCCGGTTTGAGAAGCTTCGGCAACGCCACGAACGGGCTTGAACTCTGTGGAGGTATAGAATTCGGTCAACCAAACCAAAACGGCTGTCAGTGCAAGGCCGATCAGGGCCGCGCCGTAAAGCCGAATAGCTGCACCACTGGCAATGCCCATGGATGCTTCGAGAGCGTCTCCCGGGACGAAAATAAAGGTAATGGGCAAAAACCCGACAACAGCGATGCCGCCGGCGGCGATAAGACCTTTGTACAGCGCCTTCATGATTTTGCCGTCACTTTCGACCTTGACGAAACGGCACCCCACGATAGAGGCGATGATGGAAAAACCGCCGAGCACAAGGGGGTACGCTGCCGCAGCGCTTTCTGCTCCTTTAACGAGCAAAGCTCCCAACAGCATGGTGGCAATGATGGTAACGGCATAGGTTTCAAAGAGGTCTGCGGCCATACCGGCACAATCGCCAACGTTATCGCCAACGTTATCGGCGATAACAGCCGGGTTGCGCGGATCGTCTTCGGGAATGCCCGCTTCAACCTTGCCTACTAAGTCCGCGCCGACATCGGCGCCTTTGGTGAAGATGCCACCGCCAAGACGGGCAAAAATAGAAATAAGGGAACCGCCGAAACCAAGCCCTACAAGCGGTTTGATAAGATCAGCGGTCTCGGCGCTGCTGACCAGGGTCAACAGCAGATAGTACCCTGCAACGCCGGCAAGGCCGAGGCCCACCACCAAAAAACCGGTAATGGCCCCACCCTTAAAGGCAACATCCAAAGCCGGAGTCAGACCTTGTTTGGCGGCTTCTGTGGTGCGCACGTTGGCCCGCACGGAAACGTTCATGCCGATAAACCCGGCAGCGCCCGAAAGCGCCGCGCCAAGGGCAAAGCCAAAAGCGGTGCCAAAGCCGAGAGCAACCAGGAGGAGCAGAAAGAGCACCCCGCCCACAACGGCGATCGTGGTATATTGCCGTTTAAGATAGGCAGCCGCACCCTCCTGGACGGCGCCGGCTATTTCCTGCATCCGATCGTCGCCGGCGGGCAACGCAAGAATCTCTTTGCTGGATTTCACGCCGTAAAAAATAGCGCCTCCCGCGCAGAGCAACGCGAATAACAAGCCTAAGATTGCCATGAAACCTTCTCCTGTCCGTTGGAGCGTTTGGTAACCAGCGGCGCTCGCGGGCAAAACAATAACCGGGTCCGTTACGAACCCCACAAGCAGCCGGCATGGTTAGATTAACGCGGCAGCGCCGCAAGCATGAAAAAAACGAATGGAGAATACTAGGCCCGGCTTACCCCCTTGTCAATACAACAGAGGCTGTTCACGGCAAAAAGAAGATCCGTGCGCCGGTCTATAAAATAGGCGTCAGGCCGAGAAAACAGTAAACGGCGATGCCGGTAGAGAGAACGCCGAAGGTAATGAAGCTTCGTCGCGTGCGCAAAGCCAAAAACGCGCCTACGGAAGATAAACAAGCAAGCATGAGCCAGGGAGGATCGGGTAAGCCGGGAAGACGCCCGATACCTTTTACAAGTGCCGCGTATACTGCGTACCAGAAGCTCCCTCCAACGATAAAGAGTGCAAAGGAGGCTGCAAAGAGCTGCCCCATGGCGAGAAGGATACGTCGCTCGGCAACCTTTTCCAGACCTGCCACGCTGTGTCTGGCCTCCAGCAGTTCCGTATACCCCCTACTCTGCCAACGCCGCTGCTGTTGTTCCATGTACGCCCCCAGGTACGCCAGAGGACAACTCCAAACGGCAAATGCCGCCACATAGGAGGGCTCGTTAATGGCGGTCTGGCCGACCCACAGCAAAGACACGAGTAACGGGAACAGGGGATTAGGCGGCAAGTAGGACCCGGCTGCAAGGTAATCCAGGCCAAATAACTCGAAGAAAACGCCCAAAGCAAGGCCGGTGGAAAGATCACCGGTCCATAAGCTCCAGATAAAGCCGACTGCCAGCGGTCTTTCAACAAAACCAATATTGATGCTGAACCGGGCAAGCGTCAGCAGGGCAAAAAAAAAGCATATTGGAGAAGATGCGGCGCATCCGGCAAAAATACGCTCATCACCAACCCTCAACCTGAACTGTATCGTTGGGCACACAACGAAAATCCAAAGCGACCCCGTGATCCGCAAAGAAATCCAGACACGCCGTATCGTCTTCTGAGAGCGCCACGTGAGGACAAATCTGTTTTTTCCCGGGTAAATAGTGTAAATTGCCGATGTTTAGCGTCTTAAAGGTAACCCCGAGTTCATAAGCCAAGCGGGCCTCGAGGCAATCCGGAAACAGAATAAGCACGCGTTCGCGGAGTTTTTTTTCGTTACGGAAGAAAAAAAACAGATCCTGTGGGATGAGGAAATCAACTTTAATTCGTGAGGGAACCGCCAACAACATGATATCCTGTTGCAACGGATCCTCCGCCAGATGCCCGCTGCAAACGATCAGACGTGCCGCCCGGGTGTACGGCAGCCAGGCTTCAATAACCTGACCATGCACCAGCCTGTTATCCACCCGGAAAAACATCATGAATTTTTGCCCTTGCCGCGCAGGATTCCACCGGCGGACACAATGCCCTTTTTGCCCGAATCAAGAGCCAGTTCGGCAAGTTTCGTCAAATCTAGGTTCCGGTTATCAAATACCCTTAGCAACATGGGCAAATTAACGCCGGTAACCACTTCCACATTGGCGTTTTTACTCAGCAGGGAAAGGCTCAGATTGGTTGGCGTGCCGCCAAACATATCCGTGAGAATGATTACGCCGCGGCCCTTATCAAGAAGCGATGCCGCATCCTTCAAGCGGGCAACGGTGCCTTCCACATCCAGCGAAACATCCACCTGGATGGAAGAACAGTCGTTCTGAGGGCCGAGAATAAACTCCGCCGCCTTGAGCAGAGACGCTCCGTAATCAACATGGGTAACGAGAATAACCCCAACCGGAATACCGGTTTGTTCCTGATTTGCCATATACGGCCTCCTTCCAGCGTAGCACCCCTGCCTTGGCGGGGGACGCCGGCCTATCGCGGGCAATGCCCGCAGGGAAGGTATCCGGGCCTTAAGCTTATGCCCTGCCCCGCGAATCCAGATGCAAATGTCTGTGTTCTGTTGATACCGTATAATCAGAATTTTTAAAAGCGCAGGCCAGCGCTTCGGTAACGGCAACGGAACGGTGACGGCCCCCTGTGCACCCGATGGCTATTGTCAGCCTATACCGACCTTCGGTTTCAAAGAAAGGAATCTGGTATTGCAGAAATTCAAGAAGTTTCTCCAAAAATTCTTTTCCCTGCTCCGTGCCCAGCACATATTCTGCAATGGGGGCATCCAGCCCGGAAAGCGGTTTCAAATCCGGCACAAAATAAGGATTCGGCAAAAAACGCAAATCAAAAACCATATCTGCTTCCGAGGGCATACCGTACTTAAAGCCGAAAGAGATCAGGTGCACTTTAAGCGCGTGAGCGCTTTCATGAAGTTTGCGCCATTTGCTCTGGATGGTCCGGCGAAGATCATGAATAGAATATTCCGAGGTATCGATGACCAAATCCGCCAGATCCCGAAAAACACCGATACGCTCGCGCTCTTCCTCCATGGCCTGTTCAAGACCGAGCCCCTCTCGTTCCAAAGGATGAGGACGCCTGGTTGTGGCATAGCGTGTTGTGATGACTGAAGGCTTGGCCTCTAAAAAAATGATGCCCGGCGCTACCCCCATGCGGCGCAATGCTACCAGGGCATCCTCGAATGCCTTGACATACTCCAGCTCCAGGAGGTTCACTCCGATGACCAGCCCTTGAAACCGCGCCAGGCTTTTACTGTTGAGCACCCGGGTAACATCCGGTATGAGCGTAGCCGGAAGGCCTTCAAGGGTAAAATAGTTCATATCCTCAAAAACATTCAAAACCGTGCTCTTGCCGGCGCCCGAAAGACCGGTAACAAAAATAACGGAGAAATCACGCGTTTTCCCGGCGGAACATGCAGGTTCAGCTACGACATTCATTCCTCGCCTCCTGGAATCCGGTTCAGCGGTCCGTACTGGCGGAGTCTGTCCTCGGCATCGTGTGCAGGCCGCAATGGTTGGAGCATTCGGTCAGCAGAGCCCAGAGTTCTTCCCGCGTTTTTGCCTCAAGCAGACAGCGGCGAAACTCCTTTTCCCTAACCAGCCGGGCCAAGTGACCAAGAATGCCCAGTTGCCGGCCCGTATTTTCTTCAGGCGCGAGCAATTGAAAAAAAAGTCTGCACGGCTTGCCGTCCAGACCGCCGAAATCTATACCTCGGGAGCTTCTGCCCATGCTGAGCACGCAGGCATTCAGCCCGGAAAGTTTGCCGTGGGGGAGAGCTATCCCCTCCCCCACGGCAGTCGAACCGAGTTTTTCCCGTTCTTCCAGAACGCGGACCACCTGGTCTTCCCGGAAGGACGGGTAGTTTTTCAAAAAAGGCCCGGCAAGCTCTGCAATAACCGTACTGCGGCTTTCCGACTTCATATCGGGCAGAATATACTCCGGCCTGAGGAACTTCTTAAGATCCATACTTATTGGCCCGCGTCTATCACTCCGAAGTCGCCGTTTTTCTTTCGGTATATCACATTTACCCGATTATTCCTCGCGTTGATGAACACCAAAAACACATCATCCTCTCGTTGCTCAAGCTGCAAGGCGGCCTCATCCACATGCATCGGCTTGGGGGAGGCTGTGTTGCTCTCCACTATGCTGCGTTCGCGGGCATCATCCTCTTCGGCAAGATCAAGGTGCTCATAGCTTCCACCCTTGCCACCTCGGCGTTTTTCCTTCAGTTTTTCGACATGCTTCTTAATCTGGGCCTCAAGCTTATCCAGCACCATATCCACAGTGGCGTACATATCCTCAGAAGTTTCCACGGCGGAAAGGTTGAGGTTATCCCCGACAAGCTGCACCTCAACGGTATGGCGGAATTTATCCACCGCCATCATGATAGAGCACTCGGCATTTTCCGACTTGTGCAGGAATCGGCCTAACTTTTCAAAGCGCCGTTTGGCGTATCCCTTTAAATGCTCGGAAGGCTCAAAGTTTTTAAACGCAAACACAATGTTCATACGTTCCCTCCGGTTATCCGTTAGGGCCTCAAAGGCCGGAATGCTTAAAATACCTCCCTGCGGCGGGAAGACGAAGGAATGTTCATTGCTGTACGATACTTGGCCACGGTTCGACGGGCAATATTGACCTTCAGAGCCTCTTTGAGCATCTCGCCCAGGCGCTCGTCGCTCAATGGCTCTTTGGGATTTTCTTCGCCTATGAATTTTTTAATCATGGCCTTAACGCTTTCCGAACCAACCTCACTGCCGTCATCCAGGGAAAGTGCGCTGTTAAAGAAAAATTTGAGTTCAAAAATGCCGTGCGGCGTCGCAACATATTTATTGGAGGTAATCCGGCTGACTGTGGATTCATGCATGCCGATATCATCAGCAATATCCTTTAAAATAAGCGGCCGGAGCTTCCCCACGCCTTCGGTAAAAAATTCCTTTTGGTGGCGGACAATGCTTTCTACAGCTTTATACAGCGTGCGCTGCCGTTGGTACAAACTTTTGATCAGCCACGAAGCGGAACGCATTTTCTCCAGAAAGTATTCTTTATCCTTTTCCGAAGTCAGCGCGAGGCTTTCATCATAGAGAGAAGAAAGCTGTAGTTGCGGCAGCCCCTCTTCGTTGAGCACCACGTGGTATTCGCCGTCAAAAAAATAGACGAAAACATCCGGTGAAACATAGGAGGGCTCGCTCCCGCCAAAGCTAGCTCCAGGCATGGGATCCAGAGACTGGATAATATCAAGATATTCGCGCAGATCTTCCAGGGAGATCTGATATTTGCGCATGATGGGCTTGTAGCGTTTGCTTTCCAGATCTTCCAAGTGCTCTTCTACCAGCCCTTTGAGCACAGGGTCGCGCAGGTAGTTAAGCACATCAAGCTGTACTAACAGACACTCCCGGGGAGTACGTGCCGCTACGCCAACAGGATCAAACCGCTGCACGGTATACAGTACTTTTTCAACATCGGCCACATCGGCTCCGGCCATCTTGGCGATATCTTCCAACGAAGCCTGGAGATAGCCGGAAGAGGCAAGATTGCCGATGATTAACTCCCCGATGTCTTTTGCCTTGTCGTTGAGGTTGGAAAGACGTAGCTGCCAAGTTAGGTGACCTTCCAGGGAGGGATCGGTGGAATAGCGAGCCTCAAACGAGGTCATATCCTCGGGCAATTCGGTTTCACGAATCGTGGATTGGCGCGAGGTGCTCGCAAATTCCCCCATGTAGTCTTCCCAATCCGCATTACGGGCTATCTCGCTCGTGTAGCTTTCCTGCTCCTCCTCCGTCAACCGGCGCTCTTCGGCGACCGGTTGCGGCGTTTCTTCCACCGTTTGCTCCTCAAGAAAAGGATTTTCCAAAAGTTCTTGCTGTACCGTTTCCATCAGCTCAAGGCGCGAAAGCTGCAACAGCTTGATAGCCTGCTGCAACTGAGGCGTCATGACGAGTTGCTGGGAAAGTTTGAGTTGCTGCCGTAATTCGAGTGCCATACTATGTTACTCTATAACCATGGAAAGTCGTAAGACAAGGAGTTAATGCCAAAACCATGCCATACCTTATAAACTTAAGCAATAGTTTGAAAAGCTGAAAAGAACAAATCCACGGAGAAAAATTATCAGATTCGGCGGGGAACGGGAAAAGCAGGATGGCTGCGCAGACAACAAGGGGGCTGAGCCGGCGAAATGAAGCGAGTAGCTGACGGTCCGGGGGAAGAAAATCAGGCAAACACAATCTCTGTCCGTGTCTTCGCCAGCCCCGGCGCGGCATGTGGGGGGAGGCTGCCGGGAGGCGAAAAGGCAAGACATGGAGTTCTTCTGTACAACAAAGTATACTTTCTGCTGCTTATAAGGAAAAACCAGCCCCTAGATATACCCGTCTCGCCTTGGGATCGGCAACAATAGCTTCCGGCGTCCCTTCAATGATGACCTGGCCTTCGTGCATCAGGTAGGCGCGGTTGCATATCCGCAGGGTTTCCCGGACGTTGTGGTCGGAGATGAGCACGCCGATACCTCGCTCTTTCAAACCGACAGTGAGATTTTGAATATCATCCACGGCCAGTGGGTCAATGCCCGCAAAGGGCTCGTCCAAAAGAATAAATTTCGGGTCCCGAATGAGAGAGCGAGCTATTTCCAAGCGTCTGCGTTCGCCTCCGGAAAGGTGTCCGGCCATGGATTTCGCCAGGTGGGCAATACGGAACTCCTCTAACAAGGCATACGCTTTTTCCCGCTGCTCTTTGCGTTTGAGCCGGGTGTGTTCAAGAATAATTTTGAGGTTATCCAGCACCGAGAGACGGCGGAAGACCGAACTTTCTTGGGGCAGATAAGAAACGCCGATCCGCGCTCTTTCATGCAGGGGCCAATCGGTGATGGTCAGATTATCAAAAGTTACCGTACCCGAAGTGGGCTTTTGGATGCCCGTCAACATGAAAAATGACGTTGTTTTGCCCGCGCCGTTGGGACCGAGGAGGCCGACGATTTCTCCCTGCTCAAGGGCAACGGAAACGCCCCGGACAACCTCACGGTCGCCGTAACGCTTACGCAAATTTTCTCCGGAAAGCCGACTCATCGGCGACCTTCCGCTCGCCCCGGCGTGAGAGGGCTCTCCAGGGTTTCGGTGGTGGAAAAACTCGCGGAAACCCCTCCGACAACATCGGAACGGCCTTCCCGGGTATAAAAATTGATGACCCGGCCGCCTATTTCATTGCCGTTACCGTCGTTGATAAGCGGGTTTTGCTCCATAACCACTTTACCATCAGCCATGGTATACGTGGCTTTCCCGCAGGTGCCGGTTCTAATGCCTTGGCGCATGCGCACAGTATTTTCAGCGACGATGCGATTGATTTGTCCGGTCTCTACGCCAAGGGTCTTGGCTTCCGGAGACTCAGATGCGCCGCCGGTTTTTTTTTCAAGGTACACAGTTATTTTTGCTGCCCACAGTTCAAAATCCGGCCGTTTAACATGCACGTCCCCCGCAAAGACCACGGTCTGGCCGGAAGCATCGTAACGCATACGCTCAGCGGTGATGGTCGTGGGCGTGTTTTTGCTTTGGGCTGCCGGAGCGGCGACGGGCAGCAAAAGGAGCAGACATAAAGCAGTAAAAATGCTGTTTCGCATGGTTGTTCCTTTATCGAGAGGCCGGGTACGTCTATGCGGCCAGGCTCCCGGGCGCCGTGGCAGGATTCATATATGTTCCCGGGGGGAGCTTGGCAAGCCCCGAAACAGCGAGAGCAAGGCCGCGACAGACCGTATTCTCATGGTAGAAAAGGCCGTGCAAAATCACCGAAAGCTGCCGGCAACAGAACCTGTTACTCCCGGTGGGGGGCAACGAGCGATTCGGGAGAGCTGGTCCCGGAACCTGCGGCATCATCTTCGGAGGTCCCCTCCCAGTGGGCGGTAACGCCGCCTTCGGCAAGGATCAGGTTATCATCAAGCAGCCAGCGCAAAAGAGGCGCCGCGCCGGTCATTTTCTCCCCCCTGAATGAGGCGGAGTCAGGAAAAGACAACACCCGGAGTTTTCCATCATAGGCCATGATCCGGGCATCCAAAATATTATCGGCGTATACTACATGGACATCATCTACAAAACGGACAACTTCGCCCTTTTGGTCCACATCCCCACTGCGGGAAGTGATGACCAGCTCCTGACCGCTGCTTTGCATATGATAGACAAATCGAGGGTTAGTCACGACAAGCAGCCCGTCGTCTCGCCGTACATTGCCGTCATCCGCCTGGAGACGCCACAGTTCCCGGCCATGCTCTCCCTGGCGCAGATCCACGCCGCTAACGGCCAAAACCGCAACGTCCTCGGCTTTTGTCTCGCTGAGATCGGCCTCCTTAGCGGCATCAACAAGTTCTTCGGCCTGCTTTCTAACATCCGGCGCATTCGGCAAGAAAACCCGGATGACCAACACGAGACACACGCCGAGAAAAAGCAGAGACAGAATATACCGTTTTTTCATAGCTCCATCCCGGTCGACGCCATTAACCAACTGACGCCGCAACGACGGGCAAGAATTGTGCAGAGCATCCCTTCTTCATCTGAAGGCTTCGCCGCTTGATCAATCCCCTTTTCCTCCTGAAGCAGGGGCTGCATAGCGAAAAAAGGAACTTTTGCTGCATGATTCAGCGCTCTTTCCATGTATCGACCATGGTTTCCAAAAGCCCGCGGCTATGTAACAGCAGGCGGGCAACTTCCCGCACGGCGCCGTGCCCTCCTCTCTCCTTGGTTACGTACATAGCGCAGTCCTTAACTTCGGGTTGGGCGTTGGCCACAGCTACAGGGAAACCAACCCGACGCAGCAAGGGAATATCGATCCAGTCATCGCCGATATAGGCCACCTGGCGGTGTTCCAGCCCGTATTGCAAGCGCAAGGACTCATAACTCTCGCGCTTATCAAAACAGCCGGGATAATACCCCTCTATATCAAGATCCTGCAGACGTTTTTCCACACAGGGCTGATCCTGCCCGGTGATGACCGCCCGGGGAATGCCCGCCTGCTTCAGCAGGGTCAGACCCAGGCCGTCTTGCACATTAAAACGTTTGGAAATCAGGCCGTTCGGGCCGTAATACAAGCCCCCGTCAGTGAGCACGCCGTCTACATCCATAATTAAAAGAGAGACAGCGGCAGCCGCTTCCAGAACCTGCGCGCCGACATCAGCAAAAGGAGCTTGCATTTTACCATTCGACACGGGGAACCCTCCACAGCGCGGCCAAATTTTCAAGTAATGCTTCAAGTTTTTGCAAAGGCCAACTGTTCGGGCCATCGCACAGGGCCTTATCCGGGTCGGGATGGCACTCCAGAAAAACACCGTCTGCCCCGGCGGCCACGGCGGCGCGAGCCAGGGCAGGCACATGCCGGCGTTCGCCGCCTGAACGCCCTCCAAGACCTCCGGGCAATTGCACGGAATGGGTGGCATCCATGATAACGGGGACACCAAAGGAACGCATTACAGGAAAAGAACGCATATCAACCACAAGATTGTTGTAGCCGAAAGAAGCGCCGCGCTCGGTCAACATAATTTTATTATTGCCGGTGCTTTTCACTTTATCCACAGTAGGTCCGAGATCCCAGGGGGCCAGGAATTGCCCTTTTTTGATGTTGACCACCCGCCCGGTTTTGCCGGCGGCCAACAGTAAGGAGGTCTGGCGGCAGAGAAACGCGGGTATCTGGAGAATATCAGCCACCCTACCGACCTCTTCAGCTTGGTCCGGCTCATGGATATCCGTAATGACAGGCAGACCGGTCTCCTCCCGTATCCTGGCCAGCCAAGAAATGCCCTGGGGCAGCCCCGGCCCGCGAAAGCTGGTGATAGAGGTACGGTTAGCCTTATCATAGGAACTTTTAAAAATAGCAAAAAGGCCTGTTGTGGCAGCGGCCTCACGCAGGGCATGAGCGCACTCCAACCCCAGGGTCAGATCTTCCAGTACGCAGGGGCCGGCAATAACAAAAGGGCCGCTCTGCAAGCGATCATAAAGCTCTTGGGCTGTGAATTGTTGATTCATCATTCCCCGCTATTTTTTCCCTTGGCCGCCGAACGCCTTGGCCGCGCCGATAAAGGAACGGAAAAGCGGGTGCGGCTTCATGGGGGTTGATTTCAATTCAGGGTGAAACTGGCAACCAAGAAACCAGGGATGATCAGGGATTTCAATTATTTCAGCCAAAGCCCCGTCAGGAGACATACCGCTAAAAAGCAGGCCGTGTTCTTCAAGTTTTTCCTTGTACACGACATTAAATTCAAAGCGATGACGATGGCGTTCTTCCACACTATCCTTGCCATAGGCTTCGTGGGCCTTTGAGGCAGGGGTCAGCACACAGGGGTATGCGCCAAGGCGCATAGTACCGCCCATGTGGCTGCCGGTATCTCGCTGTTCTACGCACTGCTTCCGGTAGTCGAACCACTCGGTCATGAGGTAGATAACTTTGTTGCCGGCCAGAGGGTCAAATTCTTCGGAATTGGCGTCGCTAATGCCGGCAACATCACGGGCAAACTCTATAACGGCACATTGCATGCCGAGGCAGATGCCGAAGAACGGAATTTTCCGCTCCCGGGCATAGCGAATGGCCGCTATTTTGCCTTCAACCCCACGAACGCCGAAACCACCGGGTACAAGAACGCCATCCAGACCAGCAAGGATATCGCCGACATTTTTACGGGTGATTTCCTCAGAATTGATATAACGCAGGGAAACCGTGCATTCGTTGGCAACCCCGCCATGCACCAAGGCCTCGTGAAGGCTTTTGTAAGCTTCTTTGGAATCCACATATTTGCCGACGATGCCGATAGTGACTTCCCCCTTGGGGTTGGCCATGCTCTGCACCAGCCTGCGCCAAGGTTCCAACTTGGGGTTTTTGGCAGGAAGCTGAAGCATGATAGCGATTCGCTGGTCTAAACCTTCCTCAAAGAGCTTGAGCGGCACTTCATAGACATTGGGCACATCCACCGACGAGAACACGGCATCGGGCGCCACGTCGCAAAAAAGCGCAATTTTGCGTTTAAGATCCGCATTCAGCGGTTGCGCATCACAACGGCAAAGAATGATATCCGGCTGAATGCCAATACTGCGTAGTTCCTTAACACTGTGCTGGGTCGGCTTGGTTTTGTATTCTCCGGCGCTCTTCAGATAAGGCACCAAGGTTAGATGCAGATAAAGGCAACGCTCTTTGCCGACATCGCCGCGCATCTGCCGGATGGCTTCCAAAAACGGCTGACTTTCAATATCGCCGACCGTGCCGCCAATCTCAATGATAGCTACATCGACATTCTGCTCGGCAGTCGTTTGAATAGCCCGCTTGATCTCATCGGTAATGTGGGGGATAACCTGCACTGTGCCGCCCAGGTAATCCCCACGGCGCTCTTTATTGATAACCTGGTAATAGATGCTGCCGGAGGTATAGCTGTTCCGTTGGCTCATGGGTTCGCCCAGGTAGCGCTCATAGTGCCCCAGATCCATATCGGTTTCAGCGCCGTCATCGGTAACAAAAACCTCTCCGTGCTGGAGAGGATTCATCGTGCCCGGATCAACATTAATATAGGGATCAAGCTTTTGGATGGTTACGGAGAGGCCGCGGGATTTGAGGAGCGCGCCGATGGACGCGGCGGCGATGCCTTTGCCCAGGGATGAGAGCACGCCACCGGTGATAAAAATATACTTGGTCTCTTTCATAAACCTTCCTCTTGAAATTTTACCGGATTGCGAATGTACCGCCAGGGGCCCAATAAACGCCGCCCTTATAAATCAGGAAACAATCTAAAACCGGGTGAAGGAGAACTACTCCTCCCGACCGGTTTTGCGCCGGCGAGTGGCTGCGAGGAGGGCTTTGCAGTAGATACAGACGAAAACCGCTCCGAACATAATCCGCCTTACCTACCATCTTTTGGAAACCAGGTCAGCCGGTTGACTCTTGAGGCGGGTTAAGAGTAGAGTAAGAGGCCCGACGTACCCCCAACCTTTAATGATTGAAAAGGATCGTCATGCCCTCTTCCCGCCTTTTCGCGAACAACCGGGTAGCAACTCTGGTTACCACCGGCTACGGCACCAACTGTGAAGTGGAATGCGCCCATGCCGCGACGTTGGCCGGCGCGGATACCGTAACCATAGCCCATTTTTCTGATCTGCTCTGCGGCGAAACCCGTCTGGATGATTTTAATTTTATTATTTTCCCCGGCGGCTTTCTGGATGGCGACGACCTGGGGGCAGCCCAGGCAGCCAGTATCCGCTGGCAGCACGCGAGGGATTATGAAGGCGCTCCCCTGCTTGATCAGCTTCGGCGTTTCATCGAGCGGGGCGGGCTGATTCTCGGCATTTGCAACGGGTTTCAACTGATGGTCAAGCTGGGGCTGTTGCCCGGTTTTGACGGCCGATATTTTGAGCGGAGCGTCTCTCTCCTGAACAACGCCTCGGGGCGTTACGAAGATCGTTGGTGCAGCCTCAGGGCTAACCCCCAAAGCCCTTGCGTCTTTACCCGGGGCCTTGATGTCATCCCCCTGCCGGTGCGCCATGGCGAAGGCCGGCTGGTGGCCCTGGATGAGTCAACCAGACAGCGCCTTGAAAAAGACCATTTGGTTGCTTTGCGCTATGTGCATCCCGATACGCTCGAACCGACGCAGGAATATCCTTATAACCCCAACGGTTCCCCTGGAGCCGTCGCGGGACTGACCGATCCCAGCGGCAGGCTTTTGGGGCTGATGCCGCATCCCGAGGCTTTTCATCACCCCACCAACTACCCCGGCTGGACCAGGGGGGAGACGCCGGAAACCGGTACGGCTATTTTAGCCAACGGAGTACGGTTTCTCCGTCAAGGAGACAAGGTATGAAGCGTCTTCCCGTTTTTCCGCTTGCGCTCTGTTGTACGCTGCTTTTGCACGCTCCCGCCCTGAGCGCGGAGAAGATGCTCCCGGCTCCTCAGAAAGACGGCGGTCCAAGTGTTCTGGCGGCCATAGAACACCGGAGTTCGGCTCCGGGGGACGCGTTCCCCATGGGAGCAATTTCTGATGAGGAACTGGCCACGCTCCTTTGGGCCGCCACCGGCCGGAACCGCGAAGGCAAAGGCTGGACAGTGCCTACGGACATGGGCAAGGCCCCCTACTGCTCCGTGTATGTTATCGGCGCCAATGGAATTTTTCTCTATGATAAGGAGAAACACGCCTTGCACCAAATCGGCGCTACCGATATCCGCGCCGAGGCTGCCAAACAAGATTTCGGGAAAAAAGCTCCCTATACCTTGGTGTTCGTCGCCGATGACCGGGCCGTGGCCCGGTACAATAAGGAATGGGGACCTACCCTGGTGGGAGCGATGACTCAAAATATCTATCTTGCAGCGCAGGCTCTTGGCATCGGCGCACGCTATGCCGCCAACCTTAATGAGGCGCTCCTTCGCAAGGCTTTGAAGCTGGAGCCCGAGGAACGGCCGGTGTGTATTGTGCCTCTTGGCCATTTTTAGCGATTCGACTCAAAAAGCTCGCTCCACACTCCATCTGCACAATGCCGAATGAATCCTCCTCGGCAAACAAGATGAAGGAAAGTGGGCAAGAAGTTTACGCCTATGCTGCGTTGAGTTTTTTTGGCCGGCCTCGCCAGGGAAAGAGACAGCGTTACAGCAGAAAATATCTCATGTCTTTGAAAATATTCCGAGTACAAAACCTCAAAAGGGCGCAGCCGCATACGTCCTTTTTCGTCCAGCAAGGAGACCCGCATGATTCCCTGCCATATCTGCGGTAAAGATGCCTCTCTTGGCTGGGTTAAAGGATTTATCCCGGCCCCTGATAGCCAGAAGTTGGCCTTGTGCGCTGAACACGATACTGAAGCTAACCGCGCCGAGTTAGTAAAAGCCTGGCATCTGATGATGATTAAGGGAATCCGCACAGCGACTGAAGTTGCTGCACTCCAAGCCACAAAGGGCAGCCCGCAGATGTTGACTCTGCACTTCACCGCCGGAGGAAGCCTTTCCTTGCCGTGCGTCTCAAGCGAAATCACGCCTCACGGCACACTAAAGGCAAAAGGACCTGATGGGACCCTCAGCTTTTTTCCTGTGCAGCAGATCAAGCGTTACGACCTTACGCCCCTGCCCCCGGATCGGGCCTTGCCACCCCCACCCCCTCCTCAGCTCAAAAGCAGTTCTTCGTAAAAATCGCCAGCCGCACGAATAACATCCGGCCAAGCTAAAGCGCTCCGGCGTGGTTGGCTCTGCCCCCTACCGGCTCTCTAACAATCCGTTTCTTCTTATCTGCAGCTCCAAGATTCCCTCACTATGCCTGGGCCGCGCAGTGGAAAGAAAACCGCTGTTTACACTGAGGGAAGCGTTTGGCTCTCCGCAACAGGGCGGGTTTTCCAGCGATTGTGAATCCAAAACCACTGCTCAGGGCAACTTCTGATTTGTTCCTCAATAGCCGCGGTATAAAATTCTGCCACGAACCGAATTTTTTCTTTAATGGAACCTTGCAGCAACGCGGTATCCAACGGCTCAAGAAAGAATGAGCTGTTGCTGCCATCCGGCTCGCGCCGAATGAAACAGCCCTGGACAATAGCCTTGGCGCGAACTGCAAGCAGGGCCGGCCCCATAGTAACAGCGGCTGTTTCTCCCAAAAAGGGAATAAACAACGCTTCCTTTCGCGGGGTATTGTGATCTGCCAGAAAACAGACAATACCATTTTTACGCAAGTGCTCCATAACAACACCGGTCACATCTCGATGATCAACGGTGTTTAGACCGTTTTCCCGGCGCAGCAGGCGGATAACCTGATTGGCGGCCTCATCCTTTTGTTTACGGACAACGCAAAGGACGTCGTGCTGTCTGGATCTGCCGATAAAGGTTGCGCCGATCTCCCAGGGGCCAAAGTGGGCAGTAAAAAGCACAATGGGGCGACGGGTATTTTCAATACGCTCCATAGCACTCTGCCAGCCTTCTATGAGCGGCAATTCAGGGCTGCCGAGTTTTCCGGCAATGAGGATATCCAGGAAAGATTGGGCGGTATGGCCAAAGCTGGCGCGGGCGATGGACCGGGCTTGTTCTTCGGCAACATCCAGCCGCTCGGCTATACGCCTGATAGTGGCCTTGCGCCTGGAGGACAAAAGCAACCACATGGCCGCTCCGGTAAAGCGGGCCAGGCGGCGCACTCCGGGAACGCTGAGTTTTTGCAGCAAGCGGGCCAAACCGAGAAGAACCGCGTGTTTCATGATCCGCCACCACCGGAGAGCGGGTCAAAAGGAGAGGTAAAGGCATCCAGTTTTTGCTTGAGAAGGGCGCGCTCCTTTTCGAGAGCTTCAGGCGTAAGCTCGGTGGATTCCATAATGTACGGATCTCCGAAAACAAGGGCCGCCCGGGTAAACGGCAAGGGGAGTTGGAACCTATCCCACGAGGCAAAGGTTTTCGGTTTCTCGTAGAAAACTCGGAAAGGCACTATGGGCGCTCCCGCATGCAGGGCGAGAAAAAAGACGCCGTCCTTGATCGAGTGGTACGGGCCGCGCGGCCCATCCACAGTGATACAGGCATCATAGTTCTCTTCCCGCATGATTTTGGCAGCCCTCAGCAGCGCTGCCACCCCCCCGCGGGAACTGGACCCGCGCACGGTTTTTATCCCGGTGCTCTCCAGCAATCGGGCCATGTATTCTCCATCCTTGCTGCGGCTGACAACTGTCATGATGCGCAGTTCTTTGCGCAGGTAGGGGGCGGTAAATACCTCGCCATGCCACATGGCGAAAACGCGCGACGTATAGTTTTGGTGGGCCTCCCTGTTAGCTTCGGAAAGGCGGAGGGTGGCATGCCAGAGGCCATACAGCCCGTTGATAACAGGCGCTGCAAGATACGGGGGGATCTTCACCGCGTCTCCTCCATAACGGCCGCACCATCGGAACGATAGGCAGCGGGACCTTCCCTATCGCTCCCGAAGGGGCCATTGCCGCAGGCGGCGCTCTCTGCATCATCGTCAGTGTCGGTAAGCCCATCGCCGGGCGCTCTAAACTGCATGGTGTAGAGTTTGGCATACAACGGGCAGGAGGAAAGCAGTTCTTGGTGTTTGCCCTGGGCCACTATCCTACCCCGCTCCATAACCAGAATCCTGTCTGAACGCAAAATTGTGGAAAGTCGGTGGGCAATAACAATGCTGGTCCGGTTTTTCATGAGGTTTTCCAGAGCCTTTTGGACAATACGTTCGGCTTCGGAATCCAGAGCGCTGGTCGCCTCATCGAGAATAAGGAGGGAACTATTCTTGACCAAAGCCCTGGCAATGGTCAGGCGCTGTTTCTGGCCGCCAGAAAGTTTGACGCCGCGTTCCCCGATAACAGTGTCATAGCCTTCGGGCAGGCTCATGATGAAGTCGTGCGCATAGGCGGCCTTGGCCGCGCGAATCACATCCTCTTCGCTGAGATTGTTATGGCCGTACGTAATGTTATCCCTGATAGAAACATTGAACAGAAAGTTATCCTGGGAAACAATTGAGATACTCCGGCGGAGCGTGGCCAGAACATATTCATTCAGCGGCCTGCCGTTGAGAAGAATAGCCCCGTGCTGGGGGTCATAAAAACGAGGAATGAGGTTGACAAAGGTCGTTTTTCCGGCACCGGAAGGACCGACCAGGGCGATTTTTTCCCCCGCTTTGACCCGCAGAGAAATACGATCCAGGGCAGGAAGGTCTTCTGTATTGTAGGCAAAGGAAACGTTTTGAAAATCCAATTCCCGAAAAGGTTCCTCCAAAGGATAGTGACCGTCTTGCTCCACCTGTATGAGCGGGGAATCAATGATGCCGAAAACCCGCTCTGCGCCAGCCAGGGCTTTTTGAATATCATTGTTGGCGGCCGAGAGCTTTTTGATGGGGTCGTACATCATAACTAACGCAGCCACAAAGGAGAAAAAGGTGCCGGGGGTGGAACTGCCTTCAATGACCTGGAGGCCGCCGTACCATAAAACTAGAGCAATGCCCAAACCGCCGACAAACTCCATGACGGACGAGGAGAGTTCGCTAGCCATGGTCTGCTTGAGCGACAACTTGAGAAGACGCTTATTTTCCTTATCAAAACGCTCACCCTCCTCATCCTCGGTAGCAAAGGCTTTGACCACACGGATACCGCTGAAAATTTCTTGGAGCAGCACGGAAATATCGGCTAATTTTTCTTGCCCCTTGCGGCCCAGCTTGCGCATGCGTCTGCCGAAGTAAATAAAAGGATAAAAGGCCGCCGGAAGCACAATAACAGCGAAAAAAGCCAACTCTACATCCCTATAGAAAACCACCACGATAAGCGAAACCATGGTCAGGATCTGCCGGATCAGCATCACCAAAGCCGGCATACTGGAGCGAATGACCACCACATCGTTGATGATCCGGCTCATCAGCATGCCCACCTGGGTATCCTCGTAGAACTTCATTGGTAAATAGATGATTTTGCGGTAAAGTTCGTCACGCAGTTTTTCCAGAACCTTAAGACCGCAGTACTGCATGGTGAAGTTCTGAACAACCCTGAAGCCTACCTTGGCAAAGGTAATCAGCAGAAACAGGAGGGGAATATAAAGGAGGGCCTCCTTATCCTTATTAAGAAAAATATCGTCCATGGCGGGCTGCACCAGGTAGGCGGCAGCCGCCTGACAGGCGGCCACGATGAGCATTGCGCCTGTAGCCAGGATAATGCGGCTCATGTAGGGTTTGAAATACCCGAGGCAGCGTTTAAACAGGGCGAGGTTGCTGACTTTGCGCTCCTCCGGCCCTTGCAGATCGAGTGCTGAAGACATAAGGCTCCCTATGGCGGATATGCCCGCCGGTAGCTTCCATCCCGCGCATCACCTCACATTGAGGGCCGGGAACGGAACAAAAAGAATATAACTGCGCCTGCCCAAACGGCAACCGGACAGTCCGGGAGAGGCGCGGTACAATGCCGCGCCCCATGCGGTATATCACAGAAAGGAAGGAGATACCATGCAAGAAACCACGCTTGATTGCCGGGGACTGGCTTGCCCTGAACCGGTGCTCCGTGTCAAGAAAACCGTTGAAGCCCACAGCCCGAATGAAATTACAATCCTTGTGGATAACGACGCGGCCCGGGAAAACGTGAGCCGATTTTTACAAAGCGTCGGCTATAGCGCCATTGATAGTCCAGCCGGCCAAGGCGTTTGGCAGGTTACCGGCAAAAAAGACCAGACAGCCGTTTCTGTTGCTTCCTGTGCCTGCCGCGTTCCCGTGCGTGAAGGTCGACGCGTCGCGGTCCTGCTGACGAGCCCGGTCATTGGCAGTGGTGATGATACGCTCGGCGAAAAACTCATGAAAAATTTTCTGGCGACGTTGCCGGAAATGGGCTCCGAGCTGTGGCGGGTGGTCATGCTCAACGGCGCGGTAACGCTCAGCCTTGCTAACAGTCCGGTACTTGAGCAGTTGCAGACGCTGGAAAAAAACGGCGTTCATATTTTGGTCTGCGGAACCTGCCTGGAGCACTTCGGAGTTCTGCGGGAGAAAGCCGTGGGCGAAACAACCAATATGCTGGATGTGGTCACCTCGTTGCAATTGGCTGATAGCGTTATCAGGCCGTAACAAGGTACCGGATCAAGGACAATTCAGGCGAGGCGGCCGGGGCGCGCGGCGCCTCGGCAACCGAATGCCGGGCGGGAATTGTTGCTTACCCAAAAAACAAGGCATCATATACGGCAATACTCAATCATGAAACATAACAACCGCAAAAAAGACGCTCCGGCAACGCTTTCAGGGACTCCCGAGACTGAAGGCATCCGCCTGAACAAGGCTTTGGCCCAGGCCGGACTCGCCTCCCGTCGAGGGGCAGAGATGCTTATTGCCCAAGGGCGCATCGCCGTAAACGGAACTCTTGTCACCGACCTGGGACGCCGTCTTGTCCCGGGACGGGATCTGCTGACCTGCGACGGCAAGCCGGTGGCGTTGCAGCCCAGGGAGAAGGCCGGGCATGTGTATGTCATGCTCAATAAACCCGTGCAGGTCGTCGCCACGGCCCGGGATCCGCAGGGACGGACTACCGTGCTGGACCTGCTGCCGGAGAATCTAAAAAAACACCGCCTTTACCCTGTCGGACGCCTGGATTTTTTTTCCGAGGGCCTGCTCTTGCTGACGGATGACGGCGAATTGACCTTGCGCCTGACCCACCCCCGTTACCATCTGCCCAAAATCTATTTTGTGCGGACCAGGGAAATACCGGCGGAAAACGCTCTGGAAACCATGCGCCGGGGCATGAGCCTTGCCGAGGGGGAAATGTTGGCTCCCGTAGAAGTGGTTCGGCTGCCCACCCGTACCCCAAGCATGCGCCTGACCCTGCATCAAGGAATCAACCGCCAGATCCGCCGGATGTGCCGTGATCTGAACCTGACCATTCTGACATTGCGTCGAATGGCTGTAGGACCGCTTGAACTAGGTGATCTGCCCGCGGGAAAGACGCGGGAATTGTACTCGGAAGAAATCCGAGCGCTCAAAAAGGCTGTCGGACTGTAATCTCTCTGGGCATTATATTCCCGGATGCAGCCGGTCTCCTGTGCCGTAGATCGTGCAATGCCCGCGGGCCATACAGGAAAAAAGCGCTACGATTCCACGCTACGGGCGTATTCCCGCGGGAGAAGGCCGCATAAGCGCCGTATGCTGCACCCTATCCGGAGAGCAGGCAGCAGACTAGCAGCAAAGGGTCGCGCCCAAAAACTACTGCAACAGCGGCTCCTGAACCGCGCCTTGAGCGCTACGATCTTCCACAGTCATGCCCGGCGGCGGCGTATAGGCAAAGGAGCTGTCAGGAAGCGTCACATTCAGCTCTCGATTGCTGAAAACGACTTCGTTTTCGTTGCCATAAAAATCGTACACTCTGAACTTTTGGATCAACCCGCTGCTCTCGTCCACCCAAAGCACAACTTCCACCAGGGCCTGTGTCGGCTCATTGGGGTAGAGGCGCAGCACGGCCAAGCCCTCCTCGGCTGCCGCGGATTCCACGGTAAAATCCTGTTCCAACCGGGCCTGCCCGGTGATAACGCGGACCAGACTTTGCGAATCCTCGGCCATTTGCGGCGGGTATTTATAGGCCAGATCTTCCTCGGGAAAAACATTCCAGATATTCCCCGGGGCAACCACCAGCAATTCCCGCTCCGGAGTTTTGGTTTCCCAGCGCACCAACAGCGGTTTTTTGAACAGGAGTTCGCCGCTGCGCGTTTCCCTACCGCCGCTTTCCTTATGCACCAGTACCTGGCTAAAGGAAGCTTTCATGCTGGTCATAGTTCCGTAAGCAGCTTGGATCTTCTCAACCAGGCTTCCCCGGGTAGAGGCAGGGCTGGCGATTGAGGGATAAAGCGCCAGGCAGAAGATGGCAGCAAGACCAAGGGGCGACCAGTTGAAAAAGCACTTTGCAGGAGTAATCGCACGCATACAATGCAACAAGAGCACATAGACTGCGGGTATCTTCATAGTTATTCTTCCCGTTTGCCGCGCACGACGGTGCGTGGTTTACTGCCGTCGGCCGGGCCGATAAGTCCGTCTTTTTCCATTTGTTCGACAAAACGGGCGGCGCGGTTGAAGCCAATGCGAAAACGGCGTTGAATAAGCGAAATGGAGGCCTTGCCCTGCTGGCAGACAAACTCCACAGCATCGGCATACACCGGATCGGCCACCACATCGTCAAGACCACTGCCGCCGCCTGAGGGAACATCATCCCCGGCCTCGCTCCCCCATTCGCTGAAATCCACGGCATAGTTCGGTTTCTGGCAGCGCCGCCAATAGTCGGTAACGGCGGCCACATCGTCATCACTGACAAAAGCGCCATGCAACCTCCGGAACTTTCCGCCACCGGGCTTGAAAAGCATATCCCCCTTGCCTAGCAGATGCTCAGCACCCACGGCATCCAGAATGGTGCGCGAATCGTGCTTGGAGGTAACCTGAAAGGCAATGCGGCAGGGGAAGTTTGCCTTGATTAGGCCGGTAACTACATCCACACTGGGCCGCTGGGTAGCCAGAATCATATGGATGCCGGCCGCCCGGGCCAATTGCGCCAGGCGCACGATAGAGGTTTCTACCTCTTTGGCGGCAGTGAGCATCAAATCAGCAAGTTCATCAATGATAATCACAAGATAAGGCATAGGGGCAAGATCCCGCAGCTCCTCCGGCCTCTCAGGCCCCAGTTCGGCCAACCGTTCATTGTAGGTAGCGATGTTGCGGCACTTGAGGCGGCCAATGGCCTTATACCGCTCATCCATTTCGGAAACAGCCCATTCCAAGGCGTTTTTGGCCAGGGCCATTTCTGTGACTACCGGATGAACAAGATGGGGCAAATCCGCATAGACAGCCATTTCAATACGCTTGGGATCGACGAGGAGAAGCTTCACTTCCTCGGGGCGCGCTTTATAAAGAAACGACAGCAGGATGGAGTTGAGACAAACACTTTTACCCGCTCCGGTAGCCCCGGCCACCAGCAGGTGCGGCATACGGGCGAGATCTGCTGAGACCGGACGTCCGGCGATATCCTTGCCGAGCGCCATAGTCAACAGAGAATTTTCCCCCTGAAAGGCCTCGGAGCTAAACAGTTCTTTCAGGCAAACCGTTTCTCGATTTTCATTGGGAATCTCAATGCCGACGACATCCGAACCGGGAATGGGGGCCTGAATACGTACGGCAATGGCCTTCAAAGCCAAGGCCAGATCATCGCTTAGGTTGGCGATGCGCGAAACTTTGACGCCAGGAGCCGGACGGACCTCAAACATGGTTACAACCGGGCCTGGCGTGATAGCGGAGAGTTCCCCATGGATGCCAAAATCCGCCAGGCAGGTCATCAAGGCGTTGCCTTTTTCTTCCAAGATGTGATGGGGCGTTCCTTGGTTCTCGGATGAGACGGCGTGCAGAATATCCAGCGAAGGAAGCGGCGCACGCTTCCGGGGCCTGTCCGGGGCCGAAGGGATGCTGGCCGGACCGGCCGCCACGGATCCCCCACTCTCTTTTTCTGCGGGGGAATCCTCCGCACGATCGAGATCCTCACGATCCAACACCGAAGCATGCTCCGCCGGCGATACCGGTGTTGCATACACTGGCGTCTGGATCTTCGGGGAAAGCTCTTCGCCCTCGTCCTGCCGTTCCTCCCTGTTTTCTCCGGCGTACTCGTGCTGGGGGGTAGATGCCTCCTGTGCTCCACCGGAGCCGGCAAGGTCTTCGGAGGTGTCGCGATGAGCGGCCGCGTGGCCGGTTCCTCTGGAACGCGCTAAGGGGTTTCTCGCTCCCGGCTGATCCTTTTCCTGAATCGAAGCGCGCCGTGCAGCGGGTGTCGCCCGAACCGCCAGTTTTTCTACTTTCCCTTCCTCAAGATCGCGGAGCCAGGGGGGCTCAGAATCATCCAGCGTAGCTGAGAGAAAATCGAGACTTTCTCCAGAATCCTCGCCAGACGAGGATATATCCGGATTTGACGGGGGCATGTGGCGCAGCATGTCTTCGTCGGCCTGAGAGGCTATTTCAATGGAAGCCTGCCCGACCTCAGAAACAACGGGCGCTGGCGTCACGACCCTGATCAAGGGGTCTCGGGAAACGGGCGGCATGGGCGATGCAGACGGTGAAGCATCTGTAATGTCGTTGTTGCCGGAGTTTCTGCTCCGTTTCCAAGGAAAAAAGAAACGTCTGGCGGCCGCCTGCCGTCGGCTGCCGTCCCGTTCCGGCTGAGGGTCGGGCGCATCCTGTTGCCGATCCGGAAAAATGCGTTGTTCCCTCTCAAGAAAAGCTGAACTGGCTTCCTTCGTTTTGGCCCGGCGGGCGGCTGCGGCCCGCATCTGTTCCCGTCGTTCCTCATACTCCGAACGAACCTGCCGTAGAATGATAAGTAGAGCCTTACTTCCCTGACGGGCCAAGGACAGCCAGGAAAAGCCAAATAAAGTCTGCACGGCCAACAGGGTAATAAAACCCCAGACCATGGCCGTGCCTACAACGCTGAAATAGGCTATAGAAAAATCATAGAGAATATGGCCCCAAAGCCCACCGCCGCGCACAGCAAAAAGGCCGAGTTGCCAAGCGCTGCCGCCGACGGAAAGACAGCAGCCAAGCACGCTAAAGGCAAACCAGCGCCACCAAGCCCAAACCGGCGTGCCGAGAATCCGTCTGCCCCCGGCAGCCAGAAAAAAAGCCGGAAAAGTGTAGGCCCCGACACCGGTTAAATCAACCAAGAAGCCGCTGCAATAGGCCCCGAATATGCCCGCCTTATTGTGGATAGCCGTCGCCTTGCTGAGAACATGGTTCAAGCTGGGGTCACGAGGGTCGAAACTAGTGATGCTCAGCAACAAGAGCAAACCGGTAAAAATCAGGAAGAGCCCTGTAAGCTCCCTGGTCAATCTGTAACCGTCCGTTGGAATAACCTCATATCTTGGCGCGACGCTGCCGCAAAACGGCTTGCGCATGAATGCCCCGGCCGGAGGCTCAGGGCCTCCCTAAAGGGGCGTTTTTCCGGGGGAACAAACATCCTCCCTATATAACAAAGCAAACGCGGCCGCAAGCGGCCGCGTTGTCGCTATCGGCTTCTTTGGCAATGCTGTCCTACTAGACCAGGAAACGCCGCCCCATAGCTCCTACGGTTCGGTCTACAAAATCCAGGGTAATCGAGGTTAGGGAGAAAGTATTTCCTCGCCCGGTTTTTGTGGCGAGCAAGCCCGAAAAATTCCGCCCCCCTCACACGGTTTGCCTTGCATGTTCCCTGAAAGCTGGAGACAGGCCGCTTTTCCGGCGAGCCTGCCGCCCGCGGCAGGCTCATTCTCCCAAAGAACAATCAGAAGATCACAGAGACACCTCAAAGCGATTCAGGCGGCAGCTTTTTCACAGCACCGCAGGCCTTCTCAGGATTCGCGTCCCAGGTATTCGTTGCTCCGGGTATCCACTTTAACCTTGTCGCCGGTGTTCACAAAAATGGGCACCTGAATGACAACACCGGTTTCCAGCTTGGCCGGCTTGGTAACGTTGGAAACGGTATCCCCCTTAGCGCCCGGCTCGGTATCAACCACCTCCAGAATCAGAGAAATGGGAAGTTCCACATCGAGAGGCTCCCCGTTATAGAGCAGCACCGGCGCGAGCTGGCTTTCCTTGAGGTAGCCGCCCTTATCCCCCAGAACCTCAGCCTTGATATGCAGTTGCTCATACGAGGAGAGATCCATAAAAACGAAATCCTGGCCTTCACGGTAAAGATATTGCATTTCCCGGGATTCCAGATCCGGACGGTCAACCTTTTCCCCAGAACGGAACGTATTGTCCTGAATGCGGCCGGTCAAAATATTGCGCAGCTTCGTGCGCACCATGGCGCCGCCCTTGCCGGGCTTAAAATGCTGGAACTCGACAATTTCATAGGGGGTGCCGTCAAGCTCAATTTTCAGGCCTTTCTTGAAATCCGTGGTTGAGTACATGGAGCCTCCAACGCTCGTCTTCCGGGAACTACCCGGCAATTTGCTTTGCTAAAAGGAATGAAATACACTAGGATTCGCCAATCACAAAGATGCCCGGGATATAAGACGGCCGGCCTGTGAGGAACGGCGAGGAAACCGGAACCACATTTTTCGGATTGCGGCATTCATGCCGAACATAAGAGAACAAACACGGTCTACACCGAAAAAATCGTCGGTCCCGGGCAACGCCGCGAAACTATCTTCGCCCCGGCCGCTATCCTTCGTGCCCGCAACGCCAGACCGCGCCGGCACATACGATAGCTTGATATTATTTCCCAGCAGACAGCGATTTGTCAAGGCAGCTATGAACTCTACCCTGACGCTTGAAAATACGGCCTATACCCTCGACCAGCTCTCTCGTCGGGATATCCCCCAAATGGCCCTGGCCGGCCGCTCCAATGTGGGGAAATCATCCCTGGTTAACGCTTTGGCGGGCCGCAAGCAGCTCGCCAAAACCAGCGCCACGCCCGGCAAAACACGCAGTGTCAACTATTACCGCGCCATTCCCGAAGGCTTTTGGCTTGTGGATCTGCCCGGTTACGGATACGCTCGTTGCAGTAAAGAAGAACGGGAAAAGTGGCGGCTGCTCATCGAACGCTACCTTAGCCGAAGCACCGCCCTTCTCGGGCTCGTCCTCCTCCTGGATTGCCGCCTGCCACCGCAGCGTTCCGATCTGGACTTGCTGGCCTTTGCACAGGATAAAGGGCTCACGCTGCTGCCGGTTTTGACCAAATGCGATAAATGCTCGCGTCAGGAACAGGCGCTGCGCCGTCTCGAATGGAGCCCCCTGCTGCCCTCTCCTCCCCTGGTAACCTCCGCTGTCAAAAAAACAGGCATCAGCGAACTTTGGGAGGAATTGCGCCGCCTGGCTTCACGGCCATCTTTCGCCTGAGGCGCTCTTCTCTGCTGGGTATTTTTTCGCTGTCTTGTCATAGCGCCATTTCCGCAATCAAGGCGCTTTCGCCCGGGATGCGAAAGGGGCACCCGAGGGAAGGCCGCTTTTCATCACCTCTAGGGCATACCCCCTTCCACCGGAGAGCGTAAAACGCATTCCCACAGGGCTATCGGCGGTAAAGATTCCCGCCTCCTCCCAACAGAACAGGATTGTCCCCAATGAACAACATATAACAGCCTGGGAACCACGAAGCGCCCCTGAGCAGGGCCCATTTTGTAGGTATAGTGCCAGGTTAAAAAAAATCTCAATTTTTACTTGCTAAAAGGTAGAAAATATGTTTATATACAGCAACAAATATAAACAAACAATCATTTTGCTCAGGGTTATAAACTGCGAAAGGATATTTCTTCTTTGCCCGGAGGGCAAGATTTAGGCCGCGCAGGATGCCCACAGAACATGTTCTTGAGGAAACACACGAGGCATTGATGACCATTCCCTTTGCTGCCTTCATGCAGCGGCTGCGTGACGCCACGGACGTACGAACCCAGATGGATCTTGCCCGTACTCTAGGGGTTAACCGTTCCGCCATTACTCAGGCAAAGAACAGGGATGCCGTGCCGGTGAAATGGGTACTATCCCTTTCCCGAAGCCATGGTCTTAATCCGGATTGGCTGGAGTTTGGCAAAGGCCCCCGGCGTACGGCCGCACAGGCTGACCGGTCGGGTTCCTTGGTAAAACAGGCCTTGGCCAATGCGGCTGCCCTCCATAGCCGGGAACCGGCTCCGTTTATGAATGTGCCGCAAGTTCGCGCCCGACTCTGTGCGGGCGGTGGTTCGTTTGAACTGGAAGCGATTCCCGTAGCCCTACATCCGCTCCCGGTATCCTGGCTTGCGCGCATGGGCACTCCCCGAGAAATGGTTTTTATGGATGTTGTCGGCAACAGTATGGAACCCGGCATCATGGATGGCGACATGGTCCTCGTGGATCAGGCAGCAAAGCAGCTCTCCGCAAAAAGTATTATGGCAGTCGGCTTTGAAGAGACGATATATATTAAGCGCGTAGAGCACCTCAGCCAGGCGAATGGTTTACGTTTGCTCTCCGATAATCCAGACTATACGCCCATTACTATTCAGGGCGATGAATTGGATAGCTTTCGGGTCATCGGCCGGGTCGTCTGGCTCTGCCGAAATTGCCGCTGAGCTTTTTACAAAGAAGCTGCCGGACCGAAATTTCCCCGAAGCTTCCCGGTTGCCTAGGGCGGGCCTTATCAGGTCAGCCTTAGGTCTACGCCCCTCCCTCTGTTTTTCTTGCAGAAAAAAGGGGCATATTTTTTCACCTGTTTGTTTATATAAAGCAACAAGGAGAACCCTCATGCAAAAACGCTTTTGTTCCTGTGGCGGTGCGATCTGGGTTAGCTATCTGTTTATCAACATGCGCTGGATGACGTTTTTCTTTTCCACTGAGGATGGTCGCCATGCTCTCAAAATTTGCCCTCATTGCGGTCGAACGCTGGATATTCAGACTTTGAGCTAGGAGTAGTTGCTTACTTCATGCCTCCCGCTAAGAGCAGAAGGAAAATAGAAAAAAGGAGGCAAAAGCGTGTGGGAGCTACTCCGAGCCCGGTTTTTCCGACTGATGTTGCTAGCGAGGAAAGGGAGCAGCCATGTATTGAAAAAACAAAAACGGCTTGTACTTTTCCAGGCCGTCTTCCTTATAGATCATCCCCAAGAGTCGTCTGGCCCCCAGCTTCTGATCAGCAATGGACGAGCATAATTTATTTAATCCGGCTAAGGAAGGTTTTCCCGGTATGAGCATCCCCTATAATTACTATGGCATAGCTTATACGTTCTTTATCATTATGTAGTTCTTCAGAAATATCCCTTGTCTTTCAACTTTTTTCGGTCTAATTACCTTATACCCTCGCTTTTCAAAAAATAGTTTTGCAGTTATTGAAGCGTGAACAATGATACATTGTGTTTTAATTCCATTTTCAAGATGATCGCATATGGTAGTTGCTATACCTCTACCTTGGAAATCTTTATGAACAAATAGCTTGTCCAAATATCCTGTTTCGTCAATATCTCCAAAACCTACAATCAAATCATTTTTAGTTGCAACATAAGTGAGATGTTTCCGAAATGAAGTATCCCATTCCTCAAGATTAATATTCCCTGTTGCCCATACATTTACTTGTTGCTCAGTATAATCTTTTATATTCACAGCATGGACTGTTTCATAAAATAATCTTGCTATCTGCTCTAAATCAATAGATTTATATTATCTTATTTTCATAGTTATAAAGTTACAAAAAGTGCACTCATTTTAAAGGATGAATAATATTTTTTTGCTTTCAATATAATAAATCTGTTATAATTTTATTTCTTTAATTTTCCTTTGTAGCTGCATGGGCTGTTGTATACTCTGCTTTAACTTCTCGGACTGCTCTTTGAACATTTTGCAATGGGATTTTGGTCGATCGCAAGAACTAATT
>CATJOY010000020.1 GCA_949741925.1 uncultured Desulfovibrionaceae bacterium | reverse complement strand
GAAAGCTCTCTTCGGATTCATCGACAGACGGACTGTCGATTTTTATGAGAAAAAATGTGAAAAAAATAATAGTTATAGAATATATTTTAGAAAATATACAGGCAAATAAATCCAATTAAAAAATTAAATTGGAAAAACTTTGCTTGCTATAGAAAAGAGTTGTCTGTATAGAGATAATGATTCATCGACAGTCCGTCTGTCGATGAATCCGAAGAGAGCTTTCTGTTCGATGAACAAACCACGGGGCAGGCCGAACGCTTATCGGTCTGCCCCGTGGTTTTCGCAAGCTTCTTTCCTGTCTCTTCCCCGCGCTCGCATGGGAAAGACGAGCCGGAGAAGAAGACTCGTCTTGTTGTCTCCCCCTTATTTTGAGGGTATCCCAGCAAGGAAGAAAACCTCTGCTCAAATTAGCCCTCCAATGATCTGCTTCTACTGAAAAATCCTCCGCCACCCGGTCCCTACGCTGCCGTTCTCCAGCTACCCGGAACGAGAGAGCGCTGTTTCTTTTGTTAGTTTTTCAGGTATGCTGCCTCGCTTCAACCATAGATATTTTTTTTTGCCTCCCCTCAGTCTGTGAAGGACCACGAGCTGTCAGAAGTAAAACCATGCCTGGGGTACGGGCTGATCACTACGCCGTTCACCTGGGTCGGGAGATGCAGACACAGTATGGTTGAGGAAAGAGCGCGTTATTATCCCCAGAAAAGAATGTTGCTTTTTGGGCAAAGATGCCATAGGAGTTAATGTTCATACGGACAGGTGGACAGACCATTTTTATGCCGGAGTAAACCTTGAGCCTGGCCCGGGCCTGCTGTGCTAATTTGGCCCTTTTTGCTTGGTTCTCACGGGTATGCGCTGCGGCAAGATGCTTGGAGCCCGGGAGAGGCGTTGTGTTCCCCTATGGTCGGCAACGTCCTGCTTCGTGGCCTTTGCGAGCATAAATGTATGACTAACCCTTTCAGGAAAGGACAATGGTATGGCTCCAGATTCCAAGGTACACACTATAATTATGCCGGATACCTACCGGGATTCGGTCTTTTTGATGAAGCTTTCCAGCGAGGCAAAAACTGAAAGTGGCGCTGAGCAGATTTCAGCCATGATGGGCACGCCCCGCAACAAGGAACTCTTTGAAAGTTCGGGCCTCAGCACGCCTGACGTGGTGGCCGCGGGCGCTGATGATTTGGTTATCGCTATCAAGGCTCCGGCCGATATTCTGCCCAAGGCCGAAGAAGCCGTTAAACGTCTGTTAGCGGCTGTTCCGGCCAAGCGGAGCGTCGAAGGCGGCGCGAGCGTGCCCCATGATCTTGCGGAAGCCCTGGAAGCCGACCCCGATTGTAATTTTGCCATCATCTCCGTGGCCGGGGATTATGCCCGCTACGAGGCGGCCCTGGCCGTGGCGGCGGGCATGGATGTTATGCTGTACAGCGACAATATTTCCCTGGAGAATGAAATTGCCCTAAAGCAGCTTGCTTCCCGAAAAGGCGTTTTGGTCATGGGGCCGGATTGCGGCACAGCCCTCATTGACGGCGTGCCCATGGCCTTTGCCAACCGCGTTGCCAAGGGCCCGGTGGGCATTGTCGGAGCCTCCGGAACCGGCTTGCAGGAAGTCATCTGTCTCTTGGATCGTTTGGGCGCGGGCATCAGCCAGGCCTTTGGCGCGGGCGGCCGGGATCTTAAGGATGACGTGGGCGGGCTGACCGCCATTGCCGCCCTGCACCGTCTGGCCCACGACGAAGAAACCAAGGTCATTGTGCTCCTAGGCAAGCCTCCGGGAGAGGCAACCCGCAAAAAACTGATCGAAATTTTGCCCGGCCTGGGCAAGCCGGTTTTCGTGCACTATCTGGGCGCTGAGGACCATAAGCCCGAAGAGGCCGCAGGGCTGACCACGGCGGCCAACCTGACCGAGCTTGCCCTTGCCGTTGCCCGGCATCTGAACCCTGCTGCGCCGGTAGAGACGGTGCTCCAGGATATTCCCCTGCCGCCGGCCGGTAAGCCCGGTTATCTGCGGGGGCTTTTCGGCGGCGGCACCCTGTGCCAGGAAGCCGCTGAGCTTGCCGCGCCGTACCTTAAGGGCGAGAAGTTCGCCAACTTGAAGGTCAAGGGCTTCGGCTCGATTACCGCTCATGAAAAAAGCAAGGGTAACTGTTTTTGGGATTTCGGCGACGATGTGTTCACCGTTGGCCGCCCCCACCCCATGATGGCTCCGGAGCTTAAAATGGAGCGTATGGTTGCCGAGCTGATCGACCCCGAGGTGGCGGTGGTTTTGCTGGATATGGTTATCGGATTTGGCGCGCACCAGGACCAGGTGGGCGAATTTATGCGCGCTCTCAACGATGCCAAGCGTCTTGCGCCTGAAGAAGTAGCGAAGAAGCGCATTGTTGTTTCTGTTTGCGGCACGGATGCCGATACGCCGGGGCGGGCCGCTCAGGTTGAAGCTTTGAAAAAAGCCGGGGTTGTTGTGCCCGGCAGCAACGCTCAGGCTGCTGTTTGGGCCGCCAAAACCGCCGGGGGGGTGAACTGATGTCTGATTCCCTGCATATCGCCGCTCTCGGCGTCGATGCTTTTGACCGCGCCTTTGAAGAAACTTCCACGCCCTTTATCCATCTGGACTGGCGGCCGCCTGCCCAAGGGGATACGGATTTGGTGGATATTCTGTTCAACATCGAAACCAAGTTGGTGGATGAGAAGGGGGAATCCCTGGTCCAAAAGGCCAACAAGGAAGCCTATACCCGCATTTGTAAGGGCCAGCCTGTGCTTAAGCGCCTGCGCCCGGCCCACGAATGCATTCCCGGCATGACCAAAAAAAGCATTTTTCACGCCGGACCGCCGGTCCGTTGGGAAGATATGTGCGGTCCGATGCGCGGAGCCTATATCGGGGCCCTCAAATATGAAGGCTTGGCCGCAACCGATGAAGAAGCCGAACGCTTGATGGCCTCCGGCGAGATCACCTACGGCCCTAACCATGCCAACCGCTGCGTTGGTCCCATGACCGGCATGATCTCCTATTCCATGCCCCTTTGGGAGGTGGTCAACGAAACCTACGGCAATACAGCCTACTGCACGATCAACGAGGGCATCGGCAAGGTTATGCGCTTCGGGGCCAACGGTCCTGAGGTTATCGAGCGCCTCAAGTGGCTGGAAAAGGTTTTTGCGCCGGCCATGGATAAAGCCCTTGTCCGCATGGGCGGTTTAAACCTCAAAAACATTGCGGCCCAATCCCTGGCTATGGGCGACGAAATGCACCAACGCAACGTGGCCGCCAGCCTGAATTTCTACAAGGCCATTTGTGCCGACTTTGCCGAAGTGTTGAAGGATGATCCCAACGGCCCGGCCATTGTCGAGTTCTTGGTCAAAAAGAACGAGCAATTCTTCCTCAACTTGGCTATGGCCATGGGCAAGGCGCTGCTGGATGCGGCCAGGGATATTCCCTACAGCACCATTATTACCTGCATGAGCCGCAACGGCGTGGATTTCGGCATCAACGTCAGCGGGTTGGGGAACGAGTGGTTTACCGCTCCCTGCCTCAAGCCCAAGGCTTTGTATTTCCCCGGCTTTACCGAAGATGAGGCCAACCCGGATATGGGCGATTCCGCTATTGTCGAATGCTACGGCATCGGCGGTTTTGCCATGGGCGCCGCTCCGGCCGTGGTCCGCTTTGTCGGCGCCGGGGGCCTCGCGGATGCCCTTGAGTACACCCGGAGCATGGGCCGCATAACCTACGGTCCTAACCCGGATCTCGCCATGCCCAACGTGGATTTTGCCGGTGTGAACACCGGTATAGACATCCGAAAGGTGGTCGCTACAGGCCTGCTGCCGGTTATCAACACCGGCGTGGCCCATAAACTGCCCGGCGTGGGGCAAGTGGGCGCGGGTATCGTGACCCCGCCCATGGATATTATGGTGCAGGCGCTCAAGGCCTTTGCCAAAAAATACCTATAGTTTCTTTTCCTGAATTCCGGTTCGTCCAGACGGGCCGGAAGAACAGTCCGGCTTCCGGCGGGAGGAATCCCCTGCCGGAAGCTTTCTATCTTTCCTTCAGCGGCATGGCCTTGAACCTTCTGTTCAACTCTTGCCGGCAAAACCGCAGCATATCCGGGGCAATGTGTCCCTGCCCTTACTCTTGGGAACGCGGGCCGTATGCCTTTGCGTATGCCTGGGGCCTCAAATGTCCGCGAAGCTGTTTCGGCTCAGAGGGCCAGGGTGACCAGAATCATGAGAAGCGGAACGGTAAAAAGACAGAGAAGCGTGCTGCTGGTAACCGCCAGCGCGCCCAGTTCCTCGTTGGCCTTGTAATAATTGGCGACCACCGCCAAATTGGTGATGACCGGGAGCGAGGATTGAATAATAAAAACCTGGAGCATCAGCGTTGGCACGGGAAAAAAGAAGCTGAGCCCGAAAAGGATTAGCGGGCTACAAATAAAACGTCCGAGAAGAATCAGAATGAGTTCTCTGTTCGGTCGGATATTCCGGAGGCGCATGCCGTGCATGGTGATGCCCAGGCTGAGCAGAATCAGGGGAATAGTGATGCCGCCGAGCATTTTGGAGCTGTTGAGGAGAAAGGGGGGGAGGGGGATATGCAGCAGCACCGCCATTACCCCGGCGATAAGCCCCATCATGGGCGGCGAAATAAAGGAGCGCAAGGTTTCCCGGCTCAGCAGGGCGTGTTTGCTGTCTTCAGAATCCCCGGCCACCAGGTAGACGCCCATAGTCCAGAACAGCATTGAGTTAACGGCGTAATAGAGCAGGACATAAGGCAGGGCGGCTTCACCGAACAGAGCCAGATTGATGGGCAGGCCCAAGTAAATGGTGTTTGAACAAGTGAAGGCTACGCTGGTAATACCTCGTTTGCCCTTGGGAATACGCAGCAGGCGGATCAAAAGCCTGGAGAAAAGATAGGTCAGCGTCATGGCCGTAAAAGGCAGCAGCCCGGCATACACCATATCCAGAAGCTCATTTCTGGAAATCGCGGTGGCCTGAACGTAAAACATATACGGGGGCAAAGTGATTTCCATGGTCAGGCGGGGCAACAGCCGCTGTGTTTCCACGCCGAACCAACCCCGACCGGCCAGCGCGTAGCCGACCATGCCGATCAACAGCAGGGTGAGCACGCCATCCACCGCGTGCAGGATAACATCAAGATACATTGCAGGCCGCCGGTCTGGAGTACAGGGAGTGGAATCGGAGGGACGATACATCCGGAGCGCGGCAAAGTCTATGGACTGTTTACCGTTTGGTGACGGCAACATGAAGCGTGAAAGAAGTTGTCGAAGCCAATTGATCAGGACGGGGCTCTGCCCCGTACCCCGCAAGGGCATGCCTTGGCTCAAGGGTGCCGCATTCTGCGCATATCCCGCGTTGCGCTCGCGCTCCCGCGCTCGCCGCGCTGATGTCCGGTACCGCGATTGCACCTGCCTTATACGCCCCCCCCTTCCAGGAAACCACGATGTATCATACCCCCAACAGAACCTAAGACAAAGTCCCTCTTCCGAAAAAGGACAAGAACGGCACATGCCGCGCATCGAGTCCGCTCCCTCCACCAATGCGCGGTCCGGCGATGGATCAACCGCACACGCGTACCCATTCGGGGGGGCCGGGGGTATCATACCCCCGGCGGGGCGTGGGGCGGAGCCCCACTTCTGTTGGAGCGGCATCCGGACTTCCCGACGGGCTGAGGATGTGCTACACGAGGGAAGGTTTCGGCCGAGTCGAACCAAGGAGACAGTATGGCCCGTTATTTCATGCCCCAACCGGGCGATAGCTTCCTTAAAAATATTATCACCTGGGCGAAAACCGGGAAACGCTTTCGGCCTTCCTTTCCGCGCGCCGTCCAATTTCAGACGCTTTCCGTCTGTAATGCCAAATGTATCTTTTGTCCCCACTGCCAGAGTCCGGAGGCCATTCCCCATGGCCGTATGGAGGATGCGCTGATCAATAAAATCATTGCCGAGTGCGGCAGGCACATGGTCGGTCGGGTCAGCCCTTATCTGACCAATGAGCCTTTGCTGGATAAGCGTATGCCGGCTATTCTTAAAGCTATTAAAAAGGCCGCTCGCTTCCCGGTAAAGACCAAGATCAATACCAATGCGGCCTTACTGACGGATGCCATGGGCAAACAATTGATAAACGCCGGTCTGGATCAGCTTTGGATCAGCGTCAATGGCTACAGCCCGGAAACCTATCGCGCCTCCATGGGGCTGGATTTTGACCAGACCATGACCAATATTGAAACGTTTTTGAATAACAAGAAGCTTTTGGGCCGTAAGCGGCCTAAGGTGGTCATCACCACCCTCAAAACCAGGCTGGTGGAGCCGGAAATGGAAAAGGCCAAGGCCTATTGGGCTGCAAGGGATGTGAAATTCAGCATCCACCATTTGGATAACCGCGCCGGGGAAGAAGTCACTTCAGGCATCCGACCGGTTAACAGCGAGAATTCCCTCAAACGCACCTGTGATCTTTTTCTGAAACAGGCCTATATTGTAGAAAACGGGGATATGATTCTCTGCTGCCATGATTGGCGGCAAAGCGTGGTTGTGGGGAATGTTGCCAAAACCTCTATTGCTGAAGTCTGGAACTCAAAGTATTTTAAAGGGTTGATTTACGAATATTACGCGGAAAAGTTCGATAATATCGAAATTTGCCGGAACTGTTGTTGAAATTCCTTGGAATGTTCCCCCTACCATGGTTCCGCGCAACTCCGTATGGGTATTCCTGGCATGGAAGATGAAAAAGCGGGCAAAGGCCTTATAGAGAAACGCTCCGTTTGGCGCCTGCATGAGCGCAACGGCCTGGATTTCGGCGCTAACCTCAGCGGGTTGGGGAACGAATGGCTCGCCGCTCCCTGCCTCAAGTGTAAGGCCTTGTATTTTCCCGGCGTTACCGATCTTTCCGGCTGCCGGCCCGAGGGAAAAGGCAGTAGGGCAGGAGAGCTGCGCGATATTGGTTGTATTTTTAGAGTATGAGAGCCGGTGTGGCCTGTTGTTTCCGGAGAAAGTGGTATGAAAGAAATTCTTCTTTTAGGCGGTATCCTTGTAGCTTATTTTCTGCTCCGTCGGATTATGCCCCGGAGTTTTGGTTGAGGCCCTTCGTTCTCCTGCAGTTTGCCGGAACGCAAGGATGATCAGGATAGCGCAAAAAAGAATCCCTAGTTGTAGCGAGCCGATACATTGTTCCCTTTGGGCTTCGTTTCTCAAGCCGTCTTTTTCCGGCGTTCTTGCCAAGGGATACATTTGCCGTGGTGAGGATGCAATGTATGAGGAAACAGCTCTCAGCTACGGAGGGTGATTCTCCATTCTTTTTTCAATTCCCCATTCCCCCCATTCTGCGCCTTTCCTGTTTTACAGATGCAGGCGGGCGGTGTAGAGGAGCCTACTACAGACCGCCGCGACGGCGGCTCGATAGGAGACGCCATGAACGCATATACACAAATTCTGGAAACGCTGCGCCATAAGCCGGGAACCTGGCTGGTTACCGGTGTTGCCGGGTTTATCGGCTCCAATCTGTTGGAGGCGTTGTTGGGCAATGGCCAGCGCGTCATCGGGTTGGATAACTTTTCCACAGGCTACCGCCACAACCTGGATCTGGTGCGTTCCCGCGTCGGGGATGAAGCCTGGAGCGGGTTCCGTTTTATTGAAGGTGATATCCGCAACCTTGAAACCTGCCGCGAAGCCTGCCGGGATGTGGATTTCGTGTTGCACGAGGCGGCGCTTGGCTCGGTGCCGCGTTCTTTGGAAGATCCGATCAGGACCAACCAAAACAATGTGGATGGCTTTCTCAATATGCTGGTGGCTGCCAGAGATGCCGGGGTACGTCGTTTTGTGTACGCCGCTTCAAGCTCTACTTACGGGGATGAGCCGAATCTGCCCAAGATTGAAGAGCGTATCGGCAAGCCTCTCTCGCCCTATGCGGTGACCAAATATGTCAACGAATTGTATGCCCGGGTTTTTGCAGGCTGTTACGGCTTTAAAACCATCGGCCTGCGCTATTTCAATATTTTTGGGCAGCGCCAGGACCCGAGCGGGGCCTATGCCGCGGTAATTCCGTTGTGGTTTTCCAGCGTCCTTCAAGGGAAAAGCCCCTATATCAACGGCGATGGGGAAACCTCCCGGGATTTCTGCTATATTGATAACTGCATACAGGCGAACATTTTAGCGGCGACAACTGAAAACGACACCGCCCTTGATCAGGTGTACAACGTTGCCGTGGGGCAGCGCACCACGTTAAACGAGCTTTTCTTTTTGATCCGTGGCGAAGCGGCCCGGCATCGTCCGGAAGCCGCGGCCGTTGAGCCGCTGTACCGGGATTTCCGGGCTGGGGATGTTCGCCACTCCTTGGCGGATATCGGCAAGGCGCAAGCGCTTCTTGGGTACGTTCCGCTGTATGATGTCCGGGCCGGGTTGGCCCGAGCCGGGGATTGGTACGCTGCCACCCTTTGAGCATTGTCTGGCCGGTGTTAGAATAGCCGCTGTTTCTCTGTGAAACGGCGGCTGTTTGCATCTGAAACGCGATACGGCGGGCGGTCCTGAGGTCTTGCCGGGAGCCTTGTGGGCTGCCCGGCCTCTGGGAACTCCGCAGGAAGGATCAGAGAGAGTAAAGCGCCTCTCGGCACGGCCGAAGGCTGAAGAGACCCGCCTTGTTGTAAGCTATTCCAAGGGCTTAAAGTGCAGGAACTCTTTTTCGGACATGGCGTCCATTCTGAGATCAACTTCACCCGGAACGCCCGGCCCGGTAGGCTCCAGCATGGCCTTATAGGCATGTTGATCCGGGTGAGGACGCCAGATATACCGTTGCAGAAACGCGCTGTCGTAGCCTTCGTCTTTTTGCAATTCAACTATGTACACCGTATCGCCGGCTCCGAACGGGGAATCAAGGCCGAGGCAGTAGAGAAGCGCCAGGGCCTCGACCTTATCCGGGGCTACCTGCACTTCCAGGCCTTTTTCCGGAGCGGGCCTCACGGTCAGATCGGGGTTCAGAGAGATAAAGGGGCCTTGTTCGTTTCGCGCTACGTAATAGTTCATGCTTCCTCCTTTGGGGAACATTCGGCTGTCTCTCCCCTGTGAGAATCACGGCCGCGGCAGAGTATGGCGGCTTTCGCCTTTCCTGTTTTGAATTTTTCAGGAAGTTCCGCGGTTGTGGAAGTATAAAAAGGGGGAAGCCGGGAAAAGAGAAAAGCAACAGCCCTTGGCAACCGGGATTGTCAAGGGCTGTTGCTTGTTGTTTGCTCCTCAGGCTTCCACTGGTTCTACGCTGCTGTAGGCGTCCTCAAGTCTGAAAAGGAGATCTTCCACGCGCCGTAACTCGCGCGCGAGAATGTGAGCAACAACGCCCTCCAGTTTGGCTTCGGCATCTATCTTTTCCAATAGAGCAGTAAAAGCCTTGAGCGAAGAAGAAGCGTTGAATAATACTTCCTGCAGATTTTTCGCCCCTTGTTCTTCAAAAAGCTCCCGTTCACAACGGATTGCCAAGGGCGGAAAACGGTAGCAACGGATTGCATCCTTGGGAGCCGTTTCCTTTTCGAGTTCGTCTTTTACTTCCGGCGGCTTGCTCAAGGTGAGCAAACCGTGCGCCGCTTCGGTAAGCAGGGCGGCTACGGCGGTCAGGTCTGCTGGTTGGGAATGCGCGATAGGTAGATTGTCGGGTTTTGTCATGGGAACTCCATTGATTGCGTTGTGGCGGCTACCGGGCAGCCTTTATATGGACTCTTGGGGAGCCGATCGGCAAACCTCTTGCCTCCTCTCATTCCGGCGTTTTCGCGGCCTCGCGCAGAGGCTGTGCCGCCGGATGCCGGGAGGCCCGAAAACGGGATTGCCTCGTTACCAAGAAGAGTTGCTCTAGAGCCTGCTTCCCGTCCAAACGCCGCGTTCCTCCAGGCGTTGATTTAATGGGGCGGGCCGGATAAAGTGGAACTGAGGTAGACTGAACACGTGCCCGCAAAGAAGTTTTATATTTTTAGCTTAAATAGATCAAGCTAAAAAGCGTATTTCGGGGTGAATTTTTCCATTTTTCCATTGCGCCGAAATGACGAGCTCTCCAGGATCGGGCATTATCAAGGTTGTTTCGGGGTTGGGCGTGGAAAATAACGAAAAATTCAGAGAACGTTGGGTACGTATTTTAGCTTGTGCTGGAGTAAAAACCGATTCAGCGCTTGCGCGGGTTTTGGATATCCTTCCTCAGTCCGTTACGGCTGCTCGGAAACGGGGGCAAATCCCTTCGGGGTGGATAGAAAAACTCTCTGAACAGTACGGTGTTTCCGCTGACTGGCTTTTTTTCGGCCGTGGGGCTATGCGGCCGGGCTCTATGCCTGATGCAGCGACCGGCACAGATACAAGCGCGGCTGATACCGGCCTTCAAGCGTTGCCGTTCACGAATGTCAGACTGGTAAAAGAGCTGAATCTGGAAAGAGAAGAACGTCGCCAGCTAACGGTGGAAAACCGCACACTTCACAGAGAGAAGGAAGCACTTTACCGAGAGAAAGAAGAACTTTTGCGCGAGAACGGGAAACTACGGGAAAAGGTTGCTCGATTGGAAGAGCGGAGAGAGCGTTTTCCCCTCTCTACCGGGCAGCCCGAGGAAAAGAGCGGCACGGAGGCATAAGCAAGGCTGTCACACAACGACAACGACGTTCAACGAAGCGCACTCGTATTCCTCTGCTGTTTTTGGAGCTGCCTCCCGGCTATGTGCCGCGCCGCAAAAAAGAGGCCCCTTGCGGGGCCTCGAGAGAGAACAGGGGATGGGGGAAAGGGCTTAGTACATACCGCCCATGCCGCCCATGCCGCCGCCCATACCGCCACCCATGCCGGGGGCGTCCTTTTTGGGCTCGGGCTTTTCGGCCACGGCGCATTCGGTGGTCAGCAGGAGCGAGGCCACCGAGGCCGCGTTTTGCAGAGCAATGCGGGTCACCTTCTTGGGGTCGATGACGCCGGCCTTGATCAGGTCTTCGTATTCACCGGTAGCGGCGTTGAAGCCGAAGCCGTCTTTGCCTTCGCGCACCTTTTCAGCGATGACCGAACCTTCAAAGCCGGCGTTGTGGGCGATCTGACGCAGCGGCTCTTCAATGGCCCGACGAACCACGTTAACGCCGGCGGCTTCATCGTCGTCAGCAGGCTTGATGGAATCAAGAACCTTGGAGATGCGGACATAGGCGGTACCGCCACCAGGCACGATGCCTTCTTCAACAGCGGCGCGGGTAGCGTTCAGAGCGTCTTCCACCCGGTCCTTCTTCTCCTTCATTTCCATTTCCGTGGCAGCGCCCACATGGATAACGGCAACGCCGCCCACGATCTTGGCCAGGCGCTCTTGGAGCTTTTCGCGGTCGTAATCGGAGGTGGTTTCTTCGATCTGAGCGCGGATTTGCTTCACGCGGGCCTTGATGTCTTCGGATTTGCCGGCGCCGTCCACGATGGTGGTGTTTTCCTTATCGATAACAACGCGCTTGGCGGTGCCGAGATCGGCAACCTGCACGCCTTCAAGCTTAACGCCCATTTCTTCGGAAACCACGGTGCCGCCGGTCAGAACAGCGATATCCTGAAGCATGGCCTTCCTGCGGTCGCCAAAGCCGGGGGCCTTCACGGCCACCACTTGGAGGGTGCCGCGGAGCTTGTTGACCACGAGGGTAGCCAGGGCTTCGCCATCCACGTCCTCAGCAATGATAACCAGCGGGCGGTTGAGTTTCACAACCTGTTCGAGAATGGGCAGCATTTCCTTCATGTTGGAAATTTTCTTCTCGTTGATCAGGATGTAAGGCTCATCCATTTCGCAGACCATCTTATCAGGGTTGGTCACGAAATAGGGGGAGAGGTAGCCGCGGTCGAACTGCATGCCTTCCACAACTTCCAGAGTGGTTTCCAGGCCCTTGGCTTCTTCGACGGTGATCACGCCTTCCTTGCCGACCTTGCTCATGGCTTCGGCAATGATGTTGCCGATGGTGGTATCCGCGTTGGCGGAAATGGTGCCCACTTGGGCGATTTCTTTTTGGTCGCGGGTGGGCTTGGCCAGGGTGGAGAGCTCTTCAACCAGAGCGGCCACGGCCTTGTCGATGCCGCGCTTGATGGCCATGGGGTTGCGGCCGGCGGCCACAAGCTTCACGCCTTCATGATAGATAGCTTGGGCCAACACGGGGGCGGTGGTGGTGCCGTCGCCGGCGACGTCGCTGGTTTTGGAAGCGACTTCGCGGACCATCTGAGCGCCCATGTTTTCAAACTTATCTTCCAGTTCGATTTCCTTGGCTACGGTCACGCCGTCTTTGGTGATGACGGGAGCGCCAAAGGATTTTTCAAGCACAACGTTGCGACCCCGGGGTCCCAAGGTCACTTTAACGGCATCGGCAAGCTTATCAACACCGCGGGCAAGAAGGTCGCGGGCTTTGGTATCAAAAAGAATTTCCTTGGCAGGCATGGTCTTCCTCCTAAACGGAATAAATCCGGGTTATTTCCAAAAATCGTTATAGAGCAACGGCAAGCCGTCGGTTATTCAATAACTGCCAGGATGTCGTCTTCGCGCATCACCAGGTGATCAACGCCGTCAATTTTGATTTCGGTACCGGCATACTTGTTGAAAAGAACGGTATCGCCTTTTTTAACGGCCAGAGGAGCGCGCTTGCCGTCGTCAGCGAGCTTGCCGGGACCGGCTGCGATAACTTCACCCTTGGAAGGCTTTTCCTTGGCTGTATCGGGGATGAACAGGCCGCCGGCGGTTTTTTCTTCCGATTCCAGACGCTTGACCAGAACACGGTCATTAAGGGGCTTCAGGTTCATAGTGGATAAACCTCCAAACTAAAATTTGATGATTCGCGTTGTTAGCACTCGGCGTATGTGAGTGCTAGTCCTGAACCAAAAATTGGCCGTAAAAACGGCGGCACGGTTCCCATGCGTGGAAGTGAGGGGGAAAACCGTAAGGCCGCGTCAATCCGCGGCGGTAGGGGAACATCCCTACAGGCAGGCAAAAAGTAATGCAAGTTTTCTTTTTGAAAAGAGGGAAAAATAAAAAAAATAAAAAAAAGTTTATGAGGAAACGCATCTCCCGGCTCCGGGCATCCGATAGGCCGGAGAAAGGCCGTCGTTTTTACTGGTTGAGGAGGCGGGTTTGAGGTATATAAAACTTTTCCTTGGAAGGCCGGAGGAAAATCCCGGGACCGGGGCGGCCCGAAGCAATTCGCCCTTGGTTCTGACGGCTCCTCAAGGGAAAAAACGGGCATTGTTCACGTTTCCGGTTATGATAATGATTCCGGCGCGGTTGCGCCAAGGGAGGATGTATGGCCGAGAGTGCCGCTGCCACCGCCTTTACAAACTGGCTCGAGAAACAATGCGAATTTCTCCGCCACCTGGAAAAGACCGCTGTTGACGAGGCCTCCGCCAACGGCAACAGCGTTCGGTATCGGGAATTGATGCTGCAAAAGGCGCTGTTTCTGGAAGCGTTGGGAGAGGGAGCGGCTCCCTATCTGGAGGAGCTGCCGCCGGATATAGCCGGACAGGCCGAGGAGCGTTTCGCCCGTTTCCAAAAAAGCGCCCGGCAGGCTATGGCCTGCAATTCGCCCTGGTATATGAGCGCGCTGTTGTATCCGGATGACCACAAGCCCGGGCAACCCAATGATTTGGAAGCCTTTCATCAGCACGTGTGCAGCCTGTGCGGACGATGACCGGTCTTTCAGCCCCCCCGCAACCGCAAGGAGGAATTCTATGAGCATCACATTGACCTGGCATGGTCATGCCAACTTCCAGATAGCGGGAGGTGGCGTGAACATTCTGATTGATCCTTTTTTCAACGGTAATCCCGCCGCAGTAAGTTCCTATACAGAGGCGGCGAAACCGGATCTTGTGTTGGTCACCCATATGCACGGCGATCATGTAGGGGATGCCGTATCCATATGCACGGATACGGGCGCTCTGCTCGGTTGCGTGGTGGGCGCGGCAGAGCGGCTGGAACAAGCCGGATTGGCTGGAGAACAGATTCTTAACGGCATCGGCTTTAACATCGGCGGCACCTTGGAATACAAGGGGGCACGGATCACCATGACCCAGGCCTTTCATACCAGTGAGGCCGGGTGCCCCGTGGGCTACATCATTGTCATGCCCGGCGGCTGCACGATCTACCACGCCGGCGATACGGGCATTTTCAGCAGCATGAGCCTTTGGGGCGAGCTGTACTCTATTGATGTGGCGCTGCTGCCTGCGGGAGGCTGCTTCACCATGGATCAACGCCAGGCCGCTCTCGCCGCCAAGCTTCTTCGGGCCAAAAAAGTTGTGCCCATGCACTGGGGCACCTTCCCGGCCCTGGCCCAGAGCATGGATGATTTCCCGGCGGAGCTTGCCGCAACCTCCCCGACCAGTGAGGCGATCCTCATGAGGCCGGGGCAAACAGTCACCCTCTAAGCCGCGGCGTATCCGGCGGCTTGCCGGTGAAAAACAGCCTGCCGAAAGGTTTTTGCCCGAGGATCTTCCTGCTGTTCGCCGTCTTGTTCTCCGGCGGCGGCAGGAAGGACTTTTGTTCCGAAAAATGGATGCGCCGGGCAGCCGAAGAAAGAAACAACAAGCCTCAGGAGACCCCATGACCGGACTCAAAAAATTCGCCCTGCTGCCCATAGATTGGAACCTCACGCCGGAACAGGCGGTGACCATGTACCTGGAGTGGGGCAATAACGATTGGCGCGCGGAATACCCGCCGGTACGCTCAAAAGATGATTATTCCATTTATTTTGTGGTAGATACCTGGGGAGAAAAGCCGTTGCTCCGCCTGATTCAACGCAATTCCGAGGATGCGGTTGATCTGGCCGTGCTGGATCTGCCCGACGAGCTGTTACCCGACTGGCAGGCCGAGTGTCGGGGGAGGAGGGGTATTTTCGCGCCCACTCCGGCCATTACGGCTTGGCTGCAACGGGCTCTGACAGAAGAGTAACCCGGCAGATTCCCCTATCCAGCGCCTTACAAGGAAAAGGAACGCCCGGAGAGCTGGGACATTTCCGGTTCTGCCCCAAAAATTCTGATAAGCTCCCGGCAGAGGAGCGCATAATAAGACAATGAGGAAATCCTCTCCGGTCAGTTTCATGCCGGGGCTCAAGACAGCGCGTTGGTGAAAAGGTGGTTTCCTACAGCAATGTATGGGGAAACAGCCCCCGGGAAGACTTTATATTTGCCTTTCCGTTCTGTTCCGGGTATCATAACTTCTTCATAAAGTGGCAGCCCTGCCGGAGGGATGGCTGAGCGGTTGATAGCACTGGTCTTGAAAACCAGCATAGGTGAAAGCCTATCGGGGGTTCAAATCCCTCTCCCTCCGCCAGAAGTAAAACTCAATAAAACTCGGGCTGGCAAATAAGCATAGACTGACAAGGATATTGCTCATGTGCCCGGGATTTTGGTTGATTCTGCCCGTAGATCCCCTCTCCTCTGGGGGTAATACGGGGGTAAGGCCCAAGGATGCTTACCCCCATACTGCTCACAGCTACCGCCGCCCGCGAGCCTCTGATTGATCGTGCCGCATCGTAGTGTGTGCCTCTCAGGCCGAAACCCTCATGTTTTTTATGAGGCGGGCATCGCTCATCCGCTTGGGCGAGAAGTGATCCTCATCGCGCAGAGCGAACACGACATTCCGTTTGATCTGCGCCACCTCCGCTATTGCAACAATGCCGAAGGACGCGCCACACGGAAACAGGCGTTACTAGCAAGAATGCAAACCTTGCTTGAGCGCTCAGTTCTGAGTATATCATAAAATATCAAACTGGCTGCATGCTCTTTATCTCTGTTGGTGTGTTTTCTTGTTCACACCTTGATTTTTTATGGAAAGTCATTACATATGTAATGAATATGGAGAATAAGTATGGCAGCAACAAACATTCAAGTCCGGGTTGACCCGATACTCAAAGCCGAAGCGGAGCAGCTCTTTTTGGATATCGGGCTCGATCTGCCCACGGCCATCCGGTTATTCCTCAAGCAATCCGTTATCAACAACGGCATCCCCTTTTCATTGGAGCGTGATCCCTTTTACGCCAGCAGCAACCAAGCGCATTTGGCGCGGGTTGCCCAAGATTTGCGGGAAGGGAAAAACTGTTCTGCCCATGAACTGATCGAAGGTTGATGTGCTTATCTGGCATGACACGGCTTGGGGCGACTACCTCTATTGGCAGACGCAGGATAAAAAGCCCCTGAAACGCATCAACCAGCTTATCAAGGACATTGAGCGCAACGGCAACGAGGGTGTCGGCAAGCCTGAACCGCTGAAAGATAATCTCTCCGGCTTTTGGAGCCGCCGCATTGACGAGCGGCACCGCCTTGTTTATCGCATTGATGAAGAGAGCGGCAATATCCAGATAGCCCAATGCAGGGGACATTACAGAGACGAGTGACCTCGCGCTCTCCGGCTTTGCCCAGGGCTGTCCGGGGATATCTCACTAGCGGGGGGACGGCGAGCACGCTTCTTTCCTGTCTCATCAAGGATGTTTTTGAGAGGCCGTCAAACGCTCCCTTTGACGGACAAACCACGAAAGAGACGGTATACCGGTTTCCGCAGGAAACGGCCCCTGTATGGCTGATTGACGGGCCGTTTCCTTGCATTTCACGGCGGGCGAGGAACTGCGCCTTTCTAAGAAAACACCGCATACGCTCTGCTTTTAGGCGATGCGCGATTATTGGGAAGAGCAGGCAAGAACCATTTCTTTGAACTCGCTGAAAAAGGCCTGCGCGTCGCTGGGACCTGCCGCCGCTTCCGGGTGATGTTGTACTGCGATGATGGGCTTTTGCGGGTGACGAAAGCCCTCCAGCGTACCGTCGTTCAAGCTCACAAAGCGGGCTTCCACACCGGCAGGGGGAAGAACACAGAATCCATGGTTCTGGGAAGTCACTTCGATACGGCCCGTGCGCAGGTCTTTTACAGGGTGGTTGAGGCCGTGATGCCCGAATTTCAGCTTTACGGTAGCGCCGCCTAAAGCATGCCCGAGCAATTGATGCCCCAGGCATATGGCGCCTATGGGGAACGTTTCGGCAAGCTTGGCAATCTCGGCAATCTCGGCAGTGAGCGTAGCCGGATCACCCGGACCGTTAGAGAGAAAAATTCCATCCGGGCTCACGACGCGGGCCTGCTCAAAGGTAAAGGACGGCGGCACCATGAGCAACTGCATATCCTGCGCCGCGAGCAGACGGAGGATATTCCACTTGATGCCGAAGTCATACACAAGCACACGTAAGGTTTTGCCTTCCGGCCAGCGATAGGAGCCGTCAGCTTCCAACTGTACAGGAACCGGTTTTCCGGCGGATTCATCCCAGCGGTAGGGAGATGTTGGCGCAACGCGGTACACCAGGTTTTGTCCTTCCATACTCGGCAGCTCACGAGCGCGCGCCACGAGCTCGGCCGGATCAAGCATGGTGGTGGAGAGGCAACCGCGCATAGCGCCGTATTTGCGCAAATGCAGAGTAAGGGCGCGGGTATCCAGCCCCTCCACGCCGACAACGCCCATGCGGGTAAGAAAATCGGGCAGGCTTTCCGTTGCGCGCCAGTTGGAGGGGGTTTTGCAGCACTCCTTGACCAACAGGGCCGCCATATGGATACGGTCGGATTCCATATCCTCGGGATTGATGCCGTAATTGCCGATGAGCGGATAGGTGAGGCAGACCATCTGCCCGGCATAGGAAGGGTCGGTAAGCAGTTCCTGATACCCGGTCATTGCTGTATTGAAAATGACTTCACCGCCGGCCAAGTCTATACTGCCGGTAAAAGAACGGCCTCGAAGCGTGAAGCCGTCTTCAAGAGCAAGAAGCGCTTTCATGCGTGTTCCCCTCCATAATATTCCTGCAGGCATTCCACATGCAGGGCTTTGTTTTGCTGGTGCCCGACGGCGCGGGCGATGGCGCGCGCGCCGGCAATGGTCGTTGTGAAGGGAACGCCCTGGTGCAACGTCGCCTGCCGGATGGCGCGGGCGTCGGCTGTGGTGGTGCCGCCTTCCGCCGTGTTGATGACCAAGGCCACGTCGCCGTTCTTTATCCTATCAATAATGTTGGGGCGGCCTTCAGAGAGCTTGGGCACATCCTGCACATCCAGCCCTTGTTCCCTCAGGATGCGCGCTGTGCCCCGCGTGGCAAGAAGCGTGAAGCCCAGCTCGGCATAGGCCCGGGCCAGAGGAGCCAGGAATTTTTTATCGCGGTCGTTCACGGAGATAAAGACCTGGCCGGAATTGGGGAGCTTTTGTCCGGCTCCTCTCTGGCTCTTTAAAAAGGCTTCGTCAAAGCTGGGGGCTATGCCCATGACCTCGCCGGTTGAGCGCATTTCAGGGCCAAGGAGGATATCCACGCCGGGAAAGCGTTTGAAGGGGAAAACAGCTTCTTTGACGCAGAAAAAGCCTTCTTTTCGCATGCCCTGGGGATTGAGTTCGCGCAATGTGCGCCCCAGCATTACCTGGGTGGCCAGACGGGGAAGCGGAACGCCGGTTGCTTTGGCCACAAAGGGCACTGTGCGGGAGGCGCGGGGGTTCACTTCAAGAATATAAATGCGGTCGTTCTTTACGGCAAATTGGATGTTCATAAGCCCGATAACCCGCAGTTCACGCGCCAGTTCCCTGGTTTGGCGGTCTATTTCGGACGCGATGGTTCCAGGGAGCGAGTAGGGCGGCAGAGAGCAGGCGGAATCTCCGGAATGGATGCCGGCGGCTTCAATGTGCTCCATGATCCCTGCAACGTAAACATCCTGCCCGTCGGCAAGCGCATCTACATCCACTTCGATGGCGTTTTCAAGAAACTGGTCAATAAGAATGGGATGCTCCGGCCTGTCCGTGCCCACGCTGGAATGAAAATACGCCTCAAGCTCCGCGGCGTTGTAGCATATCTGCATGGCGCGTCCGCCGAGAACATAGCTGGGGCGCACGATAACAGGCCAGCCGATGCGCTCCGCCACCTGCCGGGCTTCGGCCAGAGAGGAGCAGACGCCGTTTTCCGGTTGGAGAAGGCCCAGCTTTCGGATGAGGGCCTGGAAGCGTTCCCGATCTTCGGCGCGGTCGATGGCGTCAGGACTGGTGCCGAGAATAGCGACGCCCGCCCGCTGAAGCGGCACGGCAAGGTTCAGCGGTGTTTGCCCGCCGAATTGCACAATGACGCCATCGGGTTTTTCCGTTTGGATGATATGCATCACATCTTCAAAAGTGAGCGGCTCGAAGTAGAGGCGGTCGGAGGTATCGTAGTCTGTTGAAACGGTTTCAGGGTTAGAGTTCACCATAATGGCTTCCACGCCCTCATCGCGCAGGGCAAAGGAGGCCTGACAGCAGCAGTAATCAAACTCTATGCCCTGGCCGATGCGGTTGGGGCCTCCGCCAAGGATGATAACCTTGCGGCGGGCATGGATTTCCACTTCGTCGCCGGTTTCATAGGTGGAGTAAAAGTAGGGCGTAGCGGCTTCAAACTCGGCGGCGCAGGTATCTACAAGATAATAGGCGGGCTGAATCCCCATGGCTTTGCGCAGGGCGGCCACGTCAGATTCGGGGCGTTTCCACATCGCGGCAAGTTGCCGATCGGAAAAGCCGTTTTCTTTAGCTTCCTGGAGCAGATCGGCCAGTTCGCTGTTATCGGCGTCCATGGGGTTGGCCAGGGCAAAGTCGCGCAGGCGGCCTTCCAACCTGAGGATATCCTCTATTTGATGAAGAAACCATGGATCAATGGAGGTATACTCATGAATTTCCTGTGCGCTCATGCCCGCGAGCAGCGCATGGCGAAGCGCAAAAAGACGGCCGGAATGGGGAACGCGCAGCGCTTTTATAAGAGCATCGTGGTCAGGCAGCGCCTCGCGGAAGCAGGAGCCCAACCCCGTAGCGCCGATTTCCAGCGAGCGTAGCCCTTTTTGAAGGGCCTCCTTAAAGGTGCGCCCTATGGCCATAGTTTCCCCTACGCTTTTCATGGAGGTGGTCAGCTCATCCTTGGCGCCGGAAAATTTTTCAAAGGCAAAGCGCGGTATCTTGACAACACAATAGTCAATGGCCGGTTCAAAGCTGGCCCGGGTTTTTTGGGTAATGTCGTTGGGCAGTTCATCCAGCGTATAGCCAAGGGCCAATTTCGCGGCGATCTTAGCGATAGGAAAACCGGTGGCTTTGGAGGCCAGCGCCGAGGAACGCGACACACGCGGGTTCATTTCGATGACCACCAGCTCGCCGTTCCGCGGGTTGAGGCCGAACTGGACATTAGAGCCGCCTGTTTCCACGCCTATTTCACGCATAACGGCAAAAGAGGCCTCGCGTATCTTCTGGTACTCGCGGTCAGTGAGCGTCTGCACCGGAGCCACAGTCACGGAGTCGCCCGTATGCACGCCCATGGGATCAAGGTTCTCGATAGAGCAGATGATGACGCAGTTATCCTTGCTATCGCGCATCACTTCCATTTCTATCTCTTTCCACCCCAAGACGGATTCCTCTACCAGCACTTCGTGGGTGGGCGAGGCGTCAAGGCCCGCCGCGGCCATGGCGTCCAGATCTTCAAGGTTGTAGGCAATGCCTCCGCCCGATCCGCCCAGAGTGAAGGCCGGGCGGATAATAAGCGGATAGGCCAGTGTCGCGGCAATGCGGCGTACCTCGTCCAGGGTATGGGCTATCTCGCTTCGAGGCACGGCAAGGCCGATTCGCTCCATGGCGGCACGGAACAGCTCGCGACTTTCCGCTTTTTCGATAACCTCGGCATTGGCTCCGATAAGCGCAACGCCGTGTTGTTCCAGAAAGCCGCTTTTCGCAAGAGCGAGGGCTGTATTCAAGGCGGTTTGCCCGCCAAGGGTGGGCAGCACGGCGTCAGGACGTTCCTTGAGGATAATGGCCGCTACCGTATCAGGCTCAATGGGCTCGATATAGGTACGGTCGGCAAGGCCGGGATCGGTCATGATGGTCGCCGGGTTAGAGTTCACCAGGATGACTTCGCACCCTTCTTCCTTGAGCGCTTTGACAGCTTGGGTGCCGGAATAATCGAATTCGCAGGCCTGGCCTATGACGATAGGACCGGAACCAATGACCATAATGCGTTGCAAGTCTGTACGTTTGGGCATGGGATGTTCCCCTATGTAAAGGCAATTTGAGAACAATAGGGCAAGAACCGTACCAATTAGCGCAGCACAGAGCTTCAGGGAGTTGGAGAACAAAGCTCTTTACATTTTTTGTATAGAATGGGAAGATTATTACAGAAATTGTCTGCCAAATAATCTCGCTATTTTTACAAAAAATGTACTATCCATCATGAGCACAGATCGACTTGCCATAGAGCTGCGCATTCTCCGCGAACTGAGCGGCGCCGTCGTGCATAGCCGTAGCCCCCGCCCTCTGCTCGAGTGCTTGCTTACGACCCTGGCGCGCCGCATGGGGATGAAACGAGGCATGGTAACGCTGCGCTATGGCGGTGCCTTGCGTATTGAGGCCTCGTGCGGGCTGAACGCAAACGAGCGCAAGGCAGGGCGTTACCATCTTGGGGAAGGCATTGTGGGCTCTGTAGCGGAAACCGGCCGTGTGCATATCGTCCCTGATGTGCGTAAAGAGAAACGATTTCTCAACCGCACGCGCTCTCGCGGGCGTTCCGAAGCTGTGGCCTTTATCTGCGTCCCCCTTTTCCACGGGGGCGAGGTGATTGGAACCCTGAGCATCGACCGAACCCTGGAAAGTGGCCTTGGCGCGACGATCGGGGAAGAACCGAACCTGGAACAGGATGCCGCCTTTCTGGAAACCGTGGGCAATATGGCGGCAGCGGCGGCCTTTCTCCTTCTTCAAGAGCAGGAAGAACAGGCGGCTCTGGAAGAGGAGAAGAGCAACGCCCGAGCTTTGCCTGAGGGGCTGGAAGGGATGGTCGGGCGTTGCCGCGAGATGCGCTTGGTCGGCGAACAAATACGCCAGGTTGCCCCTTCGGATGCCACCGTGCTTATCCGCGGGGCTTCCGGAACAGGCAAGGAGCTGGTGGCAAAAGCCCTTGTTGCTTTATCCGCCCGTAGGGATAAGCCTTTTATTTCCTTAAACTGCGCCGCCCTGCCGGAAGAGCTGGTGGAAAGCGAGCTGTTCGGGCACGAGAAAGGCGCGTTTACCGGCGCTGTTTCACGGCGCATAGGGCGGGCTGAAGAGGCGGACGGCGGCACGCTGTTCCTCGATGAGATAGGCGATCTTTCGCCGCAGGTGCAGGTAAAGTTGCTGCGTTTCCTCCAGGAGCGCACGTTTTCCCGCGTAGGCAGCAACCAGGAACTGCGCTCCGATGTTCGTTTTCTCGCCGCCACCAGCCGAAACCTTGAGCAGCGTATGCGGGAAGGGAAGTTTCGCGAAGATCTGTACTATCGTTTGAATATCTTTCCTCTTTTTATCCCTGACTTAGCCAAAAGAAAGAGCGATATAGGTCTTTTGGCAGAACATTTCATCCGTAAGATGAATGGAAAATACCAGAAGACCATCAAAGGGATCTCGGCTCCTGCAATGAATATGCTCATGGCCTGGGATTGGCCCGGCAATGTTCGGGAATTAGAGAACTGCCTGGAGCGGGCCGTGTTGAGCGCGGGCAACAGCGAGTGCATCCATAGGTGGCATCTGCCTCCTGAGTTGAGAAAAGAGCCCCGGGCAGACATGGTAGAAAAAACACCGGAAGCGCTCGAAGCGCCATCCGCGCCGGATGAGCCTCCACTGTCTCTTGCTGAACGCCTTCAGCAGTATGAGAAAGATATCCTTGTTGCAACATTGCGTCGGCATAACGGAAATCTTTCTGCCGCCGGGCGCGAACTGGATGTTTCGCCGCGGATGATGAACTACCGCGTCTCAAGGCTCAATATTAAACGAGAAGAACTATAAAATCACTCCAGCCCCCGGTAAATCCTGAGGCTGCGCTCCCCCCCCCCACACACACTACGGATGCGGAAAAAAATCAGGGCTGGCCGGGCCTGTGCAAAGAGGAAGCGCGGGGCTGCGCTGCTATGTGCCCTTTCCCGGCAGCCGGCGGAATCCCAAGGCAACGGTCTACCGCACGGCAAAGCCTCTCGCACGTCATAAACCATTTTTTCCTTGTCCGGCCGTTCTTCGGAGGGGGGCGGGTTCCTTTCCTTGTGGCGTCCTTATTGACATTGAATTTCTTTTTCAATAACTTGCTTCTCAAGAATTTCCCCGGGCAGGTCGTCGCTTTGCCCGCGGTTTCCCGTCAGGGCATGCCTTTTCACTTTCCACAGGAACCAGCCGTGAACAACTATACTACACCGCATACATCGCCGTTCTCTGAGCCTTTTTCTTCGATTGACGGCCTTCCCCCTTCCGCATCCTGGGTTGAACCGTATCTTGTGGTTCTGGATTGCGGCAGGGCGGTGCACTTTCATATTGGGGATATCCTCAAGTACCACGGCCTGGATTCCGTGGGCGGGGCAATTCTTGGGTTTCGTCTGCTCCAGCGGGCCTTTGCCGAGCTTTCCCCGGAAGGCCCGGCGGAACGCCGCGAACTTTCCCTCTTTACATCCTTTCCCGGATTCGGGGCGCGGGATGCCTTTGAACTGGTTGCCCGCATGATTACAGACGGCCGCTACAAGGCTGATCCCGGCTTCATTGATGAACGCGCACCGGAAGGCGTGACGGGCCGCTGCTATTTTCGTTTTTTTCTTCGGGGGAGAAGCCTTGAACTCGCCCCGCCCCCCGGTGTGCCGAATGCCGATTTCCTCCGTTGGGGGCGTGCCAGCAAACAAACCGGGCCGGATTCGGAAGAATATGACGCCATCATGCGGCGCTGGAGGCAGGCAAAGTTTACTCTAGCCTCTGTTTTGCTGGGGCTGGATTGCCGTTCCGCGCTCCGGGTGTTGGAACCGAGCTTCACCCCGCCGCCTGCTCCCGCCGCCTGCTGATAGTGTAAAGGATGGTTTCATGAAGCCGCTCCGCGCCCTGGCGCTTCCCCTCATTGTGCTGTTCTTTTGGCAGATGGCAACGGCATGGGGAATGGTTTCGCCCTATCTGTTGCCCTCTCCCGGCTCAGTCCTGCGCACGGCGGGGGAGATGCTGGATTCCGGTATCCTGGCCCGGCATACGGCCGCTTCGCTGAAGCGCGTGGCCCAAGGGTTTTCCCTGAGCGTTCTTTTCGGCTGCGCCCTGGCCTGGCTGCTGGCGGCTCTGCCCCGGCTGGAAAAGGCGCTTGATCCGGCTCTTTCCTTTCTGCGCATGACGCCGCCGTTGGCCACAATTCCGTTGCTCATTCTCTGGCTCGGCATCGGCGAGGCCACCCAGCTCGCCATCATTATCCTGGCCGCGTTCTTTCCTGTGTTTCTAAACGCGCGGGCGGGTTTCGAGCGGCTGGATCCCTCCTTTCGGGAACTGGCCGTCGGCCTGAACCTCTCCCGTTTTGATTACGCGCGCTATTTTGTATGGCCGGCGGCTTTTCCCTCCCTTGTCACCGGGGTGCGCCTGAGCTTTGGCTACAGTTGGCGGGCGCTCATCGCGGCTGAACTTATCGCCGCGGGCAGTGGCTTGGGTTTTATGATTTCCGATGCGGAACAAATGCAGCGCGTGGATGTGGTCATCGTTGGAATTTTCGCCATCGGGCTTCTCGGCTGGGCGCTGGATGTCCTCTTTCGCAAGCTTGTCGCACGGCTTGCGGGCAGACGTTTTCCGGAGGTGACGGAAGGATGATCGCCTTTGCGAACGTGACAAAGCGTTTCGGCGAGAAAACCGTTCTTGCCGGCATGACCCTGGATATGGCCGACCGGGGCATTACCTGCCTGCTGGGCGCATCGGGATGCGGCAAGTCTACGGCCCTGCGCATTGCGGCAGGGCTTGCTTCGCCCGATGCCGGGGATGTCTGCCTCTCCTCCGGCTCGTGCGGCGTGGTTTTTCAGGATACCCGGCTGCTGCCCTGGCTGACTACGGAGGAAAATCTTTTTCTGGCCCTCCCCGCGAGGCAACGCGGAGCGCAAGCCCCTGCCCGTGTCGCCCGAGCCCTGCGCGATGTCGCGCTGATTCCGGAAGAGGTCATCCGGCTTTTCCCCCGCGAGCTTTCGGGCGGCATGGCCCAGCGGGCGGGCATCGCCCGCGCTTTGCTGCGCCGTCCGCGTTTCCTTATGATGGACGAGCCCTTTGCCTCTCTGGACGCCATGACCAGGAGCGACCTGCAAACCATGCTGAAAACGCTGGTGGAGGAACAGGGGACTGCCTGTCTTTTTGTCACCCATGACATGGAAGAAGCCTTCGCTCTTGCCGAACGCGTTGTGGTCATGCGCGGAGGCTGCGTTGCCGCCGCCTTTGAAAGGGATGATTTTTCCGGATGGGAGAACCGTGAACGCGTGCGCGACGCTATTTTAACCTGCCTTGGCAGAAAAAAAGGAGTTTGGTCATGATGTTGAAAACCCTGGCCGCCGCCATGCTGCTCTGCGCTATGAGCGTGGGAAGCGCCTTTGCGGAAGGCGGCACGCTGAACATCAGCTATGTAAAATCCCCCTTCAATCTTCAGAGCATTGTCATGAAACGCCTGGGGTTGCTGGAAAAGGAACTGGAGCCCTTAGGCGTGAAGGTAGCCTGGCATGATATCACCTCCGGCGCGCAGCAGGCTCAGGCCATGGCGGCGGGATCTTTGGATGTGGGCGGTGTGATGAATACTACCTCCATTCAGATGGCGCGGGGCGAAGGCAACCCGATTACGATCCGGCGTCTTCGCCCTTGTCGCCGCGAAAGGCGGCCCCCTTGATATCAAGGGGCTGAAAGGGAAAATCGTAGTCGGCCCCAAAGGCACTGTTTTGCACCAGCTTCTTGTTGCCGCGCTGGCCCGGGAAGGCATGAGCATCGATGACGTGCAGTTTATTCAGATGGATATTCCCAAGGCCTTTGCCGCACTGGAGAGTGGACGGGCCGACGTGGCCCTGCTAGCCGCCAATACAGTGATCAAGGCGCAGGAATCCGGCGGCCGGATCATTGCCACGGCGGAGGGGCTGGCCGTGCCCAAACTGGCTGTGGCCGCCTCGGAAACCTTCATCAAAAACCATCCCGATCGACTGGAAGCTCTGTTGCAGGCCCACGATAAGGCCGCTGCGTGGATAGCTGCCAACCATGACAAGGCTGTGGCAATGGGAGCGGAGGAGCAGGGCGTGGATATTCCCACGGCGGAAAAGCTGTTCGCTTGGTCCCACTTTACCCAACGCTTCAACCAGGCCGATCTGGAGAGCATGAACGATGATCTTGCCTTCATGCTCGAGAACGGCATGATGCGTGCCAGAGTCGATCCTCGGGATATCGTTTTGCCCTGCGCCATGGAGTAACTGTATGTCTTTGCATCTGACCTTGAGAGACCGCGATGGCGATATTGAAATCGGGTATGACGATCTTTTGAAATACTGCACACGGGCGAATGTCATTGCTGCGGCGCTCATGCTCCGGGTAAGCGCCCGGGCCTTTGTTCTGCTTTCCCCTGATGAACCCGTGTGGAGACGGGAACTGACTTGGAGACTCGGTTTTCCCGGCGGCGGCATTATAGATTGCGTGGAAATGCTCTCCCACGCCGTGCGCGAGGGACGTTGCCTTGCGGATCCGGCCATGCCCGCTGAGGGAGCTCCCCCCGCCCTGCCCGGGCATTTCATCTTTAAAGTTGGGTACCGGGGAAGAACGGCAACTATTATCCCCTCGGCACAGGTTTTTGATGACGAGTTCCGCGCCAGGGTAAGCCGCTGGCAGGATGACGAAGGTGATCTGCAGCAACGCGCCCCCTACCTTGCCTACAAACAGGAGAAAGTAGCGTCTCTTTTGGCAATGCCCGATAACGATCTGTTTCAAGCCTGGCTGGAGGGGGAATAAGCACGCCTTTCCACAGGAACTGCGCCCCGGAGCCCCTATTCCGGGGGGACTCAAGTGAAACGCGGCTGTTCGGCATTTTTCATGTCGGACGCCCGCGTTTCTTGCAACAGCCCCATATGATCCTTCGTGCGCCGGAAGAGCCTTCGTCACGCCCGGCATAGCCGCAGACAAGGGTTCCGCTGCACGCCAGGAAGAACGCCGGGGCAAAGGGCAAGGCTGATTCAGGCTTAGGGCTCCACCGCGGGCCGGGGAGAACAAGCCGCCGCGCTTTGGCCTGGGCATCCAGGTTCTCTTGTGGTCATCTCTCATGCGTTTGCCCCCCGCCCTTTCCGCGCCCCCTGCCCTGGCACGCAACGGCCAGGCCTGCAACGGCAAAAATAGCCGTATTCCGGAAAAGGCGGAGCTGCCGTCAACGAGGCAGCCCTCTGGTTGACGCGACGTGTCGCCATTCAAAGCGGATGCCTTGGGGGAGCGGCGGAAATACTTTGACGGCCCTATTCGGGTATATGTATTATGGGTTATCGGGGTTCCGGCATACCACTAACCGCCGCCACGCGGCTTGAAGGGATACAGTATGAAAGTAATCGACCTGCATTGCGACACGGCTATGAAATTACTTCAGAATCCTGATGCTTCACTGGCCAAAAACGAGCTGGCCGTTGATTTGGAAAAGTTGGATGCTGTGGATAGTCTGGCTCAGGTCTTTGCGCTCTTTGTGAACAAAGATCTGGTGGATTCTCCCTACGCTACCGGCGTGGCCGTTCTGGATCGTCTGGAGGCCGAGCTACAGAAAAACAGCGCGCAGATCGCTTGGGCCGGGAATATCGAAGGCATTTTGGAAAACGAGCGGGCCGGCAAAAAAACCGCTTTGATCGCCATCGAGGAAGGCGGCGTGCTGGAAGGCAGCCTTGAGAATCTCCATATGTTCCACAAGCGCGGGGTACGGTTTATTACCTTGACCTGGAACCACCCCAACGAAATTGGTTTTCCCCATGGGGAAGAACACGGTATGAAGGGGCTCACCCCCTTCGGCTTTGAACTGCTGGAGGAAATGAACCGCCTGGGTATGTTGCCCGATGTCTCGCACCTGTCCGAAGGCGGCTTCTGGGATGTTGCCAAGGCCAGCGCAACGCCGTTCATGGCTACCCATTCCAACTGCCGGGCACTCAAAGACCACACCCGAAACCTGACTGACGAGCAGATCAGGGCCTTGGCGAACAAGGGCGGGGTGATGGGCATCTCCGTTGTCAAAAACTTCCTTAAGGAGGGCGCGGATGAAGGCCGCATTGAGGCTATGGTTGCCCACATCAAGCATGCCCACAAGGTGGGTGGCCTGGATGTGCTGGCCATCGGCACTGATTTTGACGGCACTGCCCTCAACAGCGAATTGACGAGTATTGCGGATCTGAACAAACTAGAGCCCCAACTGCGGGCCGCCGGGTACAGCGACGAGGAATTGGAGAAAATTTACTGGAAAAACGCCCTGCGGGTTATTGGCGACGTGTTGCGCTGAGCGGAATTCTTCGTACGGCCCGGCAGCCCCGGGCCATAAAGGGGTACCTTCTGCTCCCTCCCCGGTATCTCCGGAGGATTCTTTCTCGCACGGAACCGTTGAGAAGAACCGGGAGAGGGGGCAGCGAGGCAAGACATTGGAAAGGAGCGCGTTCATGAGCGTAAAAGATCTTGAGCCCAAGGAATGTTTTACCTGGTTTGCCGAGCTGTGCCGGATTCCGCGAGGATCACGGCGCGAACAACGGGCCAGTGATTTTCTGGTTGCCTTTGCCCGAGAGCGGGGCCTGGAGGCAAGCCAAGATGCCATCGGCAACGTGTTCATCAGAAAACCTGCCGCCAAAGGGATGGAAAAGGCCCCCACGGTGATTCTGCAAGGGCACATGGATATGGTCTGTGTCAAGGAAGACGGCCTGGAGTTTAACTTTGATAAAGACTCGATCAAGGTTATGACCGAGGGGGATAAGGTCTTTGCCGATCGTACCACTCTCGGCGCGGATAACGGTATTGCCGTTGCCTTTATTCTTGCCCTTCTGGATTCTAAGGATATTCCCCATCCTCCGCTGGAGGCGATCATTACGGTACAGGAAGAAGTGGGCATGGGCGGGGCCTCGGCCTTTGACGCCTCTCGGGTGACCGGTTCGTATTTCATCAACATTGATTCGGAAGAGGAAGGCATTTTCTGCGCCAGTTGCGCGGGCGGCAGAAGAATCTTGCTAAAAATTCCGACCCTCAGCCAGAGCGTAACCACCATTATGGACCGCGATCGGTTCGCCTTTTGGACCATTACGTTGGAGGGGCTCCAGGGGGGCCATTCGGGTTTGGATATTATCAAAGAACGCGGCAACAGCAATAAGCTGCTTGCCCGGGTTCTGGATGGACTCGCCGGAAAATTTGAATACTATCTGGCGTCTCTCGGCGGCGGCACGGCTACGAATGTCATCCCCAAGGAAAGTTCCGCCACGGTATTCATCAAGGCCGATGCTGCCGAACTGCGCCGGGAACTGGATCACTGGGCCGCGCTTTTTCGGCATGAACTCATGGGGGCAGATGGGGCCGGCCTAACCATCACCTGCACCGAGGCCGCGTGGTCTGATACTGTGCTGACGCCTGAAACACTGAGCAAGGTGGTTTCGGCGGCCCTGCTCATGCCGGACGGTATTGTTTCTATGGATCTGAATATTACCGGGCAGCGCCTTGTGGAAAGTTCCAGCAACTTTGCGGTGGTCAGTATGGAAGATGGGGAAATAGTCTTTCAAAGCCAGACCAGAAGCTCAGTGGCCAGCAAAAAAGAGTTTATCTACCGCCAGATTGAAACTATCGGGCGTCTGGTCGGCGCACAAGTGGAATTCTTTGGCGATTACCCGGCTTGGGAGTTCAACCCGAATTCCACACTGCGGGAAGTGTTCCTGAAGGCCTATAAGGAACTCTACGGGAAGGAGGCCGCGGTAGAAGGCATCCATGCAGGCCTTGAATGCGGTCTGTTTTCCGAGAAGTTCCGGGAACTCGGTCGCCCGATGGATTTTATAGCCTTTGGCCCAACAATCACCGGCGCCCACTCCACCAAGGAGACTCTTAGTCGGTCTTCCGCCGAGAATGCCTGGAAGCTGCTCAAGGATGTTATGCGCCGTATGGGCGAACTGCGCTGATGCAGCAAGCGCCGTATGCCTCCGGCAGCCGGGGGGTCTGGCTGCTGCGCCGTTAAAGAATGCCTCCGGCGGCCGGGGCGTTGCCCCGGACCCCACCAGGGGAAATGATTCCCCCTGGACCCCCCGCAAGGGGAGATATTCTGCTCTCCCGCGGTAGAGGTACGGGAACATCGTTCCTGTGCCCGTAGGGGCGAGGGCCAGGCTGGCCCGGTATTCCCTTTGGCCCTCCCCCAAGGAGGAGACCATTTCGCGCTCCCGTGCAAGGGGGCACAGGAGTTCCGTTCCTGTGCCCTTGTTTTATATTTGGGGAGTCCCAATACATTTTCCGCAAAAAGCCGAATGGTTTCCTCAGGCAAGGAAGGCGGAATAAAACAGATAAAGGCGTATTGATCAGGCCAAGATCAGTTTCCAATAGAGAAGCCGCAAGGGCGCGCGAAACAGCCTAGAAGCGGGTATCCGTGACCCGCCGGGATTTGCCGAAGGAGCGGGGCAGGGAACCCGGGTCCACAATCTGCACGGCGGCGCTGACCAGGATTTTGGCATGGAGCGCCTTGGCCACGGCCTTAGCCAGCGCTTCATCGCCTCCGCAGTCGCGTTCCGGCAGGCGTTCCACTTTGAGGGTCATCTCGTCCCGGCCGTCTTCCCGGCGCTGGAGCTGCATGTGGTATTCCGACCCCAGCTCCGGAAAGGCCTGAAGCACGTCCGCCACCTGGCCGGGATAGATATTGACGCCCCGGAAAATGATCATGTCGTCTGAGCGGCCCAAGAGGTGGTCGTGCCGGGGCATGGTGCAGCCACAGGGGCAGTCTCCGGGCAGAAGCCGGGTCAGATCGCGGGTGCGGTAACGGATCAGAGGCACGGCTTCTTTACACAGACTTGTGACCACTAACTCTCCGATCTCGCCTTCGTTGACTGGCTTGAGAGTCACAGGGTCCAGCACCTCGTGGATGAAGAGATCTCCCCAGTAGTGCAAGCCGTTGTGGGCCGGGCATTCTATGGCTGTGCCCGGTCCGTACATTTCGGTCATGCCGCCGATATCGTAACTGCCGTGCTTGAGCCCGAGATTTTTTTCAAAGGTTCGGCGCATCTTGGGGTTGTGCCCTTCGGCGCCGAAGATGACCCGGGTCAGGCCGATAGATTCCAACAGCCCGTTCCGCTTGACTTCTTCGCCCATGAGCAGGGCCATGGAGGCCGTGGAGGCCAAACAGGTGCTTTTAACGTCGGCGAGCATTTGCAGGTGGGCTTCAAGATTCCCCGCGCCTACGGGCACGGCCATGGCCCCGAATTTCTCAATGCCCGCCTGAAACCCGACCCCCGCCGTCCATAGCCCGTAGCCTACGGCTATCTGGACCCTATCCTCAGGGCCGAGCCCGGCCAGTTCGAGGCAACGGGCCATTTGGAGGGCAAAGGTTTTCACATCCCGCCGGGTATAGGCTAGCACCTTGCGCTTGCCGGTGGTGCCGCTGGAGGCGTGAATGCGAACAACATCCTTTTCCGGCACCGAAAGAAGGGCAAGCGGATAGCCTGCCCGCAGATCGTCAGTGGTGGTGCAGGGGAGTTGCGCCAGGTCTTCCAGGCTCCGGATATCGCCGGGGCGGACTCCCGCGCTCTCCAGCTTGGCCCGGTATTGAGCGCTGCCGGAATAGGCATGGTTTACTGTGAAACGCAGACCCTCTTCCTGGATGGAGCGTAGCTCTTCCGCTTTCAGAGCAGGGATAAACGATCGTTCCATTGCTTCCTCCTGAAAAACGGGGGCGCGCGGCGAAAAAGCGTGCTTGCGGCCCGGCGAAAAATTCCGTATCGACGGGGAGTAGGCCTATCACAGAAAGCCAGAGGGTGAAAGAGCGGAACAGCCTTTTTTCCCGCGGGCCTGTGCTGAAACCGTTGCCCGCGTCGGGAGCATGCCGGTTTTGCGGGGCCTGCTTACTGTTCGCAAGGCGTATCGAGCTGTTCGCCTATGGGGAAAATATGCCCCCTTTCGCGGGCGAAAAAATCCCGCCGTGAAGCGGCAATTTCACGCGCCGCGCCATACCGGCCAAGCGCTCTATCCCGGAGGTTATATGCGTGTTTTGATAGTCGGCTCGGGCGGCCGCGAGCATGCCCTTGCCTGGAAGCTCAGGCAGAGCCCCCTTGTTTCCGAGGTGTTGTGCGCGCCCGGCAACGGCGGCACGGCCGCGGAAGGTCGTAACGTGCCGCTGAAGGATGCCGATATTCCCGGCCTGCTGCGGTTCATCCGGGAAGAATCCATTGATTTTGTTGTGCCCGGCCCGGAAGCTCCGCTGGTGGCGGGGCTGGTGGATGCCTGCCGGGATGCTGGCATCCCGGCCTTTGGCCCTACGGCCTACGCCGCCCGGCTGGAAGGTTCTAAATCCTTTGCCAAAGAGATTATGCGCGAGGCAGGCGTGCCCACGGCGGATTTTCAGGTTTTTGAAGATGCCGAGGCCGCCCGCGCGTATGTCAGGGCCCACGGCGCGCCGGTTGTGATCAAGGCGGATGGACTGGCCGCCGGAAAAGGCGTTGTTGTGGCGAAAACCGTGGATGAGGCCCTGGAAGCCGTTACAGAGATGTTGGAACGCAAGAGCTTTGGCGCGGCCGGGGAAAAGGTGGTCATCGAAGATGCCTTAGTCGGCGAAGAGGTCTCTTTTCTCTGCCTCTGCGATGGCGAAAACGTGCTTCCCTTGCCCTCAGCCCAAGACCACAAGGCTGTTTTTGACGGCGATAAAGGCCCGAACACCGGCGGCATGGGCGCGTACAGCCCGGCCCCTATTCTACCCGAAGAACGTTATGAGGCCATGGCTGATTTGGCCGTCCGCCCTGTGCTGCGCGTCCTGCGTGAGCGGGGGCATCCCTTTGTAGGCATTTTATACGCCGGGTTCATGATGACTGCTGCGGGGCCCATGGTGCTTGAATATAACACCCGCTTTGGCGATCCCGAATGCCAGCCGCTGCTTATGCGTCTGCGTAGCGATCTTATGGAATGCATGCAAGCGGCCATACGCGGGGAGCTGAAGGGCCGGAAACTGGAATTTACCCCGAAATCCGCCCTCTGCGTGGTTATGGCCGCCGAAGGCTATCCCGGCGCGTATCCCAAAGGGTTGGCCCTTTCCGGGCTGGAGGAGGCCGAGGCCATAGCTCCCGGCGAGATTAAGGTGTTCCAGGCCGGAACCCGGAGTGAGAACGGCCGCCTGGTTTCCTCCGGGGGCCGGGTCTTGGGCGTGACCGCGCTCGGCGAGAATTTGGAACAGAGCCGGCATCTGGCCTACCAAGCTGTACGGGCAATCCACATGGAAAAATCCTTTTACCGGAGCGATATTGGAGCTAAGGCCTTGAAAAAAGGAGGTCCGGCATGAGCCGCGTGGCTATTTTTATAGGCAGTTTGTCGGATGAAGAGAAAGTGCGCCCCTGTTCGGAGTTGCTGAGCACGTTGGGCATCAGCCATACGTTTACGGTGACCTCGGCCCACAGAAGCGCGGAGCGCACCGAAAAGCTGGTGGAGGAACTGGAGCGGGAAGGCTGCCAAGTCTTCATCTGTGCTGCGGGCATGGCCGCGCATCTGGCCGGGGCAGTGGCGGCCAGGACCGTAAAACCGGTTATCGGCATTCCCATCGCCGCTTCCGCCTTGAACGGCATGGATGCCCTGCTGTCCACGGTCATGATGCCGCCGGGGTTTCCGGTGGCTACCGTTGCCCTGGATAAGGCCGGGGCCCGCAACGCCGCGTGGCTTGCCGCCCAGATTTTGGCTTTGAGCGATCCGGAACTGGATGAAAGGCTGCGCGCGGCCCGGGCCACGTTCGCCGCGGAGGTGGAAGCCGCCGCGGCAAAGCTCGAGGCGCCCAAGGCATGAAAAAGAGGCTGAGAGCGGGAGGGCTCCGATGCCTGGCGCTCCTTTCAAGCCTTGTTCTGGCTTTGTCCGGCTGCGGCTCGACCTCGCCCCCCAGCATCCAACTAGCCCTGGATGGCCCGCCGCTAGCCCTGCGCGGCAATAGCGGCAGCAGGCGTTACGTAGGTTTCATGGATCGCGGCCTGATGACCGGTTTTGGTCATGCCGTGCTACGGCAACCGGATTCAGGGCTGGTTTGCGAGGGCCGGGCAGATCAGCCGCCCACGGAAAAGGGTCGGGTCTATGTAGGGTTAGCCTGTACAGACGGCCGGACCCTGCATATGCTGTTGCGGAGCCTTGGGCCGGATCAGGGGCTGGGGCTGGCCCGTTTTGAGGAAGAAAAGGAGAGAATCGATCTCTTTTTTCATTCCTGCGAAGTTGAAGCGCTGCGCCGCTTGGATGTTTTTCGAGAAGGTCTGGCGGCAGCGCGGGCCGGGGCGGTTGCGAACGACGAGGATCCCGGGCAGGAAACGGCATTTCCGTAAGGCCGCATGCTTTCGGCAGCCGAGAATGCCTCTGGCGGCCCAGGCGTTGCCCCGGACTCCACGGTGACTATTCCGTGGGGGCGAGGCGCCCGAGTTCATGATTCCCTCTAGCCCCCGTGAGGGGGCTTTCCGCTCTCTCGCGGAAAGGGACTCAGGAACTCCTTTGTCGCGTAGGGGCGGGGAGCCAGTGCACAAGAAATACGCTACTGTTTTGCAGCGGGGTCATCATCCTTTTTTTCGTTCTTTTTGAGGCCGGTTATATCGATTTCCTCGCCTTCCGAAACAGATTTTCGGAAATTGCGCAGGCTGTGCCCCAGCGAACGGCCTATTTCAGGCATTTTTTTGTACCCGAAAAGGATGATGAAAACAGCAACAATGAGAACCACTTGCCAGATGCCGATCCTACCAAACATATACCCACCATATCCTTAAAAGGGGCTGGGAGTGCGGCCCCTTGGGCCGACGCCGCCTGAAATGCTATCATCCTGTTTTGGTCGCTTCCCGTCAAGGAGGGAAAGCCGGAGCCATGGCTCTTGTTCGGGGGCGGTTTTTGTCTGAATTGCCTTTTTCTCCCTCCCGTTAGATCCCGCTAGACGCCGCCGGATTTCCTCGGCTCCTTTATGGGGAGACGTTCGGCTTTATCAGCCTTTCGGGCGTAGGGAAGCATCCCGGCCAGGGGAGGAGCAGCCCCTAAAATTTTCAAAACGGCCTGTTACAATGATAGCCTCCGGAAGATAAATATGGTAATTTCTTTAACTATCGGCTGTGGATAAGAAGCGGTTGTCAAACGGCGTCGGTTGGGGAAGTCTATGGTTCTGCCCCTGCAACCGGATAGGAACGCGGCGCGCTTGTTTTTTTACTTCTTATTGTAAGGGGATACCATGAGCAAAAATGTTGACTTTCCAGACAGCAGGCAGATTGCCGAGGCTGTAACCCGGCAACGTCCTTTGGCTGAACAGCTGTTTAACGCGCTGGTCGAGTTGTCACATGATCCTGAGGGCGGGGTGACGCGCGCGCCTTACAGCCCCGAAGAAACACGGGTTCACCAACGCTTTGGAGAAATTGCCGAAACCTTGGGCCTGAAGGTCACAAGGGATGCGATGGCCAATACATATATGACCCTGCCGGGGCGTGACCCCGCCGCAAAGAAGATCCTGACCGGTTCGCATCTCGATTCGGTCAGGCAGGGCGGCAATTTTGACGGCGCTGCGGGTGTGGTTGCCGGCTTGGTGGCCTGCGCGGCGCTGAAAGATCTTGGCATCCAACCATGCTGTGATTTTTCCGTCATGGGCGTGCGAGCCGAGGAAAGCGCCTGGTTTGGCGTATCCTATATCGGTTCCCGTGGTTCTCTCGGCGTGTTGCCCGATGGCGCGCTGGAAGCCAAACGGGTTGATTCAGGGCTGAGGCTGTATGATGGCATCCGCGCTGCCGGCGGTGACCCCGATGCGGCGGCGGCGCGTCAAAAGACCTTTGAACCAACGGATCTGCGCTGCTTTTTGGAACTGCACATCGAGCAGGGCCCGCTTCTTGACCGTGACGGTCTGCCGGTAGGCATTGTTACCGGCATTCCCGGCAACTTCCGTTTCCCGAAAGCGCGGATACTCGGTGAATACGGTCATGTGGGCTTACTCAAAGATTGGCGTCACGATGCCGTAACGGCGGGAAGTGATTTCGTTGTTGCTATGGATG
>CATJOY010000019.1 GCA_949741925.1 uncultured Desulfovibrionaceae bacterium | reverse complement strand
TCTCTTGTTTCTTCGTTCCCCACATTGTACAAGGCTGCTGCGTTACGCGGTTCACTCCATGCGCTGACACGGCGCATACTCCCGTTCACGGGTAAAGGAGTTGGCCGCATGAGACGCCTTCTTGTCTTGGCGCTGCTGACGATCCTTTGTCTGTTGCTCCGGTCTTCAAGCCGGATGTAAAATAAACAAAGGCCCCCGTCCGGTTGCAGCCGGACAGGGGCTAAAACATGAAGTAGCCATAACCGCGTAACGAGTGGGAGCGCATAACGCGCCGTGTCCGTCGGGTTGGTGCTGGAACACCGGCCCGAAGCCTCTTTTGTAGCCAGTCATCCGCCATCAGGCAAGCAAAGAATTTATGGAATTCCTTGGCGTGCCCTGCCTTGTTCAGAAGCCGCTAAAAAAGGGCTTACCGCCGCGTCGTGCCGTAGAAATACGGGCGTAAGCGCCTCTAATAATCCGGCGGGACCTCATAACGCGCGTATCAGCGATGCAGGAATCCGGGAAGCTTTCCGGCACATTGCGCCGTTTCCCTCGCGCCTCTCCTCTCAGCTTCCCGAATTGCCGCCGGAAAATCAGACAGCTCAAAGGGATAGCAAAGTGTTGAGGCTGCCTGGGTCTTCCTGAAATTCTTCCTTGGTGCCCGGGGCGGGACTTGAACCCGCACGGCCTTTCGGCCCGCAGATTTTAAGTCTGCTATGTATACCTATTCCATCACCCGGGCAGGATGATTTTAACGTGTATCCCCTTACTCTACTCTCGTACCATGCACAAGGTATTCCGTATGCCTCCAAGAGCCGGAGCGTTAGCCTGCTTCCCGGGAAGAACCCTATCGGGAGCTCCGCACGAGAGTACCTGCTCTAAAAATACGGCATATTAGGTATGCAGCACAACCGTAATTTTTCCGCGAAGTCCCGCACCAGCCTGAAAACTACTTTACAGGGTTGGCCCACACCTCGCCTACAGTCACCGCCGGGGCCGCAGCATCCAGAAAACCGCATTCCGGCAAAGCCAACACCGCCTCTTGCCATGCCCCGTCGCGAATTCCGTAAAAAAACAAACTTTCCAGATCCTTATCAATAAAAAGCAGCCGAGCGCTAATGCCCTCGTTGAACCAAGGGGCCACGGCCGCACAGAGAGCCTGGAAAAAATCTTCATCGCCGGCCTGAAAGACGCACTGCACCCGCAGCGTATCCCCCAAGGCTTCAAAATGCAAAAAATCTCCGCCGTGTTCAGTCAGCACAGCGCGGATGTGTTCCTTGACCTCTTCTTCCCTGGCCAGGAGATCTTCGTATGTCAATTCAGGGCTGTAGACAACATGCCCGAAGAGTTCCGTTTTATAGGTTGCCATGTGCTTTTCCTCCGGATTCCACTCGCCGGCGGGTCGCCATGGACTATCCCGACCGGACCGAAGGATAATAACAACGAGCCGCCGGACTCGCAAGACCCGGAACCTTTTGCTAACGGGTCAAAATAAAAATTTTGCAAATTATTATTGCCTTACGCCCCTCGGCACATGTTTCCCCGCACTTTCACAATGCCGCTCACGCTGTACGCCAGGCCCCAACAGAGAGGCTGGGGGCGTCATATCCCCGGCAAGCCGTGGGGCAGCGCCCCACATTGCAATAAAGGCTTGGGGGCTACTCTCCCCCAACCCCCTCGGCAGGAGAATGATTCCCCTGCACCCCCGATTGAGGGGTAAAGTATACGCCACGCTCAACCGGGGGCTCGGGGCATCATGCCCCCGGCAGGGCGCGGTTGCAACGAGCGATGCGCTCGAGGGCCTTTCAATCTCCTTCCCGGAAGGCATAGCCCGCACGCAGGGCCTCGGCATTCTTGGGGATCAGATAGCTGTAATGGGAGGCGATAACGTTAGAAAGGCTTTTCTCCACCTGCTCCAAGGAGAGAAGGCCGGTAGCCTTGATAAACGCGCCGAGAGCCACCATGTTAAGCATACGCGGGTTGCCGAGCCTATCGGCAATGTCGTTAACCGGAATACAGACGCTTCTGATCCTGCCGCGCTCAACCAAGGCGGCATCCACCAGGGACGCATTGACGATCTGTACCCCGCCATCTTGGATTCTGGGCTGGAATTTTTCCAACGAAGGCTGGTTCAGCACAATAGCCCCAAGAGGACGCTGAATGATCGGAGAACCGATTTCATCGTCAGAAACCACAACCGTGCAGTTGGCCGTACCCCCGCGCATCTCCGGCCCATACACCGGGATAAAGGTCACGTTGAGCCCGGCATCCATGCCCGCATACGCCAAAAGGTTCCCGATGAGCATAACCCCCTGGCCGCCGAAACCGGCCATAATCACATCTTGATAAAGAGCCATCAGCGTTCCCCCTCCGGGTTCAGGGTGTTTACATCCTTGTAGACGCCAAGGGGGAAATAGGGAATCATCTCGGCCCGGATGCGCCGGTTGGCCTTGACCGCATCCATGCGCCAGTTGGTCGGGCAGCCGGAGAGCACTTCCACAAAGCCGAAGCCGATATTCTCGGTCTGCACCTGAAAGGCCCGGCGCATAGCCTTTTTGGCATCCCGGATATTCTTTACGCTATCCAGGGAGACGCGCGCGGAATAGGCTACGCCGCCGAGGGAAGCCATAATTTCAGCCATGCGGATGGGGCTGCCCTCTCGTTCCAGGCAGCGCCCGGCCGGGCAGGTAGTGGTTTTCTGGCCGATAAGCGTGGTCGGCGCCATCTGGCCGCCGGTCATGCCGTAAACGGTATTGTTCACAAAGACCACGGATATGCGCTCGCCCCGGTTGGCTGCATGCATGATTTCAGCCATGCCGATGGAAGCCAGGTCACCGTCGCCTTGGTAGGTAAAGACAAAGCTCTCCGGGCGGGCCCTCTTCAAGCCGGTAGCCGCTGCCGGGCCGCGCCCGTGGGGCGCTTCGATGGAATCAACATCCAGATAGTGGTAAATAAAGACTGAACAGCCGATGGAGCTAACGGCAATGGCTTTCTCGCGCAGTTCCATTTCATCCAGCAGTTCCGCCACCAGCCGATGGGCAACGCCATGGTGGCACCCGGGGCAGTAGTGGGTGTTTTGGGAACGCAGGGATCTGGGCTTGTCAAAAACAAGCGTTTCCCCGGGCCGCGGGGTCAGATCCACGTTTTCCGCAGTCTCCCGGGCCAGGGTTATACTATCGATATCCGGGGCCATTATTTCCTCCTCACGGCGTCCAGCATGGGCGCCATCAGGTCTTCAGCGCCGGGCAGTTCCCCGGGCATCATACCGAAAAATTCCGAATCCGCATGGCGGCGGATTGCAAGGCGTACATCTTCGACCATCTGGCCGGTGTTTTGCTCAATGGTCAAGAAGCGTTTCCCCTGTGCAGCCAGGGTTTCCAGCACATCCGCGGGGAAGGGGTAGAGAGTGATGGGCCGCACCAGGCCGACCTTAAAGCCTTCGGAGCGCAGCTTGCGGATGCCGCTCTTGGCAATACGGCCCATGGAGCCAAAGGCCACAACAACCAACTCGGCATCGTCGGTGAGAAAGCATTCAGCCCTGGCCTCAGCCTTCATGGCCTCGTACTTGGCCGCCAAATGCCGGTTGTGCTGGGCCAGTTCGCCCTCATCCAGCCGGAGAGAGCGAATCAAACGCTTTTCCCGGCCCGCGGCGCCGTCCACCTGCCAGGCTTCGGCATGATCAGCAGGCCGTTCCGGCTGCCACATGGTTACCGGCTCCTTCATACCGCCAATGATGCCGTCTCCCAGCATCAGCACCGGGTTCCGGTACTTAAACGCCAGGTCAAAAGAGGCAATCATCATGTCGTAAGCTTCTTGGCAGGTAGAAGGAGCAAGCACCAGCGTTCTGTAATCGCCGTGGCCGCCGCCGCGCGTGCTCTGAAAATAATCGCCTTGGGCCGGGCCGATATCCCCAAGCCCCGGACCGCCCCGGTTCATGTTCACAATAACGCCGGGCAATTCAGAACCGGCCATATACGAAATGGCTTCCTGCATGAGGGAGATGCCGGGGCTGGAGGAGGAGGTCATAGCCCTGACGCCGGTTGATACGGCTCCCAAAAGCATATTGGCCGCTGCCAGCTCAGACTCGGCCTGAACAAACTCACCCCCGGCCGCGGGCAGGGCCGAGGAAAGAAATTCCGGTATTTCATTCTGCGGGGTAATGGGATAGCCGAAATAACAGCGCAGGCCGGCCGCCATGGCTCCGTACCCCACGGCTTCATTCCCTTTGATGAACTTTCGTTCTCCGTTCATCCTCATACCTTACGCTCCTTCGCCTTTTTGGGATCGGAACACGCGAATAGCACAATCAGGGCAGATGAGCGCGCAGGAGGCGCAGCCCGTGCATGTATCCATTTCCGACACCTCGGCCACCTTGTAGCCCTGGCGGTTAATGCGTGTAGACTGAATAATAATCTTTTTGGGACAGAGCTCGGCGCAGAGCATGCAGCCCTTACAGCGCTCTTCCAGAAAAACAACCCGTGACATGGGCAATCCTCGAAAGCTGTGGCGCGGTCCGCCGTCCGGCATGAGGACACGCGTCGTTGATGAAGAGAATAATCATACCAGTTTTTATAATCATGGAAAAGAGGCCCGTCTTCTCCTTTGCCGAAAATTTTTTCAATTAAAAAAACAGGAACGGCATCTAGGGAGAACTCATTCCGTATGCCTTTCCCTCTGAATCGCCTTCTAATGCCTCAGCGCTGGCGGTCCCCTCCCCGGGGCAGCCTATTCCGAGAGCTTGTTCCCCTGGTGGCGCCAGCCCCAAAAAAACTTCTCGGCATATCTCCAACACCTTCACCCGCTTTTTCCCTTCTTCCTTACCAAAGAAACTCTTTCGCCTTTTCAGGGGTATCAGGCAACGGAGGATGGAAAACAGCCCGGAGCTGAAGCTATGGGGGCTGGAGAAGTAGGAATGGAGAATGAAAGGCAAAAAACGGGCACGGAAGGGCTGCATATGCCGTAAGCAGAAAAGCAAGGGCAGAGACTTTACGCCAAAGGAAGGAAACAACGTGCCCCCAGCGACAAGGAATACGTTTCCATTCTCCAGCCTCAATTCTCCATTACAAACACCACGAGCCCCCCGCCGGGCCGGAGGGCTCCACAATATGACACTTCACATGCCGCCAGGCGGCAAAGCGGCCCCCCTCGGAGCAACAATCCCGGGCTTCAGACAGAACCCGAGGGGGGCTATCCCGTTACAGCATATCGTCGTAATCCCGGTTGACATCCTTATAGAGAAGATAGCGCCCCGTGGATTCGCCTGTCACGTAAAAGTATTGCGGACAGTACCGGGCAAAATAGATGAAGTCGTCCTTCATCACTTCATGATAAGCGCCGTTCAGCCAGTAAAGCCCCTGGCCATCCAGCATATACAGCCCGTGTTCCATAATGTGCGTCTCCACCTGGGAGATGCCGCGGCCGGGCTCCACGTTGACGATAAGCATGCCCAAATCATAGGCCAGATCATCCGCAAAAGGCAGGAGCGGCTGCCCGGGGCGGCTGGTTACATCTTTTTCGCTGCCGATGTACAGCTTAGGCGCGAGATCTTCCCACGGCATAAAACGGTGCTTGAGCCAGAGCATCCGGCTTTCTTCGGCTCCGGTATTTTCCAGGCTGAACGTGGTTCCCGGCGGCAGATAGGCATACCCGCCCTCGGTGAATTCGTGGCGGGTCTTCTCTCCGATGGTCAGCTTGACGCCCCCTTCCAGCACATACAGAAAATGCTCAAAAGGATCATTGATGCAACTTCTGGTGCGACCGTCCGCGGCAAACACCAGCTCATGTTCTATGAATTTGGCGCCGATATCGGGCGTGGCCAGCACAAAGGCCTCAACGTTTTCAAACTGTGGCAACACGCTGTTGCAACGGTTGACTTTGGGAATAACCATGTACCCCTCGGCCACAGTAGCGCGGCTGCGGGAGATGATATCCACCTGATCGTGTCTGATTTTAGGCATGCTGCATCCTCCGGGCTAGGAGCCCATAAAGTAGTTCGGTAAAAAGGTGACCAACGGCGGAAAGAAAGCCATCAACAGGATAACGGCCAGAATAGTTGTCACAAAGGGGATAACCTCCACCTCATGCACCGGAATCTTGGCAATGGCCGCTTCAATATACAGCATGATGCCCACAGGCGGGGTAATCATGCTGACCAGAATAGAAACATGGATAATCAAAGCGAGGTGGACCGGATCAAGATTATACTCAGCAATGATGGGAATCAGCACCGGCACAAAGATGATCATAGTCGCCATCCCCTCGACGAACATGCCGACCAACAGGAAAAAGACCACGATCAGCAGAATCAAGGCCGTCGGGGAAGGATCGAGGTAGGCGATAAGGTCAACCAGCACATCCGAAAAACCATGCACAGTCAGCAAAAAACCGAAGATAACGGCGGTAGAGAGGATGAATAGGGAAACTGCCGTCATCTGCGCGGCCTCAAGAAGAATACCGGGGATATCCCGCAGGTGCAGATCCCTGTAAATGAACAATCCCAACACAACGCCGTAAACACAGGCCACCACGCCGCCCTCGGTGGCGGTGTACAGGCCGGTAACAATGCCGCCCACCAGGATCACCGGCGCGGCCACGGCGGGCAGGGCCCGAGTAATCACGACGAGGCGCTCGCTCCATGGCATGCGTTGCGATTTGGGATACCCGCGCTTCCGCGAAACAACAGCCACATAGATCATCAGGGCAAGCCCCATGGCAAGCCCGGGGCCGAGACCGGCCAGGAACAGCCGGGCCACGGAAAGTTCAGCAATGGTTGCATAGACGATCAGGCCGATACTCGGCGGAATAACAGGACCAACCATACTGGCTGCGGCGGTAAGACCGGCGGAAAAGCCGGTCCCGTAGCCTTCTTTTTTCATCGAGGGAATAAGCGTGGTGCCGATAGCCGCGCCATCTGCCGTGGCGGAGCCGGAAATACCCGCGAACACAATATTTGTAACTACGTTGACCTGGGCTGTGCCCCCGTAATAGTGGCCGACAAGAGCCTTGGAGGCGGCCACCAGCCGATGGGTCAGCCCGGCCTGGTTCATGATGTTCCCGGCCAGGATAAAGAAGGGCACGGCCATCAGCGGGAATGAATTCATGGAGTTGAGCATCTTATCCGCGGTAACAACGCCCGGAACCCCGGTTATCAAAACGTTGAGCACCGAAGCGGCGAGCATGGCCGTAGAAATGGGCACGGCTAGAAAAACAAGGATAAGGAAGGTCGCGAAAAGCAGTATAAGTTCCATGCAGGCGGTCTCCCCTCAATCAATCGGACGAGGAGCCGGGGCCGGGCTCCTGCTTTTTCGTAAACAAGGCATACACAAGCCCGAGCAGATAGATGACCATAATGGTCATGGAAACAGGCACAGCCAGGTAAAAAATAATTCGGGGCAGTTCAGGAATGGTGTAAAAACCGGTGCTCCAGTTGGAAAAAGCGATCTTGTACCCGTAATAGGCCACAAAGCTAAAGCTGCCCAGCCCGAGAAGATGCCCCAGCATCCGGGAGAAAAATTCGGCTTTCGGCCCGAAACGGTCGATCAGTACGGTAATGCGGATATGCTTATCCTCGACCAGCGCCGCGGCCGCGCCGAGAAATACCGACCAAACAAAGAGATAACGGCCCACTTCCTCAACCCAGGCCAGCGGCGCGTTGAAGACAAAACGCAGAAAGACCTGCACAGTGACCAGCAACACGGCAATGCCGAGCACTGCCGCGGAAATTACCTTAATAAGGCGGGTCATAAGCGAAATTCCTTGTCAGGCGCAGAGGGGCGCCCGTACGGGGTGAAGCGCGGCAAACCGCGCTGCCGGAACAGCCGGAGCGCCATGGCGCTCCGGCTTTCATGGGGAAGTTATTGTACGCTGTCGATGGCTTCAAAGTATGTATCCGCGCCGGGAAACTTTTCGGCCACTTCTTTACGCATGGGCTTCACGGCTTCGGCCCATTGGGGCAGATCCTTCACCTCGACTACCTTGATGCCCTTGGCTTGTAAGTCATCATAAGCCTTGGCGTTTTCCGGCTTGATGATGGTCTCGTTGCTCCAGGCGCAGGTTTCCTTGCCGGCTTCCATAATGGCCTGTCGGTGTTCGGGCTTGAGAGAGGCCAGCTTATTTTTGTTGATGTTGATGGTCATGAGCAAGAAGATGTGCCCGGTCTTGGAAAGCGACTTGGAAACTTCAAAAAACTTCATATCCAGCGCCTGCTGGGCCGGGGTATCCAGGCCAAAGACCAAACCGGCCTGCATGGCGGTGTACACTTCGCCCCAGGGCACCGGGGTCGGGCGCGCGCCCAAAAGCTCAAACATGCGAACCCAGGTGAACTGCTCGGGGGAACGCATCTTCAGCCCTTGCAGCTCCGCCAGAGAGGTCACAGGCTCCCCCTTAAACATCATATCCCGAGGGCCGACCAGGAGCCAGCCGAGAATCTGGATGTTGCAGGCCTCCGCCGCATCCTTGATGACCTTATCCCCAAACTCGCCCAACATGGCCTTTTCGGCATGCGCGGTATCGCGGAACGTATAGGCGGAGCTGAGGGCGGCGATGGCCGGAAGGTACTTATCCTGCTGCCCGATGGAGGTTATGGTCATATCAATGCCGCCCTGTTCGAGCAGATCCAGGGCTTCGGTTTCACCGCCCAACTGGCCGCTGGGAAAAACCCGCACCTTGACTTCGCCGTTGGTCTTTTCATTGACCAGTTTGGCAAAGTGCTTGGCAGTGCGATCCAGCATAGAGTTGAGGCCCTGGTGGTGCCCCATGCGCAACGTCGTTGCCGCAGAAGCGGGAAAAGCCCATGCGCATACGACGATCAGACACATAACAAGGGAGAAAAAACGTTTCATGCTCTGGTCTCCGGCTGCCTTTTCAAGGCAATGCTGAGGGTTAAGGGATATCCGATCCCGCGGGCTCGTTGAAGCACTGCAGGAGAAGATCACGCACGATCATGCGGATGGAGAGCACGGGGCACTCTACATAGGCTGAAAGCCCCTCCTTGCTTTCCTCGGCAAACCCGAAGCAATCCAGGATGACCGCCTCGGGACGCATCGCTTTCAGGGCCAGGCCGGTCTTTTCAATATCCCGACTCGAATACGGAGAGGCCACCAGCACATCCGGATTCAAGCCCTCGGCCCGCCATTTCTCGGCTGCGGCCTTTTTTTGCCCTTCCACAGGGCAGACCACGGCCACCTTGCCGGCGGGCTTGAGCCACTGCATAGCCCCGGCAAAAACCAGGTGGGGTATCAGCAGCGGTTTGGCGGAAACCAGGCCCGGGAAAAGGCCTGTACATTGAATAAGAATGGCGTCGGCATCCGTTTTATTCAGTTCGTCAATTTTTTTCTGGAGCAGAGGCATCAGATCCCTATGCTCGATGGAAACCACCTGCCAGGGGTTCATGTGGGTGATCAGGCGGTACGTATCCGGAGGATACTGTTTGCCGGGCTCCGGTTCCCACTGCCCCGCCGGACGCGGGCCCGGTCCTGCCATGATCTCTTCAAGTTTGAGCGAAGGAATGCTCGTTGGATCAACGCCATCCAAGGCCCCCACCTCGATGAGGCGCAGCCCCGGACGCAGCCGCAAAAAATCATCCATGCTCCGTGGCCGGGGCGCGTGGCCTATACTCAGGGCTCCCAGTTTCTTCCACATACCTCCTCCTCATGCATAGGGCGCGGCAGGCTCGTTTCCGGCGCCGCAATTACAGAGCCGGCGCGTCATAGGCCGATCCGAAAGGCGCGCGCCGGATAAAACGCCCTTGGCCGAGATGGCCGACAAACTTGCCCTGATCCATAACCAACTCGCCGCGAAGGAAGACCTTCTCCGCTCTGCCCTTTCGGACAAAGCCCTCGTACAGGGCGTAGTCAATGCCCTCCAGCGAACTTGCCGCCGTAATAATATCGGAATATTCCGGGTCAAAAATGACGATATCCGCATCCGCGCCCACGGCCAGGCTTCCCTTTTGCGGGTACAGCCCGAAAACCTTGGCCGGGGTGGTGGTCCAGACATCCACCATGCGGTTCAGAGAAAGTTTTCCGGCAAGCACCCCGTAGGTATAGAGAATATGCAAGCGATCCTGCATGCCGGGAACCCCGTTGGAAATTTTCGGGAAATAGCCTTTTCCGAGATCTTTGACGCCGTGGAAGTTGAAAGCGCAGTGATCCGAGCCCACAACCCCTATCCAGCTCTCCTGGAGCGCACGCCACAAAGGCTCCTGGTTGGCGGCATCGCGAAGCGGCGGGGAACAGACATATTTGCCGCCTTCAAAATCCGGCAGGGCCAAACGCGAGGCATCAAGCACCAGGTAGTGCGGGCAGGTTTCCGCCAGCACCCTGACGCCGCTCTGCCTGCCCTCCCGGACGCGGCGCATGGCGTCGGCACAGGAAACATGAACCACAAAAAGAGGGGCGGCCGCGGCTTTGGCCAAAAGTATGGCCCGCACCGTGGCCTCCTCTTCGGCGACTTCCGGATGGGCCCGCCCGTGCCAGAGAGGTTCGGTGCGGCCTGAATCCACAAACTCCTGTTGGAGCACGCTGAGAAGGTCGGAATTTTCCGCGTGGACCATAACCAGCATGCCGCACTCTTTAGCCTTGCGCAACGCGGTGAAGATAGCCCTATCATCGCAGTGTACAGCGGAACCCTTGGCGGCCATAAACAATTTGACCGTGGGAATGCCCGCTTCGGCCAGGGCGGGAAACTCCGCCAAAGAGTTTTCATTTGGACTGCGCAAATAAGCATGCATGCCCACATCCACCGCGCTTTTCCCTTCGATCTGTTCCTCACGGAACTGTTCCAGGGAATCGAGTATACCCGTGCTCTCCTTTTGCGTGGCGTAGGCAATAACAGTAGTGGTGCCGCCGGCAAGGGCAGCAACGGTGGTGGAGAAATCGGTCAGGGCCGTTCCCCGCGAAGAAATCTGAGCGAGATGTACGTGGCCGTCAATGCCGCCGGGAAAAATATATTTTCCGGCAGCGTCGTACACCGTTTCCGAACCATCCCCCAGATTCGCTCCGATGGCTTTGATGTGCCCTGCTTCAACCAGAATATCCGCCCTGTAGGTGTCGCCGGCGGTAACGAGGACGCCGTTCCTGATCAGAATGCCCATGGAGACTCCCCCCGGTCAGAGGATTGCTGTGCCTATTCGAGCCGCCCCCTCCGCCCACTAACTCCGAGATGGCAAAGATACGCCGCGCGGCGTACCGCTCTTTAAAGAAAGGCGCTGCCCAAAAAGGATGTTTTATCGCTTCGCCGTTGGTGGAGGCCTTCTTCCCCCTAAAAAAGGCGATTTCTAAGAAAGGATCGTGTGGCGAAGCGCCGGCAGCGCTGCGGATGAGAACGTCTATATTCTAATAGTTGTCTATAAATAACAAAAAAATCAGGCTATTGTCAACAAAAGACCATAAAAGGATCAACACAACCAGGCCACGACGCCCCCAGCGCGCCTTATCCCGGCCCAGGGAAACGTCTCCCAGCGGCTTGCCGGGAAACGTCCCTCGGGGGTGGAAATGTATCCGGTGCAGCCTCTTTCGGGAGTCGTCTCCTGAGGCGCGTTTACTTGAAGGTTTCCCGGCAAAGGACCGGGCAATCACAGGAAATGGCAGGGAGAGGCGGCATCCAAGCGGCTGATTGTCACAGTGGCTTTGCAGAAACGCCGCAGCAAATCCGCTGTGAATTCCGCAGCCTCAGAGCCCTTTTCCGCGTCGGCCGGAGGCAGAAAATCCAGATTCACGGCGGCCCGGCGGGTTGCTTCGGTAATCTTGCTGACATCGCCGTTTTTCCAGCACCAGGCCCGGCAAAAGACTATGCCGGAGCCGGTATCCTTGAGCACGACTTCGCCGGGCTTGGGTTGCTCTTCGCCTTCGCCCCCCAACGGCACATACCGTTCATTCCCAACAGCCGGGCCAAGGAGGAGATCCCCCCGCACGCTATCAAGATCATCCGCCCCCGCCGGAATCCGGTAACGCATACTGACGATATTGAAGACGGCCACCAGCTTGTTGACCAGGGGCATATCCTTGCCGCCGCGAATGCGCTTGATAAGGTTCAGCACCGAGGGCGGGCAGCGATTAGGGTTGATGCCGAAAGAAGAAAAAGCGGCGCACCAGGAGGCCAACAGTGGATGGGTTTTTAGTTCCGCCAGGGAATCATCTTCCCGGAGGGCTTTTTCCGCATCCCGGAACATGGCCTCTAACGCTGCATCCATACCGCTGTTATCCATATCTTCGACCACCAAAAGATAACGGACAAACCCGGGGAACCCTTGAAACACTTCGGGGGCAACACATATGTTCATACAAACTGCCTTTTTGAAAACATTTCCCGCAGGAAATAAAACGGGGGAAACCGGCAAAGCCGGTAGGGCCGTCTACCGCGTTATGGTGTAGACCTCCGCCAGCCGAGGCGCTACCCCGCCTCCGAAAGGGGAGGCATAGGGAAACACAAGAGGACATGAGAACGTCCTTCCGGCCCCCCGGGAGCAAGGGGCCAGGCTGTTCTCGCCATCATCTTTCTTCAGACCGCAACCGGCCTGGGCTCCGGCTGCGCCCGCTGCCTATCGTAATGCCCGCTGACTGTCTCCATCACAGCCAACGACGCGCCGGGAAAGCCATGTTCCATGAGCGCGGCTTCCAGTTCTCGAAGAGCTGCCGCGGGAATTTCGGGCAAGGCCAGATGCAGCGCATAGGCATTTTCTCCGATCACCCGCAAACGGAAGTCGGCAGGTTCGGCTCGGGCGGGCTCCTCGGCCACCGGCATGGCCGGGCCCGCGGTCAGACCATGGCGCTCCAGAATACCGGCAATAGCGGCCTCGGCCACCGCCAGACGGGCCAACAAGACATGGGTTGGCCTGAGGCCGTACTGAAAACGGGTTAAAAGACAGGGCCGGGCGCGCTGCCCGGGGGCCTCCAGCCCGGTAAAGCGAGCCAAAGCCCGGATATCGTCTTTGAAAAGACCCGCCTCCGCCAACGGCGACAGAATCCCGAGTTCATGCAGCGCCTTGAGGCCAGGCCGGTAGAGGCCATGATCCGAGGCATTGGTCCCGTCGCAAAGCGGCTGATCTCCCACAGCATCCTGTAAGGTGCTGAACAAACGACGTTTGCAGAAATAGCAACGCTCCGGACCGTTGGCGGCTACCTGCGCATCTTCCAACACATCAACCTGGAGCATACGCAACGGTATGCCCCGCTCTGCGGCCCAGCGCTTAGCAAAGGCAGTTTCCGCCGGGGGCACGTGGGGCCCGGCCAGGTGGCAGGCGGTAACCTCCACCCCGGCCCGTTGGGCGAGATGGATCAGCAAACGGCTATCCAGCCCGCCGGAAAGGGCTATAGAGAGCCCGGGGCAGCCTTGAGAAGCCTTTTGCAGACAGGCAGCGGCCTGTTCTTCCAGGGCCCGCAGCCGGTTTTTCTCCTCCGGGCCGGGCACGGCGCGCGCATCGTGCATCATGTGCTAGGCAGCCGGGATGGCTTCCTGGGGTTCGGTCAGCAAAAATTCACCCTTGACAATCAGTTCCTTAAGGTTCTCCGCACACTCCAACGAGAGGGAGTAACTGGTCAACGGTACGGTTTCAACCTGCTTGCCGAGAATGGTTACCTCACCGGAGCGCAACTGTTCGTAAGTCAGATGGGTAATAACCCGGGGATCGCCATGCGGGTAGTCATAGCCGTAATCCTTGACGGGCATGGGAATATCCGCGTCGCTAACCCCGGTGAAAAAGGCTAGTTCCTCATCCAGGATGGGAATGGGAATAGCTACGCCCACGGCAAAGGTGCAGCCGTAACCGGTAAAGGAAAGTCCCCTGAGGTAACGGGGGTTCATGCCTTTCATATCCCCGCGCAGCATCAACGTGCCCGCGCCGGAAAGCGGTATGCCCCGCTCGGTGCGCCGGGGCTTCGCATTGTGCTGGGTGCCCGCGCCCAATACCCACCCGATGCCGCCGCCCAGCAGGATCTTGGTCCCCAGGCCGATAGTCCGGAAAAAGGGGTCGTTAAGCAGCGGAGAAAGTTCTCCGGCCGTGGCATAGTTGGCGTTGCGCATGTTGGCGTTGAGCACGCCCATGTACGTGTATTTCGTCTTATTGGTGACGTTTACGGCCACGTTGTAGCTCTGGTAGCAGTTGCGCGGATTGAGGAGCTGGGCAAAGGGCAAGTCGGCCAAAGAAATTTGGCGATCCAGCTCTTTGCGCGGGTAACAGTCGGTTCCGTAGGCCGTGGCTTTGAGCCGCACGGATCTGCCCTGCACCAAATCCTCAATGACATGCCCGCCGCCGTATTTGAACTGACCGGGATAGACCTTGTTCAAAGGATCATCCAGGGCGGGCTCCGTGGCTCCAAGATAGGAATCCACAGCGGCCAGCCCGGCGTATGCGGGTACGTTGTTCAAGGTAACCGCAGAGGTCTTGATGGTCGGCGGTTCGGCCTGACCGATATTGAAGAGCATGCCCGAAGAGCACATGGGCGAAAAGGTGCCCGTGGTCACCACATCAACTTCACGGGCCGCTTTTTCCTTGCCGGAACGGCGTACCAGCTCTGTCATTTCAGCGGCGTTGAGAACAACGGCTTTCCCTTTGCGAATACGTTCGTTGATTTCCGCGATGGTCTTGATTTTTGTGCTCATGGCATTTCCTGTGCTGAAAAAGTGAATGCGCCGGAGGCTGCGGCGAACAGCATTGCATCTGTGAAAAGGCGCATGGTTTCCCCCGGCAAAAAAGGAAAGCAGCGGGCAAAGGCATATTCTCTGCGCCCCGCAAGCGGTTTTTTCGGCGGATGTCTTCAGGAGAAAAGGCGGCGCGGCAGCAGAACTCTCATTCAAAACAGCCCCTGGAGAGTAAGCGAGTTGGCCGCGCGACGCAACCGCAAAGAAACCTTTCCGGCAACTTTACCGTTACAGCGTTTTCTGCGTCACATACCGGCTGAACAGCGTGTGCAGGGTTGCGCCGAACCGGGGCAGCGAATAGCGCTCAATAATCGCGTTCACCGCCTCGGGCTGTAAGGGAAAAGCATCGATGGCACACATCAAACGGGCCAGACTTTCCGGGGAATCCGGGGTAAAATAGGGAAAAGCATCCCCAAAAACGCCGGTATAGGTGTTAACCCGTGAACAGAGGGGAATAACCCCGTATTCCAGGTAATCGACAACCTTAATGCCCTCCATGGTGGTCAAGCCATATTGATACTGGGGGAGAATGCGCTCAAGTTCCGTATAGGGCAGCCAGCCCTTAAGAATGAAACGGTTCTCCAATCCCCGGGCGGCCAGCTCCCCGCGGACCCGGGCCAGATCCGCTTCCTTGCCTCCGTAGCAATCAACAGTGATCTCAGGAGGACACGCGGCTAAAGCGTCCAGGAGCATATCAATAAGTTTACTTTGCATCAGGGAGCCGCAGTAAACAAAGCGACGCGGCCGCTCCCCGCCGAGTCCGTGCTTCGGATCAAGAGGATACCAGATGACGGCGGACGCCATGCCAGGCTCATCCTTGCGCACAACGGCCTCGCTCCCGGGGGAGGTAAAGAGCACAAGATCCGCATTCCGGTATACCCGGCGCAGTTCGGCGCTGCCCCGCTTTTCTTTTTCCCAGCGGCCGCGGATATGGGCATACCGGTTGGATTCCACGCGTTCTTCCTTAAGGTAGCCGTCTTTCTTGTGGGATTCGATGACCACCTTACGCCCGTGAAGAAAGCGTGTGGCAATAATTTTCGAGGCCACGCCAAACTTGCGGGTATAAAAAAAGGCGTCCGGCGGGGTTTCCTTGAGAATACGCCACAGCGTCAGGAAAAACCTGAGTCCGGTCATAGAGCCTTTGCCCGCTTCGTGGAAGCGGACATGATCCAGCGAATGCCCGTACTGCTCCTTGGCGGCCTGGTGAATTGCTTCCGGGGGCACGGTAAGCCCCGCAAAGTAGGCATCCACGGTATACCAAGGGGCCAGGGAAGCCAACAGCTTGGTCAACTGCACACTGTGGGCCTTCCGGTTAGGATATTCGGTGTTCATCAAGTACACCAGATGGGCCTTAGCGCCGCTCATAGGGTATGCCTCCAGTTTCGACAAGGGGCGGATAGCCGTTAAAAGCCCGGGCTTTGGGAAAAGCAAAGAGAGGGTTTTATAGGCCCGCCGCCCGCAATGACGGCGGACCGCAAGAGGGACAAATCTACCGACCGGCCTGCATGCTTCTGAGACGCGCAACACGCTCGGCAATGGGCGGATGGGTGCTGAAAAGGGAACTGATGCCGCCGCCGGCCAGCGGACTGACAATGAACATATTTTCCGTGGTGGGGTTCTGCTCGCGCATGGGAATTTGTTTAGACCAGGAGCTGAGCTTTTCCAAAGCCGAAGCTAGGGCAAGAGGCGTTCCGGAAATATGCGCGCCGCCTTCATCGGCCATATACTCCCTGGATCGGGAAATAGCGAACTGGATCAATGAAGCGGCGATGGGCGCCAGAATAGCCATCAGAAGACCGCCTAGAGCGCTGCCGCCGGAACCATCTTCACGCCGACCGCCGAAAATGGCCGCGATCTGCGCCATGTGGGCGAGATAGACAACCACCGTGCCCATAACGGCGGCAATAGTCTGCACCAGAATATCCCGGTTGGCAATATGGGTGATCTCGTGGGCCAAAACCCCGCGCAACTCTTCAGGCGAGAGCAGGCGCATAATGCCGTCGGTCACGGCAACTACGCCGTTTTCCGGATTGCGTCCGGTGGCAAAGGCATTAGGCGAGGGGTCCGGAACAATACAGATTTTGGGCATGGGGATACCGGCATTATGGGCCAACTCTTTGACCATGGAATGAAGCATAGGGGCTTCATCCGGCCCGAGTTCACGGGCCCGGTACATCTTCAGCACAATGGACGAAGAAAACCAATAGGAACCGACATTCATCACCAAAGCGATGATCAGGGCAATCAAAAGGCCACCGCTGCCGCCGATAGCCCGGCCGAGAAGCAGGACAAGGCCCGAAAGAAGAGCCATGAGAAGAAAGGTGCGAAATCTGCTGGTCATGTGTGGATATCCTTCGTAGCAGAGGGTTTCAAAGAAATAGGTTTCCTGTTAAAGAAAGAATAAACAGTCGTCCGGCGGTTGGCAAGTCGTTGCTCAGCCAGCCGGAACACCGGCCGGATAGCATCTTTCCACAAAAACAAGAGGGGATGGAAAAATACCCTCAATCCGGGTATCATGAGGCCGCGCAAAGCGCCTGTTCGCCTCGCCCCAAGAGAAAGCTCCGCTATGGAATTGAGGCTATTTTTACCCTCTGTTATCTAAAAATGAGTACTCTAAGAGCAAAAATGAACGGTCTCACTGTTATTACTGTTGTAAAGAATTATGATTTTTATACGCAATGTATAAAAACAAACAAATATTTACGTACAGCAAAACATATTATGCTCGATAATACCCATATAAATAAAAGTATTTCCACACGGTACAATAATTTTTTAGATACATATGCAGAGGATACAGAAACATGGTTTATGTTTTGCCATGAAGATTGGCAACTCCTTGAAGATATTTCCCCTCTGCTTGCCCGGCTTGATACAACATCCATTTATGGTCCCGCGGGCACTCGTTCGTTCTATTGGAGAAAAAATATCTATCTCTATCGTCTGGGAAGAATTTATTCAAGCAATAAAGATGGCAGCAATCCCTGTCTCAAAGGAATTTCCGTAAGAACCGGAACAAAAGTTGATACGTTTGATTGCCAGTGCCTTCTTGTGCATTCCTCATTGCTGAAAAAGTATGCGCTTCGATTTGATGAATCCTTGCCCTTTGATCTGTATATTGAAGATTTCTGCATACAGGCTAAGGAGAAATTCGGCATTGCATCAAGAGTGCTGCAAGTTGCCTGCTGGCACTTTTCACGAGGAACCATTGGCGACCGTTTTTTCACAGCCTTACACTATCTCCAAAAAAAATACTGCACGATGCCAACAGCCTACGGGCAGTGTGTGACAAGTGATATTATCGGTGGAAAGGATATCAAAACGTATTCTGTTAAGCGAAAGCAAAAAGCTCCTTGGGCAAATATCATCTCCCTATTCTATGAAGAAAAAACCACAAAAAATGATGAGAGGGTAATAAAAATCTTTAAGATTCCTGTTTATAAAGAAAAAATTGCAGATATTTTACAAGAAAAAATACAGTAATATTCTTTTTTACATCTCTATTTCTTTTGTCTTCTCTCTGCAACAGAGTAAGCGCATACCCCTCGCGCAATATCTTTACGGCGCCTTCAACTTTCGTAGAGGATGGATTGATCAAAGAGGTCACCCAGCGGTTCCCTTCTTAAGGAGGATAGAGGAGCGGTGTCCCCGGTATTGGCCTCTTTAGCAGAAGTATATCCGGATAGAGAACACAGCCCACACGCTGCCGCGAAATACCTTCCTGTCTTTTTATGCCGCAGTTTCTCTGCCCCGCCCCCAATCCGTTGGATCAGAAGACGGGGCAGTAGTTACCTGACGGCAGAAAGCAAAAGGAACATCCTCAGGGTGTTCCCAAGGAATCCTCTACGACCGTCTTTCCAGATACAATTTCAGGCGGTGCAAGGCTTCTTCAATGTTTTCCAGGGAATTGGCATAGGTAAACCTAAGGTAGCCTTCCGCGCCCGGCCCGAAATCTATCCCCGGGGCGCAGCCCACACCGGCCTTTTCCAAAATGTCAAAAGCCAGGGCCAAGCTATCCCCGCCAAGATGCCGGGCGTTGGCCAGAATATAAAAGGCTCCCACCGGGGCGGAGGAGACGCCAAAGCCCAAAGCGCGCAGCCCGTTGAGCAGAGCGATGCGGCGCTTGTTGTATTCGGCGGCCATGCGTTCGGTTTCGGGCTTGCCGTGTTCCAGCGCGGCAATGCCCGCCCATTGGGCGGCGTTGCCGGCGCAGATGAAAAAGTTCTGCTGCATGCGCTGGACCGGACCCATCAGGTATTCCGGCAGCACCATCCAGCCGAGACGCCAACCGGTCATGGCGTAGCGCTTGGAAAAGCCATCAATAACACAGGCATCGGGGCTGAATTGCAGAGCCGAGGAAGCCCGGCCCTCGTAAACCAAACCGTGGTAAATTTCATCAGAGACGATAGGCAGCCCCAGGGAACAAAGTTCCTTGAGATCCTCATCAGGGATGATGGTTCCGGCCGGGTTCGAGGGAGAATTGATCATCACGGCCCGAACAGAAGCATCTCGCTTTGCCGCAACCTCACTCATTTTGAGTTGAAATCCGTCTTCCTCCCGAGTGGGCAAGAAAACGCACTTCCCCCCTGCCACGCCGATGCAACTGCTGTAGCAAGCGTAGGTCGGGTCGGGCAAAAGTACGGAATCTCCCTGTCTGAGCAAAGCCATGAACAGCATAAGTATGGCCGGGGAACTGCCGCTGGTGACCACGATGCGTTCAGGGGAAACGGCTACGCCGTATTCTCTCTCGTAATAGGCGGCAACGGCTTCGCGCAAAGGAAGCAGGCCCAAGCTGTGGGTGTAGCCCGTATTGCCTTCCCGGGCGGCCTTGGCGGCAGCCTCGCTGATAAAGGCGGGAGTTGCAAAATCAGGCTGGCCTATTTCAAGATGAATAACGTTACGGCCCTGTTGCTCCAGTTCCTGCGCTTTTTCCAACACGTCCATAACCAGGAAGGAGCTGACCCCCTCACTCAGAGATTGCGCCATGGGGAATCCTTATCAGGTTGAGGTTGCCGGTGATCCGGAAAAACACGCCGCGTATCCTCCGCGCTCCGGCTGTCCTGTGAAGGGAAAGCACATCCACGCGGATACGGCTTCTTCCGTCGAATACATGGGGACGGCCGCTAACCGAAGGAGGGAACATACTAGGATTTTTCGCCTTTGCCAAGAACGGCTAAGGGTCGGCATCGGGGCGCTTTCTTGATAACGGGGAGGGTAAAATTCTGCCGGAGCATCATCCCCCGCCCCCTGCTTGAGGGCTCGACATGCAGTGCCGGGAACCTGCCGGGGGAGGGGAATCATTCCGTTGCCGGAGATTTGGGGGCAAGCAGCCCCCAAATCTTTCTGCCTTATTACTGCGCCCCAGCTTCCGCGCCTTCCCGGCCACGAGGCACATAGCGGCCCCGGAAGACCGTTGCTTTGAGCGGGTTGACGCCAAGCTCGTACAATATTTCCACCGGCTCGCGCGCGTCCCATACAGCAAAGTCGGCTCTATACCCCGCCTTCAGCATGCCGATGCTGTTTTCTCTGCCCAGAGCCCGGGCGGCGTTGCGCGTCACCCCCGCCCAAGCTTCCAGAGGGGTAAGGCCAAACTCCACGCAGGCAGCGTTCATGGCCAGGCGAAGCGAGGCAAAGGGGCTTGTGCCCGGATTAAAGTCGGAAGAAACGGCCATGGGAACTTGGTATTTACGAAGCAGGGCCACAGGGGGTTTTTGCTTCTCTCTCAAGAAGTAAAAGGCCAAGGGAAGGAGCACGGCCACGGTTCGGCCGCCGGAGAGCTTGCGGATCGCCTTTTCTCCGAGATACTCAATATGGTCTACGGACAAGGCCCCGAATTCCGCCGCCAGCTCGCTCCCGCCGCAGTCGGACATCTGTTCCATGTGCCCTTTGACCGGAATGCCCAGGTCTCGGGCCGTCTCGTAAATTTTCCGGGTCTGCTCCAAGGAAAAGCCCACGGATTCACAAAAGACGTCCACAGCCTCGAAAAGCCCTTCCCGCCACAGCGTGGGCATGATTTCACGGCAGATCAGATCCACGTACCCGTCGGGATCGTTTTGATATTCGGGCGGAACCGCATGGGCGGAGAGCAGGGTGGGGCATATAGCCAAGGCGTGGTTCTCCCCCAGCTTCCGAGCAACTTCAAGCTGCTTACGTTCGTTGACGAGATCAAGCCCGTAGCCGGACTTGGTCTCCAGGGTGGTAACCCCTTCCGCCAAAAAGGGCAGCAACCGTTTTTCCGCCCGGTCGTAGAGGGAAGCTGCTGAGGCGGCGCGCGTCCGACTGACCGTAAAGTTTATGCCGCCTCCTTCTTGGGCGATAGCGGCATAGGATACGCCGTTCAGGCGCATTTCCCACTCCTTAGCCCGATCGCCGCCAAAAATAAGGTGCGTGTGGCAATCCACCAGCCCCGGGGTAACCAACGCGTCATGCGCGTCAAACACGTGAACGCGCCCGGCAAGGCGGCCGGAAATATCCGGAAGGCCCGGCACAAACCCCACAATGGTCTCCCCCCGCGTGACCATGCTGTGCTGTTCCAGAAGCCCATAGGCCCCATCCCGTTCCGGGTCCATGGTCGCAAAGCGGGCATGGCTCCAGATAACATCCCCTTCCTGAAGCGAAAAGACCTCATCCATGGCCAAAACTCCTTTCAATCAACCTGTCGGATGCCGTCCACCTGCCAGAAGCCGCCGGAAAGAGGCCGGACAAAATACCAGATCTCCCGGACCTGCGTTGTCTTTTCCTCTTCGGGATGCTCGCGCAGCAGCACGTCAAAAGAAACCTCGGCTACCTCGGTAGCCCCTTCGGTATTCAGTGAAAGCAAGTCCGCGTTAACCAACAAAATATCAGTATGGGAAGGCCCGGGGTCAGCGGCGGTCTGCTTGCGGATTTCCTCGACCACGGCCGGTGTGGCAAACTGCGCGATGTCGTCCAGATCGCGCCGGTCCCAAGCGGCCTGAAGGCGTGTATAGAGAATCCGCGCGCCTTTCAGAAAATCTTCAGCGTCAAAATCCTCTCGCTGCATGGGAGCATCCGGAGCAAGGGCTCCGCTTCCCGCCGCGGAAGCGTTCTCAGAACCGCGCAGCCGGGCCCAGGGATCCGGGTCGGAGGCCGGGCTCGGTGTCGTGCTTCTGAAAGGGGAATCAACAGGCTCGACGGGCTGAGCCGAAGAGTGCAACGGGACAGCGCCGGGACTTTCCGCCCCGCTTCCCGCTGGAGCCGCCTTGCGCCTCAGAATAGCCCGGAACAGCATAAAAGCGCCGAAGGCCAGGAGGGCAACAAGGGCCATATCCGCCAGGCCAAAACCGCTGTAGGGACCGCCGAAAAGCAGCATGCCGAGAAGGCTTCCGGCCAGCATACCGCCGAGAAAACCACCTCCGCGCGGGGCCATGGCCGGTGCGGCGGCGGTGTTTCGCGCCGCATTCTGTTGCTGAAGGTTCTGCCGCGCGGGCTCTCGAGCGGGCGCAGCCGGACGGACAGGAGGGGCCGCGCGCTGCATGCTCTGCCCCCCAAAGGAACGGCCGCCGCCGAAACGGGCAGCCTCAGCGGGAAGTGAGGAAACAGCCAGGAAAGCCGCCGCCAAAAAGCATATGCATACAGTTCGCCGCAACGTCGTGTTCATTGTCGCTCCAAGAGGGAAGTATCCCCTTAAAAAATCGGTCATGACCGCCCTTGCGTCAAGGGTAAAATTCACCCAAACAAAGGGGCGTCGCGCGAGCTTCGCGCGACGCCCCGGCTGGAAAACGGCTGAGGCGCAGGAGAGCCTCTACCCAAGCCCGGTTTAGATCTTGGCCGCCGTGCGCAGATCAGATGCGGCGTCGGTTTTTTCCCAAGTGAATTCGGGCAGCTCGCGGCCGAAGTGACCGTAGCAGGAAGTTTTATTGAAAATGGGCCGCTTCAGATCCAAGCGCTTGATGATGTGGAAGGGCCTGAGATCAAAGACCTCGGTAACAGCCTTGGTCAGCACCTCATCGGGCACGTGGCCGGTGCCGAGGGAGGAGCAGAGCACAGAAACGGGCTGAGCAACGCCGATGGCATAGGCAATCTGCACCTCGCATTTGGGAGCGAGCCCCGAAGCCACAACGTTTTTAGCGATGTAGCGAGCCATGTAGGCCGCGGAACGGTCCACCTTGGAGGGGTCCTTACCGGAGAAAGCGCCGCCGCCATGGTTGCCCATGCCGCCGTAAGTATCGTTAATAATATTGCGTCCGGTCAGGCCGCAATCGCCCATGGGGCCGCCGACCACAAAACGGCCGGTAGTGTTGATGAGAATTTCGCACTCATCCGGGTTGAACATGGATTCCGGCAGAGTCGGAATGATCACATGCTTGATGATGTCGGCCTCGATAGTAGCATGGCTGGCGCTTTCCGCGTGCTGGGAAGAAACAACCACGTTTTTCACGCGGACAGGCTTGCCGTCGATATATTCAAAGGAAATTTGGGTCTTGCCGTCAGGTCTGAGGTAGGGGACAAGGCCTTGTTTGCGCACAGCGGTCAAGCGTTCGGAAAGACGGTGGGCCCAGTAAATAGGAGCAGGCATCAGGGTGGGGGTCTCGTCGCAGGCGAAACCGAACATCATGCCCTGGTCGCCGGCGCCCTGGTCTTCTTCCTTGGCCCGGTTAACGCCTTGGGCGATATCGGGAGATTGCTTATCTATGGTGCTCATCACCGCGCAGGTCTGCCAATCAAAGCCCATTTCCGAGCCGGAATAGCCAATGCCCTTGATGGTGGAACGCACAATGGAGGGCAGATCCGCATACGCTCTGGTGGTGATCTCCCCGGCGATGACAACAAGCCCCGTAGTGACAAGGGTTTCACAGGCCACGTGGGATTCGGGATCAGCACCGATCAGGGCGTCAAGAACCGCATCGGAAATTTGGTCTGCGATTTTATCGGGGTGGCCTTCGGTAACGGATTCGGACGTAAAATAGTATTTACCTTTTTCAGGAATCATTGTGCCTCCTGGGTCGAGCACCCTGTAAGGCCCTGCTCTGCACTCTCCCAACGGTCACGCTGCGACTGCAGATTTTCCGCACAGGAAAAATACATTGTTTCAGGCATTACACGGGACGAGTAATTGCGGGCCTAATACGCTGGTGACGGCCCGGATAGTGAACGTTCAGGGCCTCAAGACAATATTATCGATAAGTCTGGCTTTGCCGAGGCGGACGGCGGCCGCCATCAACGCAGGTCCATCCACCAGGGCTTTATCAGCCAGGCTTTCGGGATCGACAACCATAAGATACTCTTCCCGGCCGCAAGGAAGGTGTTCCGCCCAGTAAGCCCGAACGGCCTCCACCAACCGGACGCTGTCTTTTTCGCCTTCAGCCGCGATTTCGGCCGCTCGGCGCAGGCCTGCGAAAAGCGCCGGAGCCATGGCCCGCTCCTCCGGACTCAGGTAGGCGTTTCGGGAACTCATGGCCAACCCATCGGCCTCGCGCACGATGGGTAATCCTTCCACTCTAACCGGTATGTTCAGATCCCTGACCATACGTTTCAGGATAGCCAGTTGCTGCCAATCTTTTTCGCCAAAATAGGCGGTTTGCGGCAAGGCAAGCATAAACAGCTTGGCCACCACTGTGCAGACGCCGCGAAAATGGGTCGGCCGGGAGAGGCCGCAGAGCGTGCCCGCAAGCTCGGGAACCTCGATCCAGGCGGCGTGATCTTCCGCATACATGGCCCCGGGCTCGGGAGCGAAAAGCACATCCATACCTAAGGATTCAGCAATGCGCGCATCCCGCTCGAAATCACGAGGGTAGGCCGCCAAATCCTCCCCCGGGCCGAACTGGGATGGATTGACAAACAGGCTGACAATACATTTTTCCGCGTGCGCCCGAGCATAGCGCATCAGACTCTCATGCCCGGCATGGAAAAAGCCCATGGTGGGGACTAAAGCCGTGGAAAGGCCGGAAAACCGCCAGGGCAGGCATGTTTTCTGAAGCTCTTGAGGCGTCCGTATAATTTGCATATCAATATATCCTGATGTAATAAGTAGAAAGGTTATATCCGGCTTGTTTTTTTTTGTCCAGGGTTTTCCCGTCCGGCACCACTCTTGGGGACTGTCCGCCCCCAATCAGAAGATACCCGGCATTGAAACGCGGGGCAGACGCGCCTAAAATTTGAGAGCCATGAGGGGGAATTCGTTATTCAGGGCTGCTTGAAATCATTGGGGCCTGTGAGCAGGCTGGTTGGGCTCTTCCACTCCGGCAAGCTCGGATCTGCAATAACACCATGGATACCCAGCTTAGGCCAAGGGGTTGTAAATTGAGCGGTTTTCCCGGCATACTCGGCATTTGGGCTGCCTTTTACCTCTTCCAAGGATACCCTAAAGCGAGAGCTCCGGCTTGCTCCCGCCATGCCCCATTGGCCTGCGCTGATCAGGGTGTGGCGCGGGGCAAGAAAGCGGATCAGCCCGTTATCGAGCGGACGTCGCCCCGTAGCTCTGTTTCCGTCGCGTTGTCCACGACGCGGCGCACTGCATCGGCCGGAATATCAGCCAGGGCGCGAACCACATCAGGGTCAAAGCCGGGGTCGCGCGAAAGCTGGGCCACAGCCTGGTCAATGCTCATGCCTGCACGATAGGAACGGGCGCTGACCATAGCGATAAAGGCGTTGATCACCGACAAAATACGGGCGCAAAGCAGGATTTCCTTACCCTTAAGCCCCTTAGGCGTGCCGAGCCCGTCAAAACGCTCGCCCATCTGGCTGACAGTTTCGGGTACGGGCAGATCAAACTGTAAATTGCTCAAAACGCTGATGGCGTATTCCGGCGCGCGCGCCACTTCCTGCCGTTCTTCGGGCGTAAGTTTGCCCCGCTTGGTTAGAAGATGCCGGGGTACGAAGATCTTGCCCACCTGCGACAAGCGCGCGGCGAGACGCAGCGTTTCCTTATCCTTGTCAGGCAGGGCCATGCGCTCGCCCAGGAGTTCCGCCACGCGGGCCATTTTATCCGAATGCCCAACAAGGTTGCTATCTACGCTTTCAATAGCCCGCACCAGCCCTTGGACCACGCCGATCTGGCGTTTGCGCGCGGCCTCGGCCCGGCGGCGAAACTGGGTGATATCCTGAAAAATGCCCACACATCCGCCGCCGGTCCGGCTTCCGTCTTCCTCCGGCTCTTCAAAGGGAAAAAGCGTCACGCGGTACAGGCGCGCCTCTTCGGGTGCGGCGTCGGGCGCGGCAAGGGAAATTTCCATGCTGTCCGCCTTACCGTCGGCCGCCACCGCCTCCATGCCGCGGCGCAGGGCAAGGGCCGCCTGTTCGGGCAGCACGTCAGCCAAGGCAGCGCCATCGGTATCGGCACAATCCGCAATCCGGCAGAATTCCGGGTTGCACAACTGGAGACGGCCATAATCATCCACCAGTAGCAGGCCGACTTGCAGGGAGGCGTTGATGCTATCCAGCAGCAGTTTCTGGTGACGGATCACGGTGTAAAGCTGCTGGAAGCGGCGGGCCGTTCTCTGGTGCGCCCGGCTGACCAGGCTCACGCAGATGACCGCCAGCAGCAAGCCGACGCCAAGGCTTCCCAGCGCGCCAAGCCCGTAGATCTGCAACTTCTGGGTTTTTATCTGAGCGTCCACTAGGGCGGCTGGGGTTTCCACCGCCACGCGCCAATCCGGCAGGGAAAGTTTACCGATTAGGGAATAGGCCTCGCCGTTGCCATCCAGAGCCGGGCGACGGGCAAAGGCCGTCAGGGCGGCATCGGAAGAATCCGTCCGCCCGACGAACGGCTCAAGCACTATTCCGCTCGCCTTCTCCATATGGCCTGTATAGAGAAAAACTCTCTGCCGGTCGCCTATAATGGAAGGCTGAAGCGTTTCGCGCTGCTCATCGTTGACGGCCAAAAATAACGCCAGGCTTTTTTCCACAGGCACGGTGATCAGGAGCGTCGCCACGGAGGAGGATTCATCCCCGCCGAGCACTTCGTACAGCGGATCGGCCATATCGATGACCAGCGTGCCTTCCTGCATGCGCAATGCTCCGAAAACCGTCCCCCTTTCCGTACCAGCATGGTGGATCAGGGCAAGCTGTTCCGCGCCGAGAGGGGCGCTCTCTGCCGGAACCACCAGAGGTGTGCCCTCCGGGGTAGTCAGCCGCGCGGCGATCCAGCCGCGTCGGTTTACAAAATCTTGAAGAATATCTTGCATATAAACAAGCTGTTCGGCCATAGATTGCAGGCCTTCATCCGGGTTTTCCAGGGCTTGCGGCGCGGCGAGTTCCTTGACCGCATCACTGCCCAGGGCGCGCGCATCCGCCGCGAAGAGACGGAACATTTCCGCACCGCTGATAAAGCGCGCCTGCTCCACCAGCTTGTTGCGCCAGGTGCGGACGGATTCCAGCGATTTATCCACCCAGGCCTGTTGAATATCGCGCTGTTTGCCTAAAATATCCTGCGTGACATACTGGAGACGGAGGCTGCACAGGGCAAAGGCCACAACGGCAGCCAGCACAAAAAGAACCAATGCGCCTGCCGCCGCCGCTGTTTTTTTCATGCGATAGCGCCGGAGGGCGCTCGCCTCGTCCATTTCCTGAAGTTCCATATCATTTACTCCGTTTCGCAGGTCGCCCCTTGAGGTGTGCCCAGCGCCCGAATTCATTAACGGAATACTGCGGACTGTAATGTTTAAAACGGGTGTGGGATAAAACCGCGTTGCTCAGGTTATCGAGAACATAGGCGTCATCATTCATATATACCACGAGAACGGCATGGGCCAGGTTGCGAATCGTATCGCGCAGGACGACAATGCGCATGGTTTCGGGCGGGATGCCAAGCTCTTTAAGAGTAAAATACTTGATGATGGCGTAGTCTTCGCAATCCCCGGATTTTTTCAGGAATTCCGCTGGAATAGCCCAGTAATCCGGCTTTCCCCAATTTTTGATATCCTCGCGGTAGGGCCAGGTATTCCAGAAGGCATTGACATACCGCAGGAGCTCCAGAGCGCCTTTGCCCTGAGCTGTCGCCCTGAATTCACCCCAGGTAGCTTTCTTATTAAAGCGTTTTTGCGGCAAAAACACCGGGCTATCCTGATTGCGCTTAAGCAGATCAAGCCACGCGGGCAGGGAAGAGAGCGGGCGCTTGAATTCCACAGTGCCAAACAGCTTTACTTTCGGTGTTTCAGCCGCGGCGGGGGCGGCCTGAGCGGGCGGGAGACCGGCGCCGAGCACCATGCAGAGAAGCGCCACCACACCGCAAAGCCGCCGAGCCGTTGTGAGTGGAGACGCGACAGCCAGCCATGAAGCCGCGCGGTTCCGGGGGTGCGCCGGCTTGTTATGGTCAGCCTCAGCCCTCATGCCTCCACCTTGAAAATCCGTTTTTGCCGCTCTACAGACGGCCTTACAGAGAAAATACCCCTCTGACCGGAAACGTGCCCGTTTCACGGGCGGCCTTTGCGCGGCGCTCAAGAGCGCTGCGTCAAGAATAGTTTTTCAGCGTTTTTGTTGCCGTAAACAATAAAACTACTTATAGCAAGTTCGGTGTGACGCATTATTTTCAGGAAGGGAGGCGGATCTAAGTATATCCTGATTCGCTTTCCACAACTAAAGCGTAGGGAGTGAGTTCAATGAAATCAGGAAAGAATCGGCCTGTTACGCTTTCTTTTTATACTCTTTTTCTTTCGCTGCTAGTAAGCTCTCTGGCTGTTGCCGCCCCTCTTGTTGACGGTAATTACCCTCCGCAGCCTCCTTCGGGGCAGGCTGTTTCCGTTACGGACAGCATTTACGGCGTGCTGCGCACGCACCGCTCCCTGCGCGGTATGCTGGAAAACCGGCAGGTGCTCGAACACGAAGTGGAACGGGCAAAAGCCGGCTTTGGCCCGCGCGTAGATCTTTCGGGAGAGGCCGGTTTCGGTCAGCTGAGCGATTCCACGACCAGGGCGCAGGGGCTAGATAAAGGCATGCACAGTGTTGTCGGGGGGAGTGCCCGTCTGGTGCAACCCATCTGGGATGGCTTCGCCACCCGATCCCGGGTGCGCAACGCGCAATCCACGCTTGATTCCGTCAAGGCCCGGGTGTTCGACACGGCCACGACGCTCTCTCTGGATGGTGTGATCGCGCATATTGATCTTCTGCGCCGCCGTTCAATCTATGCGCTTGCCGAAAAAAACGTGGCCCAGCACAAGGCTATTCTGGCCCAGGCGCGCGAACGCGCCGAACTGGGGGCGGATACCGCGGCGGACGTAAGCCAGGCACAATCCCGTCTCTCCCGCGCGCAGTCGAGCCTTTCTGAAGCCAGAGCCGCCCTGCTGGTGGCCGAAGACACCTATATGCGATTGACAGGAATGCCGGCCGCGGTCCAGATGGAGCCTGTAAGCATGCCGCCCGAAACATTCACCGGTCCGGAGCTGGTCTTTGAAAAGGCGCAAAAGCACAATCCCAAGCTGGCGGCGTATCTTCAGGATATCCGGGCCGCCCAAGCCCAGAAGGAACTGGCGGAATCCACCTTCTACCCCACCTTCAATTTGGAGGCCGGTCCCAGCTATACAGATCGGGGCGGCAGTTCCAACCGCTGGGTGTACAGCTTCGACGTGCTCGGCACCATGCGCTGGAATATCTTCAACAGCGGGGCTGACGTGGCGGAACGCAAGGCGGCTTCAGCCCGCATTCGTCAGGCGCGGCAGGTCATGCATGATTTCGCCGACGACCTCAGACTGGATATCGAAAGCACCTGGATCAACTATCAGGCCGCGCAGGAACAATACAAACACTATACCGAAGCTGTCGAGTACAACGAGTACACCCGCGCCGCCTATCTTGAGCAGTTCCAAATCGGCCAGCGCAGTCTCCTTGACGTGCTGGATGCAGAAAACGAACTGTACAATTCATCTACCCAGGCGGAAACCGCGCGCGGGAATATCCTTGTGGGTGCGTACCGGCTCTGCGCGCTGACCGGAAACCTGCTCCCGATGCTTTCCATCAATACCGAACCGCTTGCCATGAATCCGCCTGTGGACCCTGAAGATTCGCGTGAGGCGTTCCCTCCGGGCTGGTTTAAGTAAGGCGAAAGGGGCCCGGTTATGCGTATGACAACGCTTTCCGCCTCAGCTCCGGAGAGGGATCCGAGGCGGAAGGAGAAATCCGCCCCGAGTGCGAATGGTGGGGCGGCCGCGCTTCGCCCGTCGGACGTGGATTTTATGCCCGGCCTGTTGCGGAGCCTTTCGGTATTGTTGCGGCTACGGGGGCGGATCGTTTCTCCTCAAATGTTGCTGGCCGGGCTGTCGGGCAGTAAGGTGACGCCCCGGTCCTGTCTGCGCGCGGCGCGCCAGGCGGGACTTTCGGGGCGTATTGTTTTTCGCCCTCGGCTGGAGGATATCCCGACTCCGGTGCTCCCCTGCATTCTTCTCCTCGGGGGGGATAGATCCTGTGTGCTCACGTCCATGCGGGACGGCATGGCGGAGGTGATTTTTCCCGAAACCGGCGACAGCGCCCAGCGCGTGCCCGTGGATGATTTACGGCAGGAGTATTCGGGCTATGCCCTGTTTGGGGCGGTGGAGAGCGCGCCGGATCGGCGCACAGAAAATCCTGCGCTTTTTCACGGCAAACGGTGGTTCTGGGATGTGCTGTGCTACTATGCGCCCATCTATCGCCATGTGGCGCTGGCCAGCATAGTCATCAACCTGATTGCCGTGGGCAGCCCCCTTTTCGTCATGAACGTCTATGACCGCGTCGTGCCCAACAACGCGACGGAAACGCTTTGGGTTCTGGCCGCGGGCATTGTGATCATCTATCTGTTCAATTTTCTGCTTTCTTCCCTCCGCACGCATTTTGTGGACGTGGCCGGGCGCAATGCGGATATTGTGCTTTCAAGCACACTAGTGGACAAAATACTTTCCATGCGTCTGGATGCGCGGCCGGAATCTACCGGGGCAATGGTCAACAATCTGCGCGAATTCGAGCAGTTGCGCGAGTTTTTCAGTTCTTCCAGTCTTCTAGCCTGTATTGATTTGCCCTTTCTTGTCATCTTCCTGCTGCTGATTAGTTTTATCGGTGGGCCGATCGTTTTTCTACCGCTTGGCGCCATGCCGGTGCTGCTCGGGGTGGGGCTTCTTCTCCAGAGGAGGGCGAAACGTTGCGCCGAGAGCAGCTACCGGCAGAATATGCAGAAGAACGCTCTGCTGGTAGAGATGGTGAACGGCCTTGAAACCCTCAAGGCCTGCATGGCTGAAAGCTGCATGCAGCGCTTGTGGGAGGCCGTAGCCGGATTGTCGGCCGCATCCTCCAGTCAGGCGCGCAAATACAACAACCTGGCCATTGCGGTATCCACGCTCATAACCCAGATCGTGACCGTAGCGATGATTATCTGGGGCGTATATCTTATCACCGACGGAATGATGACCATGGGCGCGCTCATCGGCTGCAACATTCTGGTTGGCCGGGTGATGGCGCCTCTGCTCCAGATGGCCTCGCTGCTCACGAGGATGCAGAATTCGCGGGTGGCGCTGAAAGCGCTGGATCTGCTCATGGAACTGCCTTCGGAAAACCAGGACAGGCATTCCTGTATAGATTTCAGCGCGCTCCCTTCCTCCTTCCGCATGGAAGGGGTGTCATTCACCTACCCCCATGCCGAGCGGCCGGCGCTGGACAGGGTGAACCTGCGCATTGAGCCAGGTGAGCGGGTGGGGATCATCGGTCCCATGGGATCAGGCAAAAGCACGCTGTCACGTCTGCTTATCGGCCTGTACCAGCCCTCCGAGGGTGCCGTGAAGTTCGGCGGAGTGGATATCCGCCAAATGCCGAGTTCCGATCTGCGGAGCAGGGTGAGCGTTTTGCCGCAGGATGTGGTGCTGTTTTACGGCCCGGTGCGCGATAACATCGCGCTGGGTGATCCCTCCATCAATGATCACCTGATTCTGCGGGCCGCCACCCTCGCCGGCGTGACCGATTTTCTGCGCCATAACCCGGCCGGTTTCGCAGCCCAGGTAGGAGAACAGGGCAAAGCGCTTTCGGGCGGACAACGCCAGGCCGTGGCCCTGGCCCGCGCGATTGTGCGCGATCCGGAAGTCCTCATTCTGGATGAGCCGACAAGCAACATGGACACGGATGCAGAACTCATGCTGCAAAAGCGTCTGCACACAGTCATGGAAGGGCGAACCCTACTGCTCATCACCCATCGCCTGTCCATGCTTCGCATGGTGGACCGCCTGATTGTTATGGAGAATGGCCGGATCAAGCTGGACGGCCCACGCGATAAAATATTGCGTCGCCTGCGCGGAGAAGCGCCGAGGCGCGCTGCGAATGCTGCGGCTCCGGCCCGGCCGCCGCATGGTGCAACGCCGTCCGTACAGGGAACGGGGCAGCCCGGAGAGGGAGGCAAATGACGCGGACATCCAATATAGCCAATGCCTCCGCGCCCGGTACCACCGGTATACCCGGCGCGACATGCGCGCCGGGGGACGACGTGGAGAATGCGGCGTCCTCAGCGGACCAGTCCGCGCCGCGGGGGCAAGAAACCGGGCCGAACAGGGACGCGGGCAGTGATAGCAACATGGCCGGTGCCATGTCCTTTTTACGCGCTCTGACCCTCGGCGGAGAAAATGAACAAAAGCCGGATCAGACGCTGTTTCAATCCATGCGCGCGGCTACGCACCGCGCTCCGAAGGAGGCCCCGCCCGGCGAGGAGGGCGGTTTTCGGCCGCCGGCTTCTCCCGGTCTCTTTGCGGCCATGGACGCGCCGTTGCGCGGGCTCACTCCCGACGATATCCGTTTTGCCGGAGAAGTTGACGCCGCCCTAGCGCGGCGGCCGCGGTTCGGCGCACGCGCCCTCTCTGTGACCGTGACCGTGATGTTTGCCTGTCTGCTGGTGTGGGCTGCCTTTGCCGAAATTGATGAAGTCACGCACGCCGAAGGGCAGGTGGTGGGATCGCAGCGCACCCAAACCATTCAAAATCTTGAAGGCGGCATCCTGCGCGGCATACTGGTGAGGGAAGGCCAAATTGTGGAAAAGGACGACGTGTTAGCGCAGCTGGACAACGAACTCGCCGAATCTTCCTTCCGCGACGCAGTGAGCAAGGCTATAGAAAACAGTCTGGCGCTGATTCGTCTGGAAGCGGAACTCCAGGGTACGGAACCTGTGTTTCCCAACGATCTTGAGGCATGGCTTTCTCACAAAATCCAGCGAAGTGTGGATGAAAAAACCCTGGCGCGCGCGCGCCAGCTTGTGCTTGACCAGGAAAATGCTTACCGTTCGCGCCAGCACTTATTGGAGTCGGAAATCAGCGTGCTTGAAGCCCAATACGAACAGCGCCGGCGGGAAGTACAGGAGCAGGAGGCGCATAAGGCGCATCTGGAACACAGTCTGGCCCTGGCCGGCAGGCAGCGGGATACGGCGGGCGCTCTTTTACAGCGCAACAACTTTTCGCGCCTGGAGTTTCTGAATCTGGAACAAAAGGTGGTGGAACTGCGGGGGCAGATCAGCGTGCTTTCCGCCAGCATTCCCAAAGCGCAGGCCGCCGCCGAGGAATCGCGGCAGCGCATCGCCTCGCGCCGGGCGGAACAGAACGCGGCCATTACCGACGAGATCCGCAAACGCCGGTTGGAGCTAAACTCCCTTCGGGAAACCCTTTCCGCCGGCGGAGACAGAGTAACCCGTACCGAACTGCGCACCCCTGTACGCGGCACCGTGAAGCAGATCCACATCAACACGCTCGGCGGGGTAGTCAAACCCGGCGAACCGATCATGGATATCGTGCCCCTGGATGACACCCTGCTGGTGGAAGCCCGCGTCAGCCCCAAGGATGTGGCCTTTCTGCGGCCGGGGCAGGATGTAATGGTCAAGGTCTCGACCTATGATTTTTCCATCTATGGCGGCCTGACGGGCAAGCTGGAATCCATCAGCGCGGATACCATTGAGGATAAAAAAGGAGATTACTACTATCTTGTCAAAGTGCGGACACAAAAAACTTCAATCATTCATAACGATACGGTGCTGCCCATCATTCCGGGCATGGTTGTCGTCGCGGATATTCTGATCGGCAAGAAAACCGTGTTGGATTACCTGCTCAAGCCCATCCTCAAGGCCAAACAGAACGCGTTGCGGGAACGCTGAAAACGATAGCTGCATCACGGCAGGACACAGCATATAAGACTGCAAGCATAGGCAGGCATGCACGAGGGCCATACGCCGTAGAAGCTTTTCCACCGTTTGTAAGCGCTCAGCAGTTCATCCACATGGCGAGACAGGATGTGCTCTTGAGCCTGATGCATCTGTACAGCATTCTCTCCATTGCGGCACAGAGTCTCCCTACCTTCTTGTTATTCAAGGCATAATGTAAGAAAGCGGAATTGCTCTTCGGAGCTATCCGGCCACGTCAACACAATTTTGCCGGGAATGAAACCCCCTGTTCCCGGTGTAGATGACGGGCGCGCCAGGAGAAGCCCCACACACAGCGCAACGCCTCCATAAGCTCTCTCATGCGGCTGTACGGCTTGACATGTTCGATAAAAATTTAATATGGAAAAACGGAAAAAATGAGGGATGGATATGTGTCGTCCCTCAGAGATCCTACTACGTCATTTGGATTCTCGCATCCCCGGATTAGTATTGCCAGATGTGTATAATCTATTGATTTAGTAGGTTTTTTTATGCTCTCTCGAAAAATTTTGTATGCTAAAGACAGCGCAAGTTTTTATTTTTTAACTAAAATTCCACTATCTTAGCACAGCCCATGAGAGACGCCTGACTCATATGGGCTGTCTTATTTTTGAATTTCTCTGTTTTGCTCGCTCTATCTGCTGTTTATCCCAAAAAGATACTGAAGGAGATCGTCATGGCAGACATCCGCCTTTCCAAAGTCCCTTCCGGCACAAATCAAACTATTGCCTGCACCCCGGATAGCCGCTTTGTTTTCGACTTTCCTACTGCCGAAGCAATAATAACGCGCTCTAGCGACAATCTTGTTTTTACCTTCGATGACGGTGGCTCCATTGAGCTAACCAACTTCTACACAACCTACAACAGTGAAAAAATGCCGGACTTTGAGATAGATGGTGCAACCATCTCCGGCGCGGATTTCTTCACGGCCATGAACGAACCGGATCTCATGCCCGCTGCCGGGCCTGCCGCCGGAACAGCCACCAACGGAGCGCGTTATCATGAGTATGCCAATTCCAGTCTCATGGGCGGCATTGACCGCCTGGGAGGACTGGATTTGGGGTTCGACCGAGCTGAGGAGCCGGAGAAGGATTTGACCGGATTTGGAGATGACGGCAATTCGCCGTTGCCCGCCGAAAACCTTGGAGGGAATATTCCCCCGGCTGAACCTGATATTCCCGGCAATCCTGATGTTCCCGGTAATCCTGATGTTCCCGGCAATCCTGATGTTCCCGGTAATCCTGATGTT
>CATJOY010000018.1 GCA_949741925.1 uncultured Desulfovibrionaceae bacterium | reverse complement strand
CGGGTAAACACCGGCGGTAGTTCCCGCTCGATTGCCTTGAAAAATTGATTGCTGCCGATGCCCTGATTGAACAGATCGGTTGTATGCTGTAACTCATCGTCATTACCCCAAAATTGTGACATGATTTTCTCCTTGGAGTTTTGTGTGGTGAATCCCATCGGGCTGATTACGGATGTTCTGGGAGCATTGTTCTCATGTCATGGTAGTGACTTTTTTAAAGAAAAATGGATGGGGTGAAGGATTCTCCACCCCCCTTTTTAATAATCCGCACACAATGCTCTATGACTGATTTTGCCGAAGGGTCTGAATGATTGTATTGGCATCGGCTCCGGTCAGCTTCTCCAAAGGCTTGGCGCATATCTCACGCGCCACATTTTCTGGAGCAACGGCCTGCTTCAAGCACATGGCCTCAATCCACGATAGCTGCTTGCCGCTGGCAGGCTTGGCACCTCCTCCGTTGCCGGTTTTAGAGGAGTTGCCTTGAACTTGCGCTGGCGACATGCTGACAGGCAATTCTTCGGAACATGGCGTAATATCCAAGACAGGTGGTGCATTGTGGGTAACAAGAGCCAGACCGAAGACGTTCTTAGTCCTCCGATGGGAAGCTTTTTTCAACAACTCTCCTACGTCTGTACTACCTCCTATGGAGTCTGGCGTAGCTACTCCGAAATCTGAAAACTTGCCTTGCGAAGTGGCAAGCTGGACGGAACAAATAGCGGTATGCCATTCTCTGGTGCGGGAACCTGGTCAATGGAACGTTTCATCCCTGTTATGCCGATTTGTCTTATTTCGTGCATAAGGTCCTGAGAAATGAGGTCTGAAGAAGAGGGAACCGGAATGATTTCACTGGAAGCAGCAGGGTTCATCTGATTATCATTTTTCATAGTAGTTTCCCATAAAGAAAAGGGAGCGTGCCTATGAAGCTGCTCCCTATCCATTTTGTTGAAGGTTTATTTTAAAAAGAGCCATCAGAAAAGAGCAAGCTTAGGAAGTTGCAAAGGAAGTACAACAGAAGGAATACGGCTTCCTCCCATGAGCCAATTCCCTTTGCCTTTAGCATCCTTGGTTTTTACTTTGGCAAGATAACTCGCCTGATAGGAACATGCGTTAATCTGCGTCAGAACGTCTGGTGAAGAACGTATCCTCCGCCTCCCATCCAGTGTCCTTCAAAAAAACGGGCAAGCGCAGCACCAGAGCCACCGGAGATAGGTTTTCCCGCATGGCCGCGTCAAACCAAAACGTATCCAGACTATGGGCTATTTTTCGTATATTTTCAGTATGTTGTGATATATCCCCATGCGCAAAACGTATCCGTCCATCTTGCATATCGTCCAGAAAGGCAAAAAAAGTTTGTGCGATCACGGACAGCCGCATGGCTTTTGAGCGGGCCATACGGCTGTCCAGACCGTCCAGAGAGCGACGGATTTCTTTTTTACCAAGCAGAGATTGCAAGTGATGAGGCACAGTTATGCGAAAATAGCGAACCTGCCGATGCGTCGTAAGGTAGGAAGCGCGCCTATAGCCGGTGCGTGGGAGAGAGTCCCGCCGTGGATTGGCTTGAGAAAACATAAAGGAACCTCAACCGTATCCCCGAAACGTATCCAGGGGCACAATGAGGTTCCATTAAATAAAAGCTATATAAATCAATAACTTAAACATAAATGGCGGAGAGGGTGGGATTTGAACCCACGTACCGCCTCTCGACGGTAACCCGATTTCGAGTCGGGCGCGTTACGGCCAGCTTCGCTACCTCTCCGCCCACGGACGGCCGGAACACTTCTCTTAGGGTATTTCAGCGGCGTATGCAAGGAAAATGACATGCCTCGTGAAAGACGGAGAAAAAACCTTCCCCCGGAAACGGCGGGCAAAACTGTTCCTTGACTTTTTCAAAATTCTGTATACATGTTTGCAGTTCAAATTCGCCCGGTTCCGGCGGTTTCGCGGGCCGGTTTAAGGAGTAGGCATGAGCGAGCAAAAAGAACTTGCCGGTGCGGTCAAGACCGACGCGGGCGTTATGGTGAACGGCGTCAGCATTCAGCCCATTGTTGAACAATGCAACGGTTGTGAGCGCGTCCGTGTCTTTGAGGAGCAAAGCTATTGCTCCAGCTACCCGGTCCCGGCCCGCAAATGGACCCTTGGCCAATGCAATTTTGCCACCCACATCGCCAAGGAAAAAGGCACCCAGGCCAAGGTTAACCCCCTCAAGGCCTCCAAGCGCGCCGCCAAAGGCAAAAAGTAATTTTTCCGGCATCATCGGCCTTTCGGGCGGGTTGGCGCAAGCTTTCCCGCCCTCTGTTTGTTGGCGGCGCTCCTTATGAGCCCCCGCATCATCCGCTACGCAAGGCCGCGCGCCCGCTCCGCGCAGCCCTCCCCCGGAGAGAAGGCCCGTTCATGGCAGCCGTGCGCATGGATATCGCCTTCCGAACCGCAGGCCCGGGAAAAAGGCCTCGGCAGCGGCAGGACGGGTTCCGGGCATCCGGCAGCGCGTATGGCGTTGCGCTTGTCACCAGCCGTGAAAGGGCGGGGTTAGGCTCTCCGGCCGGCCCCGCCGCCTGCCCGGCCTTCCGCGGATACCCGGCCACGCCGGATAACCGGCCTCCCCGGCCGCAACGGGAGTTTCTCCCTAAAGGGTTTCCATGATGCACGCCGCATCCCCCATCTCCGCAGCGCCCCGCCCTTCCGGCGCTTCCTTTGATTGCATCATCGTCGGCGGCGGCCACGCCGGGTGCGAAGCAGCCATGGCCCTGGCCCGGCTGGGCTGTGCAACCCTGCTCATCTCCAGCAACCTTGATCGCCTCGGGCATTGTTCCTGCAACCCGGCCATCGGCGGCCTGGCCAAAGGGCACATGGTCCGCGAAATCGACGCCCTGGGCGGCATGATGGGCCTTTGGGCCGATGAAGCGGCCATCCAGTTTCGCATGCTCAACGCCAGCAAAGGCCCGGCTGTGCAGGCCCCGCGCGCGCAAATAGACCGCGCCCGCTATATGCTGGCCGTGCAACGCGATCTCTTCGCCTGCCCGGGGCTCTCCCTGACCCAAGATATGGTCAGCAGCATCATCACCCAAAACGGCCGAAGCGTCGGGGTTCTCTGCCGCTCCGGAGCCGCCTACCGGGCCCCGGCCGTCTGCATCACCGGGGGCACCTTTTTGCGCGGCATGCTGCACATAGGCGAAACCGGCTTTCCCGGCGGCAGAATGGGGGATGAAGCCGCGGAGAGCCTCTCCCAAAGCCTTGCCGCCCTGGGTATTCCCCTGCGCCGCTTCATGACCTGCACCCCGCCCCGGGTTCTGACCGCCAGCGTCAACTTTGCGGCCATGCAAATCCAGGCCGGGGATGAGCCCCCGGGCAGCTTCAGCTTTCACGGGCCCGGCGTCGTCCTGCCCCAGGTTCCCTGCCATATGACCTGGACCACCCCGGAAGCCCATGCCCTCATTGCCGCCAACCTCCGGCGCTCGCCCATGTACAACGGGGATATCCCCGGCCCCGGGCCGCGCTACTGCCCGGCCATTGAAGATAAAATCGCCCGTTTCCCGGAAAAATCCAGCCACCAGGTGTTCATCGAGCCCGAAGGCCTGCGCCACCCGGAAACCTACTGCAACAACCTGCCGACCGGGCTGCCCCTGGAGGTGCAAGAGGCCTTGCTCCGGCTGATTCCCGGCCTGGAAAAAAGCCGTATCTCCAGGCCGGGCTATGCCATCCAATACGATTGCGTCTTTTCCACCGATCTCGCCCCCACCCTGGAATCTAAAATCGTGCCGGGACTCTGGTTCGCCGGGCAGATCAACGGAACCTCAGGCTACGAGGAAGCCGCCGCCCAAGGGCTTTGGGCCGCGCTGAACATCGCCTGCGCCCTGAAAAGCCTTCCGCCCTTTGCCCCGGGCCGGGAGCAAAGCTACATCGCCGTTCTGGTCGATGATCTGGTCACCAAAGGCACGGACGAGCCCTACCGCATGTTCACCTCTCGGGCCGAGCACAGGCTCCTTCTGCGCGAAGGCAACGCGGATATGCGGCTCACCCCCCTCGGCAGAAAACTCGGCCTGGTGCGGGATGACCACTGGACCGCCTTCCAGAGCAAACGCAACACCTTGGAGGCCCTGCTGGAGCTGCTCCAAACAACACGCCTCACCCCCGATGCCCGCGCCCGCGATATATTCGCCTCCCTTGGCGAGCCCCCGCCCTCCCAAGCCGTCAACCTGGGAGAACTCCTGCGCCGGCCCCGCTTGGATCTGCGCCGCCTTGCCGTTTTCCGCCCGGAAATCCTGGAGTTCCCCCAAACCGTGTTGGAAGAAGCCCAAACAGCCCTGCGCTACGAAGGCTATCTGACCCGCCAAGAAGAGTTGGCCCAACGGAGCGCCAAAGGCGCGGATGTGCTTCTGCCTCCGGATCTCGACTATGCGGACGTAGCCGGGCTGACCGCCGAGGCCGTGGAAAAATTCAGCCGGGTCCGGCCCCGCAACCTGGCCCAGGCCGGACGCATTCCGGGCATCACCCCGGCAAACCTCGCCTGCCTGGATATTCACTTGCATAAGCTATCCCGGGCCGGGTATAGAAGCCCCCGGGCCCTTGATACCTGATGCCCGCAACCCTCCGGAGGCAAAGCGCCTCGTAAGGGAAAACCCTCAGCACCCCATCCCCTGCCCAAGGGATCCGGGAACGGCATGCCCCCGGCGGAAAAAACTCCCGAAAAGGCCCCGCCTCTCCCGGGCCGCCGGAAGCGCAGTGTAAGGAACATCATGAGCGACAACCAAGAAAAAGTTATCTACTCCATGTACAAGGTCACCAAGCGCCACGGCCAGCGCGAAGTGCTCAAGGATATCACCTTGGGTTACTTCTACGGAGCCAAAATCGGCGTCTTGGGCCTTAACGGCGCAGGCAAATCCTCGCTGCTCAAAATCCTGGCCGGCGTGGATACGGCCTTTGAGGGCACAACCAACGTCTCCCCGGGCTACAGCATCGGGTACCTGGAACAGGAACCCTTGGTGAACGAGCAACGCACCGTGCGCGAAGTGGTCGAAGAAGGCGTGGCGGAACTGGTGGCCATTCGCAATGAATACGAAGCCATCAACGCCAAATTCGCTGAGCCCATGGAACCGGAGGAACTGGATGCCCTCATTGCCCGCCAGGGGGAAGTTCAGGAACTTATGGATGCTAAGGATATCTGGGATCTTGACGCCCGGCTGGATATGGCCATGGATGCCCTGCGCTGCCCGCCCGGCGATACCCCCGTTTCGGTCATTTCGGGCGGGGAAAAACGCCGCGTGGCCCTCTGCCGCCTGCTCCTGAAAAATCCGGATATTCTCCTGCTAGATGAACCCACCAACCACCTGGATGCCGAATCCGTGGCCTGGCTGGAACGCTATCTGCAAAAATTTCCGGGCACAGTCATTGCCGTCACCCACGACCGCTACTTTCTGGATAATGTGGCGGGCTGGATTCTGGAGCTGGATAGAGGGCGAGGCATCCCCTGGAAAGGCAACTATTCCTCCTGGCTGGAACAAAAGCAAAAGCGCCTGGCCGGTGAAGAAAAGGCCGAGAGCGAACGCCAAAAAACCCTCCAGCGGGAACTTGAATGGATTCGCATGGCTCCCAAAGGGCGCCACGCCAAAAGCAAGGCCCGCATCAACGCTTACGAAGCCATGCTTTCCCACGAATCCGAACGGCTGGCTCCGGATCTGGAAATCTACATCCCCCCCGGACCCCGCCTCGGCAAGCTGGTCATCGAAGCCGAAGGCCTCAGCAAGACCCTTGGCGATAAGCTCTTGATCGAAAATCTCAACTGCATTATCCCGGCCGGGGCCATTGTCGGCATCATCGGCCCCAACGGCGCGGGCAAAACCACCCTCTTTCGGATGATCGCCGGCCTGGAACAGCCGGATTCGGGCAGCCTCAGGGTAGGCGATACAGTCAAGCTGGCCTACGTGGACCAAAACCGGGCCTCCCTCACCCCCGGCAAATCCGTATACGATACCATCAGCGGCGGGTACGATATGATCAAGCTGGGCAGCCGCGAAGTCAACGCCAGGGCCTATTGCTCCCGCTTCAACTTCATGGGGGCGGACCAGCAGAAACTGGTTGACGTGCTCTCGGGCGGAGAACGGAACCGCCTGCACCTGGCCTGCATGCTGCAAGAAGGAGCCAACGTGCTGCTCCTGGACGAGCCGACTAACGATATCGATGTCAACACCATGCGGGCCCTGGAAGACGGCCTGGAAAACTTCGCGGGCACGGTGCTGGTCATCAGCCACGACCGCTGGTTCCTGGATCGGCTCGCCACCCACATCTTGGCCTTTGAAGGCGATTCCTCAGTCATCTTCTTTGACGGCAACTACACCGAATACGAGGAAGACCGCAAAAAACGCCTCGGCAAGGAGGCCGACCAGCCCCACCGGGTTAAGTTCCGCAAGCTGACCCGCTAAACGCCGCCCGGCTGAAAACGTTCGCGGCAGAGCGCATCGTGGCTGCGGCGGTTTTTCCGGAGGCAGACGCAGTATAACAACAACGCTTCGCGTGGAGGTATCCAGGCGAAGCGTTGTTTGTAAGAAAAAGAGAGAGAGGAAGGAGGATCGTGAGAGCGGGGCGGCGGCCCCGCGCCCCAGAGTAAAAACTGGATACGCATCCAGCCTGCTTTGCTCATTTCCCTACCAGTTTATTTCTTTTGAAGAAGTTTTTGACCCGTATTGAAGGCTTCTTCATAATGCCCTTTTACTCTTGATATTTCAACAAGTTATATCAATATAAGCAAGTTTCGTCATACCTGGGGCGCCATTGAAAAATTCTCCCAAAAATGTAATTTTACTCATTATATTACGATGTAACGTAGTTTAGGGAGCAACGGAATGCCTCAACTTAGAAAACCGGAAGAACGCAAGTTCAATCCTAAAAGGACTATTTTATCAACTCCTGAATATACTCGTTTAAAGGAAAAACTAAAAGAAAAAAGCGCGCAACTCCAGTACGATGGAAAGCCGGAGCATAAGCTTACTCCAGGTGACTTTAACCTACGCCCGCCTGCATGTGGACGCTCAGACAAAAGTTTATGTGATTTGGTAAAAATATTTACACATAAAGAGGCATTAAAGCTATTGCGCGAAGGGTTCTCAAAAGGATTGATAGACACACGAGAGAATAAAGGATGGCCACGTCACATATGGGCTGTTACTGATGGCGATATCGTTCTTGAGGGAAAGCCGTCTATGCCTGGAACAGGAATTTATCATGGATATCCGTTATTCCAGTCAGACCCCATATTCCAAGAGGTAATCGCAAAATGGAAGGCACGATGAGTGAATCTTCATTCAAAATTTCAATGCAATGGGCTCCTCCTTTTACT
>CATJOY010000017.1 GCA_949741925.1 uncultured Desulfovibrionaceae bacterium | reverse complement strand
TGTGGTGGGCGTAACCGAAGCCCTGGTTGCCAAGGTTCAGGGAAACTTTGCCAGTGTGGACGACATTGCTGAAGATATCAGGCGGAAATTCCCCAGCGGCGAGGTCGGGGTGGTCTTTCCTATTCTCAGCAGGAATAGATTTCTGAATATTCTCAAGGGTATTTCCCGGGGGGCGGATAAGGTCTGCCTTTTGCTCCAATATCCCTGTGACGAGGTCGGCAACCCGGTCATGAACCCCGAAGATGTGGATATCCTGTTTGACAGCGGCCGAAACATGTTTTCGGCGGAGGAATTCAGGCAGGTCATCGGGGAGCATTGCCACCCCTTTACCGGCTTGGATTACATTTCTTTGTACCGAGAGGCCGGGGAGAATATTGAGATTTACCTTTCCAACGACCCCCGGCGGATACTCGATCTGACGCCGCATGTTTTGGTAGGAGAGATCCATACCCGCATGCTGACGAAAAAGCGCCTGGTTAAGGCCGGAGCCAAATCCGTCTTTACGTTGAGCGATATCCTGGCCCGGTCGGTCAACGGCAGTGGGTATAACCCGCAATACGGCATTTTGGGCTCTAACCTTTCTTCGGACGATGTTTTAAAACTTTTCCCGCGGAATGGGGAAGAGTTTGTGACTCGGGTTCGGGAGAAAATCACGGCCCGGTGTGGGGTGGCTCCGGAGGTGCTGATTTACGGAGACGGGGCCTTTAAAGATCCTCTCGCGGGTATCTGGGAGTTGGCCGATCCGGTGGTTTCCCCTGCATTTACCGCCGGGCTGGTGGGACGCCCTCGAGAGATTAAGATCAAGTTGGTGGCGGATACCGTTTTTAAGGATATGAACGGCTCGGCTAAAACCGACGCTGTGCGGGCGATGATCAGGGAGAAAAACCTGGATGCCAGCCTGGATTGCCCCAGCGAAGGTACAACGCCCCGTAATTACGTGGATCTTTTGGGAAGTTTATGCGACCTGATCAGCGGCAGCGGCGATAAAGGGACGCCGGTAGTCCTGATCCAAGGGTATTTTGACGATTACGCATCTCTGTAGCAATACAGCCCCGGCCGGAACATCCGCCCGGGGCTGTTTCCGACAATCTCCGTGGCGCAACCTCTTGGCCTCCGTATGGTGTGACGGCGGCAGACGACCGGCTCCGGCAGCCGCTGCCTCCTGTAGGGAGGCTGTGGTCGCTTCGGGCGGTCTGTTCGCAACCGATGACGGCAGTCATTGTCCAGGTCCAGGTTGGGTAGGCCCCTCTCTCCTAAGGCATTGCATAGCCAGGCCCCGGCCGCAGCGTTTTGCGGCCGCTTTGTGCGCTTTCTCTAGCCGTTACGATTTTCTTTGCTCCATTCCTGCCCCCTGACCGGTTCTGCGAGGGCGGAACGACACATTGCAACCGGATTACCGGAGATGGGGCGCCGGGTAGCACCATCCATCCCGTCGGAGCGGCTTGGTGTGGCAACAGACGCTGTATTCCGGACCTTCCAACGAAGCCGACAACTATATATTATTTTTTACTTTTTATAATAGAACTCCTTTCCCTATATTGTACTCTTAATAATGAAGGATATTCATTGTTTTGTATTCTATATAAATTCAATCGAGCGGCAGTATACATTCAATATAGTCGATGAGTTGAGTGTTTTGCGGTCATGATAGTGAACTTTCGAGTTTTGGAAAGGAAAATAAAGAAAGCATAGATTACTATATATTTCTAAGGGTGCGCCATGCAGGATGGCGACAGCTTTTTCTGGGAGGCATCCCCGGAGGGTGCGGCTTTTCCCTTTTATTTTTCTCGTAGGTTTGGCTCGGTTCTCTCCCATAAGGAAGCGCTGGGGAATACCGGTTAGGGAGGCTGGCACAAGGAGTCCTCATCTCGTAATGCGGAAGGGCAAAAAAGCCTTCCTCACACAGCCTGTACCATCCTGATATGGCCTGATCCGGGCGGACGGCTTCTGCTGTATTCTGGGCCGGTGCCCCGCGATTCGGTATATCCGCGGCGTCTGTCGCGTAATTCCCATGGAGGATTTTGAATGAAGCTGGCTTTACGTATAGCGTTTTTTTTCGCCTTTGCCGCCGCGGCATTGGCTGCCGGCGTCACAGGCTTTTTCTTGGCAAGGCAGGAGCTCTCGGTGCTTTGGCTTGCGGCTATCGGCCTCGTGGGGAGTTTTATTTTGGGGCTGCTGGGTTGCTGGGCAGTTGCCTGGTTGTTCGCCCCCGTGGCGCGGATGCGGGCTTGGGTCGAGGCGCTGAACAAAGGAGAAGCTGGCAGGGAACTTTCGGTTTCCACGAACGATTGTCGGGGACAGGCAGCCCGTGCCGTGCAGGAGATGGCAGAGAGAAACAGGCGAGAAATTACTTGGCTCAGGGGTATTCTTGATGCCATTCCGGTCGGCATCTCCGTTACGGATATGGATATGCATTGGACGTTCTGCAATAAGGCAGCCCTGGCGGCCTTAGGCAAATCCTCCCTGGAAGAGGTTCTCGGACGGCATTGCTCTGAAAAGAAAGGCAACATTTGTAATACGCCCCGCTGTGGCATCATGCAGTTGAGCCAGGGAAATCCGGAGGTTATCAATAAACTTCCGAACGGCCGCACCATGAAAGTGCAGCTCAGCTATCTGTATGATGACCAGGGAGCGAAGATCGGCCATCTTGAGTTCAGTACGGATATCACCAGGCTGCTGGAACAAGAAAAAGAGGCTGTCATTCTGGCCCGCAGCGGCCGTATCGCCACGGCTGACGAATTGACGGACGTTGTGAACCGCCTCAATACCGCTTCTGATACACTGATGCAGCAGATTGCAACCACTAAGAATCGGGTTGACGAAGTTTCCGGCCGAATGAACGAAACCGCCACAGCGATGGAAGAGATGTATTCCACCGTGCGGGAGGTTTCCGTCAATGCGGACAGCGCGGCGGGAGCAGCGGGCACGGTGCTCGAAAACGCCCAGGAAGGCGCGACCTTGATGAGCCGGACAGTAAACGACATGAACCGGGTGCAGGAGCACAGCCTGTTGATCAAAAACGAAATGGAGGAGCTATCAGAACAGGCTAAGACTATCGGCAGCGTGTTGACGCTTATTTCGGATATAGCGGATCAGACCAATCTCCTGGCCCTCAACGCGGCCATTGAGGCCGCCAGGGCAGGCGACGCCGGGCGCGGCTTTGCCGTCGTTGCCGACGAAGTGCGTAAACTGGCGGAAAAGACCATGCACGCCACGCGGGAGGTGGAAAGCGCCATCGCGGCTATTCAAAGCAATACGGCCAACAGCCTGAGCACAGTGAATAGCGCCGTGCAGTCCATCCATGATGTTGTCGGCCTGGCCGGTGAAACCGATAGGGTTCTTCGCCGGATATCGGAACTCTCGGAGAGCACCAGCCCGGCGGTTACGGCTATAGCCACAGCGGCGGGCCAGCAGAGCCAGGCTACAGATGAGATCAACCGGAATATCTCGGATGTGAACGCCATGGCCGGTGATGCGGCGGTCGATATGAACCTGGCTGCCGAGGAAGTGCAGCGTATTGCCGAATGTTCCCATGGCATCCGTAAGATTCTGGATGAGATTCGGGAAAAGATCCGCCAGGAGGAAGAACAGGAGGCTGCATCCGCAGACCGTCAATAGCGGGGTACTCCGCGTCGGGTGCTGCTGCAATAGGCTACGATTCCCCGTTCCCTTGCTCCCCTCCGGAGCCGGGGGGCGGGGATCGTATTGGTGGAGCCAAGGCTTTTAAAGGCGTCTTGGCTCCGGCCGATCTGCGCTTAGAGGGCAGCGCCCGTCGAGCGGGTAAAGCTGCTTTTCTCGCAAGTGTGCCGCGTTTACAGGGGGGGGCGGCCGGGTGGCATATTGACTCTGGCCACGACTGCCCTATGATGCGCATAGGCCCTCAAAAGACCAACCCTGTATGGCAGCGGATCTGGAAATAGTACCGGAGGCAGGAAACGTGATCCTCAGCGTCAGCCGGCGAACCGATGTGCCGAGCTTCTACTTTGATTGGTTTTTGAACCGATTGCATGAGGGCTGGCTGCTGGTGCGCAACCCGTTTCAGCCTTCCCGGGTCAGCAGAGTATCGCTTTCGCCGGACCACGTGGAATGTATCGTATTCTGGAGCAAAAATCCTGAGCCCATGCTCCCCCGACTTGATGCTCTGGGCGCATATCCCTATTATATTCAGTATACGATCAATCCCTATGGCAAAGATATAGAATGCGGCCTTCCCGACCTGGCGCGCCGTCTTGAGGTCTTCCGTGAACTTGCCGCCAGGTTAGGGCGTGAGCGGGTCGTCTGGAGGTACAGCCCGGTGCTGGTCAACGCTGTGTACACAGATGCTTTTCACTGTGAGGCGTTCGGAAAAATCGCGCGGGCTCTTTCCGGTTTTACGGTGCAGTGCAAGCTGAGCTTCATCGACTTGTACCAGAAAATACGCTCCGGAATGAAAGAGCGCGGCGTTGTGCCGCAAGACAACCAGCAGATCTTTGCGCTTGCCCGCACGCTGCAGGCCCTTGCCGCGGACTGCGGTATTGCGCTCAGCGCCTGCGGCAAGCCGGATCTGCGCCAAGCCGGTATCGCCGCATCATCGTGCATTGACGGGGCGTTGATGCAAAGGCTTACCGGGCGGAGCATGGCGTTCCGCAAGGATCAGGGGCAGCGGGATAGCTGTAACTGCGTTGAGAGTGTGGATATCGGGGCCTACCAAACCTGTTGCAACGGCTGCATTTACTGTTATGCCAACCACTCCCCCGAGACGGCCCGGCGCCGGGCCGCGGGGTACGATCCGTTTTCGCCGCTGCTTTGCGACAGCCTGCGGCCCGGGGATGTGGTGACGGAGCGTAAGGTCTCAATGCACGCCCGCAATACGGAGATCTTTCAGCCTGACCAACTGACCTTGTTTTCCGGAGCGCGGCATTCGGATCCATCGTGAAGTGTGACGACCTCGTTGAGCGAAAATCCGGCTCTTTTGTTGAAAAAGGAGCTATGCCTGGGAACAGCAAGGAAATATCCTTGAAGGCCCTGCACGATCGACATGCCTCGACGGAAAGCCGCTTTTGGACTATTTTATAAAACCGCCCCCTAAGCTCCCTTGATACCTGTGCAACCAGACACCAGGAGGATTATGATGCTGTACACGGCACGCTACAGCTCCCCTTTAGGAGAACTCTCCTTGGCTGCGGATGGTGAAAGCCTTATCGGTCTTTGGATGGCTGGGCAGAAATATTTTGCGGCAACCTTGAAAGGCCGTGTCGAAGAAAAATTCGATCTGCCGGTTTTTGTTCAAACAAGGCAGTGGCTGGACGCCTATTTTGCGGGAGAGAAACCGTCTGCTCCGGATTTTTCGCTGGCGCCGGTCGGCAGTGACTTCAGAAAAACCGTTTGGAAGGTGCTATGCGAAATCCCCTATGGCCACTGTGTCGCCTACGGCGATATCGCCAAAGAAATAGCCTCCCGGATGAAAAGAAAGAGTATGTCCAGCCAAGCGGTCGGCGGAGCAGTAGGCCATAACTGCATTTCCATCATTATTCCCTGCCATCGCGTTGTCGGTTCCAGTGGTAGTCTGACGGGATATGCCGGGGGAATTGACAAAAAAATCAAGCTGTTGGAACTGGAGGGCGTAGACTTGTCGCGCTTTTTTGTTCCATCCAAGGGAACAGCCCTGTGAGTAAGAGCAGATACGGCACACACCGCCCGGTTCCGAGAAACGCCCCGGCCTAAGGTACGAGCATAAGGACCGCCCGGAGGAAATAAAGAATATCCGGCGTCCCCGTAGCTGAGGTCGTGGCGGCCGCTTCGCGGCAGGGGGAGACGCTGTTCCGGTTCTCTTGCTCCAAGGTCGGGCAAGCAGGCCGTGTGTCTCACGAAGAAGCATTGTCGTCTTCCCTGACGATGCTCCCCAATCGGAAAGCGCTCTTTTTTAGGGAAAGCCCTTTTTTTCGGCGATCCAGAGGCCCTTGAGAGGTCTATAGAAACAAAGTCCTGCAATGCCGGAAGGTCTTGCAGGACTTTAAGGAATTGTATTGTGGTGGAGATGATCGGGATTGAACCGACGACCTCAGCGTTGCGAACGCTGCGCTCTCCCAGTTGAGCTACATCCCCATAGTGTGTTTCCTTGGAAACACAGGCCACCTTGTACGGCATCCCGAATTTTTTGTCTACCCTGAATTTGCGATAAGTCCATGCGGGGGGGGGGCGTGTGCCCCGCGCTATCCCGTGTGTTCTCGAATGCCGGCTCTACGGGAGCGCCTTCGGCAGTTGTGGTGTGTCCATGGCTGTTCCCCTGGACGCCACGGAGCAGGACAACGCGTAGCGTTGTCCTCGTTGCGGGAAGGCTGGGGAAGTGTTCTCTTGCCGAGGGGAGGGGGGCACAGTGTGCGTGTAGGTCTCTTGCCGTTCTCTACGTTAGCTTGCGCCGTTTATGACGATGGCGTATAATCACATGCTCCGTGTACCCAAGGCGTTCCATGGCGACGCCTCTTTGGCGCGCCTTGGCGAAACGAGGAGGCGCGCCCGGGAGCTGGCGGTGTTTCCCGTCACCGGAGCATCGCGCATTTTTTACGGCAAGGCGTTACCGGTTCTGCCATAGTATGCCGCCTGTCCGGCGCATTCAGGAGGTTTTGATGCGTTACCCTTCACGTTCCCTGTGCATTCACGGTCATTTTTACCAGCCTCCTCGTGAGGATCCCTGGCTCGGACGTATTTTAGTTGAGCCTTCCGCTGCCCCTATGCGCCACTGGAACGAGCGCATCGTCAAAGAAAGCTACGCCCCTCTCGCTTGGGCCCGACGCTTGGCCGGGGACGGCAAAATTTTTGATATTGTCAATTGTTATGAATGGATTAGCTTCAATGTCGGTCCTACATTGATGCATTGGCTGGAACGCCATGCGCCGGAGAGTTACAACCGTATTCTGGAGGCCGATGCCGCCTCGCTCGACCGCTGGGGCCATGGTAACGCCATGGCCCAGGTCTACCACCATGTTATCATGCCTTTGGCCTCACCTCTTGATAAGGAACTAGAAACCGCCTGGGCTGTGGCGGATTTTACCGCCCGCTTCAAACGCGCTCCTGAAGGCATGTGGCTGGCCGAGTGCGCAGTGGATCTGCCCAGTCTGGAAGTGCTGGCAAACTACGGTATCCGCTTTGTCTCCCTGGCCCCGCGCCAGGCCCGGGCCGTGATCGGCCGGGATGGTTCCGAAATCCCCGTGGATGAAGGCAGCTTGGATATCCGTAAACCCTACCGTGTGGATTTGCCTTCCGGCCGGAGCATGACGGTGATTTTTTATCATGGCGGTCTTTCTCAGGCCGTAGCCTTTGAGGGGTTGCTCCGGGATGGCGAGCGCTTCTGGACCAGGCTTAGAGATGCCGCTTATGCCTCCGGAGGGACCGGCCCGGAACTGTTGACCGTCTCCACGGACGGAGAGACCTACGGGCATCATTTTCCTTTTGGGGAAATGGCCTTGGCCTATGTGCTGGCTCAGGGCCGGGAGGGTCGGGATGACCTGAGGCTTACCAATTTCGCCTCCTATATAGCGGCCAATCCGCCCATGGAGAGGGTTCTTTTGCATGAACCTTCCTCCTGGAGTTGCGTGCATGGCGTGGAACGCTGGCGCTCCAACTGCGGTTGTACCGATGGCGGCCACCCGGATTGGAACCAGCAATGGCGCGGGCCTTTGCGTCGCGCTTTGAATGACGCCAAAAAAAACCTGGATGAGCACTTTTTCAAGGCCGGAGCGGCATGTTTCAAAGACCCCAAGGCTGCTTTGCTGGGCTATGGCCTGGTCCTGGCCGAGCCGGACCGAGCCGATGAATTCATGGCCCTGCACGGCAAGGGAGGGCCGGCCGAGGCTGAAAAAGGCTGGAGGCTGTTGGCTATGCAGGAACAGGCCCTGGCGGCCTATGCCAGTTGCGCTTGGTTTTTTGATGAAATTTCTCGTCTGGAACCGGTCAACAGCATGACCTTCATGTGGCGCGCCCTGGAGTTAGCCGGGCAGACCGGTATGGGAGAAGAAGCTCATGCCGAAAAAGAGCATTTTGCCGCGTTGCTGGAGGAGGCTGCTTCCAATAAACCCGAAGAAGGCTCCGGACGCGATATTCTCACGCGCCGCGTTTTTCCCCGGCAGCAGGATGCCGCTTCCCTGACGCTGATCGCCCTGATCACTCTGCAGCAGGAGGGGCGTTTTCCCGAGCCTGGCAGCGAAGGGTTGCTCGTTTGGCCCAGCGTTACTGTGGCTATTGTGCCCGACGCCGTTTCCGCTGATGGAGAGCTGACTGGTAAGGCTATGATCCGCGGCTTTCCTGAAAAGCAAGGCTATGCCGTCACCTGGCATTGGCTGCCGCCCTCCCGGGAAGCCGTGCGGCACTTTGTGCCCTTGGCGCGCAGCCGGGTTCGGGTGGAATACGCTGATGGAACGATCCGGGAAAGAACGGTTGCCGAGCTTTCCCGACCGGTGAAGGATTTTCTTTCCTTGAGCGAATCCGTTGCCGCCAACGCAGCCGATAGAGATCGCCTGCTGGCCGTGGCCCGGCATGCGGTATCCCTGATGAGCGCTTGGGAGGAAGGGCAGAGCGGCGAACCGTACCCCGGGCAATGGGCGGCGCTTATGCCCTATTTGCTGGCGGCCTGCATTCTTGACGAAGAGCTGGCCGGGGATAGGCGCAAGGCATCTGAATCCTTTCTGCGGGCTCTCCAGCCGGAAAGAGCTGTTCGGGAAAAGGCCGGCGATCTGTTGGTGGAACTGATGCTCGAAGCGCTGGCAAAAGAACCTGATCAGGGTGTTTTTACGAAGCTGGCCGGTTGGGCAGCCAGAAGCGGCGCTCTGTTGCCTGAGGTCTCCTGGTGGCCTGTGCAGAATGTGCTGTGGCGGCTTGGGACAAAAACGCCCGGCAGAGCGGCTTTAGCCGAAGCCGTGGGTTTGAAGCTTGAGCCGTAAAGGAGATTCCGGCAATAGCTCAAGGGACGCCCTTTATGGCGCGTGCCTGGAAGAGGACGGGGTAGGGCGAACAGTGCAGGGGCTGTTCGCCCCATCCCTTTGGTGGGGCGCGGGGCGGCACCCCACCCCCGAATACATCGAGCGCAAAAAAGCCCGATACCCGGAATACTGGAGGTGGATGCTCCGGCAGAAATAATGGCTTTAGGGCCTTTCCTGCCTTAGAGCCGCGATATCTTCAATCAGCCGGTCCACCTGGTCCGACTGGGTAGCCCAACTGGTACAGAACCTGACCACGGCATGGGACTCATCGTATTTTTCTCGGATGGAAAAGGTATACTTGCCCCCGAGGGCTTTGACGGCATCGTCGGACAGAATGGGAAACTGTTGGTTCGTGGGGGAATCGTAGCGGAGGGCAATGCCTTTGTCGCTGAAGGCCCGGCGGATTCGCAAGGCCTGCTCCACGGCGTGCCGGGAAATCTGCTCATAGAGGCCGTCTGTGAACAGGGTTTCAAACTGAATACCCAGCAGCCGCCCTTTGGCGAGCATGCCGCCGCGTTGCTTGATATGGTAGCGGAAGTCTTTTTGCAGCTTTTTGTTCATGATCACCACAGCTTCGCCGAAAAGCGCTCCAACCTTGGTGCCCCCGATATAAAACATATCGCAGAGCCGGGCCACATCCGCCAAGCTGAGATCGGAACCCGGCGCGGCCAGACCGTAGCCAAGGCGCGCCCCATCCAGCAGGAGCGGCAATCCCAGCTCGCGGCAAGCAGCGCTGAGTTCTTCTAACTCGGCCTTGGAGTAGATCGTGCCGTTTTCAGTAGGCTGGGAAATGTAGACCAGCCCCGGCTGGACCATATGTTCGTGGGCTGTATCGTTCCAGTGCTCGTTGTATACGGTCCTGACTTGGGCTGCCGTGAGTTTGCCGTTTTCGCTCGGTAGGGTGAGCACCTTGTGCCCGGAGGCCTCGATAGCGCCGGTTTCGTGGACCGCTATATGGCCGGTCCAGGCGGCAACGGCCCCTTGGTGGGGCCGCAGGGTGGAGGCGATCATCACCGTGTTGGCCTGGGTTCCGCCGACCAAAAACTGGACTTCAGCCTGCGGCGCGTTGCAGGCCTTGCGAATCAGCTCCCGCGCCGTTTCACAGTGATCGTCAAGGCCGTACCCGGGGGTTTGTTCCAGGTTGGTCTCGAGAAGCCGTTTCAGGATATTTTCATGAGCGCCTTCAGCGTAGTCGCATTCAAAACGAATCATATGACCTCCACGTATCTTTCAGTCAAAAACGCGTTGACCGGAATCTCCCGGCCAACGCGTCGGCATTGCGTGCGCCCCTCGTCCTGGTCTGCCGGGCGGGCCCGGACGCAACCTTTGTCAATCCGTCTGCTGCAACGGGAGAGAGGGGCGGACGGCCCGAATCACAATCTCCCGGCCCCTTACGAGAACGGGCAGCGGCAAACGGTATGCAGGATTAGATTTCCATGATCTCTTTTTCTTTATCCTTGCATTTCTGGTCGGCCTTAGCCACCTGAGCGTCGGTCAGCTTTTGGATGCCCTCTTGGGCCTTTTTGACCTCATCCTCCGAGGCGGTTTTATCCTTTTCCAGCTTTTTCAAGGAATCGTTGGCGTCCCGGCGGATGTTGCGGATGGCGACCTTGGCTTCCTCCGCATACTTTTTGGCTATCTTGACCAGATCCTTACGGCGCTCTTCGGTCAAGGGCGGAATTGCTATGCGAATGAGCTTGCCGTCATTGACCGGCGTCAAGCCCAGATCGGATTTCAGAATAGCCTTTTCCACCAGGGGAAAGGAACCCCGGTCCCAGGGTTGGATGGTCAGGGTCCGGCTGTCGGGTACGGATACGGAGGCCAGCTGGCTGATAGGGGTCGGGGTACCGTAGTAGTCAACCTTGATGTCGTCAATCAGAGCCGTTGAGGCCCGGCCGGTGCGCAGTTTGGCAAAGTCTTTTTCCAGGGCGGCCAGGGCTTTGCTCATGCGGTCTTCGGCGTCCTTACGTATACTATCCATAGCGATGGTCTCCTTGGTTGGCAGCTGCCGGATTGATACATAGGCAAAAATGAGGGAAACGGCAAGAGCCGCTACGAAACCATAGTGCCAACAGCCTCTCCCGTGACCAGGCGGGCGATCTGGCCGCCGAACATGTTGCAGACGACGATCGGCATTTTATTTTCCATGGCCAGGGTTATGGCGGTTGTATCCATGACGCCGAGGCGGCGGGCAATGGCTTCTTCGTGGGTCAGATGCCGAAACATAACGGCATCCGGAAATTTGAGAGGGTCTTTGTCGTAGACGCCATCAACTTTGGTCGCTTTAATAATGATGTCGCACCGAAGCTCCATACCGCGCAGGGCGGCTGTGGTATCCGTGGTGAAATAGGGGTTGCCGGTGCCGGCCGCGCAGATGATCACCCGGCCTTTTTCGAGATGGCGTTCGGCGCGGCGTTTGATGTAGGGTTCACATATTTCCCGCATGGTAATGGCCGAAAGTACCCGAGTGGGCTGGCCTTGGGCTTCCAGAGCATCCTGTACGGCTACGGAATTCATGACAGTGGCCAGCATGCCCATATAGTCGGCGGTGGAGCGGTCCATGCCCCGGGCGGCTCCGGCCATGCCCCGAAAGATGTTGCCCCCGCCGATGACCAGGGCCACCTGGACTCCCATTGTGACCACTCGGGCCACCTCGGCGCATATTTTCGAGACCGTAGCCGGATCGATGCCGTATTTCTGCTCTCCGGCCAGGGCTTCTCCGGAAAGCTTCAGCAATATGCGCTTATACCTCGGTGTAGCCATGCTTCCTCCGTGCCTTGCGGCGTGAATGGTTATTGATGGTCAAAGGGGGCTCCCCAGGTGGAGGAGAGTACCCGTACATATTTCAAAAATGTATAAAAGCCGCCGTGAACAGCGGCTAAAAAACCTGCTCGGCCATCCAGGAAACCCTTTTTAAGGATATAAATACGGAAGAATTTAGCGAGACCGTGCCCCAAGCCGGCTAATACTCCGCCCTTATGCCCTTTGGCGGCCAGGGCCGCGGCGCCTTGATCAGCGTAAACGTTCAGCTTGGCGAGTTGGTGGTTGAACCCCGTGTAAGGGTAATGAATGATCCGACCTTGAGGGAGGTGCTGCAAGGGCCCCTTGGGATGGTAATGAATATGGGCGTCCTGGCTGAAGCTGACCAGTCCGGTTTTGAAAAGCCGGGGGATATGGTCTGGAGACCAGCCACTGTGCCGCAAAAATCTGTCAAAATACCACGATTGACGATCGACGGAAAAGGCTGCCGGGGTTCCTGCCTGGTCCGCCGCGGCCACGGCCGCTGGAATCGCCGTTGCCAGTTCTGCTGAAACCCGTTCATCCTGATCCAGAATAAAGAACCAGGGGGTAGCCACCTGATCTTGAGCATAGCTGAACTGTGAGGCAAAACCCTGCCAAGATCGGCAGAGGATTCGCGCGCCCATGGAGCGGGCGATCGCAAGACCGCCATCGGCGCTGCCCGAATCCACGACCAGAATTTCTGAACAGAAGGAGAGTGATTCCAGGCAGTTGGCAAGCATACGCTCACCGTTACAGGTCAGCACAACCCCGGTAATGCCGGGGCGGCCGGAGCCGGTGGAGAAGATCGGAGCTATTGTGTTCATTGAGGCATCCGGTACGCTTGGGAGGAGGTGGTTTGCGTCGGGAAACAATCATCAAGGATGTCGTAACGGCGTTTGCCGTACCGTATATACCTGCAACGGTCTCCCCGGCAAGCACCTTGACTGTGGAATCGGATACGAGTTTGCCGGAGCATATCACCGGAGCTGAGGGCAACTTCTCAGGGGAGGATTGGAAAATTGTAATGGCACGCTGTGCTGCAGAATACCGCCAGGCCTGTGCAGACTGTGATCGCGCCGTCTGACCTTAGCGGTGCTGCGCGTAGGTGTCTCCCCGCAAAGGGAGACTGCATATACAAAAAAAACGAGGGGGGCTATTGCCCCCCTCGTTAGCGTTGGAAACCGGCTACTCGGCAGTTTCGCCAAGCTGGAGCCGCGCATAGCGTTCGATTTTCAGTTCATCGCCGAGGGCTTTTCCTTCCTGGGTCAGAAACTCTTTGATGGAGAGCTTGTCATCCCGGATATAGGCCTGTTCGATGAGGCAGACTTCCTGGAAAAACTTTCTGATACGGCCTTCAACGATTTTTTCCACGATGTTCGCTGGTTTGCCTTCATCTAAAGTTTTCTGACGGCTAACGGCGCGTTCCCGTTCCACCAGGATAGGATCAAGGCAGGTGGAATCCAGAGCAGCGGGGTTGGCAGCGGCAACCTGCATAGCGACGTTGCGCGCGGTTTCCAGCAATTTGGGGTTGGCGGCGGTTTCCGCCTTGGTGCAGGAGAGTTCAACCAGCACGCCGATCTTGCCGTTGGCATGCACGTAGCAACCAATGACGCCGTTCTTTTGAACGTTCATGGATTCAAAACGGCCTACAGTGATGTTCTCGCCCAGGGTGGCAATCTGGTTATTCACGCTATCGCCGAGGAGCTCGGCCAGAGCAGCGCTGTCGGCAGGCTTCTTATCAAAAACGAGTTGGGCTACGCTCTTGGCGAATTCCTGAAATTTTTCGCCACGGGCCACAAAGTCGGTTTCGCACATAATTTCCACGATAACGGCCGTGGAATTATCCGGCACGGTAACCGAGGCAATAACGCCTTCGGAGGTGGCCCGACCGGCTTTTTTAGCGGCTTTAGAAAGCCCCTTCTGGCGCAGCCAGTCAATGGCGGCTTCCATATCGGCGTTGCATTCCTGAAGGGCTTTTTTACAATCCATCATGCCGGCGGCGGTACGCTCGCGGAGCTCTTTAACCATGGAGGCGGAGATATCGGCCATGTTGTATTCCTTTTGCTTGACAAGGTGTCGAAAAGGCGCTCGTAACCGGGCATATTTCAGCCCGGCGCGCGACCTGCCGCAACAGGCCGCGCGCGCCCGGGGCGTTATTCTTTTGCGGCAGCGGGGGCAACGTCGCCTGTGACGGCCGGAGCTTCCTGAGTTGGGGCCTCGGCTTGGGCGGGAGCGGCTTCAGCGGAAGCCGCAGGCTTTTCTTCTTGGGCGGCCGGGCCATCCTTGCGCATGGCCTCGCCTTCCAAGCAGGCTTCGGCAACATGGGTAACAAAGAGCTTGATAGCCCGGATGGCGTCGTCGTTGCCGGGGATGATAAAATCAATGACATCAGGGTCGCAATTGGTGTCAGTTACGGCCACAATGGGTATGCCCAGCTTTCTGCACTCGGAAACGGCAATGGCTTCGCGGTGCGGATCGATGATAAATGCCAACTGCGGTAGACGCTCCATATCCTTAATGCCGCCGAGCACGGCGCGGAGCTTATCCAGTTCACGCTGGAAGGAGAGCACTTCTTTTTTCTGGTAGCGGGAGACGCTGCCGTCTTCAAACATGGCCTCCAGCTTTTTCATGCGCTCAATGCTCTTCTGGATGGTGGAGAAGTTGGTCAGGGTGCCGCCCATCCAGCGGTTGGTCACGTAGAACTGACCGGCGCGTTCGGCTTCGGCGGCCACGGCCTCCTGGGCCTGGCGCTTGGTGCCGATGAAAATGACCCGTCCGCCGGAAGCGATGGTCTGGGCCACTTTATCATGGGCGGTGCGGTAGAGTTTGACGGTCTGCTGGAGGTCGATGATATGGATGCCGTTCCGCGCGCCAAAGATGTAAGGGCGCATTTTGGGATTCCAGCGACGGGTCTGGTGGCCGAAGTGGACGCCGGTTTCCAGCATCTGCTTCATGGTAACATAAGCCATGGAGTAACTCCTCGGGTTGTGCTTCCACCCCCGGACCCCTTCCACCCGCCGCCGTCGGCGAGCACCCCGGGGTCGTTCCTAAGGGTGTGCTTATTGAGAAAACGGTAATTAATAATGTAAAAGGCGCCTTCTGGCAAGTATTTTCCGGTAAGCCTGCTGAAAGCGCAGGCTGTGGCTGCCGATCGAACCTTTGTAGGGCAGTTTGTGCCGTGCTCCGCTCGCTCGCGTTTTTTCCTTACCCGATTGCTTCCGCTGCCGCTCAAAACGACTCAAGTGGTGTTTATCCGCCAGCTCCCGGCCATAGACCAGCCGACAATTCTCTGTTGCATTATCCGCTAAAGCGATTATAGTACCGCTTCTCGTTATTGCATACTGCGTAGTAAATACCTCCACGTCGCTTTTTTGAAAAAGGAGAATATCATGAGTAAGATGATGGATGCTTTTAATGAACAGATCAAAAATGAATTTTATTCTGCCTATTTGTATCTTTCCATGTCCGCCTATTTCGCTGATCAGGGGTTGCCGGGATTCGCTTCCTGGATGCGGGTTCAGGCCAAGGAAGAAGTGACCCATGCCGCCAAAATGTACGATTATGTTCTTTCTCGAGGCGGCAGTATTACGCTTCAGGCCATAGAGGCCCCGCAATCCTCCTGGGAAAGCCCTCTGGCCGTCATGGAGGCCGGGTTGGAGCACGAACGCTTTGTCACCGGGAAAATCAACGGGCTGATGGAGCTTGCCATACAGGAGAAAGACCACGCTTCCAAGATCTTCCTTTCCTGGTTCGTTACCGAGCAGGTTGAGGAAGAGCAGAACTTCGGCGATATCGTCAACGCCCTGAAGCTGATCAAGGGCGAGGGGCAGGGCCTGCTTATGATGGATCGCGAGTTGGGCAGCCGTACCTTTACCGACGAAACCCAGGCCCCGGCGGAATAAGCGGTTCCTTGCCAGGTTTGCCTCTTTATCAGGCCAGGAGGAGAAGAAAACGTTCCCTATAATGGCCTGGTCCCAGGAAGAAGATAGGGAAAAAGCCTGAGCCTTGAAGACGAAACGGCCACTTTTTTCGGTACTCTACCGGAAAAAGTGGCCGCTTTTTTGGTGGCGTTCTCTGATACCTTGCTTGGGCAGGAATAAAAAAACCGGGCGGCCTGAGCCGCCCGGTTTCGTTCTCTGAACCACGAACTACTACGAGGTGATGCTTACCAGCAAGGGGTCATCCTCCAGTTCTTCCAGGAACTTATCGGGCCGCTCCTTTTGTTCCGGCACCAGGATATCCGCGTTGACATACTCGCGGTAGCCTGTGCCCGCCGGGATGAGTCGACCGACGATGACGTTCTCTTTGAGGCCGCGCAACGGGTCGGATTTGCCCTTGAGGGAGGCTTCGGTCAACACCTTGGTGGTTTCCTGGAAGGAGGCCGCTGAGATGAACGAAGAGGTGGTCAGCGAGGCCTGGGTAATGCCGAGAACCAGCGGTTCCGCCGTGGCCGGGGTGCGGCCTTCGGCAATGGTTCTGGCGTTTTCCGTTTTGAAATCTTGCTTATCCACCTGTTCGCCCACCAAGAAGCTGGTGCCGCCGGCGTCCAGGATAGTCACCTTTTTGAGCATCTGGCGCACAATGACTTCAATGTGCTTGTCATCAATGGCCACGCCCTGGAAGCGGTACACATCCTGAATTTCCTCCACCAGGTAGTGAGCAAGGTATTTCTCGCCCTTGGTGCGGAGAATATCATGGAGTTCCGGGCTGCCTTCAGTCAGCAGTTCCCCGGCTTCCACAAAGTCACCGTCGGATACAGTGATGTGCTTGCCTTTGGGCACCAAGTATTCCTTGGCCTCGCCCGTTTCCGGAGTGACGATCACTTTGCGTTTGCCTTTACTTTCTCCGGCAAAGGCAATAGTGCCGTCGATTTCCGAAACCACGGCCATATCCTTGGGCTTGCGCACTTCAAAGAGTTCCGCAACCCGGGGCAGACCGCCGACGATATCTTTGGTCTTGGAGGTTTCCCGGGGTTTTCTGGCCAAGATGTCGCCGGCTTCGATGCGCGCGCCGTCGCGCACCATGAGCAGCGCTCCCACCGGCAACGGGTAGGTAGCGGCCAGATGTGAATCCGGACGGGTTTTGATCTCGCCGTTTTCGTCGGTCACCGAAATGGACGGCCTGAAGTTTGTCGTCCGGTATTCGATGATCGATTGAGAGGAAAGGCGGGTGGTTTCGTCCATCTTCTCTTGGTAGGTTTTGCCTTCGATGATGTCCGTAAACTTGACCGTACCGTCCACTTCCGAAACAAACGGTTCGTTGAAGGGGTCCCATTCGGCCAAAAGCGTCCCCTTCTTGACTTCTTGCCCCTCGTTGACCAGCAGTTTAGAGCCGTTGGGCAGCACGTACTTTTCACGTTCACGGCCCTGTTCATCCACAATGCTGACCTGGCCGGATTTGCCGAGCACCATATACTGACCATCGCGGTTTTTGATGGCCTTCATGCGCGAGAGGATTACCCGGCCATTATGTTGGGCTTCGATGCTGGAGCGCTCGATTTCCCGGGAGGCTGTGCCGCCGATGTGGAAGGTCCGCATGGTCAATTGGGTGCCCGGTTCGCCGATGGATTGGGCCGCGATAATGCCGACTGTTTCGCCGATATTGACCTTGTGCCCGCGGGCCAGATCCCGCCCGTAGCAGAGGGCGCAAATGCCTCTTTCGGATTGACAGGTCAGGGCCGAACGGATGGTCAGCGAGTTGATGCCCGCATCATCCAGGGCCTGGGCCACCTTTTCATCGACCAGGGTGTTGGCCGGGAAGAGTTCTTCCTGGGTTTCAGGATGGTAGACCGGGTAGAGCAGCACCCGACCAAGGGCACGCTCCATCAGCCGGACCTTGATCTCACCGCCTTGGATCAGGTGGGTCAGCTCAATGCCGTCTACGGTGCCGCAGTCGTTTTCAGTAATCGTTACATCCTGGACCACATCCACCAGGCGGCGGGTCAGATACCCGGAGTTGGCCGTCTTGAGGGCCGTATCCGCAAGCCCTTTACGCGCGCCGTGGGTGGAGTTGAAGTACTGGAGCACGTCCAAACCTTCACGGAACGAGGAGGTGATAGGCGTTTCGATGATTTCGCCGGAGGGCCGGGCCATCAGACCACGCATACCCGCAAGTTGGCGCATCTGGTCCTGGTTACCCCGGGCCCCGGAAGTGGACATCATATAAATCGGGTTGAAAGAGCTGGCTGTCTTGGTTTCACCGGTCTTGGGGTTGACCAGAAGATCCGTGGAGATGGCCTTGATCATTTCCGTGGAAACATCTTGGGTGGCTTTAGTCCAAACGTCCACCACTTTGTTGTACTTTTCGGTACGGGTGATGATGCCGTCCCGGTACTGGCGCTCGATGTCGTCCACTTCGTTCTGGGATTTTTCAATAATATCCTTTTTGGCTTCGGGAATCTGCAAGTCCTTCACGCCGATGGTTACGCCCGCGCGGGTGGCGTATTCGTAGCCGATATCCTTGAGCCTGTCGCAGAGAATGACCGTGGCCTTGATGCCCGCATCGCGGTAAGCGGTACCCACCAAGCGGCCGATATTCTTTTTGGTCAGCACGCAGTTGACCAGAGCGAAATCCACACCCTCGGGCAGGGTATCGTAAATCAAAATCCGGCCGGGCGTGGTTTCTACCAGCTCACCGTTCATGCGGACCCTGATTTTAGCGTGTATTCCAAGTTCTCCGGCATCATAGGCCGCAATCACTTCCCAAGGAGCGCAGAAGGTCTTGCCCTCGCCCTTTTCAAAATCGCGCTCTGCACTCATGTAGTAGAGCCCGAGCACGATATCCTGGCTGGGTACGATAACCGGGCTGCCGTTGGCCGGGGAAAGGATGTTGTTGGTGCTCATCATCAGCACCCGACATTCGATCTGGGCTTCTACCGAGAGGGGCAGATGCACGGCCATCTGGTCGCCGTCGAAGTCCGCGTTATAGGCGGAGCAGACCAGCGGGTGGAGTTGGATAGCCTTGCCTTCCACCAGCAGCGGCTCAAAGGCTTGAATGCCGAGGCGGTGCAGCGTGGGGGCCCGGTTGAGCATGATGGGGTATTCGCGCACCACGTCTTCCAGGATATCCCAGACTACCAGCTCTTCTCGCTCAACCATCTTTTTGGCTGATTTGATGGTAGAAGCGAGCCCTCTTTCCTCAAGTTGGGCGTAAATAAACGGCTTAAACAGCTCCAGGGCCATCTTTTTAGGTAAGCCGCATTGGTGCAGTTTCAGTTTAGGGCCAACAACGATAACCGAACGGCCGGAGTAATCCACCCGTTTACCGAGCAGGTTTTGGCGGAACCGGCCCTGCTTGCCCTTGATCATATCCGAAAGGGATTTCAGCGGGCGGCCGTTGGTGCCGGTAATGGCCCGCCCCCGGCGGCCGTTATCAAACAGAGCATCCACGGCTTCTTGGAGCATGCGTTTTTCGTTACGGATGATGATATCCGGAGCACCAAGCTCGACCAGCCGTTTCAGGCGATTATTGCGGTTGATGACCCGACGGTAGAGATCGTTGAGGTCACTGGTGGCGAACCGGCCGCCATCCAGGGGCACCAGGGGGCGCAGTTCGGGCGGAATGACCGGAATCACTTCCATGATCATCCACTCGGGTTTGTTGTTGGATTCGATGAAGGCTTCTACGATTTTCAAGCGCTTGGTCAGCTTGCGCTTTTTGGTTTGAGAGCGGGTGGATTGGGATTCTTCGCGTAGTTCGTTGCGCAGCTTTTCCAGATCCAACTCTTCCAGAAGCACCCGGATAGCCTCCGCGCCCATGCCCACGGTGAAGGCGCTTTCGCCGTAGTGCTCGATAACCTGCATGTATTGATCCTCGGAAATGACCTGGAGCTTGGCCAGCGAGGTAGAGCCGGGATCGAGCACAATATAGGAATCAAAATAGAGCACCTTTTCCAGATCGGCCATAGTCATGTCAAGGAGTGTGCCGATCTTGGAGGGCAAGGTTTTCAGGAACCAGATATGGGCGACGGGCGCGGCCAATTCGATGTGGCCCATGCGCTCGCGACGAACTTTGGAGGCGATGACTTCAACGCCGCATTTTTCGCAGACAATGCCGCGGTGCTTCATGCGCTTATATTTACCGCAGTTGCACTCGTAATCCTTTACCGGGCCGAAGATCTTGGCGCAGAAAAGCCCGTCCCGTTCCGGCTTGAAGGTGCGGTAGTTGATGGTTTCCGGCTTCTTCACCTCGCCGTAAGACCACTCGCGAATCGATTCGGGCGATGCGATGCTGATCTGGATGGCTTTCAGGTTGCGAATGTTGGATACATTGGCGCTGGAGCCGCGTAAGGTAAAAAGATCATCCAATGACATGGCCTACCTCATATGTGTTTCCCGGGCCGTGCCCTTTGTGAAAACGGCCCGGGATGAAAGGGTGCAGTGAGAGCGCTTTGCTGAAGATGCGCCTTGTTTGAGGAGGAGCATCCCCGCCGCCGGAAACCGCAGGCGGCCGAAGGCAATAGCCCGCGGGCGCGCGGCCGTTGGCAGCGTTCGCAGCGTTACTCAGTATCGTCGTCGATGCGGGTAAAGAATTCACCGGCATCTTCGGCGGCGGGGTCGGCGCTTTCAGTAAAGGCGCTGCCCACCCGCTTGGGCTTTTTCTTTCCCTCTTCCTGGTGCAGAGTCACGTCAAGGCCGAGGCTCATCAGTTCCTTGACCAACACGTTGAAGGATTCGGGCAACCCCGCCTCCAGGAAGTTGTCGCCCTTGACGATCTTCTCGTACATCTTGACCCGGCCGGCCACGTCGTCGGATTTGACGGTCAGGAATTCCTGCAGAAGGTACGAGGCGCCGTATGCTTCCAGAGCCCAAACTTCCATTTCCCCAAGGCGTTGGCCGCCGAACTGGGCTTTACCGCCCAACGGTTGCTGTGTAACCAGGGAGTAGGGGCCCGTAGAGCGGGCGTGAATCTTTTCATCCACCAGGTGGTGGAGTTTCAGCATATACATAACGCCCGTGGTGATGCGGTTGTGGAACGGTTCCCCGGTCCGGCCGTCATAGAGCGTGGTTTTGCCGTCGTCGGGCAATCCGGCCTGTTTGAGCCAGCCCCAGATTTCATCTTCGGTGGCCCCGTCAAAGACCGGGGTTTTGGTAACGATACCGTTTTTCAGGGCCTTGACGGATTCAATGAATTCTTCGTCGCTCAGCTCGTCAATAAGCGCAGCCGTTGCCGGGCTTGCAAAGACCGCCTTGACTTCATCCCGAACCTGCTGCACCGCCGCGCCGCTTGCAACAAGATCCGCGAGCTGCCGCCCCAGTTCCTTGGCGGCCCAGCCCAAGTGGGTTTCCATGATCTGGCCGATGTTCATCCGTGAGGGCACCCCAAGGGGGTTGAGCACGATATCTACGGGCTGCCCATCCGCAAAGAAGGGCATATCCTCCACGGGCAGAATGCAGGAGACAACCCCTTTGTTCCCGTGACGGCCGGCCATCTTGTCGCCGACATTGAGCTTTCTTTTGACGGCCACATAGACTTTGACCATCTTAATCACGCCCGGGGGCAGGTCGTCTCCTTCGGTTACTTTACCGCGCTTGGAATCATAAATGTTCTTGATATATTCAAGCTGCGCGTCGTAGCGTTCCAGGAGAGCCGCAATTTGCTCGTTGACCTCGCGGCTCTTGAAGAGCCCCGCCAGTTTTTTCAAAGGCACATCGGCCAGGGCTTCGGGGGTGGCCACGTGCCCGGCTTCGGCGATAACCTCGCCTTTTTTCTTGCCCTGGAGCGTGGTGCCGAGCTGCTTGCCCGAGCAAACCTCCAGGATTTTGAGCCGCGTGGAATCCGAAAGGGCCCGGGCGTGGTCGGCTTCTTTTTTATCCAGGGAGGCGAGTTCGTGCTCCTCGATGCTGATGGTCCGCTCATCCTTCTCGCCGGAACGGCGGTTGAAGACGCGCACCTCAATGACCGTGCCCTCGATGCCCGGAGGTACCTTGAGGGAGGTATTTTTCACGTCGCGGGCCTTATCCCCGAAGATGGCCCGGAGGAGTTTTTCTTCCGGGGTGAGCTGGGTTTCGCCCTTGGGCGTGATCTTGCCCACCAAGATATCGTCCGGCCGGACAGCCGCGCCGATGCGGATGATGCCGCTGGCATCCAGGTTGCGGAGCATATCCTCACCCACGTTGGGGATATCGCGGGTGATTTCTTCGGGTCCCAACTTGGTATCCCGGGCTACAACTTCAAATTCCTCAATGTGGACGCTGGTAAAGGTATCTTCCTTGACGCAGCGCTCGGAGATCAGGATGGAGTCCTCAAAGTTGAAGCCGCACCAGGGCATAAAGGCCACGACAAGGTTCTTGCCGAGAGCCAGTTCCCCTTGTTCGATGCCGGGACCATCGGCCAGCACGTCGCCTTTTTTGACGATCTGGCCGGGCTGGCACACAGGTTTCTGACCGAAACAGGAGTTCTGGTTCGACTTGTGGAATTTCAAGAGGTTGTAGCTGCGTACGCCGCCGCTTTCGGGGTGGGTGTCGCCATCATAGGCCACAATAATTCTATCGGCATCCACATAGCGGACAATGCCGTCATTCTCGGCCAGGATGCAGGCTCCCGAGTCGCGGGCTACATCGCCTTCCATGCCGGTGCCCACTAAGGGCACCTCGTTGCCGATCAGCGGCACAGCTTGGCGCTGCATGTTAGAGCCCATCAGGGCCCGGTTGGCGTCGTCGTGCTCCAGGAAAGGAATGAGCGCGGCCGAGATGGAAACCATCTGCGACGGCGAAATATCCATGAGGGTCACCTCATCTTTGGGCATCATCAGCACGTCGCCCTTGACCCGGGTCGTTACGAATTCATCCAGCAACATACCGTTTTCGTCAAGGTGGGCGTTGGCCTGGGCAATGACCTCGTTCATTTCCGAAGAGGCGTCCAGGTAGACGATCTCGTTGGTGGCCTTGCAATCCCTGATGACCCGATAGGGCGTTTCGATAAAGCCGTAGTCGTTGACCTTGGCGTAGGTGGTCAGGGAGACGATCAGACCAATGTTCGGGCCTTCCGGCGTTTCAATGGGGCAGATGCGGCCGTAGTGGGAGGTATGCACGTCGCGCACTTCAAAGCCGGCCCGTTCCCGGGTCAGGCCGCCGGGACCGAGGGCCGAGAGGCGGCGCTTATGGGTTACTTCCGAAAGGGAGTTGGTCTGATCCATGAACTGGGAGAGCTGGCTTGTTCCGAAAAACTCTTTGAGAACGGCCGAAACCGGCTTGGGGTTGATCAGATCATGGGGCATCAGGGTGGCCACTTCCTGGAGGCTCATGCGTTCCTTGATGGCCCGTTCCATGCGCACCAGCCCGATTCGGTACTGGTTTTCCACCAATTCGCCCACGGGGCGCACCCGGCGGTTACCCAGGTGGTCGATATCGTCGGCCGGGCCGTGGCTATCTTTCAACTGGGCCAGAACCTGGATGGATTTGATAATGTCTTCGTCGGTCAGCACGCGCTGTTCCAACGGGAAATCCAGCTCCAGGCGTTGGTTGAGCTTGTAGCGGCCCACCGGGGAGAGGTCATAGTAGTCGGGGTTGCGGAACAGGTTGTCAAAAAAGGTGGCCGCGATTTCCGGGGTCGGGGGAGAAGAGGGGCGCAAGCGCCTGTAGATTTCCACCTGAGCGCTTTCCTGATCCATGGTTTTATCCAGCACCAGGGTATCGCGGATAGAGGAGGATGTTTCCTGCCCGCGGGTGTAGAGCACCGCAATGCGGTTCAGCTTGGCTTCACGAAACGTTTCCAGCAGGCCTGGGGTAATTTCGTCCGCCGCTTCGGCCAGCACTTCGCCGGTGGCCGGGTCAGCCACATCTTCGGCCAGGAACAGACGCTCCAGAGTTTCGGGGGCAACCTGCAAGGCTTCGATGCCGGCTTCGCAGATTTCCCGCCAAGCCCGCTTGGTGATGGGCCTGCCCGCCTTGAGGATGATCTTGCCTTCTTTGTCGGTTATGTCGGCATAAGCGTTTTCCTTGGTGTAAAATTCCGGGATGATCTCGCAGGAGACGCCGCCGTCTTTTTCCAGCCGGAAATATTCTTTGCGGTAGAAGGTTGCGAGGATTTGCTCCTTGGTCATGCCCATGGCCTTGAACAGGATGGTTGCGGGCATCTTGCGGCGGCGGTCTATCCTTACATAGAGAATATCCTTGTGGTCAAAGTCGAAATCCAACCAGGAGCCGCGCATGGGAATGACCCGGCAAGAGTAGAGCACTTTGCGGCTGGAGTGGGTTTTGCCGGAATCGTGCTCAAAGATGATGCCGGGGGAGCGCTGGAGCTGGTTGACGATAACCCGTTCGGTGCCGTTGATGATGAACGTGCCTTTCTCGGTCATGAAGGGCAGGGTGCCAAAATAGATATCCTGCTCCTTAATATCCCGGATGGTGCGGTTGCCGGTGGCTTCATCCACATCATACACCACCAGGCGGACCTTGAGGCGCACGGGCGCTTCAAAGGTCAGGCCCTTGCTGATGCATTCGGCCTGGTCATACTTGGGCTCGCCTATTTCGTAGCCCACATACTCAAGGCTGGCCGTGCGGTTGAAATCTTCAATGGGAAACACCGAACGGAACACGCCTTCAAGGCCCTCATCAGGCCTTTTTTCATCAACCCCTTCCTGGAGAAATTTTTTGTAGGAATCAACCTGGAGATTCAACAGGTGAGGAATAGGAAGGGTCACATCGATTTTGCCGAATTTTTTAGCAATCTGGACCATACTTGTACCTCTGGCAGATGGTTTGACGCATCAGGCCGCAGCATCCTGCGGGATGCCGGCGCTACGCGTCCCCTTGCGCCGCAACCCTTTCCCGGAAACTGCCGGGCCGGGAACTCCTCCTCGTAAAGGAACACGACGAAACGCGGGCGGCCAAAAGCACGCCCGCCTGCATCATGGCGAGGAATATCTCGGGTGCGAACAAATGGTAGTCCGTTTCAGCAGAAACGTTAATGCCAACGCTCAACGCGCCAGATGCTTCTTTCGTCCTTCAGCGGGATGCGCCACCGTGGCGGCTCCGGTTCCGAACCGGTCCCGCGCCGGCCGGCATGACCGGACGGGGTAAAGGACGCTTCTACGCATAAACTGTCGCGGAGGGTCTTATGTAATGCAGAACGATTATCTTGGCAAGGATAAATTTAAGAAAATTTCATCATACATGGTTGTGATCGTTCCGACAAGGAAAAAATCAAGCTCGGAGTATGGTGCATACCCCTTGGCCCGTTTTCCCCGGCTTATCTACCGGGGAAAACGGGCTGGGCTTTCCGCGGATGGACGTTACTGCGAGACAGCCCCGGGAGAGAGCTTTTTCCCGGGCACCAGCAGGATTAGGGCCGCGGCCAGCATCAACCAAACCTGAATATTCAGGAAGGCGCTGTCGAGGCCGTGTGTATCGGCGATCCAGCCTATGACGACGATGCCTGTTATCGGGCCGATTTGTCCGGCGTTGATGATCAAGGAAACTGCCCTCATGTAGGGGCTGGGTGGCAGAATGCTTCGGGGCAGCCCCCAGAAAACGCCTGAGTGCATAAAGCAGCCGAAGGCAATGGCTAAGGCCAGGAACGAGACGCTGGCGTTGATATCCTGCGCAGCCTGGGCGCGGTACAGAAAGATGGCTCCGGCGATCCATAAGGCCGCCATATAGAGGCGTAAACGCCCCCGGAAAAGCTTATCGCAGAGGGTAGGCGAGAGCAGCGTGCCCACGAGGGCTACGGTGAAAATAATCGGCATCTTGAGGCACATGGCAGTGACGCTGAGGCCGCGGGCCTCTACCAGGTAGAAGCCTGTCCAGGCAAGGCAGCTCCACACTGCGGCGCTTTGCAGGAAATAGATCAAGCAGAGCAGCAGCACGCTGGGCCTGGCAAGCACGCGTAAGGCCCTGGCCGTGGGAGGTTTGCTTAGATGAGCAACTATCCGGTTGCCTTGCCTGATTTCCTCCAGTTCTTCCGGGGTGATGCCCGGGTGCTGTTCCGGCCTGTCGCGTAGGTTTCTCCAGATCACAAAAGCCAGCACCAGGGTCAGAGCGGCCGTGACCGAAAAGCTGTAGCGCCAGGACATCACCTGCAACAGAGCCGCCACCAACAAGGGGGCCAGCACCCCGGCCAGCGTGGACGAGGTAAGGGTGGCCGTGTTGGCTCGGGTCAACTCGTTGCGGGGAATCCAGTTGTACATGCAGGCCCAGGTTGCCGAGGGATGAAGGGCCAGAGTTCCGCCGCTCAGGGCGCGAAATGCCAGCAGCATGACAAAGGATGAGGCAAAGCCGGTCAAGGAAAGAAGGGCTGCACTGAGGAGCAAGGTCAGGGTCAGAAGTTTGCGCGGCCCGAGACGTTCACCCAAGGGGCAGCCGAGCCCCTGGCAGAAGAAGTAACCGATAAATGCCGCTCCCATGGCAAGGCCAATCTGGCTGTAGGTCAAGCCGAGATCGGCCCTAATGAGCGGCGCGGTCAGCAGAAAGTTGGCTATGCCGAGATAGGAGATAAGGAAGAAAAACCAAAGCAGTACTAAGGAGATTGTGCGAATCCGCCATCTATAGCCTGGGTTTTGCGTCATGGGGGACTCCTTTGCGGCAATGCCCGGGAACGGACGGGGCGGCAAGGGCTGCGAGCGTTGGGCTGCCGGAACATCCGGCATGCCCTTCTCGTGTCCGATAGAGGTACCCTAATCGTTCCCGCCTGGAGATGCAAGCACGTGAGAATGGTGGCGGCGGACCGGCTCGGGCGGACCGGAGTTATTGTTTTTTGTTTCTGCCGGAATGCGTGCTTCTGAAGCGCACCCGGAGCGGGGCATGCAGAATGCCGAAGGCTTGGCGCAAGGATTTTTCGATATACCGGGCATAGGAGGGCAGTACCCTGGCTTCGTCATTGACAAAAAAGACAAAGGTGGGCGGCTCAATCTCAGCCTGGGTCATGTAGTAGAATTTGGCTCGGGCGCCTTTGACCAGCGGGGGCTGGTGCCGGGCCAGAATCTGTTCAAAGGCCCGGTTCAATTCCCCCGTGCCGACGCGCCTGGCGCATTCTTCGCGGATAGCCAGGGCAAGCGGCAGAATTTTTTTGAGGCCTTTGCCTTTCAGGGCTGAGACAAAGAGCAAGGGAACTTGAGGGCAGAAGGCCAGGGCCTGCCGAAATTCTTTTTCCAGACGTTTGAGATCCATTCCTGAAATTAGATCGCTCTTGTTGACCAGCACCATAAAGGGCGTCATTCTCTCCGAGAGGAGTTCGATCAGGCGTTTATCCTGCTGGGTCAGCCCCTCCGGGCCATCCAAAACCAACAGGGTGACGTGGGCTTTGGTGCTGCTTTTAAGGCTGGAGTTAACGCTGTATTTTTCCACTGCCTGGGTTACCCTGGCCGGGCGTCTGACGCCCGCGGTATCCACAAAGGTGCAGGTAACCCCGTCAATATCTGTGGAAACATCCACACTATCTCGGGTGGTTCCGGCTACGTCGCTGACGATCATCCGGCTCTGCCCGGTCAGGGCGTTTACCAGGGAGGATTTGCCGGCGTTGGGCTTGCCCAGCATAGCCAAACGCAGACGGGGCCGGCCCCGGGTTGCGTCTTCCGCTTCAGTCTGTTCCTCGAAGGCGTTTGCCGGAACAGGGGGGAGCAAAACGCGGATCTCTTCTTCCAGGTCGCGCACGTTGAAGCCATGCGCGGCGGAAACAGGGAGCGGAGGCAACCCCAGGGCAAAAAAATCGGCGGTCAGGGAAGCGACTTGTTCCGGGCCGTCCACCTTGTTGACCACCAGCAGGGAGGGCTTGCCGGCCTTTCGCAAATAGGCCGAAAGATGTTCATCAAAAGGGGTGAGGCCTTCGCGACCATCCACCACGAGGCATACCACTGAAGATTCGGCCACGGCTTCTTCGGCCTGGCGCAGGATCTCGGCCTCAAAGCCCCGGATACCCGTCGGCCCTTCAGCGGGAGAGGCATGGGCATCCAAGGTGATGCCGCCGGTATCAATGAGCACAAAAGATTGTTCCCCGGCGCGCCGGGCAAGGCCTTCCATACGGTCGCGGGTAACGCCGGGCATATCATGGGTGATGGCCCGGTTGCTGCGGATCAGGCGGTTAAACAGCGTAGATTTGCCTACGTTGGGCCGTCCCAGCAGGGCCACTCGGGGCAGGTCCGCCGGGATTGGGGGCGGCAGTTCCCGAGAAGGCTTGTTGCCGCCTGCCCGTTTTTTGCCTGCAGTGGTTTTGCCGTTCTCGTTCAGAGAATGCTCTGGGGAATCCTGCAAGGCTGCTGCTTCTTGTGCTTGTTCCGGGTTTCCCGGCAAGCCGCCGGGCAAGAGACTATGGGCGGCGTGTTCTTTCTTGGTATCCATGGCTGTCATGGTATCTTCTCCCGTAGTGGTGCGCAACGGTATTTCAGGTCTTGCGCGGTTCTTCCGATTGGCGGTATAGTGGCGCCCCGGCAAAGGACAGCCCGTTTCCGGATGTTTTAGGGCGTCAGTTTCAGCGCAACTGCGCATGGTTCGTTGCCGCGCTTTTTCAGCCCGCGCCCGCAAAGGGAGCGACAGTCTTCAGGAGCTTTATGCCAAAGCCCACGCTTTCGCAACGCCTGACCCAAATCAGTGAGGCCACGCCGAGCGAAAAAAAACTTATCGAATTTTTCCGGCGGGCGTATCCGCAACTCGCCTTTGATAAGCTCACAACCTTGAGCGACAAGGCTGGAGTCAGCAAAACAACCGTCGCCCGCTTTGTTCAGCGCTTGGGGTACTCAAGTTTTTATGAATTCAGCGAGACCTTGCGCGAGGAATTGGTGCAGCGCATTGATACGCCGCTGCAAGGGTTTGTGCATGCCCGACGGGAAGGAGGCTCCTCCCAATCCCCGCGTGACCAGTTTGCGGAGTGCCTGGACGGAGCCATCCGGAATTTGCAGCGCACCAAGCAGTTGTATTCTAGTGGTTATTTTACCGCCGCGGTCAACCTGCTCTCCGATCAGAAACGCCCCCTCTATTTGATGGGAGCGGCCTCCGCTGAGGGGCTGCTCAACTATTTTGCTCTTTTGCTCAATTACTTCCGGGCCGATACCACAGTGCTTTCCGGCAATGTCTCAACGATTGTGCACCGCATTGTAAAGATTCAACCCGAGGCGGTGCTGTTCACTATTTCTTACGACCGCTACCCCAAGATCACCCATAACACGATGCGGGTTTTTCATCAGGCGGGCTGCCAAAGCATTTTAATTACTGAGCGCCGGACTTCGCCGCTGCTGGATTTTGCCACAGTGCCCCTTGTTGTGGATGCCGAAGGGCCGGGGCTTTTTAAAAGTCGCTGTGCCGCCCTGGTAGCCATGGAAGCGCTGCTGGCGGCGTTGGGCGCTCAATACGGAGAGACCATCCCCGACCGTCTGGCCTCCATGACCCGGCTGTTCGGGGAATTTGATGTCTACCTGCGGTAGCGAATGCCTCCGGCGGCCGGGGCGTTGCCCCGGACCCCACCAGGGGAATGATTCCCCTGGACCCCCGATAAGGGGGATACAGGAGACTAAAAAAGATCAGGAACGTTGCCTCCACCCCTGCACGCCTCGCGAGAGAAGTTGATCTCCTACGCCAAACGCCTGCTGTACAAAGCCTCCAAGACTAACAAATAATTCTTTGTCTTTATTTCTCCCGCTGGGAGAGCTTCTCTCCTTCGGGAGCACTCCCGGGTATTCATGCGCAAGAGCAAGCTCCTTTCCATTGCCTCGGAAAAGCCCGCGCGGTTGCCTCTCGCCGCATCGGCCTTTTTTCGGGGATGCACCACCCTTTTTTCCTACAATGCACCACCCTATTTATGAAAATGCACCACTCTTGCACCCGTTGACGCACCACCCGCCGCATAGGGTATTCTTCTCGGTATCTGTACGCTCTTCGCATCTCGCTCTTGTACAGAACAACCAGGAGGAACG
>CATJOY010000016.1 GCA_949741925.1 uncultured Desulfovibrionaceae bacterium | reverse complement strand
GCCCGTGCAGCGCAGGAGCCGGAGCCTTCCCTCTTTAGATGCCTTTCATTCGGAAATCGATAAAGTCTTTGATAGTTTTTTTCAGGACCTGGGGCCGTGGAGCGCTCTCCCCTCCGGCCGCGAATCGGCTCAAGAAACCTGGCTCAAACCCAGCCTGGATTTGAAGGCTACGGATACCGCCTATCAGGTTTCTGTGGAGCTGCCGGGGGTGAATGAAAAAGATATTACCGTTGAGCTTGAAAACGGCGTGTTGATCATCAGCGGCGAGAAAAAATCCGAAGCCGAGAGCAAGGATGATGGACAGGGGTATTATCGCATGGAAAGACGCTATGGCTCATTCCGTCGCATGCTGGCCTTACCTGGGGATGTGGATGGTTCCGGCGTGTCCGCATCGTTCACAAAAGGGGTTCTCAAGATCGATATGCCCCGCAAGGAGGCCAGGGACGTCAAGCGTATTGCCATTGCTCCGGAAAAGAACTGAGTTGGCAGATACTGCGGCTGATTTCGCCGCGGTTCGGATGCATAGCCCTCATTACGTTGGGGTACGTTCCTAGGTCCGCCTTGGAGAACGCCGCGGTAAGCATTACCGTCTGGGTCTTCAGGGCGGGCTTTATCCTCGCCTTCTGCTTCCCGGGCAGATGCCGGAAATTGCGCTGTATACGTTCTTCCGCTATGGTCTCCTTGTAACCATGGCTCAGTCATCCTGACGGAGCCGAGAGGAGGGCATATGCGCAGAACGGAACGGGAAATGACGGATCGGGCGTTTATGGAGCAGGTCTTGCGGGATGCGGGGGAACTCTACCTTGCCATGAACGCCGAGGGAGCGCCCTATGTGCTGCCGGTAAATTTTGTATTTTTTGAGGGCGGTATCTGGTTCCATTGCGCCACGGAAGGCCGCAAGCTGGACCTGCTGCGGGCCGACCCGCGCGTTGCCTTTACCGCGGCGGTGGATATTGCCGTAGAGGGCACCACAACCCGCTACCGTAGCGTTTGCGGAACCGGCCTTGCCGAGGTGGTGACTGACCCGCAGAGCAAAAATGAAGCCCTTAAGGCCTTGGCTGCCCGATTCCAAGCTCCATGCGTTTTCCCGGTTTCGGAACAGAAATTCGCGGCCACCTGTGTTATTCGTATTGCCATAGAAAGCTTGACCGGCAAATATTCGCGGCGGGGAGAAGGCAAACGGCCTATGCCGCACTACGAACGGTGAAGGGCCGCGGTTTGGTGTAAAGACACAAGCAGGACTCGGCATCCTGCTTGTGAACGAGAGAAAACACAGCGGCTATTGCTTGAGCTTTAGGGTATTGTTCACGCCCTTTACATTGCTCGGGTCCGCGGCGATGCGTCCGGCTAAGTCGATTTGCGCTGTAGTATCCACCAGGCCGCTCAGGGTTACAATGCCTTTTTCTGTTGTGACGTGAATGTCAAGGCCGTCCAGCCCCTTTTGAGCCAGCAGGCGGGCTTTGACTTCCGCGGTGATGCCGGTATCATCCATGAAACTGCCGATGGCTCCGATGGGCTCCAAAAGTCCCTGGTTTCCGGCGCTTATGCCCGGTGTTGCCAAGGCCAGGACCAACGCCAGCGCGGAACCGCCGCGTCGAAGTGTTTGCGATATGTTCATAATGGCCTCCTTGTCGCTCCGGCGACTTCTCCTCCATAGGCTGCTTTGGGAGGCCAAGGAATGATATCTTGGCTAGGAGGCCGTGTCGTTGATAACCAGATCTACGATGCGGCCTTCTTTGACCCGAACCAGCCCCATATCCGTAAGTTTCAGGCTCGGGCTGACGGCTAAGCCAAGAACGCTGAACGCCATCAGCGGGTTGACATGGGTGTCGCCCAAGCATTCCATGGCCCGGCGCACGGCAGCTAAATCGGCCGCTGTGCGCGAGAGCGGCGCATCCGAAAGAATGCCGCCGATGGGAAGCGGGGCAAAGGCCAGAACAGTGCCGTTCTCAACCACGGCGTAGCCGCCCTGGCCTTGAATTACCGTATTGGCCGCGAGAAGCATGTCTTCTTGGGTGTGCCCCAGGACCATGAGGTTATGGTGGTCATGGGAGAGAGTGGCGGCCATGGCGCCCCGCTTGATGCCCGTGCCGCTTACCAGGCCATAGGCACGGTTGCCGTTTTTGCCGTACCGCTCAAAACAGGCCAGGAGCGCGGCTCGGCCTTCCCACTCCAAAAAACCGCTCCGGACCGGAACGGCCACGGCGCTTTCTTCAACCGTGGTCAGGGTATCGCAGCGCAGCATCAAGCGGCATTGGGCTTCGCCGTCAGGCCGATCCACGGGAGGGGCAAAGTCCGGGCGATCCAGGGGCGGGATAGCAACGCTTCGGTAGAAATGTTCCGGGAACGGAGTAATGGCCGGTTCGGGCAGCGGTTGATCCGCGGAGTGGATCAACCGGCCGCCTTTATAGACGCTGTGCACGGTGAAGGTGGGGGCGTCATCCAGAAGCACAAAATCCGCCAGCCTGCCCGGGGCTATGGCCCCCCGATCGAAAAGCCGCATTCGTCGGGCCGGAGTGAATGTGGCCATGTACAGCGCGGTCTCCAGGGGCAGCCCTCGAGCCACGGCCGTTCTGAGAACACGGCTGAGTTGGCCTTCACGCAGCAGGATATCCGGCATGGTATCATCAGTGACCAGGCAGGCGTGTTCATGGAGGCCGTATTCGACAACAGCCTCGATGACTTCCGGCAGGAGGGATTTGTACTGGATCTCTACAAACATGCCTTGTTCGACACGGGCTATGATGCGCTCGCGGGTTTGGTCGCAGTGGTCTGAATCAACTCCGGCGTAGAGCATGCGGGCCAGATCCAGGCCCATGATGCGCGGGCAATGTCCCTCAACGGGTTTCAGCGGGGCTTGTTCCCGGATCGCTCCAAGAATGCGTTTGGTGCGGGTGGGCTTATCACTGACGGTATCATGAAAGTTCATGACCTCGCCCAGACAGAGCACTTTGGGGTGGCGCAGCAGTTCCAGGGTTTCGGCAACGTCGATCCGGCCGCCCGAGGTTTCCAGAGCGGTGGCCGGGACGGAGCTGGGAATCGCATAAAAAATATCGGCGGTTTGCCCCACCGGGTGCTCCATCATGGCGAGGACGCCCGCCATGCCTGCCACATTGGCCATTTCGTGCGGCTCGGAAACCACGGTGGTCACCCCATCGCGGGCCAGAGCCCAGGCAAAGGCTTGGGGGGTGATCATGGAGCTTTCAATGTGCATGTGGATGTCGATAAGCCCGGGCACAAGGCAACGCCCTTGCGCGTCGAGCACATCCGCCGGCTCCAGGTTCTCGGTTTCCTTGCCGCAATAAAAGAAGAGGCCGTCCTTGATCGCTACATCCCACTCCAGGAACACGCGGCGGTAGACATTGAATACTTTGGCGTTTTTGATCAGCAGATCCACGGGAAAGGTGGGCATGGCGGTCTCCTTGTCTGGGGGATGCATGGGGCAATGACCATGCCTGCGTAGGGGGCTGCGCGTCAAGCCCATACGGGGGCCGTAGCTTTCTTTGCGCTGTGTGGCGCCGGATGCGGGGCGTTGCCCCACACCCGGCCGGGGGAAAGGATACCCCCTATCAGATCCCGCCGGCCCCCATGCGGCAGCTCGACGTATACCCCCCTAGGGCATGACGGTTACCGTGTAGGCTTTGTCCGTATCCAAGTACCTCCGGGTCAGCTTCAGCAGGTCTTGAGCGTTCAGGCTTTGGATCTTAGCCACATTGGCTGCTTCGGCGTCGATGGGACGGCCCAGAACGGCCAGCCCGGCGGCCTCGCCGCTGCGGGCGGAAAGCCGCTGCCTGCCTCGAATAAAGTCGCCCTGGACCTGCTGTTTGCCTCTGGCGATTTCAGCCTCTGGCAGAGGAGAAGCCTTAAGCTCCTCGATGACCCGCAAAAAGCCTTGGCGGGCCTGATCCAGTTTGTCCTTTTCCGTGCCGATATAGAAGATCAGCGCCCCGGCTTCGGGCTGCTTGGCTTGAAAGGCGGTGACCGTATAGCCGAGGCCGTGGGTATCCCGAAGATCTCGGAAAAGAAGACCACTTTGTCCGGCCAGAATACTTTGCAACAGGTCGAGCCCCGCTTCATCGTCACTTCCGGATCTGGCGGCCGGGAAAATCAGGAAGAGATGGGCTTGCTCGCGGCCGGGCATGGGAATGGTCAATTCCTTTTGACTTCCCCATTGGGGCGAGGCGAGCTTGGCGGGGGCGACGGTAGGAACGGGCAGGCTCAGGGCTGCTTTGATGGCCGCATCCCGGTCAAACGTGCCGCAAATGGCCATGACCCAGGGGCGGGCGGTCTGCTTTTTCCAGAACTCGAGAATATCAGCGCGCGTGTAGGCAGCAACCTGCTCTTTATCGCCTAAGAGTGTGTAGCCATACGGGTGATCGCCGAAGAGCAGGGGGTAGATCTTGCTGAAAGCCAGGCTCAATGGTTGATCGTCCCGGCGGATAATCGCGGCTTCTTGCTGCTGCTTGACCCGGCCAAGCTCGGACTGGGGCAGCGTGGCCCCGTTGAGGACAGCAGAGAGCAGGCCGAACATATCTCCTTCAAACCGGGCCGGATACCGCAGGCTCAGGGCAAAGGTCTGGCGGCCCGCTGTCGCCGAAAGGCTTGAAGCCCGGTCCGCTTGGTAATCTTCTATTTGATTGGCGCTCATGGACTTGGCTCCCTTGGTCAGCATCGATGCCGTCAGGGCGGCCAGGCCTTGCTGGTGGGGTCCGTTTAAAGAATCCCCCCCCTGGAAGATCAGATCAACGGCGGCGTAAGGCAGGGTTTGGTCCGGAAGCAGGATCAGGGTACGATCGTGGCCGAGATCCATAACTTCCGCTTCTGCGGCGGGTTGATCCTTGGCGGCCGAAACAGCGGCCTTTTCTGCGGGCAGCGCGGCCTCAAGGCTCCGGGCCAGGCCGGCCTCGCTGACGGCAAGGCCCGGGGCGTTCTGTTCCGGGCGCAGGATGGTCAGCACCGCGGTGTTGGCCTTGAATAGGCTGTGCAGGAGTTCCGTCACGGCCTTCTGATCGGTCAGGGCGATCTGGGCCAGATAGTTTTGCTCTTCCTGAGGCGATGAGCCGAAGAAGAGGAAGTAGCCCAGCTTTGAAGCGTATCCGGAGAGGGTTTCCTGTTGGCGGTACAGCGAATCTTCGATGTTCAGACGGGCCCGCTCGAATTCGCGGGAACTGAATTTGTGCTCGGGCAGGTTGGCCAGATCGCGGCTGAAGGTATTCCAGAAGCGCTCCAGATTTTCCGGCGACAGCGTGGCGGTGATGGCGAACAAGCCGAGACGCTCAAAGCTGTAGTTGGCGGCGGAAATGCTGTCCACAAGGCCAAGCTGGTAGCGGTAGCGGCGGTACAAATAGCCGGTTTCATCGCCGCCGAGGAGTTGGGCGGCCATATCCAGGGCCGTGGCGCGCGGGTCGGCCTGGTCATAGGCAGGGAAGCTGAGCGTCAGGTAGACCTTGTTCCATGGGGTTTTTTCAATATTGATATACGGACCCTTGTCAGGCAGGTCCGCGCGGTTGATAGGCTGCTGCGGCATAACCGGGCGTTGGTTTTCCAGCCCGCCGAAAAGCGAAGCGGCCTCGTTGAGTACCTCTGTGGTAGTAATATCGCCGACGACCAAAAGCAGCATGGATTGGGGCTGATAGAGCCGGTCGATATAGGCCCGCATGGAGTCGGCGCTGGTGGTGCGCAGGGTTTCCGGATACCCGATAATCGGCCGTTCGTAAGGGGTTCCGGCCAAGGCCGCCGCCAGATGGCGTTTGAACATGCGCCCGCCCGGCGCATCTTCACCCCGTTTGAGCTCCGAGAGCACAACATCCTTTTCGGATTCCAGTTCGGCAGGGTCCAGGCTGGGGTGGAAGGCCATATCTTTGAGGATGTCCAGGCCGAGTTTCCACGAAGCGGCGGGCATATCCGTGAGGTAGTACGTATAGTCGTAGCTGGTGGCCGCGTTGAGATAGCCCCCGGCCTCTTCCACTTGCGAGGAAATGGCTCCTTTGGGACGTTTTTCGGTCCCCTTGAAAACCATATGTTCTAACAGATGGCTGATGCCTGCCTGATCCGGCTGTTCATAGGCCGAGCCTGCGTGCACATAGAGGCGCAGCGATACCAGGGGAAAGCGATGGTCCGGCTGTACGGCTACGGTCAGGCCGTTAGACAGTTTGGTAATAAAAAGCTCCGAGGAGGAGACGTTTTCAGGCATGGTAAAGGGTTCCTGGGGTGCGGCCTCGTGCCGCGCGTTGGTTCTTCCGGAGGCCCCTGAACAGGAAGCCGCCAGAAAAAGCGTGAGGCTCAGAAGAGCAAGGGCTCGTGAACGCATGATGAAAACTCCCGGTAAAGCGGACGTGTGCGTTGTCCGGTATGGTGTCGTTGTAATGCGGAATGGGCGGAGCAGATCGTATTCCATACATGCCATATCGGCTTCCCGATGAAAAAATGCAAGGATTTTGCCTTGTGGGGCAGAGTCCCTCAATGGAAATCATTACGGGCAAAGGAGCCCGAGAGAAAATGTTGCGGGAGCCCCGGTTTCCCGCAACAGCCGCCGGATGCGAACCGCCCGGCAAGAAGGAGAGGGCCGGGCGGTTTGTATGGGTAACGGTGATTTCCGGCATTATCGCTCAGGCAGGCCAACGGACTGCGGGCAGCTTGGTTAAGGAGAACTCCGTCAAGGCCGCCGGGGGAAAAGGGGGCTGGATCATGCCGTCAAAAACAGCGCGGCATAAGGCCAGAGGAGAGACATAGCCGCCTTCCCAGGTGCAGTGCAGCTCCAGACCGCCGTTTTCCGCTTCAGCTATTTCCAGAAAAAAGGCTCGAGCGTTCAGGGAGCGCAGGCCTTTTTTGGTCTCCCGGAGCCAGGGGAGGCTTTCTTTGCTGCTGAACTCCAGCCACAACCGACGGAAATCTGCTTTTCGCACTTCATTTCCGGTAAAGGAGAGCAGAAAGCGTTCTGTAGGGCTATCCAGCCCCCGGGCAGCAGGCGGCATCAGTTGCGAAGCGGTGACCCTGAGGCCCGGCAGAATTTCACCCAGGGCCCCCGCCAACGAGGCGGGATCGCGATCCTCGCGCAGATAGAGGCTGAGCCGTTCCTCCAGACTAGCCACGCCTACGGGGAGGGCTCTGCCGAAGGAGAGCAGCGGCAGGGGATGGTACCCGCGCGAAAAGGAAAGCGGTACATGCGCCCGGCGCAGGGCACGCTCAAACAGGCTTTGCAGTTCGAGTTGACTCAAGTAAGCGGCTCGGTCTCGCTTTTCATAGAGCAGGAGCACCTGCATAGCCTTACGGGTTAGATGTTCGGGGGGGGCCGGCGGGGGCCCCTTGCGTTTGCCCGCCGGGGCAGCGGATCGGTTTTCCTCGCCCCAGATAATAACTCTGCCGTGGTCATCCAGTCGGGGGGCGTTGCCCTGCTGATCCCTTTCGGGGAAGTTCAGGATATTTTTGTAGACCGCGCCGTTTTCCAGGGCGGGCAGCCGCGAAGGCGCGCCGGGAAGGTCGCAGGCTCCGCAGGCATGGCAGGAAGCATAGCGGCAGTCCGGGCTTTCCTTGGCTTCAAGGGCGCGGGCAAGCTCGCGCAGCAGAAAGGCCTTGGAGGTGCCGTTTTCCAGGTGATCCCAAGGCAGTGGGGCGTCATGCGGCCGGGCCGCTTGATAGGCCGCCGGATCCAAGCCTTCCTCGGCCAGGGCTTCCAGCCAGGGGGTCAGGGTGAAATGCTCGGCCCAACTGGGAAAGACCGCTCCCTTGCGAAAGGCCCGTTCCACCACCGGGGCCAGCTCCCTTCCGGCCCGGGAAAGAACACCCTCCAGAAAGCTTTCCTCAGGATCATGCCAGCGCATGGAAATCCGTTTTTCTTTTTTGATCGCTTCGAGCAGCAGCCCGATGCGGCGGCGCAGTTCCTGCCTATCCGCCTGCTGTTCCCATTGAAACGGCGTATGGGGCTTGGGCACAAAGGGAGATACCGCTACGGTCACTTGGAGCCGCTTGACGCCCGGGCCGGGGCAGTCGCGCACCCGGCGGGCCAGATCCGCGATAGCCAGAATATCCTCATCTGTCTCAGTGGGCAGGCCGATCATGAAGTAGAGTTTGACCTGGGTCCAACCGTATTCAAAGAGCTTCTGCACATGGCGCAACAAGGCCTCTTCGGTAATGCCCTTGTTGATAACGGCCCGGAGGCGTTCGCTCCCCGCTTCAGGCGCCAGGGTCGCGCCGGTACGTCTGATTTCGGCCATACGGGCCATGATGTCATCGTCAATGGAACCGACCCGCAAGGAGGGGAGTGAGAGGGAAATTTCCTCGGCGGCACAGCGTTCCACGCAAGCGCCGAAGAGGGTTTTCAGGCCGGAATAATCGCCGGTGGAGAGGGAAAGAAAGGAAATATCCTCAAAACCGGTTTCCGAGAGGCAGGTGTGGGCGAGATTGACTAGGGTTTTGATGCGCCGTTCCCGGACCGGCCTGCCGGTCATGCCGGCCTGGCAGAACCGACAGCCCCTGGTGCAGCCTCGGGCGATTTCCAGAGCCAGGCGGTTGTGGACAGCGCCAAAGGGGGTGACTTGCCGGATCGGATAGGGCGCGGCGTCGAAATCGGCTGCAATACGCCGGGCCGGGGCGGGAAGCTCCGGATGCAATGGCCGGGCTGCTCCGGAAGCATCAGCCTCGAAAAATTCAGGTACGTACATGCCCGGCAGCCGCGCTGCCGCCAGCAGAAAGGCCGTGCGATCCCGGATGAGGCCCGTGGCTGGATCGGCCTGCTGTTCCATGAGCGCCAGGAGATCCGGCAAGATATCTTCGGCCTCGCCGAGCAGCATCAGATCCACGAACGGAGCCAGCGGTTCCGCGGCCAGAGTGCCGCCTCCGCCCGCAAGAACCAGGGGCAGGCCGGGCGTTGCGGCGCGTTCTCGGCTGGAGAGTGGCAGACCCGCCAGCTCCAGCATATAGAGCACGTTGGTATAACAGAGTTCGTGGGTAATGCTGAAGCCGATAAAAGTGCAGCGATTGAGCGGTGTATCGGATTCCAGGGTTGCCAGGGGCGTGCTGTGGGCCCGCAGGACTGCGGCGGCTTCAAGCTCGGGAGCAAAGACGCGCTCGGCCTGCCAGGCCTGGCGGCTGTTGATCTGAGCGTAAAGGATTTTTTGGCCGAGATAGCTCATGCCCACTTCGTAGGTATCGGGAAAAGCCAGGGCGGCCCTGAAGGAAACGGCTGCCTGATCCTTATGCACGCTGTGGGGCTCTATGCCCAGGTAACGGCTGGGCCGGGGAAGCAGGGGGAGAAGATTGCGCATTGATTCTCTGGGGCTGGAACGTTTTTTCTATGCACTGCCGGGCCTTGGTACATTAACTTCGTATCTGCCGGACAGCCCGCCCGGTCGCCCGGGCGGAGGGTCAGCCGCAAACGCATGCCGGCCGGGTCGCAGGAGACGGGGCCGGCACGGGAATAGGATGAAAAGGTTACTTGGAGCGGAGCAGGCTGGCGATATCTCCGCCTGCGGGCGCGCCGCCTGGATTTTTCAGATCCAGGCCGCTGAGCGCGCCGCCGGAAAGGGTGAGGTTGGAGATTGCCTCCATATATTTGGTCTTCAGTTCTTCCGGAGCATTTTTATAATCGTACAGAACATGGGAAAGGGAAATGCTTCCGGTAAAGTCGTTTTCAAAGGGATAGCCGTAGGGCATGAGCATCATCTGGACCCCGCCTTGCTGGGAGGGGATCATTTGCAGGATGGCGGGATCATTGATGGTCCGGGCTTCTTTATCCAGCTTGCCGAGAACCATCTCGCCGGTAACCAGCTTTACCATGCAGATTTCGTAAGCCATGAAACACTCCTTGATAGGTTATGCGAATAGGTAGGAGGGAATTGCCCGTCTGTCAAGGGAAGCCCGGCCGGAGAGAGGAAGCGCACAGGCAGGGGAGGTAAAGGACTGCCAGGGGGCTTTTCTCACTCCATTTCTGCTGCCAGCCGCCTTTTGCCCCTTGGCAGCGTCAACCGGAAAAAATGATTTCGGAGTATGCCGTAGAGGCTTTGCCCGTAACGGGTTCCACGGCGAGGAAGGGATACTGTCGGAGAACATACCGGCAAGGCAGGGTGGCGAAAAAGAAGAGCATCCCTTCGGCTCCGGGAAAATTTTTGCTAAAAATTGTTTTTTTCTCTGTGTTAAGCTCATCTTAAGATCCTCATGGTTTTCTGCAGATGTTCCGGGAGAGAAGTTTTGCTGCTGCGGCGGAATGTGCGGCTGAAATTCCTTAGCGAGGAAAACCTGGCAGCAGAAAATAACGGAAAAAGCACTATAAGAAACCCTGGAGGATAGTATGAAAAAAGGTATTCTTTTGGCGATTTGCGGTATGCTTTGTCTGGCCGTTCCGGCCGTTGCCGCAGTACAACAGCCTGTTGCCGCAACGCAACAGCAGAGCAGCGGCTTTTCACCTGTGGCAGGCGCGTACGCAGGCGGTTTTTCGGGACCCGGCCCTGCAGTTGTCTCCGTTAAGGAAGCCTTGAACATGTGGGATGATAGCTTTATCATGCTCCGGGGCAACATTGTGCAGCATCTTGGTGATGATAGGTATCTTTTCAAAGATGCAACCGGTACAATCCGGGTTGAAATTGATCATGATCAATGGTTCGGCCAGAATGTTACTCCTACGGATACGGTGGAACTGGCCGGAGAACTTGATAAGGAGTGGAATAGCGTAGAAGTTGAGGTCAAACGGATAAACGTTATCAAGTAAAAAGGGTCTGACGAGGCCGGCAAGAGGCAGCCCGAACCCGCGGAGATTCTAGTGCCCTTGCCCATACAGCTCCGGATGCCAGGCATCCGGAGCTGTATGGGTAGAGATGCGTTGTGCTCCGCCGGTTGTATGAAGCGCCCTTGCTTGCTGTTTGACTGTCTTAACAGCATTGTTATAAAAAGGCTGCTTTACTCCTGCCTTTGGCCTTAGCCTGGGAAAGCATTCCCTGCATCCTTTCTGGGGGGCCTTGCCGTCTTGTGAAAGAGAGGCGGTTACGAGGGCCGATCAGGCTGCCGTACTCCTCATATGGTGCATTTCCTGAAACCGTCTTGCATTGCGCAGGGCTAGCGCCAGATGACCCAGGGCAGCATCCAGCGCCAGGGCCTGATCGCGGCTTATGTTGCGTTCCATGCCGGTCAGGAGCACGATCAGACCTTCCTCCTGCCGGTAGGCAACCAGAGGCAGCTTCAGTATATGCCCGTCGCCGGGAGCGGGAACGCATTGCTGCCGGCCAGGGAGGGAAAAAGAGGTGCTGCCGGAATGGATCGAACGGCCGGGATTCCGGGCTGTGGCTGCATCCAGCAGGATTTCCCGCCAGGTAGAATACAGGGGATGGTCTTTGGGAGCGGCAATATATAGCTCTGCGTCCAGGTTCCCTTCGTTGTTGGGCTGCATCAACACGGCGTGCAGCGACAGGACGGGAAAAAGTTTCCGCAGGCTGCTGTATGCCACACGCAGCACTTCGGTTTCATCCACAGGGGCGACGGTGCCGGAGAGAAATGTGGTCAGGAAATCCAGGGCGTCGTTTTTATTTTCTAGGATCTCTCGTTCAAGATAAATTTCTCGGGCCATATCCAGCACATCTCTGTGCAGAGCCGCCATTTCCGAGGCCCGGCGCAAGGAGACGGCCAGACGTTCCTCGGTCAGAGGCGGCCGGATGATGTCATTGAGCCCGTAGTCCAAGGCTTCCTCGATATCCGCGGCGGTATAGCCAGGCTCGAGCAGGACAAGTTTCGGAACGATTTCGAGATGGCTGATTTGATTCAGAGGCAAGGCCTGGAATTCCCGACAGGCGTTTAGGGTGAAACACATCAGACAGGGAAGATCCTCGCTTTCCAGAATAAAATCCGGAAACTCTCTTTGAGGCCAAGAACGCAGGCAAAAATTTTCACCGGCCAGGCGGCGGATCTCTTCTGTCGTGGCTTCACTGCTGCCAAAGCTCCAGATGATGTTTTTTTTACTGGCGTATACCACGGTTTTCTCTCCTCCTGTCGGCAAATACCTGACGTCTTCCCTGATTAATGCAAGTTACGGACCAACATCGCGGTCAGCGGCACGTGGAATGAAATTGACAAGGTCGGGGATATGTGTCTGAGTACCGCCTATGAAAAGTGACGCATTATGGGCGACGCTCCATCCTTTTTATGAGGCGGGGGGCGTCCTGGGCAGGGGAGTAGCCAACGAGGGCTTTTTAAATGCGTTGCTCAGGGCAAACCCCTATGCAGGCTACCATTTTTTCCTGGCGGATTCTGGACAGGTTGCAAGCGTAAGGGAGAGGCTTAAGGAACGTTTCCCCCGGCTGTGGGAAGCGGGGGCCCTGAGTATTACAACACGACATGAACTGCCGGAAGCGCTTCGGACAAGGCGGTACGCCTGCTTTCATCTTTCCGACTGTGTAGCGGAGTTTGCCCCGTTGATCCGGTTGCGCAACGCCATCCTCTCCGAGAGGTTTAGCGGCGAAGCGTTACGGCAGCATTTTTTTCCCGTTACCGGCCCAACCCATTCCCTGAGCTACGCGCGCTATGCGCCCTATTTTTTCGGCCACATGTGGAACGGGATAACCAGACGCGACGCGGTTATTGTTACCTCCCACGCTGCCCGCGGGGTGATGGAGCGTTATCAAGCCGCCTTTTGCAGAGGCTACGGCCTGGATGCGGCGCTTTTTTCCGCGCCGCGGCTTGAGCGTATCCCTCTGGGGGTTGCTCCGGAGGAATTCCCTGCCCCGGAAGAAAAGGCTGCCTTGGCGTCAAAGGCGAGGATGCGCTACGCGCTGCCGGAAGGCCGTCTGGTCTTTCTGGTTTTTGCCCGACTCTCGCATTACTCCAAAATGGATGTCATCCCCTTGCTCAAGGCCCTGGCCCGGGCCGAGGGGCAGGGCTTGCGTCCTTCAGGCTACAGTGTCATTCTTTCCGGCTGGGCCGAGCCCGGTGAGGCCACAGCCGGGGTTTACGCGAATCTGGCTCGGGCCCAAGGGATCGATTTGCGGGTTATCCCTTCGCCTTCCAACGAAGAGCGCAAGTCGCTTTTTGCCCTGGCGGATATTTTTGTTTCTCCGGTAGATAATCCCCAGGAAACCTTTGGCCTCTCCCTGCTGGAGGCGGGCGCATCCTCCCTGCCGGTGATCGCTTCCGACTATGACGGATACCGGGATCTGGTTGAGCACGGCACAACCGGTTTCCTCATTCCGACCTATGGCCCGGCCGTGACCCCGGAGAGCGATGTTCTTTCCGGCGTTTGGTTCGATAATCAATATCATCTTCAGATCGCCCAGCAAAGCGTGGTCGATGTGCCAGCCCTTGCCTCGGCCCTGGCCCTGCTGGCCGGAAATGAGGCCCTGCGGCGGGCCATGGGCGCGGCCGCGCGACAGAAGGCCTTAACCTATAGGTGGGAGAACATTATCGCCGCCCATGTGGCTCTTTGGGATGCGCTCGGTCGGGAGGAGATTCCGGAGCAACTGGGGATCGCCCATCCCCTGCATCCCGGGTTTACAGAAATTTTCGGCGGCTATTACACGCATTTGGCCTCGTCAACAGCCCTTAGCGGGGTCCGGTTGCAATGGAGCCGGAGCGGTCAAGCTCTATACCGCGGGCGGGAGCATCCGGTGCTCTACGGTGGGGTTAGCCGTTTGGTGGATTCGGAGGCCTTGCGCCGCCTGCTTTTTACAGCCCGTCGCCCTGTTGCCCTAGAGGATCTGCTGCCGCCTTCCGGAGAGAGCCATCGGGCGGATTATGAGCAGCGGGCCTTTCTGGTCTTCTGGGCCTGGAAGCAGGATTTTCTGGAGCAAGTGCCGGAATGAGGATTTACTACCATCTGAGCGGCTACATCAGCCATAAAAAAGCGGGAGAGGCCTACAAGAGCTGCATCAGGGCTCTGCCCGGCCACGACTATAGCCTGACCGATGATCCGGCTGAGGCGGATCTCGCCATTCTTCATGATGAACCGCCAGTCTATGCTGAATTGCTGCGCCGAATCCCCGTGTTGCGCCGCATTCCTAAAGTTGCCTATTGCGTCTGGGAAACGGATATTTTGCCCGAACAGTACGCTCAGGGACTGCGGCTTGTGGATGGCGTTTGGACCTGCTCTGAATTTTCTCGGGCGGCTCTTGCTCGGCAGTTTCCAAATACGCAGGTTTTGCCTCATGTTGTTGCGCGTCCTCGGCCGGATCGCGCGGCCTTGGCCTGGGCTGTGGAGCGAGTCGGCCGGGTGCGGGGGGAGCAGCCCCACCTTTTTTTGAGCATAGTTGATACCCGCAACCCTCGTAAAAACCTTAAGGGGTTGCTGGCCGCCTTTGCTGCCGCATTTCCCTGTGATGCGGGAAATTCCTGCGGGCCGCGCAAGGCCCGTCTGATCCTCAAGCAATACCGCCATGATCTTGACCTGGGGGCCGTGCCGGGCGTCGTGTGTATTCCGGAATATTTGACGGAAGAGCGTATCGCGGCGCTCCATGCGGTTTGCGATACCTATGTCAGCGCTCACCATGCCGAGGCCTGGGGCCTGCCGCTTTCGGAAGCTATGAGCTTGGGAAAGCGGGTCATCGCCACCGGATACTCCGGCAACATGCAGTATATGACCGCGGAAAACAGCGTGCCCGTACCCTATACTCTCGTTTCGGTGCCTCCGGACATGGTCGAGGCTTCCCCCTTGTTCACAACTGCCATGCATTGGGCGAATATAGATGGCCCCTGTTTGGCTCAGGCCATGCGCAAGGCGGCAGCCCGTCCGCCTGAGCCGGGGTTTGCGGAACGGGCGCGCGCCTCCTTGCAGCCCTTTAGCCGGGAAGCCGTAACCTTGAGGCTGAAGGAACTGCTTGACGCTCTGCCCTTGGCAAGCGTTGCCGCGGGCGAAAAGAACGGGGCCATCCGCAATGCCTCTGCGCCTGCGTAACCGTTGTTTTTTTACCTTTGCTCTACAGTGCTCCCCGCCGCTGCATGGTCCGTACAATGCCGTTGGCTTTGCGTTTGACAAGGGCGGAGCGTGGCGAGCGCTGCAGCGGGTTGGGCAGCATGGCGGCGAGAATGGCCGCCTCGCGTGGGGTCAGTCGGGAGGCTGACTTGCCGAAATAGGTGATGGCTGCCGCTTCAGCGCCGAAAATGCCGTTCCCCCATTCCGCATAGTTCAGGTATAATTCCAGGATACGCTTTTTCTCCAGGGTTTGCTCCAGCCGCCAAGCCATGATGGCTTCCTTGATTTTGCGCAGAATACTCCGCTCAGGAGAGAACCAAAGATTTTTGGCTAGCTGTTGGGTGATGGTGCTGCCCCCGGCTATGAGGCGGCCTTGAGAACGGTTGCGCTCTATGGCTTCGCGGATGCCTTTGAAATCAAAGCCGGAGTGATCCCAGAACGTATCATCCTCGGCAATGGTTACGGCCAGAGGGAGGTACGGGGAGATTTGGCTCAGATTCCGCCATTTCATGGTGGGTTCACGCGATTCCCCGGCGTTTTTCCACTGTTCTTTACGGTATTCGATAAAAGCGCTGCTCGCAGGCGCGGTTGTGGCCAGAGGGCCCACCGGCGGCCAGATAAAATATCGGAGAATGCTTCCTAGAAAAAGGATCAGGCAGAGCATGATGATACGTCCTGCCGGGTGGCGCTGGCGTTGCTCTCGGGAGGCGCGTACGGGAGGCGTTTCAGGGGCGCTATCGGGGGATTGGGCTGCCGTGGTCATAAAAAATCCTTTGCCGCCGGAGCGACCGGTTCGAGACGAGGGGACGTAAAGTTTTCGGCAGGGTTGCCGAAAAAGACCATGTATCTCCCACCGGTCCAATGCACGCTGTAGCGAAACCGGCTGTCCGGGAGAGCGTCACTTTAGCGAACGGGGCGAATTATGAAACTCCTACGTGTGCGCGGGCTTCTGGGCTTGCTGACAGCCCTTGCAGTCAGCGTTTTTTTGGCCGGATGTGCGGCTTCCGTACCGCCATCGGCAACACCTGATTCGTATGACCAGGAAAAGGCTCAAGCGGTTGAGCACTGGCGCGTTTTTGCCGAAGATATGGCGGAGAACGTGCGGCTCGCGCTGCTTGAGCGCCATGACCTTGTGGATAAACCTATCTACGTGCAACCGCCAAACGCTTCGCCGTTTCTGCGAACCATGCACGAACTGCTGAAAACCGAGATCGTTTCCCGGGGTATACCGGTGACGGAACTGCCCGAGGCCGATACAGTGGTTGTGGGCTATGACGTCATCCTGGTCAAGCATGATCCCGCCGCCCCGGCCGATTCCTACGGAAAAAGGAGTTTCCCTGACGGCTCCGGGATATCGCGGCACGAAGCCGTGGTCAATATCAGCATGCGGCACCGCAACCGCTATGTGCTGCACCTCTCGTACATCCGCTATATTAACGATGCCGATTGGATGCTCTACACCTGGCCCGAAACCGCTGTAGCCGGAAAATTTTTCGGCGGGCAGGCGGGGCTAGGGGGGGGCGGTCTGTACCCCCTTGAGGAAGCGTTGCGCGAGGATGATATTTGGACCTTTTTCAGTCGGCGCGGCATGGCCTATCCGGGGCAAGCCGGAGCGGTGGTTATTGAAAAAGCATCCGGCGGCGCTCCTGTGGTTAAACCCTGGCCCTCCTCAGGGGCTGTGCTCTCTTCGACAGGGGGGATAGGAAGGGAGCTTTCGGTGGTGGGGGATCCTGTTGTCGGGCGGCGTATAGACCCCAACAGCCCGCCGACCCCGTTCCCGGGGAAGCGATAACAAACCGCTTTGAAGCCCGGAGACGCTGCCCCGGAAGAGATCTCGGATGGTTTGCTGCTGTCTGAAGGGCATTGCCGGGGCGCACTGCAACCTGTGTTTCTGCAAACCTGTCCGGTGCTGCCTTGTTTCGTGCAGCACGTTGCCCGAAAGATTGGGCAAGAGGTAAAGGAGGCTGCCATGGTCGGAATTACCGTGTTGGTTGAAAACAGAACGCGGAGCAAAGCCTTGCGCAGCGAGGATGGGCTTTCGTTGCTGGTGGAGTATGACGGAGTCGTTATCTTGTTCGATACCGGCGAAACATCGGCGTTTATGGAGAATGCCAGGCAGATAGGCGCCGATATGGGGGCGGTTACGGATATTGTCCTCTCGCATTCGCACCCCGACCACAGCGGCGGCCTGGCCGAGGCGTTGGATTTTTTTGTGCGGCGCGGCGGCGTGTTGCCGAGGGTGTATCTCCACCCGGATATCTTTCGGGAAAAGCGGCGAGATGACGCGAGCGCGGCAGCCCATGGGGCGAAAAACCTCAGCCTGCCGGCGGCTGCCCGGGCGCTCCTGGATTCGTTTTTCGTTGTTGGCAGCAAAATGCCGCAGCGCATCAGCGAGCGGATCGTGTTCCTGGGTGAGATTCCGCGGCGTTATCCGGAGGCCTGTGCCCTCACCGGTGATGTCCTGGAAGAGGGCGCTTTTGTGTCCGATCCGCTTTTGGATGATACGGGCATAGCCTGCATCACCCCGGAAGGGTTGGTCATTATCACCGGTTGTGCCCATTCCGGCATCATTAACATCGTGGAGCACGCCAAGAGCGTTACGCATATTCAAACGGTGCATGCCGTTGTCGGCGGGTTGCATATGAGGGATGCCGCGCCCGAACTCGTCGCAAGGACCGTACAATACTTCCGGGAACAGCGTATTCCGCATGTTTACGGCTGCCACTGTACCGGGACGGCGCTTGCTGCATACGGATGCAACAAGGAGCTTGTCGTTGGAGACAGGGTGGATCTTTAGGGGGAAGTCAGCAAGGCCTTTTGATCTCGGTGAGACCGCGTTTGCGTTGCGGCCGTTCCCATGCTCTTAGTTTTCCCGGGGCCGCCGTCCTGCCCGAACGATGACGGCCAGTGCTTCAGGCTCTCCCGGAGCGGAGAGCCTGACCGAGCATTCTTCGCCGTCCGTTTCCACAACTAGAAAATCGCCGCAGTGCAGTTCTTCCCGAAAGAGGTCCGGGCCTGCGGTTATTTCCAGCATCAGAGCATCACACCGGGCAAAAAAACCGGTCAGGCCACTGATTTCGCAGCCTACAACACCGGGACATTTCATGCCCGCTAAACCACCCATCCAATCCGGCGTATGGATCAGGTTGAAATCAATGCATGCGCCATAGGAACGGGTGGGCCAGCTCCCTTCAAAGGTATCCACCTGATATGGTTTCAAGCGGGCGCTGTGATGGCCTTCATGGATGATATGCATCTCGCCGCGTAGGGGAGTAATATGGCGCACAAAACCGCTGAAGTCCGAATAGGGAGAGCCCTCCAGTTCGATAGTTGCGGAGGAGACGCGCAGGGTGAAATTGCGCTCCTCATACGAGGCATACGGCGGGTAGATAAATATTTCTGCCGTTTCGCCGCCGGCCCAACGCCGAATGCAGTTGTCTTGTTTGCTGATAACTTGGTAGTTCATGGCGATCCTCCCGGCTGCTCCGGCCGGAATCTCCACGTTTGCATCTTTTGTGGAAGGTGAGGGAGGAACCCGAAGAACCTCCCCCACGGCATGTTTCTCAGGGGCTATCCACCCAAGGGGGCTTTGCCTCAAAGCTGTTTCACCAGGTTTTTTCGGTCGGATCTCCCGCGAGGCCCCCCCGCCCTAAAACGTTTTCCACCCTGTGAACGAAAGTTTCTCTTGGTATGAAGAGCCTGTGGAGTTAGCGTCGCCCTTTGACGAAGTTTTTGACAAATTCTACCGCTTCCCCAGTGTTGTTGACGTGCCCTTCAATTTGGGCCCGGAGCAGAGCATCGCGGGCCGCACCGACATCGGGGCCGGGAGTAAGGCCGGTGTATTCCATGATCTCATTGCCGTTGAGGAATGGCTCAAGCATGGCTTCCGGGGTTTGGGCGCGGTCAAGGTATTTCATATTATGGTTGAACGCTGTAAAGTTATCCTCATGCGCCGAGGCATCGGCACGGGCCATTTGAATGAGCCGGGCGGTATCATCCAGAGCGGTGAAACGCCGAATGCCCTTATCGGTCATCATGAAGTGGAAACGCATATGGTGGAGGACCAGGTGGCAGATGCTGTCCGTCTCTTCCGGGGTCATGTGCAGGCGGCGGAGGATTTGGCGGGTCAGCTTGGCCCCGGCCTGATGGTGCTGGAAAAATGTCCAGGCGCCATGGAAATACTCGGCCGTCAGAATTTTGCCCACGTCATGGAACAACATGGCAAAGGTGCCGAGCCAGTCATGAGCAAAGGCATCTTTGGGGTATTCTTTCATGCATGCCAGGGTGTGCTCCAGAACGTTTTCTTCGCTGCCGTCTGCGGTGGTCTGGCGGATCAAGCCCAGGGAGGCTACCTCAGGAATCAGGCCGTGGATAACCTGGCTGTCGATCAAATAAGTGACGAAACGCCACATCTTATCAGGCTGCACATTGCGCCATTCATTCATAATATCGCGGGCAGGCGTGTAATCCAAGATACGCGGAACGGCTCGCACAATAGCAATCCAGGTTGGGGGATCTATGGGCAGATCCAGATTTGCGGCGTAGCGCATGGCCCGGATGCCGAGAATGTGGTTGCGCCAGAGAGTTTCATCCGGCAAGCCCTCAAGACGGACGCATTTGAGAGAAAAATCCGCAAAGCCGCCCGTTTCGGAAACAACGGCCGGAGAGAGGGGGTTGTGGAGCGAAGCAGGCAGAGGCCCGAGCTTGGCCATACGTTTCAGAATGTTGGGAGTCATGCGGCAGAGGGCCATCTGGGGCGGCGAAGAAGCGGATTGGGCCGTGGGATAGAAGCGGTAGGTGATATCACCTTCTTGCAGCAGGGCGATGACGCCCGGCTCTGCACATTGCTCCAGGCTCGGGAAAAGGCGGAGCAACTCTTCTTCCGGGGCGTCGCAGGCGATATCCAGCTCTTTTTCTCCAAGTTTTTTTATTAGTTCCGCCTGCAGGGCCGTGCTGACGACATAGGCATCGTACCCGTTGCGCATGATGGTTTTACATAATGTTGCGGCACTTTTCAGCAGGGTTGGTTCCATGACAACTCCTTAAAAGGTCTGCGCACAGGGTACGACGGCCTGGTGTGGAAAAACGGCGTAAACCGAAGGCGCCGGGCCGGGGCGGGGAGCCCCGGCCCGGGTTCCGGACCAGGTTGCGGCAACCGGTTTTATACGATGCGACGTCCGCCAAGCCAGTGTCTGCTGACCTTCCCTTTCAGGGTTTGACCGAGAAGCGGCGTATTGAAACTCTTGGAATGTAGGGTTTCGGGGCCAACTTCCCATTCCATGTCGGGATCGAAGAGGACAATATCCGCCGCGTTCCCTTGTTTAATGGCCGCGGCCGGGAGCTTGAAGATGCCGGCCGGGCCGTCCTTCCAGAGAGCAATGAGTTTCTTTTCGTCAATAATGCCTTCTTCGACCAGCTTCCAGGTTAGGGGCAAGGCTGTTTCGAGCCCAATAATGCCCTGGGGGGCTTCGTCGAGGGCGGTTTCCTTTTCATGCGCGGCGTGGGGGGCGTGGTCGGTGACCAGCATATCAAAGACCCCGTCAGTCAACGCTTTACGCAAGTATGCCACATCCTTTGCGGAACGCAAAGGGGGATTTATCTTTGCATTGGTGTTGTATCCGTTCAGCAGGGTTTCGTCAAAGTGCAGGAAGTGGGGGCAGGTTTCCGCCGTTACCTTAAGACCGCGGTTTTTGGCCCAGATGATCAATTCCACGGATTGGCGGCAGGAGATATGGGCAAGGTGTACGGGAATATCGAGGTATTCGGAAAGCAGGATATCCCGGGCTACATGCAGGGCTTCGGCGGTAGTGGGCTGCCCCCTTACGCCCATTCTGCCGCTGACTGGGCCTTCGTTCATATGGGATTTGGCGGATAGGAAAGGATCTTCGCAGTGGTCAATGACAGTCCGATCCCACATACCGGCATATTCCATGCCCCGGCGGAAGATTTCGCTATTGGCCACGGGTTTACCATCGTTAGAGAAGGCTACGCAGCCGGCATCGGCCAGTTCGCGCAGGGGGGCAAGCTGCTCTCCGCCCAAGCCCACGGTCAGCGCGCCAATGGGATACAGTTTCGGCCCGTGTGGATGGCTGGCCTTGGCTTTATCCAGCATCAAGCAGGTGACGGCGGCTTTATCATTGACCGGGTTGGTGTTGCCCATGGCCATGACCGCACCGAACCCGCCGAAGGAGGCGGCGGTCAGGCCGGAGGCGATATCTTCTTTCCATTCAAAGCCGGGTTCGCGCAGGTGAACATGGGCGTCGATGAGGCTGGGCAGGGCAAGAGCGCCGCCTGCGTCGTATTGTTCGGCATCGCCGGGGCACTCCACGGAGCCCTTTTTGCCCACGGCGGCGATGATGCCCTCTTGAACCAGAATATCTGTGGCTTCGCCCTGAAGGCGGGCGTTTTTTATAAACAGAGCAGTAGCTTCAGACATGATTGATCTCCCTTCTATAGTCCGTGGCTTATTCCGAGATTTCTTGGCCGTTGCGGGTGCAGAGCGCCATGAGCAGCGCCATGCGCGTGGCCACGCCGGCATTGACCTGCTCGAGAATGGTGCTTTCGACGGAATCGGCAATCTCGGCGGAGAGATCCATCCCCCGCATGATCGGGCCGGGGTGCATGACCAAGCAACCGGGTTTGGCCAGTCGCAGCAGTTCGGGAGTCAAACAGAACGTGTTGGAGTATTCCGAAAGGTCGGGCAGGAGGCCCCCCCGCATGCGCTCTTGCTGCAAGCGCAGACACATAATCGCATCCTTGCCTTCCAGGGCTTCCTTGAATTTTTTATGAACGGTGACCGGCCAGGTTTCAACCCCGGCGGGCATGAGGGTGGAAGGGCCGAAAATATGCACCTTGACGCCCATCATGGTGAGGAGGTCAACATTGGAGCGGGCGACCCGGCTATGGGCGATATCGCCGACGATGAGCAGTTCTTTATCTTTAAATTCTCCGTTCCAGCGGCGGCGTAGGGTAAAAAGATCCAGAAGCGCCTGAGTGGGGTGCCCGTGCCAGCCGTCGCCGGCGTTGATGATCGAACAGCCGAGACGGTCGGCCAGGAACTTGGGCGCGCCGCTGGAAGAGTGCCGGATGACGATGACATCAGGGTTCATGGCTTGCAGCGTCAGAGCGGTATCTTTAAGGCTTTCCCCCTTGTTGAGGCTGCTTCCGCTTTTCCCCAGCGCAAAGGTATCGCAGGAGAGCCGCTTGCCTGCCATATCAAAGGAAGTACGGGTCCGGGTGCTGTCCTCGGAAAAGAACAGAACAACACTTCTGCCTCTGAGGGTCGGCACCTTTTTAACCTGGCGGTTATTTACCTGGCGGAACTGCTCAGCAAGGTCCATCAGGTAGTTGGCGAGTTCGGGAGTTAACTGGTTGACGTCAATATAGTCTTTGTGCGGCCAGATGCATGTATTTTCCATAACTACCACCGTGTTGCGGGGTCCGCCCTCAGAGAGGGGCCGCCCCTGGTGACCAGGGTTTTTGGGCCCTGAAAGATCCTGCGACCTAACGCCGTTCTTCCGGAACCCCCGCCGGGGGCCGGGTGATGCTTGAAACTCCTTTTCCTCCCTGGAGTAAAATGACAAAAAAATAGGGGAACAAGTGTCCCCCTGATGTGTTCACTGACCGCCCCGCGGAAACCAGTGCATGGTTTTTCGGGGGACCGCGATAAAACCGTGGCGTTCGTACAAACGCCGGACTTGCACGTTGGCGTCGGTAACCTCCAGGCTAATGCCCCGGAGGCCGTTCGTGACAGCCCAGGTTTTGAGCGCTTCCATGGCCTTGCCGCCCAAGCCCGCGCCTCGGTGTTCCGGCGCGATGAAAAGCTCATCCAGCAGGGCCATAAGACCACCAAATTCATTGGAATACCATGTAGAAATCAGAGCATAGCCCGTAACGGAATCTCCATTTTTGAGCAGCAGAGGAAAAAGGCCGTTGCCGCTTTGCTCAAGGATTTTCCGTGCCCGATCAAGGGCTTCCTTTTCGGAAAAGGCATGCAAACCGGGTTCTTCAGCATAAAAGGCATGTAGTAAGCTTGTAAGAAGGGAAATATCAGTGACTGTCGCTGTGCTAAGCTGCATGGGATATGCTCCTGGCCTGTAGCGTAACGCCGTACTTCGGCCAAACATAGAGTAAGACATCATGAGGAAGAGGTCAATCAGAGATTTTTCCTCTTCGGAGAGGCGTTCCTTCAGAGAGGCCGGGGGCGGTCGCCGCAGCCGTTTTGCACGGTATACAGACGGCAATCTTTGGGCTATAGAGGCAGGCTATGCAATATGCCCGCTATACCCCTGAAATCGCTGTCCGAGTCTGCGGCAGAGAGTGGATTCTTACCCGCCCGCAGGAGCTTGAGGCGATGTGGGCTGCTCTCAGTGATGATGACTATGGTGAGGATGAGCGCATCCCTTACTGGGTAGAACTTTGGCCGGCCAGCCTGACTCTCTCTGAATGGCTAGGAGAAAATCGGGCTGCTATTAGGGGGAAAGCTTGTCTTGATCTGGGCTGCGGCCTGGGCCTGACGGCGCTTGTCGCCTCTTGGCTTGGGGCAAACGTGCTGGCCATGGATTACGAACCGGAAGCTCTGATTTATGCCAAAGCCAATGCACGCCGTAACGGGACGCCTCAGCCGTGCTGGGCCGTTATGGATTGGCGGCGTCCCGCGGTAAAGGCGGGGAGCATTGCCTTTCTCTGGGGCGGGGATATCATGTATGAGCGCCGTTTTGTTTCTCCGGTGCTGAATTTTTTGGATCATGCCCTGGAGCCGGGAGGCCTGGCTTTGCTGGCGGAACCGAGCCGGGATGTCTATGAACACTTCCGGGCTGCCCTGGTTAAGGGAGGCTGGCTTTCCCGCTGTGTGCGGGAGGCTAAGGTAAACCCTCTGTACATGCAGCCCGCCCGAATCAGCGTCAAGCTGTGGGAACTGCGCCGGGAATAAGACGGCTTGCGGGCCTTGCTGCTGAGGAACATCCTGTTGGGAATACCTCCCGAGGAAAAGAGGCATTTCACGGGAACGCCGCCGTGCGTGGGGCGGATAGTTTTTATCATCGTAGCGGGAGCAAATATGTGTGAATTATCCTGCAGCAAACGCGGCAGCGGAATGATGGCGGATGTGCAGAACGACCCGGCCCAGTGGCCGCTCTCTATCGATAGGGTCGGCGTCAAGGGCTTGCAACTGCCCCTGCTGATGAGCGACAAAAGCCAGGGCAGACAACATACCGTGGCTTCGGTGACCCTTGGCGTCGATTTGCCCGCTAAGTTCAAGGGCACGCACATGAGCCGTTTTGCCGAGGCACTGGAAACATGGAATGAGGAACTCAGCTACCATAGCCTGCGGACTTTGCTCGAAGATATATCGCGTCGGCTTCATGCCGGGAAGGCTTACGCTCGTTTTGATTTTCCCTATTTTATTCGCAAGTCGGCGCCTGTTTCCGGCATCAGCGGCTTCATGGCTTATACGTGCGGCCTTGTCGGCGAGCTCAGGGACGGGCATTTCAGTATTACCCAGCGGGTTGTTGTGCCGGTGATGACCGTCTGTCCCTGCTCTAAGGCTATTAGCGACGAAGGCGCTCACAGCCAGCGGGCTGATGTGAAGCTGGCCGTGCGTATGCGTTCCTTTTGCTGGCTGGAGGAATATATAGCCATGGCCGAGGCTGCCGGCTCCAGCCCCGTCTACCCGATACTCAAGCGGGAAGATGAGAAGTTTGTCACTGAAGCGGCCTTCGCCAATCCGGTGTTTGTGGAAGACGTGGTGCGACGGGTTGCCGCGAGCCTGGGGGAGCATCCCAGCGTCTCCGGGTATCGGGTGGACGTGGAAAGCCATGAATCGATCCATGGACACAATGCTTTTGCCCGTATGGAACATGATTTTGTTGAATAGAGCGTCCGGGCTTTAAAATACCCAGCCAAAAGGGAGTGCTCCTGCAGCAGAGCGGAGCTCCCTCTGGACACAGGCTTCTGGGGGGCGTATAGAGCGAAAACCATGTTTTTTCGGAGAGAGTTAGGGAGGCATATGGAGCTGGATTCAATATCGTCGTCCGCCCTCAGTGCTTTTAGTACCGAGATGTTGGTATATGCCGGCAACATTGCCCATATAAATACAGCGGGTTTCCAGGCGCGGAGCGTCAGCTTAATGAGCGGCCCGCGGGGGGAAGGCGTGCATATCGCCGCCATCCGCCGCAATACCTCTCCCGGCCCGTTGTTACCCTGTCCAGTTCGTCTGACGGAGGAGGCCGGGTCTACAGAGAGGGCCAGCGGCTTTTGTGAGGGCAGCAATAGTGATGCAGCTCGTGAGTTTGTCCACATGCTCGCCGTTCAGCGCGCTTTTGAAGCCAGCGCGGCGGTTATTCGTACTCACAACGACGTTGCCGAATCCTTACTCAATATGAAAATCTGATTATCCCCACACAGGGATAAACGGTAGTTTCCTCTCCCATTCCCAGCCTCCGGCGGCTCGCCGGCGCTTTTTTTACGTTACGATCATTTGCGGCGTCTGTGACGCAAAAAAGGGTAGTTATTGCCGTTTGCAGATGGTTTGAAAATACTTCAGGCGGTGGATTGGCCGGATGGGAGCGAGCCTTTTTTCTTTGTTTATGGATGCATCATAAGAATGTGAAAATACGCTCGGAGTATACTGCTTGCGATAGAGAGGAAAAGCTGGAAAAGAGCTTGATTTTTGCGTCATAAGATTGACAGTCAGCGAGAAAGTCCTTAGTTGTTAGGCGATTTTTCCTGTGACGGAGGGCTGGGTAGGGGCGCGATGAGTATAAAAACCGAGGGCATCATAGGGGAAAGCACCACCTTGCGGGAGGTGTTCCGGGTTCTGGAGAAGGTGGCTCCTACGGAAAGTACGGTCCTGGTTACGGGGGAGTCCGGCACGGGTAAAGAATTGATTGTCCGTGCGTTGCACAGCAACTCTCTGCGCCAGGATAAACCGTTCGTCCCTATCAACTGTGGGGCTATTCCCAAGGAGCTTCTGGAATCCGAGCTGTTTGGTCATGAAAAAGGCGCCTTCACCCATGCTATCCGTACCCGGCCCGGCCGGTTTGAGCTTGCTGACGGGGGAACCATTTTTCTAGACGAAATAGGCGAAATGGATCTCACGCTTCAGGTGAAAATCCTGCGGGTACTCCAGGAAAAGGAGATAGAGCGGGTCGGCGGAGCCGGCGTGAAGAAGGTGGATGTGCGCATTGTGGCCGCTACAAACCGGAATCTGGAAAAAGAGGTTGAGGCCGGACGTTTCCGCGAAGATCTTTACTACCGCCTTAATGTTATTCCGCTGCATCTGCCGCCGCTGCGCGAGCGGGGTGGTGATATTTTACTTTTGGCGGAACATTTTTTAAGTCTTTTTTGCAAAAAACGCGGCCGCGACAATTTGCGTCTTTCCAGAGATGCGGCAAAGGCTCTGGCCGTCTATCCTTGGCCCGGCAACGTCCGAGAACTGGAAAATTTCATGGAGCGGATGTCCATTTTGGCTGAAGGAGCCCAGGTGGAAGCCGCAGATCTGCCCCAGAAAATTCTGGATGCCGCAGGTGATTTAGTCTCACTCCCGGATCCCCCGGAACCCGAGTTGCCGCGTGAGGCGCCGGTTTCCCGAGGAAACGGCGAGTTTGGCTGGCCGGTGCTGGCAGATCTTAAAGCTAAGAACATGGACCTTAAAGAATTTTTGGAGACCATTGAGGAACGTCTGTTGCTCGAAGCTTTGAATATGGCCGCCGGGGTTAAGAACCAAGCTGCTGAAATATTGGGAATCAAGCGAACAACCCTGATAGAGAAACTGAAAAAGCGCAACATGGAGTGAGCCGGGCCACCCGGTGTGTGAACCTTTTGACCGTGTCGCACGCTTTTTGCATAGCAGAAAGATTATGAAACATGCGCTTCGTCGAGTACTCCTTTGTTTCTTCAGTGTATCCGTACTGACCGGGGGCTTTGCGCATACCCTTCGGGCCGCCACGGTCACTTGGGATATCCTTCCCGACAGGGAACGGGCTAAAGTTGCTCTGAATAATGAAGAAAGCTTTGCCGGGCAGGTTTCCAGGATCGATGCCCAAGGCCTGCTGCTCAATCTCGGCATTCCGCCCGCGGGCGTCGGCCGGGAATTGCCGCCTGCGGGGGCAAAGCTTTTCCGCATGGCCGAGCCGAGGGGCAGGGCTATCGGCTTTTTCATGCGTACTCCGGCCTTTGGCTATATTGTTACCCGACCGGATCGCAATACCGTGATTGTAGATGTCTTTAGCGATCCCATGGGCGCGCGTTGGCGCCCTTCTCGAGAGGCTTCGGGGCCCGGTGCCGCGCCCGCACAAGCGAGGGCGGATTCCCCGGGAACGCAAGGCGCTGCTGCCGCTCCGACGGCTCCGGTTATTTCTTCTCAGGAACGTGCTGCTGCTTCTCCGGCAACGCCTCCCTCGGCCGGGGGCGCTGTTCCTGCCGTTGGCGACCGTGTCGGCACGTCGCCCCGAGTTGGTGAATCCAAACCGGAAGGTGCGGCCCGTCAGGGGACGCCCGGAGAGACCCGGCAGCCCAACCGGCCCGATCGCCCTGACCAGCCCCGTCAGCAAACGGATCAGCGTAATATACCAGGGCAGCCGGAGCAATCCGGCGGTGCTTCCCTTGCCCCCGCAAGAGAGACGATTGTCCAGCCGCCCGCTGGGGAGAGGCTTTCCTCTGCCTCCGGCTCGAACATAACACCTTCGACGAGAACGGCCCAAGGCAGCCGGGCCGGAGAGGAACCGGCGGTTGATCCCGCCGGGCACGGTTCCGGCGGAATCGCCGCGGCGGCCGGGCAGACCCCTCAAGCCGAAGCCGTTACCCCGCAGGGAAACAGAAGACCGCTTGCCGCGCCTCCGGAGCCCGTGCTGCCCATGCCGTCTTCTAATGCGGATTCCCCACGGCAAGCTCCGGGGGGGCAAAGCCCCGCGCAAACCGCAAGGCCGCTGTCTCCGGAGGTTGAAAATCCCACCCCCTCAGCCCTCCCGGAAGGCGTGGCCTCTCCAGATGCCCTTTTTCCCGGGACCGCTCCTTCCGGTGATGCCGCCACAGGAACCGCCCCTTTTGACGAAGCCCCGGCTCAGCAAACGCCTCCCGCCATGCAGACCGACCCTTTTTCTGGCGTTCCCCACGCCCCTGGTTCGGCAGAAACTCCCTCGGCTGTGAATCCGGCGAGCGCAGTGGGCGGCATCCTTGTGAACGAGGAACTCCCCGAAAGCTCCATCCCTACTGACAGGCCGGTTTCTGAGGAACAAGCCCGTAGCGGAGAGGCGGGGGTTTCTCATGTATTCAGATCACCCCTCAATTTCGGCGACCTGAACACCTGGTATGATATGCAGGCCGTGCCGGGAACGGTTCCCGATCCGGCGGCGGCTCGGCCGACGCCGCTTGTTCAAGCTCCTGCTTCCCCTTCTTCCGGAGAGGGTGAGGAAGATAGCGCGGATACGACCGTACAGATCGGCGAAAAGGTTATTCAGTATGTGGATAGCGAGGGCAACCCCGTGCCGCCGCCTCCGGGAGCGGATGGATTGATCGAGGCCCTTCAGGCCGATATACGCTCGCAATCCTTTGACGCGGCGGAAGAAAAGGTCGCCGAGCTGATGCGTCATCCGTTCCTGACTCTGGAGCAACGGGAAGAGGTGCTGCATCTCAATGCCGATTTGATGTTCGCCAAGTACCAAAATGACCTGGAGAATAACTACGAGAAGATAGTTTCCTCCGCCCTTGAGGCCGTGAACGCCAACCCTGCTTCGCCTCGTAACGCTACAGAGCTGTTGCGTCTGGGATATGTGAACCTGAAAACCAACAACCTTAACGAGGCCCAAGCATATTTCAACATGCTGCGCCGCCAGTTCCCCTTGGATGAAAATATTCCGCTGACCTACTATTACTGGGGAGAATACTATTATGACCGGGGCGATATGCTCCGGGCGGCGGACCAGTTTCAATATGTTGTACAACACTATGCGGAAAGTCCCTACGCCCGTGAAGCCACCCTGGGCCTGGCCCGGAGTTATGCCGCGCTTGGCTATTTTAAACAAGCGTTCCAGGTTGTGGAGTATTTGGAATCCCGCTGGCCCCGTTTCTATCTGGAGTATCCTCCGGTCTTGGAAATGATGGGCGACGTGGCCTACCATCTTGATAATGCAGACTACGCCCTGAACAAGTATTGGACTTACGTCAACCTTGTGCCCGAGGATACCGCAGTCAACATATCCCTCTCCCGGATCGGCGATATTTACGCGCAGCTCAAGGATATGCCCGCCGCCCGCGAAGTATATAACGAGGTCATTAAACGCTACCCGGATACGGACGGCGCGTTAATCTCCATGATCCGCCTGGCTGAGAACGGCATTTACGATGAACCCGGCATGGTGGAGCTGCATTCGGTTTTTGATGGTCCCTTTAACCTTGCCCCAGTGGAGACATACCGCAAGATCATACGCGAATACCCTAAAAGCCCTCTCGCGCCCATTGCCCAATACAAACTGGCTGCCTGGCTGGTCTGGGATAAGGATTATGAAGAGGCGATCAAAGCCTGTTCCGATCTCATTGCCGCCTATCCCGATACCGAACAAGCGAGCGAGGCCAAAAAAGTAGCGTTAGAAGCCTTTTCCAGGCGCGCCGAAGAGGCTGTTCGGGATAATCGGCTCGAAGAATTGCATACTCTTTGGGATACGTATCCTGTTTTGCGGCAACAGGAGGAATCCCTGGATCCGGCAAGCAGGGTAGCCCTTGCGCAGAGCTTCCGGAATGCTGGTCATCTTGAGAAGGCTCTGGAGGTTCTTCGGCCTTTCTTCCTGGGGAACAAGATTCCCGAATATTCGGAAATGGCCCTCAATATGGCCTTGGGCGTGTATCTGGAGCATGAGCTTTGGCATGAGATCAAGGATCTCAACGAGCGTATCGAACTCTGGAACCTGACTCCGGAAGGCCGTGTGGCTATGGATTATGCCTTGGCCCTGACCTATGAGAACCTGGGGGAAAGCGATAACGCAGTGCCTCTCTGGCAAGGTCTGTACGATTCCGGTATATTAGATGAGCCGAAGCAGGCCTATGCTGAATTCTTCCTGGCCCGAGATGCCCAAAAACGACTCGATCTGCAAAACGCCTATGTTTATGCCCAGAGCGCGCTGAACCGTTTTACGGCACTAGCCGATCAAAATCCGGATCAGGCAGATGCGGATAAAATGGTTTCACTGCTCGGGGCTCTGATGGATATCACGGAAAACGCAGGCAGATTGAGCGAGGCCCAAAACTACGCTGAGCGGTATATGGCTGCGCTCCCTGAAAACGATCCTTTGCGTCAAAGTGTACTTTTCCGTATCAGTCAGATTCACAAAAAACAGGGCAATACTCCTGAATGGCGTAAAACATTGACTGAGATTTCCCAAAACTATCCGAACAGCTTTTACGGCCGTATGGCCGCTTCGGAGCTTCGCGGCGAAGGTCTGGCCAAGGAAGCCGCTCGTTTTTCCCCCAACGGGCAGTTATAGGCCTCGCCCGGTCTGGAAAGGCGGCTTGACGGAGGTTTCTCCCTAGAGTTTCGGACTTCTTGGCAAGCACGGAGGGGCTCCATGCGGGGATACGGGGCGCACCTGGTTCCCTGAAGAATCCATTCAGGGCCAGGCAAGCCGTGAGACTGCCTGGTTGTGTCGGAGGAGGGAACCAGGCAGTAGCCGGCTTGTAGACCGACGAAAAGCGGGGTAATCCTGTCTCCAGTTTACAATAAAACCGTACGCTTTATTTGCCGGTCCGTGAGATTTCCATGGCGTCATTAGCTGGAACGGAGATCTGCATTTCCTCTAACAGCTTAATCTAACATATTGTTAGCGCCTGGAGACAGAAATTATAGAGGGGCGTCTTTTGCCGGGCTAGCGGCTGGTGGAGACAGCCCTTTGTGATGCCTGGAACATCAGTCGTTCCCCAGTGTGCGAGGCAGTATGTATTCTTACCGGAGAGGGCTTTTTGGTGCTGGCGCCCCGTAAGGGAACCTTTGTCACGCCGCTGAATCGTAAAAAAGTTAAGGATATCTGGCAGAGCCGGGCCAACCTGGAAAGCCTTGTTATGTTTCTTGCCGTAACGGAGGAGTGATATGAGCCATACATCCGATATCCGCCGTTCCGTGGCGGCGGGTCGATTTTATCCGGGAGTCCCCGAGGTGTTGCGCTCCTTGGTGGCCGGGTTCCTTGCCCAGGTTCCGGAGTCGGAACGACCGGGGGAAGGGAGGTTTGCTCTTGCCCTGATGGCCCCTCATGCCGGGTATGTTTTTTCCGGGGCCATTGCAGGGCAGACCATCGGCAGGGTAAGGCTTGCTCCGGTGGTCTTACTGGTTGCGCCGAACCATACCGGTCGAGGAGCGGCTTTTTCGGTTTGGGATGGCGGAGCTTGGGAAACGCCTCTCGGTCTTATGCCGGTAGATCGAAGCCTGGCGGAAGCGGTATGCGCCTTACCTGGGTTTAGCCCGGATAGGGAAGCCCACGTGGCAGATCACGCTATAGAGGTGCTGTTACCCTTTCTTCAAGTGCACAGTCCAAGCTCGGCTATCGTGCCGGTGTGCATCGGCGCGGGAAGCCCTCGGGATTTGCGGACCGCTGGGGAAGCTTTAGGGGCCTTGATTGCAGAGAAAAGAGCGGCGGGTAGCGCGGTGACCATGCTGGTTAGCTCGGATATGAACCATTTTCTGCCGCACCAGGTTTCAGTCCGGAGGGATGCCTTGGCCCTGGAGCGGATTAAGGGACTTGATCCGGACGGCCTTTATCGAGTTGTGAGAGAGAACGCCATCACCATGTGCGGCATGCTGCCCATGACTATGGTCATGCACGCGGCCAAAACGCTCGGAGCGACACAGGGCCGCGTCATTGCCTATGCAACTTCGGGAGAGACAGGCAAGGCCTACGGAGCGGGGATGGAAAGCGTGGTCGGGTATGCCGGCATTGTTATTGAGTGATCCGTAGCCGAGTCTATCCGGTGTGCCGCGGTGCGCCTTTTTTCCAGCGGCGATACCTAAAGAACTTCCCTCGGCGGGGTACAACCATCACGTCAATTGCCGAACGCCACGGGCCCTCGAAGTGTGCGGCTTCTACCGCGTGCCCTGAACCAGAGCCATTCTTTCGGAGCTGCGAGAATTGTTGCCCGGCTGGGCTAAGGCTCCGGCCGTCGGGGACATACAGAATAAGGCATTACAAAGCCCGGGGACCACTCCCTTATGTTGCTCCCCTGCTTTTTTACTCTTGGCGTACGACGCCTTAGCCCACTTTTTTCCTTGCCGGGTCAAATAATGCGGGGCTGCGCGGGAAAATACCTTTCGCAACGAGCCTTAGGCATTGTGGGCCGCCCACTCCCTGATGGCCGTACTTTCATCCTCCCATTTCGGGGAGAGACGAAGCGCCAGAAATTCTTTGAAGACTGTATCAAAAAATTCCAGACAGAGTTCGATCAAATGGATCTTTTCAAAAAACAGCGCGTCAGGGTCGTCGTCGGGCGAGTCGCCGCGCTCAACTGAGGGCGTTTTCAAGCTACCGAAGGAAAAATCCGTCGCGCGTAGGGTCACCTGCCAGCTCTCTGGTTCACGCTGGAAGCGCACCAGAGCTCGGGTAACTTTTTTACCCGTGGCGAGACCGAGACGCGCTTCTCGAAGCTCCGAAAGGATTCCGGATACGCTGGCGGTTTCCTTAGCGTCGCCTTCGCCGCCCTGGACTACCACACGCTGTTCCATGGAGACGGAAAATTCCGGGCCACCGTCAGGAGAGGGAAATGTGGGCCTGGTATCCGAACGGTACCACAACCAGGTCAGAAACTCCTGCCCGAGAACAATATCTGTGGATTCGCCGAGATAGGGGATGTCGCTCATGGTCTTTTTCCGTGCCGTCTCAAGCGAAGCTGGTAGCTTCGAGGGTATCGAGTTTGGCGAGGCCGTCTTCGCCCAGAATGCGCGCCGCCAGGCCGTAAGGGGTTAGCGGTTCCAGGTGCAGGTCGAAGGTCAGGGTAAAGTGGGTTTGGAACAGTTCCAGCATTTTGCTCTGGGTAGAGGCAAAATAGATCAGGTTTTCCCGGATATTCCAGATAGTGGCGAATTCCGCCGGTATAGGCAGGCAACGCTGCATCAGCCTGAGAGCGACTTGTTCCCGGAGTTCTTTTTTCCGTTCGCGGGAAATATACTTTTTGCCCTGTTCGCGGTTGCGGGCCTCTTCTTCCCTGAGGGCGATTGCAGTGTGCTTCTTGAGGACGGCGGGGGGGAGGCGGCGGGTATCCAGGCGTAGGGAAAAGGTAATATACTCGCCTTTTTCGGGCGGGCTCTGAATCCATTCGCTATCCAGCATGTCATCTATGTTGACCCAGCCCCAGGAACGTTCTTCCGAGAGGTTGTCGATATCTTTAAAGGCGTATTGCCGAAGCTTATCTCCGATTTGCGCCCAAAGGCCGGCCGGGACCGGATCGGTGACGGCAAAGCGGGTAAAGGAACTGCTTGCTTTGGTAAACGACATGGTTTTCCCCTTGTTCGTAGTGGTTGCTTCTACCCTAAAGCCGGTGTGAAATCCAGAAATCATTTTTTGCTGTCGCGAAGAAGGGCGGCCGTTTTGAGGTTATGGGGGGCAATGCATGACCTGGGAGGCATCTATATCATAATATACAAATCATAGAAGAGTAGCTCGTCTGGCAGGGAGATCCTTTACAGGTACCGTTTCCAACTTAGCGCCGAGAACCTGGTTGAGCTTTTGGAATGTTTTGCCGTGGTCGGCGTTCGGTTTTGAGGAAGAGCGTCTTCAGAGAATAGTAGCGCCGGGAGGTTGTTTCATCTTGGGTGGTGGAGAGGAGGGCAAATGCCCAGGGCTTTGCCAGCAGCTCTATCTCGTGCGATGAGCGGTAAGTGAATTGGAGAAAGAGAAGCACGTTTCCCATTGAATTTATAGAGAAAATTGAGTATAGAGAAAAAAGAGTTCCGAACAAGGATAAAAAAATGTAAAAAATGAAAAACTGTGCTTGACAAAAATGAGTAGAGAGGAGTATTCAGTTTTTCCCGTGAGCGACACCGATTTATTTTTCTCGGTCAGGAAAAAATCCGAGGGAAATAAAAAAAGAAAAAAAGATGAAAAAAGGTGTTGACGAGGGAACAAGAAAGGTGCATAAACGCGACTCGCCGCCCGGGAGTGAAAGCGACTGAGGCGGGAGGGCGAGGAAGCCCGATGGTTCTTTGACAAGTGAATAGCGAGTG
>CATJOY010000015.1 GCA_949741925.1 uncultured Desulfovibrionaceae bacterium | reverse complement strand
GGTGCGCGGCTTGCGGTTTTCCGCTTCGGCCCGCGCGCTTTCCTGTCGGCGGAGAAGCGCCTTGCCCCAGCGGTCAGGCGAACAATCCTGAAAACAGAGAAAAAGTCCTTCGCAGGTTTTGGGGTACAGGTCGAACGGCAGATCCGGACTCAGAGCAAACGCCTGCGGGGCCTGAAGCCACTCGGTCGCATAGGAAAAGACGGAAGAAAGCTTGCCCCTGGTATGGTTCAGCCTGAGTGTCCCCACACGTTGAGGCGTCGTGCGCTGGAGATACACGCTGCAGGTGTCGACCATGTCAGCTCTCCACTTTCGGCAGACGGGCACGCTTGGGCAGGCGCTCTTCGTCAAGCATAAGGCCAAAAGCATCGTTTTTCTGGTCGAGCAGCTCCGAAAACGGCGTTCCTATACCCAGAGCATAGATAACGGCCGCAACGTTTCCCAGGCTCACGCCGGTTTCGCCCTTCTCAAGGCTGGCCAGCGTCCTGGTGGAGATTCCGGCGCGCTCGGCCACGAGCGACATGGGGAGCCTGCGCCGCAGACGCGCGGACCTGATGTCGCTGCCAAATTTTTTGAGGGAACGGGAAACATGGAGATTCGCCATGATGAACTCGAAATATTTTGCCTGTTATTTTGAAATAACAGGTACTTTATTTCCAGTTTTATCCGGCGTCAAGGGGAGGAGTCGAGGGGACTCACTGAGGATCAGGCACAAGAGGGGGCAGGCCCCTCACGCACGCCGTAGGAAATTGGGGGCAGCCGTACCCCGCCCTTCCCGCCCAGAAGCCTCGCCCTAGCTTCCGCTCTCACCCTCCGCGCCCGGCACATTCCCCAGAAAATCCCCCACCAGACTGGCCGAGTTTTTCAAAGCGCTGTCCTCAAGGCGGGCATAACGTTGCGTCAGAGAGGGATCCTTGTGCGTCAGCAGCTTCTGTACATGGGAAAGCGGCACGCCATTGGAAACGGCTACGCTGGCAAAGGTGTGCCGCAGCCCGTGCAGAGGGCGGAAATCCACCGGAAGATTGGCTGCCTTTTTGATGGCGTTGACCTGCTTGTTAATGTCAGTCATGCGGCTCACATCGTCCCTGCCGGGAAAGACATAGGCGCTGCCGTTGCCGCAGCATCTACACTCAGTTTAATTGCTTCTAAATCTCTTCAAGCTTCGGAGATATCCTATCAACGAACGCAACAAGCCAAACTAGTTTATTTAAAAAAGGCCCATAAGGCTCGAATTATATAAGTTCAATAGAGCTTCTCAGAACACATAGGATTAATTGAAAACACCCTATCTATCGAATAGGATTGTTCTAAACGGCTCTGGGGAAACACACGTTATTTGTGTATTTCTCTTGCCGGATAAAATAATCCCGTATACCTTAAAGATAATACCTCTCCTGTGGTCCTCCAGGTAATAAGACTACTACTCTTGTCCCCACCGCTTGTAGGATTTTAAGCAGGTATTGCTCATACCGTTTTGTCATTGCCGTCGCTGTATCGGCCATTACTATTAAAAGAAAATTCCTCGGGACTGCTCTGGAGGGAAAAACTCCGGCGCTACTCCCGAGCTTTCACTCCGAGCACGTTGGGCACCTGTTTCTTTGCGGCATCCTCACCGCCGATAAGACCGCCCAGACGGATTCCGGACCATTGCCCCCTGAACGCGCCTGCCCGGACCAGCAGCATGGCCGGGGTGCCCCCTTCCAGGTACATCAAGAACTTCACCCCCAGCGGCATAGCCAGAATCCGGGCGGCAAAGCGGGATGGCGGTAAAGGATCGCGATGCATAATAAAAAGGAAACGTCCCAAGCTATCCTGCCCCAGGGCGGCAATGCTGTGCGCCGGAGAATTCTCAGGCCAAAGAATCCGTCCCTCGGAATCCGTAAGACGATAATTTTGGACGACCAGTGTGTACGCCTCAAGGGCCGAACGCCAATCATCCTTATCTCTATCGAGAAGAGCCGCAGGCGGCAGCAGCGGCCTTGAGGGGTTGGCCACCAGAAACGCGCCGAACTTCCCAGCCACGCGCGGGTTGTTGACATGCCCGTTGCTACGCATATGCCCCGTGCTGGTCACCTGATCCGGCAAGTACATGCCCGCATTCACGGCCGCCAGCAGCCCATGCCTTTGGGCAACCTCCTCCAGGGAGGCAGGGCCTTCCTCCGAAGCCATATGCAGGCTAAAAGCATACCTCTCGGGGTCAAAACGCAGGATCACCAAAGCAGCTTGGCCCCCATCCTTGACGGCAGCAAAGGGGGATCCCCCGCCCTCAGCATCTGTGAGCGAAGCAAGCTGGGCCAGGTCAAATCCCGGCAACAGGGTCTTCCAGGGCAAATCCTGCTCTTGGCTGCCGGCATGCTCCCCGGCAGTCTGTGCAACAGGGGCGCTTTTCCAAGGGCCGGGGGCCGCGGCCGCCCCCCGGGGGAAGACCAGCCCGAGCCCTGCCAGGAGTATGAAAACCCACACCCAACCAGAGCGCTGCATCCTCCCCTCGCTTCTTTCCCTCCATTGGTTCATGGCTGCCGATCCCCCATCACGGCCCGTAGCAAGAGAGGCTTCAGGCGTCTTTTGTCGGAGCATCGCGTCAAGCAACACGGCATAAGCGCCTGGAGGCTTCCCGCCACCCGCAACGCGGGCACAACGGAACCGCAGTTCGCCACATGCCGCCAGGGAAACAAGATTCCCGCAAAATACCCGGCATACGCTGGCGTTTTTACTTCAGAATATAGGAAAATCCCCCGGAAAACAATGCGCCGGAAGAACCAGCTTGACATATCAAGTTATCTTGATATAGTGAATCATATAGTAAGATAAAAACCGGCGATAGTCCCGCAGCAGCGATTTCCTCATAGGAAACTCCGGGGCGGGCATGCCCTTGCAAGGAGCGCCATTACGGCAGCAACACGCTTTAGGCGTTTCCGACGGCAGGCCGCACATGAGGTAGGCAATGAAGATCTCGGAAAGCATCCGGCAGCAGCAACAGCCCTTTTATTCCCTGGAATTCTTTCCCCCAAAAGATCAAAGCCATTGGCCTGATTTTTTCAAGGTGGTGGAAAGGCTTAAGGCCATCAACCCCCTCTATGCTTCGGTAACCTACGGCGCCGGCGGAGGCGCTCAGGATAACACTCTGGAAATCGCCGCGCACATCCTGGCTATGGGCATCACGCCCCTAACCCACCTGACCTGCGTTGGGGCTACGGCCGACAAACTGGCGCATTTCCTCAGGCGCTGCCGGGAGGCAGGCATTGATAACGTGCTGGCCTTGCGCGGCGATCCCCCCAAAGGCCAAGCCACAGATTGGAGTCGGGGCGACTTTCACAATGCTTCGGACCTCGTCGCCTTTGTGCGCCGCTCTTTTCCTGAATTCGGCATTGCCGTGGCAGGGTATCCCGGCGGCCATCCCGAAGCCCCAACGTTCCGGGAAGACCGCCTGCACACCCGAAACAAACTGGATGCCGGGGCGGACTTCATCGTTACCCAGCTTTTCTTTGACGTGCGTGAATACTTTGATCTGGTGGAGCGGCTACGCGAATTGGGAGTACAAAAACCCGTTATTCCCGGCATCTTGCCCATCCAAAGCCTGGAATCGGTACGCCGGGTGCTCTCCCTTTGCGGCGCCAACATTCCGGGGCATTTCTACCTTTCGCTCGAAGAAGCCCACCACAAAGGCGGCACGGAAGCCGTTAAAGAAGCGGGCATCGCCTTTGCGGCCCGGCAGATCCGCAGGCTCATTGACGCAGGCGTTCCGGGCGTACATCTCTATACCCTGAACATGGCAGAAACCTGCCTGCGCATTGTGGAAGAGGTCGGCAGTCTCTCATGAGCGCGGATTTACGTTCGTTTATCCCCAAAAAAATCCTGATCTGCCAACTTAAACAGATCGGGGATGTGTTGCTGATGACCCCGCTGGCAGAGCTTTTGGCCCGACACTACCCGGGCGCTGCAATCCACGTGTTCACGGAAAAAAAATGCCTGCCCATGCTGGAGAACAACCCTTATATCGCCCGGGTCTGGCCCGTGGATAAAAAGGCGCTGCCCACGTTAGGGCATGAACTCGCTTATTACCGGAAGGTCGCCCGCCAAGGGTTTGATCTGGTCATAGACCTGCAACAAACCCCACGCTGCCGCTGGGTTGTTGGTTTTTCCAGAGCCCGAGTGCGGCTCAGCCGAGAAGCCCCCTGGTACACCCGTTGGCTCTATACCCACCGAATTCCGGTGGCATCCGGCTACCCCTCGGCCATGAAGGCCGCGCTTCTGCAACCCTTGGGCATTACCTGGCACGGGGAACGGCCCCGTCTCTTCCTGACGGAAGACGAGCAGGCCGCTGCCGACGGCATTTTGGCCGGCCTGGGGCTCCATCCGGAACACACCCTGGTCACAGTAGACCCCACCCATCGCCGCCCGACCCGGCGCTGGCCCGCCGCATCCTATGCGCGGCTCCTGGATCTGGCCGCAGAACGCATCCCCGCCCTGCGTTTTCTCCTCCTCTACGGCCCCGGCGAAGAAGAGGAAGCCCGCGCGCTTGCCGCGGCCTGTCGGCATCCGGAAACCCTGCTCCTCCCGGATAGGGTCATCAGCCTACGGGAAACCGCGGCTTGCATCAAACGCGCCGTCCTGCATCTGGGCAACTGCTCCGCGCCGCGGCACATGGCCGTAGCCGTGGGCACCCCAACCCTCACCATCCTCGGCGCCACCAGCACCGGCTGGACCTACCCCTCTCCCGAACATGGCACAATCGCGCAAGGGCTTGACTGCCAACCCTGTAACCGCAACACCTGTAACGATAGGCACTGCCGCTGCCTTACGGATCTTACCCCCGAAGCAGTTCTACCGGAGCTGCTGGCCCGGCTTCCCGCCCTTTCCTAAGGCCCGAATGCCTCTGGCGACCGGAGCGTTGCCCCACCCCCCTCCAGGGGGAGCATTCCGCAGAATAGCGGAAGGGGGCACAGGAATGAAGTTCCTGTATCCCGCAGGGGCGGTGGCTAAGGCGGCCCGAGTCAATCATCCCCTCTCGTCCGACGGGGGATCTTTTCGCTTTCCCGCGGAATAACCAGAGGAACAGCATTCCTCTGCCCCGAAGCCGGCTCAAGCGCCTCTTTCCCTCTCCCCTCATACGCCGACCGGAGCTACGCGTCGGGCTGTTGGCCGAGAGGCTAAAGGGAAGAATTCCGGCGGGGCAGGGGGCCCTATCCAAAGCTATTTTTTCAAAAAATCTTCATTCCATTTTTTATTGTGAAAAAATAGACATTATAAAAAAAACAGTCTATAGCCGGTGTCTTGAAGCATTGCGCTTTTGAAGTTTTCTCTTTTACAAGCAGAATTACCTGTACTTTGCGGAAAAATCACGGTTTTTCTGCTTTTGTGGTATGGTCCTTTATGGCCATATCCGGCGAAGCAACGATTTTTTTTAAAAGTATTTGCTCAATACTACATTTATTGCCAGGCCCTGAATTCCCCGGCAGGGACGCAATCCATTCGTATCGCGCGGCGGGCGCGCGTGGTTTGCGCGAGACCTGGCGCCGACTGTGTTCATTACTTTCCATGCCGGAGGATAAGCGCGTAGCCGGGAAACTCCCGGTTTTTCTCCCGGCAATCGAACCTGACGGCATAGCGGAGGAAACCAATGAGTAAAAAAATCCTGTCAACTAGTATCCCCTTTGTGATTTTTTTCCTGATTCTGGCGCTGCCCTCCTCATGCTTCGCCATGCCCGGCCTAACCGTGGTAGAACAGCGGGCAATTGCCGTCTTTTTCCTGGCGGCTTTGTGTTGGGTTTTGGAGCCCGTGCCCATTTACGCAACCTCTGTCCTGGTTATTGTTCTTGAATTGGTAATGATGTCCAATAGCGGGCTGAGCCTGTTTACCAAAAGCCATGATCCTGAAACCCTTGGCAAGCTTCTTTCCTACAGCCAGGTTATGGCGACCATGGCCAACCCCCAAGTCCTTCTGATGATGGGCGGGTTTTTTCTGGCGTTAGCCGCCACCAAATACCGCCTGGATGTCAACCTGGCCCGGGTGATGCTCAAACCCTTTGGCAGCAAACCAAGCCGGGTGCTGCTGGGCCTTATGCTCATTACCGCCGTGTTTTCCATGTTCATGAGCAATACGGCCACCACCGCCATGATGCTGGCCATGCTCAACCCCGTGCTGGAGGCCCTGGACCCCGATGACCCGGGCCGGGTCTCTTATGTGCTGGCCATACCCGTGGCTGCCAACATCGGCGGTATCGGCACCCCCATCGGCACCCCGCCCAACGCCATTGGCCTGGCCTATATCCACCAAATCCAGGAAATCTCGTTCGGGGGCTGGATGGCCTTTGCCGTGCCGTTTATGCTTCTGCTTCTTCTGCTCTCGTGGCGGCTCCTGCTCTTTTTCTTTCCCATACGCCAGCAATCCATCATTCTAAATATCAAGGGTAAGTTCATGAAGGGGGTGAAAGCCAACATTGTCTACCTGACCTTTGCCGCCACCGTACTGCTCTGGATGTTCGGCGGCAGCCACGGCATGAACTCCAACGTTGTGGCCCTTATCCCCGTGGCCGTTTTCACCTGCACCAGCATCATCAACAAAGAAGACCTCAAAGCCATTTCCTGGGACGTGCTCTGGTTGGTAGCCGGCGGCATCGCCCTGGGCATGGCCCTGGAACAAACCGGTCTGGCCGGGCGCTTGGTGAACAGTATCCCCTTTCAAAACTTCCCCCCAATGGCCGTATTGGTGCTGGCTTCTTTCATGACGCTTGCCATGGCTAATTTCATGTCCCACACGGCCACGGCCAACCTGCTCCTGCCGTTGATGGCCGTGCTGGCCGGGGCCATGACAGGGCTGGATGCCCTCGGCGGCGGTGTGGGGCTGCTTCTGGCCGTCACCTTTGCCGCTTCTCTCGGCATGTCGCTGCCTATCAGCACCCCGCCCAACGCTCTGGCCTATGCCACGGGTTTGGTAAACACGCCGTACATGGTCAAAATCGGTGCTACCATGGGGCTTGTGGGCGTACTGCTCAGCCTGGGCCTCCTCTGGATCATGAACCTGGTGGGCATCATCTGATGCCGGAGAATAAAGAGAGCGCCACCATGAACATTCTTGCCCCGTATCTTGAGCGCATCGTGGAGACGTACTTTTCCGATCCCGCGCGGCAGGCCCTGTGCCGCAAGGGAGAGCGCCTGCTGGAGTTAGGCCGGGAGAACGACAAGCTGTATTACATCCGCAAGGGCTGCATGGGGTGCTTTACTCTTCAGGAAGATGAGGTGGGCGATGAACTGCCCATAGAAATCTTTCGGGTGGAAACCGGCGGTTTTCTCGGCGTGTACAGTTACTTCTCCGGCAACAGGCCTTCTCTTATCCGGGCCGCCGCCCTGGTGGACAGCGAAATAGCCTGGATCGACCGTTCAGCCCTTGCCCCGGAAACGGAAGACTACGATAGCTTCCACGCTCGATTCCTGCCCCTGATCTTGGAAGAATTGGGCACGCGGCAGGTCAGCCTTTCCCGGGTGGTCAAGGCCAGGGAAAAAACGCTCCACCGCCTGCATATGGCCGAAAAAATGTCTACCCTGGGCCGCCTTGCGGCTGGTTTGGCCCATGAGCTCAACAACGCTGTCGGCGTCTGCGCGCACAGCGCGGACCATCTCGGGCAAGCCATGAGCGCCATTCTCCGCGAGCACCAACCCGGGCTTCTCCCTTGGTTTGAGGAAGGGTTGGCCCGGGGGCAGCAGGTATCCAGTCAAGAAGTCCGGGCCCACGCCAAAGAACTCATGGCCCGTCACAGGGGCTTGGAGTACGAACAAGCCCGGGAACTGGCAAAAATCGGCGGCAACGGCCTTGACACATTGCTGGAAGGACTGCCGGATACCTTGCATGACGCTCTGCTGGCCTGGGAGACCGGCCGCGCCTGCTACGATATGCAAACAGCCGCCCGGCACGCCGCGGATATCGTCCGTTCCGTCAAGCAACTTGGCGGCAGCGACAAACAGCGTCAAGAGGTCAGCGTCAACGAAACCGTTCTTGAGGCCTTGGCCCTGCTCAAAAGCAACCTGCGCCAGGTCAGTGTGGAGCTTAGCCTGGAACCGGATAATACCCGCATCTGGGGCAATAAGTCCGAACTGGTCCAAATGTGGGTCAACATTATTAAAAACGGCTGGGATGCCCTCAAGGAGGGCAAAACGCCTGAGCCCCGGATCAGCATCAGCACGAAAAAACACCGCCGTTCTGTGCTCGTCGTCATCGCCAACAACGGGCCGCCCATTGGAAAATCTCTGCTCAACAACATTTTCCAGCCGCTGATCACCACCAAAAAAGGGGAGAGCATGGGCCTTGGCCTGGGTCTCTATATCGTCAAGGAGCTTGTTGCATCATACAGCGGGGAACTGCATGTGGAAAGCAACGAAGCGGAAACCGCCTTCAGCATCCGGCTGCCCCTGCGCCATGAGAACCCCGGCGCAGCCCCGAAAGCCAACTAATGCGCCGCTGGAGGGCCGTGGCGCAGGAGCGCGGAACGGAAAGGAAACCTGGACCGTGTATCGTGTAAGAGGACGCCTTCACCCCCTTTAGGGGGTCCGGGGGATCATCCCCCTGCCCGGGGGCTTGGGGCAAACAGCCCCACATCTTCATCCGAATGGAGGGGCTCCGCCCCATGCCACGCCGGAAGGATGACGCCCCCAACCCCCGGATGGGGTTTGCCCCATAGAGCCGGAGAATCGCCCCGGAATGCAGGGGGAATGACTCCCCTGCCGGGGCCGGGGCAACGCCCCAGCCGCCAAAGGCACGACAGCAACGAGGAAGCAACCATGGAAAAACTCTTTATCATTTGCGTTGACGACCAGCGGGACGTGCTGCACAGCGTGGCCCGCGATGTACAAACATTTTCAGACTGGGCGATCATCGAGGAATGCGAATCCGCCGCCGAAGCGGCGGATCTTTTGGAAGACCTTGCCACCTCCGGCAAGGCGGTTGCCCTCATCATCTGCGACCACATCATGCCCGGAACCAACGGTGTGGACTTTCTCACCGAGCTGGCTACGGATAACCGTTTTCCGCACCTCAAAAAAATACTGCTTACCGGCCAAGCCACCCAAAAGGACACCATTGAGGCCATTAACAACGCCCGCATTGACTATTATCTTGAAAAACCCTGGGATACGGAAAAGCTGCAACGGGAAGTTCGCGCTCTGCTCAGCGCCTATCTCTTTGATACCGGGCTTTTCACCATGGAATACCGCTCCCTGGTGGATCCCCGCCTGCTCATGACCCGCCTTCAGGGCCGGGAATAATTTCCCCGGCTCTTCATTTGCCGCTGTCGTCCGGCGGAGGGGCTTTTTTCTTGCCGGCCCCTCCGGAAAGCACCGTGTATGGAAGACGGACCAAATTCCAGGCGCCGCTAACAACTTTTTCAGCGCCGTGCCCTAGTTCTCGCCCCACCTTGCTCACGCCTCGGCCGACCAAGCCGATGCCTTGCCCGGCGAGATCGACGCTCTGGCCGATGGTATTCCCGATGCCCTGACCAACAGTGTGGATAAGGCCGGACCCGGCTTCAACGGTTTTGCCGCGAGCAAAGCGGCCAAGGTCTGCCAGATTGGAAGCCACGGCCCCGGCAACCTGCCCGACAAGCGCTTGAGACATGGCGAGCAACAGGCTCCCGGCTTCCTTGAATACCGCTGCCCGGCCGGGAACAGGATGCTGTTCGGCCCGGTAAGCATACGCATTGCGGGTAATAATGCCCGCACGCAGGGCCAAATAACAGTTAGCCGCGCCGTCAATAGTGGCGGCGGTAAACGTTTGCAGGGCCTTGCCCGCAAAGGGTACGGCATTGGTAATACCCGCCGGAGCCATGGACCGGAAGGCTTCGCCAAAGCCAACGCTGATTTCCGTTGAAAGATCCAGCTCCTCTATGGAAAGGGCCAAGAAGGTAGAAGAGACCACCGCCCAATATATACCCGCTATTTCGCGAGGATGGGGTCTTTGGTTGTAGATGGCGGAGACCCGCCAGACCAGGCGGCAGAGGGAAAAGAAGACAATGAGGGCATCTATGCGGCCGTTCTGGGCCAGGGCGGTGGCCAAAAAGATGCGCTTGGCGCTCTGCTGTATCTCGGCATCGGCCTTATCTTTCAAAAGCTTAAGACAGGCGCTGAAATACTTCGGATCATCAGGGTTCAGGCCGGCCGCCCGAATATGGGGGTTATACTTCATCCGCCGGGCGAACTCCTCAGCAAAGCGAATACGCTCCGGCTCGGAGCCGTCAACCATTAACAGAAGATGACGGCGGCCCCCAAAAAGGCCGCGCCAGAACCAGAGCAGAGCAAAAGCTTCCAAAGCGAGCAAGCCGAGATGCGTCCAAAGGCCGCTGCCGGGCAGGGCCCATTCCGCAAGCGAGGCCAGATTCCTGTTGATAAAGATGATGATCAACGCGAGCAGCAGGCCCAGGCCGATCAATGTATAGCGCATAAGTTTTCCGGTAGCGTTCATTATTGTTTCTCAAGGGGTTCATGAAGGTGAAGCGGTGTGCAGACCGGCGGCAGAGAAGCCATGGCCTCGGGCAGAACAACGTTCGGCAAGGGTAAACCCGGCTCGCGCGTGCCGGCAACGGATTTTGCGGATAGCGCCAGCCGAATTGTATCCGCTATGCGCCGTACGCTCTTGCCCCTGCCCCTTCTTTGGGCCAGAGCCAAGGCGTTTGCCCCGATGGGGTCAAAGGCCAAAACCGGCGATGTTTCCGGGTTGCGGAGCAGACTGATGATGGCCCGAGTGGCCACGGTCAACATATCGTCAAGCGGGAGAGCGGCGCTCTGCCGCGGCAAGAGACTATCTACAAGGGCCATGGAGCTACGCCACACCCGGCTGCCGCCGAGGGCAATACTGCCCTGGAAAACGCGGCTTTTCAACCAGAACAAAAAGGGCTTTTGGCTCTGCGTTGAGCGCAGCAACGCGGCGGTATCCCGGCTCTCCCGCTCATGGAAGACGCGCAGGGCATCGCGGCAATCCCAAGCAAGCAGGCGGTCGGCCTGGGCTTCCAGGTACACATGGGCGAAACGGCCGCTGCCGGGAGCACGGGCAAACGATTCAGGCACATACACGTTGTGGGCCACAGTATCCGCCGCAAGATGGGCAAGATAGCCGTAAGCATAGGCCTTGCGCCGCCCCCGGTCGGCCCGGCGCAGCAGGGCAAAGGCGCTGTCCCAATTATGGCTGTGGCCCTCCCTGGCGACACTGCCCTTGCCGATAAAAATATCGGCGCTCAAACAACCGTGGAGAAACTGGCCGGGATAGCGCATCAAAAGCGCGGCCATGGCAGGGGAGAGCGCTGTCAGGTTTTGCAGCACCCAGTTGCCTGTAACCATATGCACGCCGGGCCCCCAAGCCAGAACCTCTTCCGGCAAAGCCAGGCAACAGAGCCCTAGGCTCACAAGGCCAAAGAAAAACCGGCCACATTGTTTTGGTGACATCATGCTCGGGAATATAAGCATGGAACACCGTATTTCAAGCCCGGGCAACGAAGTATCTGCACCGATAGGGTATGGGCGGAGCGGGGCCTTCTGTCCGCCCCACGGCAGGTCTCAGCGCTGCCCGGACGAATCCTTAGACCGCCGGGGGCGGCGCGCCCGGTCGGGGGCTGCCCGTCTCGCGGAGCGGCCGGACCCGGCCCGATCCGTACGGGGCGGCCTAGCGCCGCGTTGTGTTTCAGGCGCCCCGCCCTCTTTGCCGGAGGGAGGCCGATCCTCGCAACAGGCATCAAAAAATGATTCTTTCCGTCTCGGGAAGGTGGCCGCGGGGCGGCCGCGCTCCAGGCGTTTTCCGACCTTTCCGACCAAGGTGATTTCCAGCGCCCCGGTTTTGGGATCGCGGCTATCCGTCTCAGGCCAGCGGGCTGCAAAGCCCGCCCCCGAAGGCATGCGGCCCGCCCCATGCACCACGGCCAAACCACGCTCGGTACACGCGTAGCGGGCGGATTCCTCCTTGCCGGGAATGGTTATGGGATCCGAGAGAATCCGGATGGGCGAAACCCCTGAAGCCGGTCGGGCACGCTCCTCGCCCAAGCCGCAACGCTGCCCATCCTCAAAAATATCCTCTTCCACGGTTTCGCCATCCTCGGGCCCACCCTCCGAATCGAGCCATGCATCAACTTCTGATTCAAGAAAATCCAGAGGGTTGGCGGCAAGCTCCGCTTCCGGTCCGGTTTCCTCTTCCGGCATCATAGGCCTGAGCAGGAGGCAAGAAAGGCTCAAGCTCCGTTTTTCCAGCGCGGCCCGGCGGGTCAATCCGAGCAGTTCCGGCGGCGCTCCGGTGGTCAGCATGGAGAAATGGCACCAGCCCGTAGCCCGCGGCCCCAGCATGGGGCACGGCCCAGCGTGAGGGCAAGGCGCTTCCGGGGTAAGACCCTGCTCCAAAGCCGCCTGGCGCAATGCGGCAATCACCCTGCCGCCCAGACGCGTTCCCGGCTCCACGGAAAGAACGCGGCCGTCGGCCTCCAGGCGGGAGGCAAGCAGCCGAGCAAGACCCTCCATACGTTCCTGAAGGCTCCCCCGCCGCGGCGGGGGCAGTTCGTTGAGCACATTGCCGGCCAGTATCAGACGGGCCTTGCCTTTGAACGCCCCCAGAGCCGCTTCCAGCGGCCCCCGGCGCAGTTCAAACCGCCAGAGGGTTTCTCCGGCCAGGGCTTGAAAAATTGTCCGGCCTACGTTCATGGGGTGAGGCGCCACATCCACGCAGATAAAGCGCAAAGGCAGGCGACGAAATTCCGGACAGGCCACCCACAGGGCCAGGGGCAGGGTCAGCGGTCCGCTGCCCAGATCCAAAATAACAACCTCCTCAGGGGAGGTACCGGGGGCTCTTTGCTTCGGGGCAAGCGGCAGCCTGAGCCCCGGCAGGAGCCAGGCCAGCCGATGCAGATTCCAGGGGAGAAAATACCGACAATAGGCGGTCAGCAGACGCGGACTGCTCCAGTAGGGCTGGTCCGCCAGATCCCGTTCTGAAGTCAGCATCCGGGAAAGATCCCGAACGGCCTGGGGCAAATCCCGGCGGTGGGCCGGAGAAAGCGGGGTGGATTCGACAATAACCCGCACGGCGCGGGCTAGATCCTGGCGGCAGTCGGGCTGGGGCGGGCGAAGCAGGTTGCGCATCTCACTCTATCTCACGGTTCAGGGTGCTGTGTTCCGCTTTGCGGACACCAATAGGGCACATGCCGCAGCGGCTGAAGAAGCGTAAAATATACGCAAAGGCCCGGAAACGCGGCGCGCAACCGGGATTCTACGGCAATCTCAGCGGTGAGGCCAGGAAAAGACCATGTGGTTCGCATACAGCCCGGCAAAGGCCGGATCTCCGGCCAGATCCAGGGTACTCACCCGATGGCTCCAGTCGATAGCTTTTTCCCGGCTTTCCCTATCGCGGGCGAACAGGCAGGCCCCGGCCAGGGAACTATTGCCGATGGCCCGTACCTTTGGCCCTAAGCCGGAAGGGATGAAGCCCAATTCTTCTAAGGCCCTTTGCGGGGCATGGCGGCCCAAAGCCCCGGCTAAGAAAAAATGGTTCAGCTTGCCGGGCGTCAGCGAAGCCGCATCCAAAAGACGCGACAAGGCCAAACTAAAGGCCGCCTTGGCTTTGAGCAACTCCTCAACATCGGCGGCGTCAAGATACAGCCTGCCGGGCAACCGCAAGCGGGCCGTTGGTTCCTGCTGTTCCAAGCCGGCGGCCAGGCGACCCGTCAACGGGGTTTCCGGGACGTTGTTCCGGCCGGGCCGACAGAATCGGCCGTCTTCAGCGAGCAACCCGCTCCGTTTCAGAGCAGCCAAAAGGGAAAGATACCCTGTTCCGGAAATAGCCTTGGGAGCGGCGCCGCCCAGAACCTCCGGTTTGAGCCCCTCCGGGGTAATGCTGAATTGGACGACAGCGCCCGGCCGCGCCTCCGAACCAAAGCTGAGGTTGATGCCTTCCAACGCCGGTCCCATGGCCACCCCGGCGGCCAGGGCGGATTCCGGACCAAGGGCCAAAATGATCTCGCCGTTGGTGCCCAGATCTGCTAGAACAAAGGGAAATTCCGGCGGCGGCGCAGTGCGGTCAAAGACCAGCGAGGCGTACCCGGCGCTGATATCCCCGCCGATAAACGGCGCGATCAGCGGCGCAGTCCAGAGCGGCGGCAACCCGTGCAGAGCATGGGTTTCTCCCCCCCTGTAAGGCAGCCCGTACGGAGCAGAAGCGAGGCGCTTCGTCTCCAGGCCGAGCACAATATAGGTCATGGCCGGGTTGGCGGCCACAATAAGCTCGCGCGGAGGTCGGGGCAGGCTATCGATAATACGACACAGCGCGGCCAACGTCAGGGCCCGCAAACGCTCTGCCCCGCCGGGCTCCAGACTATAGGCCAGGCGGGAAATAACGTCGCTCCCGGCGCCCATCTGGGGGTTAATCTCGCAGCCTTCCGCAAACGCTCCGTCGCGTTCTTCACTCGCTTCGCGCCACTGCAAGCTGGTGGTCCCCAGGTCAACGGCCAGAACGCCCCCCTCCGACAGGGTTTCCGGGGGCAGACCGACGAGGGCGGCCGGGGCTCCCTGCCGCTCCGGGTATGCTCCGTAGGGAGAAACCTCCGGAATAAGCACATGCTGCCCCGGTTCCGGGGCATGCAGGCAGGCCAGCCGCCACCCTTCCTCCAAATTATGATGGGAAAGTGTTGCTTCTTCCCCCGGCAGAACCGGCGGCGGCGCGGAAAGAAAGCGCACCCGGCAACGACCGCAGCGGCCGAGCCCCGAGCACAGGGCCGGGGGCGTAAACCGGCCGGAAAGATAGATACACTGAGCCAGAGTCTTGCCTGTGACGGGCAAGCTAATCTCTTCAAACAGAGGGGCAGCTCCGGCAGGAACGCCGAGACTGCGGCGCACGGTGATGGTTGACATGCTCTTCCTATGCCAGAAAACGGCTGTTCAGGGAAGACTATGGAAAAGACTGGAGAGAGCCTGTCGTTCGGATGTGGAGCGCTGCTCCACTCTCAACCGGGGGTATGATGCCCTTGGCCCTCCGGGTATCGCTTCGATCCAGAGTACCGGCCGGAACGGCGGAAGAGGGGGTAGGGCACAGCCTTCTGGCTTTCCCTTTCGCTCTCCTGCAAAGAATCCCCTGCCCAGGCTCGGGGATGGGCAACCTCATGGGTATCTGCGCCGCCACCGAATTGGACCTGATTTTGCATAGTATGCCGAAAAAGGATAGAGAAAGGCTCTGCGGGGCGTTCGGATCAGCGGGGCTTCTCCCTCTGCGACGCGCGGAAGAAGGCCTCCGGCGAATTCACCGTTGACCTCAAGCCGTTGAATGCCTATGCTGTCAAAAGTATGAACATCCCCCTGGGATGCCTGGAGTTGCCGTGAACAAAATTCTGGCTCAAGACGAAGTTGATGCCCTGCTCAGGGGCTTATCCGGCGGCGATATAGATACGGGAAGCGATGTTCCCGAAGATAACTCCGGAGTTGTCTCCTTTGATATCGCCAACCAAGACCGTATCATTCGGGGCCGGATGCCGGTTCTGGAAATCGTCAATGACCGTTTTTCCCGTCTGTGCACCAACTCCCTGACCAATACCGTTCGCAAGCGCGTGGAAGTCAACCCGCTGTCCATCGATATGACCAAGTTCGGCGATTTCATGCGCAACCTGCCGGTGCCGACCAGCATCAACATCTTCAAGATGGATCCCTTGCGCGGCAATGCCCTCATGGTTGTCGACGCCCGGCTGGTCTTCGCCCTGGTGGAAAGCTTTTTCGGCGGCCAGGGAAGCCAACCCAAAATCGAGGGCCGGGAATTCACCCGAATTGAACAATCTGTAGTGGACAGAGTTATTAAAATTGCCCTGGATAACATGGAAGAATCCTGGCGGCCTGTTCACGATGTCAGTTTGGAACTGGTGCGCTCGGAGATCAACCCCCAGTTCGCGGCCATCGTGCCGCCGAGCGATGTGGTGGTGGTCATTACCTTTGAAGTGGAGTTGGAATCCGCCGTGGGCTCGCTGATTGTCTGCCTGCCCTATGCCACCATTGAACCGATCCGCTCCAAGCTCCACGCCAGCTTTCAAACCGAACGTCTTGAAGTGGACCACGCCTGGGTCGCCCGCTTGAAAGAGCGCCTGATGGAAACGCCGGTGGAACTCAAGGTGCGTTTCGGCGATACCCAAATTACCGGCAACCAGTTGCTGCGGCTCAAGGAAGGAGATGTCATTCTTCTGGATACGGATACTGACGATCTTCTGGAAGTGACTGTGGCCGGAGTCAGCAAATTCTGGGGCATTTCAGGCACGGTAAAGGGGAACAAGGCTTTCCAAATAATCCGTGAGGAAGAGCCGAAATTCACCTGATGCCGGAGGCCGCCCGGCCGAAACAAACGCCGGGCAACGCTGGAGGAATATGTCACAGGCATACCGGATCTTTTCCGACTACGTCATCGCCAACAAACTGAAATTTACCCCGCAGCGTAAACGGATTGCTGAGGTCTTCCTCCGCCAGGAAGGGCATCTCAGCACGGAAGAACTCTATGATAAGGTTCGGGCTGAGGATGCTTCCATCGGCCAAGCTACGGTTTACCGCACCCTGAAACTGCTCTGCGGCTCAGGACTGGCCAAGGAAGTCAATTTCGGGGACGGCGTATCGCGTTATGAAGTGTTGATCGGCCATGAACACCATGATCATCTGATCTGTGTTTCCTGCGGCAGCCATGTGGAGGCCATGGACCCGGCCATTGAAAAACTTCAGGAAGAACTAGCCCGCCGTAACGGTTTTACGCTGACCTCGCACCAGATGTATCTGTACGGGCTCTGTGCGGATTGCCGCAAGGCCAAGCAAACGAGCTGAACTGCCCCAAAAGCAAAACAACAGAAGAAATCTGCCCAGTTCCGCAAAACCCCGGCCTCACACGCTGTGAAGCCGGGGTTTTGCGATGAAAGTGGTCCCCCCCCCGGGGGGGGCGCTGTACTTTGTCCTCGCCAAGCCAAACGGGTTCCCGGGGCAGCGCGCTACACGGAAAAACAGCTCCTAATACCCCACAACCATGGAACTGACTTCCGGCCGGTGGAAATAGAATTCTACCCTGCGGTTCTTGGCCGCGGCCTGAGGATCGGTAGCCGGCACCAGGGGGCGGGTATCGGCGTAAGCTACTGTCCGAATCAAGGCAGGATCAAGGTTGCCCTGATCCATGAGATAGCGCACGCAAGCAGTGGCTCGAGCTGAAGAAAGTTCCCATTTGGAAGGGTAGTACGGTCTTCCTGTCTCATCCTTGGAAGCATGCCCCCGGATAACCAAGTAGACCTTATACTTGCGCATCACCTTGATAACTTCATTGAGCGCTTTCCGCCCGAGGGGGGTTATCTCCACGGAGTTCGGCGCAAAAAGCGCGTCTCCCGTCACATGCAAAAGCACCCCGACCTTGGTGGAGGATATGCCGCTAGAATTGGAAGGAATGGCATCCGCCAGCAGGAATTGTTTGATTTCCTGGGCAATGGCGTAGTGGGATCTCTCCACTTCGCTCATCTGCACATCGCGGGTATCCAGCTTGGTGACCTTTTGCACCATAAAGTTGTTGGCCCGGGGCGTGGCTGTGCCCGGCAAAATATTGGCATCGGCGGTAAACATATCCGCCAAAACCGCCTTGGTTTCCGGCGGCGTCATGTTCAAAATCCACATCAGCAGAAAAAAGGCCATCATGGCCGTCATAAAATCCGAATAGGCGACTTTCCATGATCCGCCGGACATACTGACTCCTTGTATAAGCGCCTTAAGGATACTGCGGCGCCAACCCCCATAGTGTGTTCAGAATAGCCATTTTTTCCAGGATGTAAAGCGTTGTTCTTCGCAACGCGGGCCTGGCGGACAGGCCGCCGCAAGGCGAGTTACGAACTGGTTCCCGCTCCGCGTCGCCTTGTTCCTCTGGCGACCTCAGACGAAAAAACGCAATGGCGCACGGCAAACCACTTTTCCCGGCGTTTTCCCTCTTCCGGGCCGCGGCGCCGTCCACCGTTTCGCGGGCGCGCTGTATTGAAAACGGCCCTAACGAAAATATTCTTTCACCTGCTCCTATCGGTTGCGGCAAAGTAAAATTTAGGCCACAAAAAAACATCCCGTTGCCGGAAGGGGTTGCAACCGACGCGGGGCACTACCCGCATTTGACCCTCTTGGGGAGAACTTCATTCATGCGCATCACACTCAGCGACACGACCCGCCTTCAGATACAGCACGGTCTTAAGACCGGCCTGGCCACGGTCCTGGCCTATTTCGTTACCCGGGGGTTCAACCTGGAAAACTGGCAATGGGCCGTTATCGCCGCCGTGGTGGCCATGCAAGCCACCGTGGCTGAAGCCATCCAATCAGCTTTGCGTCAAATCATAGGCACTATGCTGGGGGCGGCCTTCGGCATAGGGCTGCTCTACCTCCTGCCCCCCGGCATGGCCTGGCTGGGGGTCTTTCTGTTCGCGGGCACGGGGTTTTGCGCCTCCCTCAACCATCGCAACAACTGCTTCGGCATGGCGGCTCTGACCGTTGCCGTCGTGCTGCTGGCCGGAACCACGGCCGAGGGCGGCCCCGCCATCATGGTCGGGCTTTCGCGCATGATGCAAATCACCATCGGCGTTTCCGCGGCCATGCTGGTGACCATCTCGGTTTGGCCGGTCAGCCTGGCCGGGTCTTTGCGCCACGACCTGGCCGAGCAGTATCAAGAATGCGCCCTGCTCCTCGATGCCATCGTCCGAGCCTTTCTTAACCGCCAGCAACGCGTTAACGGCCACATCCTGGACCATCTGTTGGATAAAACCTGGAGCAACCATGAACAGATTCTCCGAGTCCGCAAGCATGAAGCAATTGTTTACCAATACGACCACGGCATGCTGACCGTACAAGTCCGGGCGCTGGATAGGGCCGTCAAACACCTGCGGCCTATGCTGGAAACCCTTATCGATTACGAAGAACGGGGTTATGATGTGATCATGGCTCCGGAAATACGCGATTTGGCGGATGCCGCCATGGCAGCCCTGCGGCATCTTGGCGGGGCCACCCCGGCAGCGCCCGCCCCGGATATTATCCGTAACCTGACCCGCCTGGTCCATCTCACCGAGAACCGCCTCGGAGAACTCCGCGATACCGGTGTAACCAACCGCCTGAATCTGCGCGAAATGATCCAGTTCTTTACCTTTTTCCACTCCCTGAGGGGTATGGCCGCGGATCTGTTGTTGGCGCTGGATAGCCTGCAAAAGCCTATCCAATCCGGTGTTGCGGAGGGCGTGAAGTAGCCCGGGCAGTCTTTTTCTCTGCCTCTCCGGCCTCTTGGGCCGGTCGTGCCGTTGCTTTCAGAGGCTGACGACACGCCGAGAAATGCGCCAGCCCCTCCCCTTTTTCCGGGGCGCATCACATGATGATCATCTCATTGAGGGCCGCCCCCGGGGGCACTATGGGCGATACGTTTTCACGCGGGGCAACCTCCACTTCGATAAAAGCTGCGCCGGGCGCTGCCAAGGCTTCTTGCAGCGTGGGCCTCAGCGCGGCCTCCTCGGTGATACGGTAGCCGGGCATGCCGTAGCTTTTGGCCAGCAGCATGAAATCAGGCTGAAAGCTCCCCACGGTGGCCACGTAGTTTTTCTTGTAGAAAAGTTCCTGCCATTGGCGGACCATGCCCAGGGCGTGGTTGTTGAGCAGCACGATCTTAATGGGCAGGGAATTTTCCATGATGGTGCCGAGCTCCTGGATGTTCATCTGCACGGAGCCGTCGCCGGTGATGGCTACTACCTGGCTTTCGGGTTTGGCAAACTGCGCGCCCACGGCGGCGGGGAGCCCATAGCCCATGGTGCCCAAGCCGCCCGAGGAAAGAAAGGCGCGCGGCCTGGTGTAGGTAAAGAACTGGCCCGCCCACATTTGGTGCTGGCCGACATCAGTAGTCACCAACACATTCTCGCCGGTCAGGTCGTTTAAGGTCTCGATAACCTGCTGAGGCTTGATGCCGCATATCCCCTCCCGATCGTTTTTCCGGTAGGTCAACGGGCATTCCCTTTTGATGGTCTCGAGGTGCTCCAGCCAGGGGGCGTGGTTCCGCGCCCACTCCTCTTCCCTGACTCCGGCCTCCAGGAGCGTACGCAAGCCGTGCAGAGCCTGGGCGCAATCCGCCACCAAGGGCAGTTGCACCGGCACGTTCTTTCGCAGGGAGGTCGGGTCAATATCGATCTGGATGATCACGGCGTTGTTGGCGAACTTGCCGATTTCCGAAGTGGAACGATCAGCAAAACGCGTTCCCGCCGCGACAATGCAATCTGCCTCACCGGCCGCCCGGTTGGCGGCGGCGGAACCGTGCATGCCAAGCATCCCCAACCACAGCGGGTCATCGCCGGGGAAGCCGCTGAGGCCCATAAAGGTAGAAGCAACCGGCGCGTGCAGCAGCCGGGCCAGAGCGGTTACGTCTTCACTAGCCCCGCCAAACACCGTACCGCCGCCAATGATGAAAAGCGGCCGCTTGGCTTGGGAGAGCTTCTCCGCGGCACGTTGAAGCTGGAGCTTGTTGGGCTTGTAATTGGGCTTGTAGGAACGCATTTCCAGTTTTTCCGGCCAGTGAAACGCTGCCGAGGCGCGGATCATATCCCGGGGCAGGTCCACCAACACCGGACCAGGCCGCCCGGAGCGCGCCAGATAAAAGGCCTTGCGCAGGGTTTCCGCCAGTTCCTTGACATCCTTGACCAGAAAGTTGTGCTTGGTGCAGGGCCGGGTAATGCCGATAATATCGACTTCCTGAAAAGCATCGTTACCGATAAGCGCCGTGGGCACCTGCCCGGTCAAGACGACAAGGGGAATGGAATCCGCGTAGGCTGTGGCAATACCGGTGACGGTGTTGGTAGCCCCGGGGCCCGAGGTGACCAGGCAAACCCCCACCTGCCCCGAGGCCCGGGCATAGCCATCGGCGGCGTGCACGGCGGCCTGTTCATGACGCACCAGCACATGCTTGATCGCCGAACGGGAAAGTTCGTCATAAATATCGTAGAGAGCGCCTCCGGGGAAACCGAAGATGCGATTTACTCCCTCGCGGGAGAGGCATTCCATCAGAATTTGCGCGCCGGTGAGAAGCATTGCCAGTCCTCTCCGTGCCGGTACGAAGCGCACCGGCGGTTTCAATGCGCGTTGGCCCGCGCATCGCTGGTCTATCCGGAATCGAGCCGAAAAGGGCCGCAAGGAGTGCCCGCCCCCCGGTTTAGATAACAGCCTGTAATGCCAAAAAGAGTACGTAATACAAGGAAGACCGCCTGCCAAGCCCCGGGCCGGTCTCATGCCCGGCACGCTTGCGGTAAAGGATACGCCTCCGGCGGCCGGGGGGAGCCTTCCGCCCTATATCCGTTTGTTGGAGCGCCGCCAGATGCCGCGTTTTTCCGCCGCCGCGATCAGCTCTTCCCGGAAATCCGGGTGGGCCAGCCCGATAACCCGTTCAGCTCGTTCCCAGGTTGAGCGTCCGGCCAGGTTGGCAATGCCCCACTCGGTAACCAAACAGTGGATCTGACTGCGCGGGGCGGTAACTATGGCCCCGCCGGGGATTTCCGGCAGAATGCGGGATTTCACCGCGCCCGTCTCCTTATCCCGGAAGGTCGAATGCATGCATAAAAAGCTCTGGCCCCCGTTGGATATGTAACAGCCCTGCACAAAATCAAGCTGGCCGCCCGTGCCGCTGATCTGGCGATCTCGGGTGGATTCAGACGAAACCTGACCAAAAAGATCTGCCTCCAGACAACTGTTGATGCTGATCAGCCTATCGTTACGTCCGGCAATTTCAGCGGCGTTGGTATAGTTAACCGGATACGAGGCCAAGAGAGGATTTTCTCCGGCCCATTCGTAGAGTTCCCGCGAGCCCGCGCAAAAGGTGAATACTCCCCTATGGCGGTCGATGGTCTTATATCTATTGGTCAGCTTGCCGGCTTTGAAAATATCCAAATAGGCGTCGGTCAAAAGCTCCGTATGCATGCCCAGATCCTTAAGATCGGAGGCCGCGATCATGCCGCCCACAGCATTGGGGAGCGCGCCGATGCCCAACTGGATGACTGAGCCATCACGCAATTGCGGCACAATGAACTCCGCAATGCTCCGATCTGCATCAGTAACGGGCGCGGCGGGCAACGTTACCGGAGCCACAGGTTCGCCCCGAACGATATAATCGACATCCGCGATATGAATATATTCCTCGCTGCCGCCGTAGCAGCGCGGCAGGCATTCGTTTTCTTCCAGCACAACCACCTTGGCCGTTTCTAAAAGGGCCCTGGTGGAAGAATTAGTTAGCGAAAAATTGAAACAGCCGTTATGATCCATGGGGGCCACGGAAATAAAGGCCACATCCACATCCAGACACTTGCGGTAGAGTTCCGGCTGTGAGCGGTAGGTCATGGGTATATAGTCGCATAGCCCCCGCCGGTTGAGACCCCTCTCGTAGCTGCTCAGGTGCCAGCTCATATACCAGAAGCTTTCCCGCTCGGGGTCGCACTCCACCACGGCCAGCGGGCGCATGGCCATCAATCCCCTGATTTTCACATCCTCAAGTTCGCCCTTGCGTCGAGCCAGGGCCTGATCAATGGAATAAGGCATGGTGTTGCCGAGCCCGTAATCCAGCCACTGGCCGGATGTGACCAGGCCCGCGGCTTGGTCGGCACTGATGCGCTTTTTTCGGTACTCTGAACGGAACATAGACCATCCTTCTCTTTGCAGGCTGATACGGGAACGGCAGCCTGCGCGATGCTTGCCGCAGCCGCCGAGCCGGCAGGGCCTCGCACGCCCCACAATGTGGCGCGGCCGTGTTCCGCCTCCGGCACATATCCTGAGTGGGGGCTCCGCTTCGGTTCCGCCCGAAGGCTTTGCCGCAACGGTTTGCATCACCGGCATACCTTTGCTATACGGGGATGTGCCGTCAACCGCCCAGCGCGAATGGAAAACGCGTTTTAGAAAATATACACCAACTCGTCATCTCCCACAATGTGAGGGATGTGCCGTTTACCGAGGCCTCATGGTTCAGCCTGCCCTCTCCTCACCCTCGCACCAGCCGCACCCGCCTTCTTCCGCCGCAGCGCGCCGGCTCTTTTCCCTGTTTCGCCTTTTGTTCCCCAGGCTTGGCCGCTCCGGCGTCGCCATCGGGCTGGGGGGGCTGCTTCTGCTCTCAATAGCCTTGGCCCTGCCGCCCGCCACATCCCGAAGCGCAGCCAAAGCCGGGCCCGAGGCTGAAAACCGGCGGGCTTTCTACCAGGCAGCCTATGTGCTGACCCGGTTAGTCCCCAACGAAGGCTGGGAACGGCTCGCCATCCCCCCGGAGATCAGCCGTGATGATGAGGTCAGCGTGCTGCTGCATCATCAGGATAAGCTCTTTGTCTTTTTGCATCTGGCCCGGGAGTTGGATTCCCTTGACCGCCGGGGGATGCCGCTGGCCGCCCACTTCGCGGCCCACGCCTACCGGCTGGCCGGACGGAACCGGGAAGCGGCGGAAGCCATGCGGCGGCACATCGGCCAAGCGCCGTTCAAGGCCGCTGACCGGCTGTTCCTGATGCAGCGTTTATACGAAGGAAAACGCTATGCGGCCATGCGTGAGGAAGCCCGCGCATGGGAAGCGCTGGATGGCGCTTGCCGGGAAGAACGAACGGACTATGTTTGGGGGAGCTATGTAGCCCAGGGTCTCTACCAAGAAGCCCGAAACAGCGCCCTTTTTTCCACCTGTCCCGGCTGGCCGCCTTTGCTGCTGGCGGCTCGCGCCCGCTTTCTGTTGGGAGAAGAAAAGGAAGCACTGGCCGAAGTGGCGGCCGTCAGCTGTCGCTTTCCCGCTGACGCCGGAAGAATCGACGATTTCTGGAGAAGCCTTGAAGCCTCCCCCTATCCTTAAAAAGCCTGCGGCAACAGCCTTTATGGACGCATCCCGAGAACCGGAAAGGCAAGATTCCTTTGGTGGGTTCCGGAGCGCCCGGCTGCCAACGGGCCGGAAAAGATGACGCGCCCCGGCCCTACCAGGCCAACCGCACCTTGCAGCCGCGCCGGTGCATGTACTCCTTGATCCGGGGTATGGTATATTCGCCGTAGTGGACGATAGAGGCGATCAACGCCGCCGAGGCCCCGCCCGTGGTAACGGCTTCGACCAGATGTTCCGGCGACCCGGCTCCGCCGGAAGCGATAACGGGAATACCCACAGTTTCACGGATAGCGCGGGTCAAGGGGAGATCATAGCCTTCCTTGGTGCCGTCCGCATCAATGGAATTGACGCACAGCTCCCCTGCCCCCAGCTCCTCGCAGCGTCCGGCCCAGGCCAATGCATCCAACCCCGTGGGCGTTCTGCCGCCGTGAATAACGATCTCGTAGCCCGAAGGAATCGACGGGCAGGCGGTAACCCGCTGTACATCCATGCCGACAACGACGGCCTGCGAGCCAAAGGCTTCCGCCCCCCGGCTGATGAGAGCCGGGTTTTTCACGGCGGCGGAATTCACCGAAACCTTTTCCGCTCCGGCCAGGAGCACGGCGCGCATATCCGCAACGCTTCCTAAACCGCCGCCCACGCAAAAGGGTATAGCAATAGCTTCAGCTACCTTTTCCACAACATCCAAAAAAATGCCCCGCCCTTCGGCCGAGGCCGTGATATCGTAAAAAACGATTTCGTCCGCCCCTTCGTTATAGTAGCGCCGGGCCGTCTCCACGGGATCGCCGATATCCACGTTGCCCGTAAATTTCACGCCCTTGGTCAACCTGCCGTCGCGCACATCCAGGCAGGGAATGATCCGTTTACTGAGCATTGCCGATCTCCTTGCAATACGCCGCGAAGTTATGCAACAGCCGGAGGCCGGGGCGACCGCTTTTTTCCGCGTGGAACTGCACGGCCCAGAGCCCGTCCCGCCCGAAGGCGGAACAAAAATCCAGACCGTGGCGGGTCATGCCCAGCACCAGGGAAGGCTCGGGCACAACATAATAACTGTGCACAAAGTAAAATTCCGCCCCCGGATCAATGCCTTCAAAAAGCCTGCTCTGCCGGGTCTGTTCCAGGCTGTTCCATCCCATATGCGGAATAGCAATTGTTTCGCCTTCCTCATCCCGAAGCGCGGCATTGAAGCGCTGGGTGCGCCCGCGAACCAGGCCCAGCGTGGGGGTATCGCCCTCTTCGCTGTGTTCCAACAGGATCTGGCAACCGAGACAGATGCCCAGCAACGGAACGCCCCGCTCTACCGCCTGGCGCAGCACTCTATCCAAACCGCGCGCTCCAAGATGCCCCATAGCCTGGCCCGCCGCCCCCACGCCGGGAAAAATAATGCCGTGCGCGCCAAGAATGACAGCCGGATCATCAGTGATGCGATTTTCCAGGCCTAATGAGCTCAGGGCACGACTGACGCTGGTTTGGTTGCCGGAATCGTAATTAAGAATTGCAATCATGCTTCCTCCATCAGCCTCGCTAACAACACTATGGCACGGGACCAGGGAGCCCGGCAAGGGAGGAATGCCTCGGGATATGCCGCACTCCCCGGGGCAGCCCGTTTGCTGCCCTTACCGGAACGCATCGGCCGAGCGCGCGGCAAATCACCAATATAGTAGTGGCGGGAACGTAACCATCCATGCTATTGCTCTTTCCTCGAGGCAATGCGCCGAAAGCGTACCGGAACCGGCATGCGCTGCTCTCTGAAGAGCTTTGACCTCTCAAGAAAACGAGCCGGACGCGCGGCACAAGGCATGCCGGGTCGAGCCCCCTTGCCAGAATGGTCATCTGCCCTTTTTCCGGAGTTATAGAGTAATGAGTTCCTCCCTGCCGCCGTGTTACGGCTTCATTCCTTCACGATACGCATCGACGCGCTTTCCCGGCAAACCCCTGATCGATATTCTCGGCAAACCCATGTTCTGGCATGTTTGGTCTCGAGCCAGCCGCTGCGCGTCGCTCCGCTCGGTGACGGTCTGCACCGATGATGAACGCATCATGGCTGCCGCCACGGCGCTTGATGTGCCCTGCCTCATGACCTCGCCGGATCACCAGAGCGGCACAGATCGCATGCTCGAGGCGGCCAGGGCCCTCAACCTCCCCGCCGAAGCCGTGGCGGTAAACATCCAGGGAGATGAGCCCGCCCTGGAACCGGCCATGCTGGAGGAACTGCTTGCGCCGTTCACAGACCCTGCCGTGCGCAGCGCCACGTTAGCCCATCCCATGAGCGCCTCTGAAGCCGTTTCGCCGGATCGGGTCAAGGTGGTCCGCGCCCTCAATGGCGACGCCCTGTACTTTTCCCGCGCGCCGATTCCCTATCCGCGCGACGCTGCATCGGAAACCGTGGAATACCTGCTGCATATCGGTCTCTATGCCTTTCGCATGGAAACCCTAGAGCGCTTTGCCGGATTCGGCCAAAGCCCTTTGGAACAGCGGGAAAAGCTCGAACAGCTCCGACTTTTGGAAAACGGCATTCCCATGCGCGTCAGCCTGACCGAATTTCACAGCAGAGGCGTTGACAGGCCTCAGGATCTGGAGGCCGTCCTGCGTCTCTTACGCCCATAACCTACCGATCGCATACCCGACCAAGGAGCATTCATGTCCAATGACATTTACACTATACGCAAAAATCTTGCCCAAATCGCCTCCCAACTGCGCCAAGGAAAACTTATTCCCCCCGTACAGGCCCTCCACACGGCCCTCGTTCTGGTGAGCCGTCAATCTCTGCTGCGAAACGAGCGCGAAGAATTCGAGCATATGTTTCGCGACAGCGTGGATCGCCTCAACGCGGACCCCAACTTGCGTAAGATCTACCCTCTCTCGCTTCAGTACGTTCCCGGCAATGAAAAACAGCTTGCCGGCGATCTGGTGGAACTTTCGAGTATGCTCCAAGATGAGAGCACGGCCGAAGCAGAAGCCGCGGCCAAGGCCCTGGCCGCAAAAAAACAGGAAGCCCTTGATTTGGGACAGGGCTATTTGGATACCAAAGAACACGACAAAGCCCGCGGCGTCTTTAACGGCCTTGTCGCCGAATACCCGGATGACAGCGACTTGCGGGCGGATATCGGGGAGCGGGTGCTCAAAGCGGGGCTTTACGAAGACGCCGTGGAGCACCTCAGCATCGCCGTCGAACAAAACCCCTACCTCTTGCAATACTATAACCGCTTAGGCATTGCTCTGCGCAAGCTGGGCCGTTATGACACCGCCGAACAATACTATCTGAAGGCCCTACCATTAGCCCCGGAGGATGCCTATCTGCATTTCAACATCGGCCGTCTTTACGCGGAATGGAATAAATGGGAGAAGGCCCTGGAACATGGGGAAACAGCCTCTTCCCTCAAACCCGACTTTGAAGAAGCAAAAAAACTGAGCGATTTTTCACGCAAAAAACTTCGGGGTGCCACTTCATGAGCGTTCATGAAAAAATAAGCCATCTTACAAGCCGGGATATCCTGGCAGCCAAAGGACAACGCAAGCTTGCCGTGCTGACGGCCTACGATTACTCCTCAGCCATGCTTGTTGACGAGGCGGGAGTTGATATTATTCTGGTGGGGGATTCCCTGGGCATGGTCATGCTCGGTCGTGAAGACACCCTCAGCGTCACCCTGGAAGAGTGCATCCACCACACCAAGGCCGTCCTGCGCGGCACACGCCGCGCTCTGGTCGTGGCGGATATGCCGTTCATGAGCTACGAAGCCGGAGTAAACGAAGCGCTGCACAATGCGGCCCGGCTGTGCCAAGAAAGCGGAGTCCGGGCAGTCAAAGTGGAAGGCGGCAGCTGGATTCTGCCCCAGATCGAGGCCTTGGTCCGGGCCGGTATTCCGGTCATGGGGCACCTCGGCCTGACTCCCCAACGGGCTGCCGTGCTCGGCGGTTTCAAAGTTCAGGCAAAAAACGCTGAAGCCGCTCTCCAGTTGATAAAAGATGCTCTGGCCCTTCAGGAGGCCGGTTGCTTCTCTCTCGTGCTGGAAGCCATTCCAGCCCCCCTGGCCCGGCGCGTCTCCGAACGCCTGGCCATACCGACTATCGGCATTGGCGCAGGCAATGGCTGTGATGGTCAAGTGTTGGTGTACCATGATCTGCTCGGACTCTACAAAGACTTCACTCCCCGCTTTGTCCGCCGCTACGCCGCCCTCGGCCCGATCATCCGCGACGCCGTAGCCGCCTATGCCGACGACGTGCGCCAGGGGGCCTTTCCTACTTCGGAACATGCCTTTTCTATGAGCGATGAAGAAATTGCCAAGCTCGACGCCGTGCTCGCCGATTGGGAAACAACCCGCTGATCCAGAGGCCGGAGGAACCGAAAAATTTCTTTTCAGGCCAACACCCTCCGGCCTTTTTGTTTTTTCCTGCCCCCTTTGATGCCTCCGGCGGCCGGGGCGCTGCCCCGGACCCCGCCAGGGGAAATGATTCCCCCTGGACCCCCCGGCCGGAAAACTATCCACTCTCCCGCTGAAAGGGACAAAGGAACTTCGTTCCTGCATAACCCAAAAACATAGTTCCTCTGCCCTCAGGAAAAAACGCCCGGACGGCACGAGGCAACATCATCTTGATTCCCTCAAAAAAATGGCCCTGCAAGCGCTCCGAATACTCTTGCTTCTTGGTAAAAAACAGCGTAAAAATAGTTTATATATATAAACTATTGGTCACTAAAACGAGATACCCCATGACCGAAGCAACCATGAACAAGCTCTTGATTTTAGCAGCAGCGGCCAAGTATGATGTTTCCTGCTCCTCCAGCGGGTCCAGCCGTTCCGGCAGGCCGGGTGATCTCGGCAGCGCCGCGGGGTGGGGCATCTGCCATTCCTTTGCTGATGACGGACGCTGCATTTCGCTCTTGAAAGTCCTCTTCAGCAACGTCTGTCGCTATGACTGCGCTTACTGCATCAACCGCAGAAGCAATGATCTTCCCCGGGCATCCTTTACTGTGAACGAGCTGGTAACGCTCACTCTGGGGTTCTACCGCAGAAATTATATTGAAGGCCTGTTCCTGAGTTCAGCCGTTGTCGGAAGCCCGGATTACACTATGGAGGCTTTGGTCAATGTCCTGCGCGCTCTGCGCATACGGCATCGTTTCCGCGGGTATATCCACGTAAAAACCATTCCCGGCGCAAGCCGCGAGCTGATCTACCAGGCCGGGCTCTACGCCGATCGGATGAGCGTCAATATTGAAATTCCCTCGGAGGCCAACCTCAAACGGCTGGCCCCAGAAAAAGACCACAGCAGCGTTTACAGGCCCATGCTTTTTATCCGGCAGGGGCTGGAAGAAAACCGCGAGGCCCGCAAACGCTTCCGCCATGCGCCCCGCTTTGCGCCGGCGGGGCAAAGCACCCAGATGATTATCGGCGCCACAAACGAACGCGATAAGGATATTTTGCGTTTATCCTCCCATCTGTACCAGGGGCCGGCCTTGAAGCGAGTCTATTATTCAGCCTTTGTCCCGGTCAATCGGTATGACTCCCGCCTGCCTGCCCTGACCGTTTCGCCCCTGGCACGGGAAAACCGCCTCTATCAGGCCGATTGGCTGCTACGCTTCTACCATTTCCGCGCTGATGAAATTGCTGATGACGCCCATCCGGATCTGGAGCTTGATATTGATCCCAAGCTCTCCTGGGCCCTGCGGCATCCGGAATTCTTTCCGCTGGACCCGCACAGCGCGGATTTAGGCCAGTTGTTGCGGGTGCCCGGTCTTGGCCTGAAATCCGCAGAGCGCATCATCCGTTCCCGCAACCACTGTATTCTGACCCGGGAGACCTTAGCCGCTATGGGCGTGGTCATGAAGCGGGCCCGGTATTTCTTGGCTTGCCCGCGCTCGAATTTTTACACCATTCATGAGGCCGGACCGGCCTTTGTGCGCAAAGCCCTTAGCGGGAAAAAGCCCCCCCGGGAACACCAATTCCCCCTGGTATGAGCCTCTATGATCGTCTTTTTCTATGACAAAACCTTTGGCGGCCTCTTAAGCGCGCTGTTCGATGCATATACTCTGAAGCGTTTTCCGGCCCTTCTCCTTGGAGAAGGCGAAATCCCCCCGCTACATGCCCAAATAAACCACACTGTCAGCAGTACGGAGGAAAAGGCCGAACGGGTCTTCCGGGCTGTGCGCAACAAGCTGGACCGCGCCGCGCTCAAGGCCGTAAAGTACGCTTGGTTCTCCGAGAGTACAGGCAGCGATACCTTAATTTTTCGGTTGTTGCGCAAGGCTCTGGAGAGCCCGCGGGTACTGCCGCTGAACTACGGAGACAGCGATACCCGGGCGATTATGCGGCTCTCTCGGCAGGTCAGTTGCGAGAAAGAAAAAATGATGGGCTTTCTGCGCTTCCAGGAAACGGCTCAGGGCATTTACTGCGCCACCATGGCCCCTCGATACAATATTCTGCCGTTGCTTATCCCCCATTGCCGCAACCGTTTTTCAGATCAACAATGGATCATTCACGATGTACCCAGAGGCTTTGGGTTTTACTTTACCGGAGAAACAATCCTCCCCGTGACGCTGGAAAAATCCTCTCTGCCCGGGGGCCGTCTTGATGAAGCACTGCTCACCGAAAAGGAGAAATCCTTCAGCGCTCTGTGGAAGGAATACTATAAGGCCCTCGCCATCAAGGAACGAAGCAATCCCAGGCTGCAACGTCGCTGCATGCCCAAACGCTTCTGGACCTATCTACCGGAAAAACAGGGCTAAAAAAGCCGGCCTCGGCGTATGGCGCCTCCTTTACCCGCTCTTTTCATCTTCTTTACAAAAAAATCCGACTTGTTACGGACAAAAATCTTGAGCCCCCGCCGGGGACTGCCCTATAGGCTACCGGGGACATGATCCCTCCAGGCCCTCGAGTAAAATTTCTGCCCACACTACCGATCAACCGATTGAAGAGCTGGAGGAGGTTGCCCCGGCCCTTGCCCTGGGGCTCACAGGAACGAGATTTCTGTGCCTCCTTCCTCGGGGGAGCAGAGAACTCCCTGCCGAAGGGCCAGAGGGTATCATTAACTGGGACACAGGAACGATATTCCTGTGTCCCTCTCCGCTATCCTGTGGAACGGTCCTCCTGGCGGGTCCGGGGCAACGCCAACGGCCGCCGGAAGATACACACGCAGGCCTTAGAGATCGCCAGAAGCGGGCTCCACCTCGTGGAAGTTCCGCCTGTCCTTGCCGCTGAAGGTGGCGATTACCGTGCCCACCAGGTCGCCGAGACAGTTCAACGTGGTCAATCCCATCTCGTTGAGGGTATGGATGCCAGCAATGATGGCCACCACTTCTACGGGCAGGCCGAACGTTTCAAATATCAGGGCCAGAAAGACCATTGCCCCGCCGGGAATACCGCCGCCGCCCATGGAGAGCAGCAATCCAAGCAGAACCATTTTTGCCAGGTCGCCCAAGGGAAAATCCACCCCGGCGGCCTGGGCGGTAAATATGAAGGACATGGCGAAAAAGATGCCCATGCCGTCACGGTTGAGCTGATTGCCCAAGGGAATGGTAAAACTGTAAATGCCTTTGGGCACGCCGAGATCCTCGGCCGCTTTGAGGTTGACCGGCAGTGTCGCAATGCTCGAGCAGGTAGAGGCGGCGGAAACGATCACCGGGCCGGAACGGCGAAAAAAATAGCCCGGTTTCATCCGCACAAAGAGGTAGAGCAGCAGCATGTACACGCCGATCATGCACACCACCGAAAGATACACGCTCCCCACATACTTGGCGATGGGGCCACCCATGCCGATGCCGTATTTGCCGAAGGTCTTGGCCATCAGCGCGCAGATGCCTACCGGGGCATAGAGCATGATAGCGGCCATGATCTTGTTGAAGGCCCGAACAAATATATCTGATATACTGCGAATTCGTTCCCTATCTGCAGCGGGCAGAAACAAGGTGGCAATGCCGAGAATGGCCACAAAGATGACCACCTGGTCAAAATTCCCCCCTGAAAGCGCTGTAAAAATATTGGCGGGCACCATGGAAAGAATAGTTGCGCCGATGGAAGGCGCGCCTCTGCTGTTCAGGACGAAATCTCCGCCCAAGGTAAAGCCTACGCCAGGGCGGATAAGGCTGCCCACAAGCACAGCGATGGCCATAGCAAAGACCGTGGTCACACAGTAATAAGCCAGCACCCTCACCCCGACCCGACCAAACAATTTCGGATCATCCAGGGAGCACAGCCCGGCCAACAGGTTCACAATGATGAGCGGCAACGCTATCATTTGTAAAAGACGCAAAAAAAAGGTGCCGAAGGGTTCCAGCACAGAGGCTGAAGGCCCAACCGCGAGGCCGATAAGGATGCCGGCTACCATGGCCGCAAACATTTTTTTCAAGAGAGAGGTTTCTTTATATATGGTCCATAGCCTTCGCATAACTCACTCCTTAGGTAGCGCCTTCTCATGCTGAGCAATACGCATTCTCTTCTCTCAGAAGCCTGGAAACAAAGCGGCTTTTCGCGAACGGAACAGCGCTCACCCCCCCCCGGCCCTCATCCCTCGGGGCCCGGAAACTTCGTTCTTACGCCTCATTCCACAGGAGAATGGAGATCTCCCCCTAACGCGTCGGAAGGGAATAATTCCCACCCGACAGCCGCAGGCATTCAAAATAACGCGGTATCCGGCACTACGCCGGGCGGGAGGCTTTTTTGACGGCCCCGTTGGGGCAAGCCTTCAGGCAAACGCCACACTCGTAACAATGCTGGTAGGGTATGCGGGCCTTGCCGTCGATCAGTTCGATGATACCGGCGGTACAGGCCTCTTTACAGGCGCCGCAGCCAATGCACTCCTTCTCGGCAATCTGGTAATGGAACGGCCGCGGGGCTTCCCCGCCGAAACCAAAGCGCAGCCGGTATATCCTGTCATTTTTATAGACCTGGTACAGTTCACCCTCTCCCCGAAACAAACAATAAATAGCAAAGCTTTCCATGCTCTTCTCCCACATTTTGCGGGAGCCGGGATTGCGTAGCCAGTACTCTTCCTCAGCACGGGGATTATCGCAACGCTTGATCCGGCCGGTGATGCGGAAGGCGATCAGCATGCGGTGCTCCGCATAGCCTGTATCCTCACCCACAAAAGAACCGTTCAGGGTGACTACAGGATGCTTCTCCAAATCCTCGTTGCAGGGCTTGCCCGTTCCAACCCCAAAATAGATAAGACCGTCATCCTTACAGCGCATAAAATCCAGAAAACGCGAGCCGGGGAGCTCTCCTTCGGCAGGAAGCGTAGCCAGGCTGAAATAGCGGGCCTCATGCGCCTTATCAAAGGTTGTGTTCATAATGGCTTCATTGCTGCTCTCGATGGTCAACCCGAAGAGAACCTTCTGCATCCCTGCCTCCTTCCGGTGTATTGTGAGGGGCGCCCCCAGGAGGGCGTGCCAGAGAAAACGACACACTTTTAGAAAAGGTCTTTCCGCATCAACCGTCAACAGCATCAACCGTCAACAGCCCTTAAGGAAAGCTCCAAAACGGCAAAGTTCTCCTCTTTCCAGTATATTCAGGGTTTGCAGCCATTTTACCCTGGTTATCCGGGTATTTCCCAAGGGGAGTAAAAAAGAGGGAAGTCAGTATCAATAAG
>CATJOY010000014.1 GCA_949741925.1 uncultured Desulfovibrionaceae bacterium | reverse complement strand
TTTTCAATGAATTCCCAACCGAACTGTTTGACCAGAAGCGAAATAGACATATATGCAGTGCCGGAAAGGGCCGGGTTGGCGATGCCAAAGGCTCCCTTGAATTCCGGATTGAAAATGTCGCTCCATTGTTCCGGTTTGTTCTTTACTTGTTGGGTATTATACACAATGCCCAGCGTGCCGAGGCGAGCAGCGGTAAAGCTGCCGTCATAGTCGCTAAAGGGGTTGATCAGTTCCTTAAAGTTGCCGGGAGTGTATTTTTCAAGCATCCCTTCCTTTTTCAAATTGTAGAAGTCAGGAACCTCGCTGGTCCAGAGAACATCGGCCAGAACTTTGCCGGCTTGGCGTTCGGCTGCAATTTTAGCCATCAACTTGCCGGCCCCGGCAGATTGATAGTCGATGGTTACATCAGGGTGTTTTTTCTGGAAGGCCTCGTAGATCGCTCCGATCAGCGATTCCTTCATAGAGGTGTAAAGGATCATTTTCTCAGCAGCGCATGCCTGGGCGACAAGACCGAGAGAAAAGCAAACCGCAATGACCATGGCAAGCATTCTTCTACGCATAAAAACCTCCTGTTAATCATTTTTCTGCAGCAATATAAAAGGGTTAATAATCACCGTAAGGGAAAAATTCCTCTTACGATAACGATTTTTCTTATTTATCAAGCGCTATTTGTTAATGCAATATTTTTTACTTGGTAAAAGGTTTTCTTGTTTTAATAGAACCCTTATTTTTATTCTATCAATATAAAATAAATCAGCTTTTTTGCTGAAAATGAAAAGAAAAAAATAACCTGGTGCGTCATATTGTCATTATTTGACAGCGAGTCAATTAAGCGCTCATAAAAAATAACAGTAATGAGCTGTTTCTGGTGCGAGGGAGATACTGTGGCGATACCGGCCCGCCGTAAGGGACGTAAATCTTTCCAGGTATTTCCCTTTTAGGATAAGCCTCAAAGCTCTGGAGAAGAGAGCGCCGCTCCTTGTTGCGGCCATAGATACGAGAAAGAGCAACGGAAAAGGGCGTCTTAAGAAAACTCTTTCGTGCGCGTAAGACAGAGAATAAAAGAGGGAGTGGTTGCGATGCCGATGTTGCCTTGGCTATAGTTTCTGATCGGCTAGGCGGAAAGGAGGGTGAAAAAAGCCCTCCGCAACGGGAGGGCAAAAATGGCTTATAGTAAGCGTCCGGGGAGGGCAGACAATCGGTTACTTGATGGTCTCTTTGAGAAGTTTGCCGGGGGTAAATTTTACAGCCTTGGCGGCAGGGATGTCAATCTCCTGGCCGGTGCGGGGATTACGCCCTTTGCGCGGAGCCCTATGAATCACTTTGAAACTGCCGAACCCCGTAAAGGTAACAGATTCCCCCTGTTGTAGGGCTTCGATCAATACGTCAACAACAGCATCCAGGGTGGCCTCGGTTTGCACTTTGGTCGCCAGACCCGATTTTGCATGAATTTTTTGCACCAGTTCAGCTTTGGTCATAACAAGCTCTCCATGACATCGTGAAAAATGATTGAAAGGATTCCACACGATGGCGTATCGGCTCTACCGCCGAGCATCGTGCTCAGCCGCAACGTTTGGTCTCCCCTCATGGGGCGGGTTCAGGGGCATGGTGGGCGATATGACACTACGCCTCTGTTTACCCTGTTGCCGCTTTGCCGGTTGTCAGGTCAAAAACCAAATTCAGACCATGTCTGAACCTCTCCGGGACATAGGGGCAATAAATAAAAGTAATTCAAGAGAGAAAGTATAAAATTTTACAGAGTACAGCATTCTTGTCAACAAAATTTCAGGATTGCCTTGAAAAAATTCCAATTTTCTCAATTGAAAACTGTTATGTGTTCCCTGTTATTGTGACGAAACGTCATAATTTTGTGAGAAGTTGCCTGCTGTGCCATACCAGAAAATTATTGTGAGAGAACAGAGGAAGTGTTGCTGTGCTTATTTGCGGTATAAGAGAAGTACTGTAGAAGAGATCGGCAGCCTGGTAAAATATACACCGGGGGATGACTTGCGGCCCGAGATTTTGTACAGATAAACAAGCCGTGTCGGCTGAGGAGATCGTCAATGGCGTATGGAAGAACTAAGGCAGACCTGCGATATATACCGGCCCTTATCGGGGGGGTGCTGCTGCTTTTTCTGGTTTCGGGTTGTGCGCAAAATATGCTTGCGCTGGCGTACCCCGTCCCTTCCGAAACCATTGCGCCGGATAGCTCAGCCCCGAAGATCTGCGTTGTCCTTTTTTCCGATGGCCGTGATACGTTGGAGCTTGGGAAGCGGCGCGACGGCGGCCCTTTTTTTACTTCTTTTTCGGCGGTTGACTGGGTTTCCCGTGCCTTGGCGGATGAACTTGCGGCCCTCGGTTACCGGGTCAGTTATTCGCGAACCATCGAGGCCGCCCGAGCCGCCGGGCAGGATTTTATTGTTACGGGAATCCTTGAAGAGCTCTGGTTGGAGGAACGCTCCCTCACCAGCTATAATTGCAAAAGCAAGGCCACGGTTTCTCTGCTTGATGCCTCCGGCGGCGTTCTTTTTACGAATAACTATACAGCAACGATCAACCGCACCGCCATTCCTTTGATGGGCGGAGCCGAGTCGGCCTTGACGGAAACCGCCCAGGATCTGTTGCGCCCGGCCGCCAGGAAAATTAGTTTGCTGGTTTCTCGATGAGGGAGAGCGGCAATACAGGAGCGCCTCGAGGCGCATCTAGGGCTGTCGGCAGGGCGGCGGGCAGCGGAAAGGGAAGAGGAGGGGCGGCAGTTTTCGCGTTCCGTAAGCCGCAAAGGGACATCGGAGAATTGCCTGCAGTCGGGCGAGTCTGTCTCCTGAGTTGTGTGCTATTTCTTGCCTCTGTATTTTGTGGAGGAGCCCCGGCTTTCTGTATAGCCTCCAGTCAGCCCTTCTCTGGCGGCCTTGTCGCCTCTACTGAACGGACATTTCAATTGCCCCAAGAGAAAGAGGCTGCTGTAGCCGCAGCCCTTGCCATGACTCGCCTTGCCCTTATGGAGCAGCTAGCGATGGAGCTGCTTTTGCGGAGTGATGTCAGCTTCGGCGGCGTGGGAGAGGCCGGGGAAAGTCTTGATGTTCTGGTGCTGGCCTACGCTGTGGCGGCATATTCCCGAGAAATCTCCGTTGACGATGCCGGAGGACGGGTACGCGCAACTCTCCGCCAAACAGGCGATATTGGCCTGGAAATGCTCCGCAAACGGCTCGGTAGAGGGGACGTGCTGGATCTTTACACCCGGGCTGTCGCCCGAGAGATCGCCCTTATCCGGGCTTATAGGCTGTTGACCGCGGTCTCCGCCCTATTGCCCAACGTGTCGCTTGCAGGAGAAGACGCCGCGTATTCGCGCCCGAGGGACTTTCTTAGCCGGCTGCAAAGAGGCATGCATGCTCTGGATCGTTATTTTTCCCTGTTGCCTGATCTGGAGGGGGTCTGGCAAAATCCGCATTCGGTTCTTGAGATCATGACGGAAGCAATTAGTGACGATCCTTCAAATCCTTTATTGCATAATGCATATGGTGAAGCAGCCTTACAGGCTGGCCGCCCTCATGAGGCCCTTGACGCGCAGTCTGCGGCTTTGCGGCTGGATCCTCTTTTTGCCCGTGCTTACCATGCAAGGGGCGTTGTCTATCTCGCCTTGAACCTGCCGGCACTTGCTGTTGCCGATTTCTCCGAGGCCCTTGCCCTGGCGCCGAAAAATCCCCGCTATTGGAATGACCGGGCGGCAGCGTGGCGGGTACGGGAAAATATACCTAATATGTGTGCTGATTTTTATCAGGCCTGTGCTCTAGGGGATTGCCAAGGATACCGATGGGCCACGGAAGAAAAATTTTGCCGCTAGGCCAGACGGCCGCTTTAGAGGAAAGGTTCGTCGAGAAATTTTCGCTCAGGGAGGAGATATAACGCCACGGTGCGCCATTGAGGCGGGTCAGGCCAGGGGGCCGGCGCAGGAAGAACAAATGCCTTCGAATTCCACCCGCACACCGGTTACAGTAAAGTCGTTCAATGGAGCGGAAGGAATATCCGGCAGGCGGAACTCCCCGGGGAGATCCTGTACCTTTCCGCACTTTCGGCAGCGAACATGGTAATGGGGCGTGGTATCGCCGTCGAAACGTCGTTGCAAACCGGCCGTTTCCAGACAAACTACCTCGCCTTTCTGGACTAGCAGATCAAGATTTCTATAGACAGTCCCCAAGCTTATATTGGGCAGACGAGATTTGGCTCGCACGTAGAGTTCATCGGCCGTGGGGTGGCTGGAGACGGAGCGCAGCTCTTCAAGGATGATCTTCCGCTGCCGTGTGCTTCTAGTCTGTTTCTCCATAAAATTGATTTCCTTATTAGGAATTATTAGTAGTAAATAGAGGTTTGTCAAGCCCCATGATTGCGAATATTCGGTTCGCAATCTATGAGGAAAATTATCGAGGAAGGTATAGTGGTGTTCTTTTTAAGGAGAGGGCAGCACTTTATTGAGCACAAGGAATTGAGCGCCAATGCCCGCCCCCAGCAGCAGCAGAGCCATGAAGACGCCGGGTTTATGCCGGAGCGGCGTTGGACTTTTAAAAAGTAGCAACCACAACAGGCAGGCCAACGCAGGTAGGGCATAGCAAAGGATGCCCAAGAGCTGGGAGGGCGCGTGCGAGAGTTCGGGCAACATGATTTTCTGGACTCTGCTGTAGGCCCAAAACGCCGTGGGTAAGGAGATCAGGCCCCCTATCAAGGCCCAGCCGGCAGCGTAAGGTAATGAGAAAACATAGTAATCGCGGCCGTAATCGGTGCGGGCACGCAGCAAAAGCAGCCAACCGGCCGCCATAGCCCCGGCGGCGGCCAGGGAAAGGGCTGCCCCCTGGGCCAGCAAGGGCCAGGTGAAAGAATCGAACGGGATTAGAAAAAAATCAGGTAGATTCCGCCAGAGGAGGATGGTTTCCGGCTCCAGAGGATCATGAGTAAAGCGGAAGAGAAAGGCGCTGTTCAGGTACAGGGAAAGCAGGGCGCTCAGCCAGCAGAGCATACCACAAAAGGTATGGAGGGCCCCGGGAAAACCTTTTTTCGGCCAGGCCAGGAAGTAGAGCAGCAAGAGGATTTCCGCCAACGCCACGGCTCCGGCGCTGACCTGGAGGGGGAGACTATAAGGGGACGCAAAAAGGTCAGGCCCGAAATCCAGGAGGTGATATAATGCGGCGGCTGCCAGCGGCGGAATGAGTATTCCGAAAAAGAGGCTCATGGCTGCTATCTGGCGGGCGGCCCGCACCGGCACCATGCGTTTTCTGGTTTTCCCCAGAATTTCGCAACTGACGGCCAGAAGAGGGCCGAACAGGCCGCCAGCCAGGATAAAAAGGCCTAGATCGACCAGGGCACAATACAGAATAACCTCACCGGGAGGCAGGGAGGGCAGATCTGCAAAACTAAAGGAAAAGGTCATTGTTGACTCCTCAAAACAGCCCGGCCGGGAGCAGCCCTCTGTTCAGCGGCATGCTTGGGATAGTTTTCAACCGGCACAATCCCGGAGTGTGCCTGAAAAGTGCTAGGACCGCAAGACGGGAAAGACCCTTGTCTTTGTTTCTTTTCTGCGCCTCATTTGGGGAGTAATTTCTTGAAGAAAACCGACTTCTCGCCTATATGTAGGGAATCCGCCCGGTTGATGCCGAAAGACTACGGCGCCGGCCACGATAAAAAGGGCACGGGAGGATGGTGATTTTTTCAGGAAATGTTTCAGCGGCAAGGGCCGGAGCAGGCCGCTCACCATCCGGGGCTGCGCTTGCTCTGGGTGGTAACGGCGTCGTATGTGCAGGGGGCTAGAGCGGAAAATTCTGATCCGGCTGGATCAGCCGTGGCCACAGGATACCATTTTTTGCAGGCGCTTCCGCTCCTGCAAGCTGAAATCGTAGTGCGGGAGGCTGCATGCCAGGTTTTGTCGTTCGCATGATGGGATTGGTCCTTCTTCTCTTCCTGATGGGGTGTGCAAGTAAGGCTGAAGAACGTTTGGTGCGGCTTGAAGCGGCTCTTGACGACCTGCGCATGCAGGAGGCCCGGCTTGCCTTGGTTGAAGAACGGGTAAGCCGTCTTGGCGAGGAACTTCCTGCAACGCCGAGCCCGGAACCAGGCCAACCCGGTAGACCCGGACCCTCCGGCGTAACCAAGCAAACCGTTGCCAAGCCTTCGTCGGGGGCTGCCGGAGCTCCCACAGCGAAGCCGAGTACTCCCCCGGGGGGCGCTAAAGAGCCGCGGCCTTCAGCCTCTTCGGCCGCCGCTACCGCCTACCAAAAAGCTCTGTCTACCCTGGAAGCAGGCCGGGCCGAGGAAGCAGCTCTTCTGTTTAATGCATTTTTGGAAAAGTATTCCGACAGCCCGTTGATCCCTAACGCCCGCTATTGGCTCGGCGAATGCGAGTACTCGCGGAAGCGCTATGACAAGGCCATTCTGGCTTTTAGAGATGTTATCAGCCAATACCCCAAGCACCCCAAAGCCGCCGCGGCCATGCTTAAAGCCGGGTATGCCTATGACCGCCTTGGGGATAAGGATAATGCCCGTTTTTACTTAGAAACGTTGTTACAGGATTATCCTTCTTCCGAACCGGCCGCACTGGCGCGGAAGAAACTTGCTGCTCTGTAAGGCCGCCGATTCCCTATGGAAGCCGCTCATGCCCTGCATCCCTCACGCCGCACTGCGGCGGGGCGAGAGGAATATTGGGCGACCTTGGCGTTGAAGTGCTGTCCCGGCCTGGGCCCTGCAAAAATCAAAATTTTGCTTGAAGCCTTTGGAACAGCTAAGAAGGCCTTTGACGCTTTGCCGGCTTGGTCTGATTTGGGGCTGTCGCCCAGAGTTATCTCCATGATGAAGGCCGAAGCGTGGCGGGACGGCGCTCGGGAGCACTGGGAGGCTTTGAAGAGCCGTCCTGATGGGGTGCTGTTGTGGGGAGACGAGGCCTATCCCCGATGGCTGAAGAACATTGTGGATCCCCCGCCGTGTATATACTTTTTGGGGAATCTTTCTTTGCTGTCCAACATTTGCGTGGCTCTGGTCGGGGCCCGCGATTGTACCATAGAGGGCCTCAGGACAACCGCCCACATCGGACGAGGCCTTTCCGACGCGGGAATTACCATTGTTTCGGGCATGGCCATGGGGATTGACCGGGCGGCCCATTTGGCTGGTCTTGAGGGAGTTGGCTCCAGCATTGGGGTTCTCGGCACAGGGCTGGCCGTACCGTATCCAAGGGATAATATGGATTTGCACGCGCTGATGCGCGCCCGGGGTCTGCTGCTTAGTGAGTATGCCCCGGAGACGCCGGGGCGTGGAAATCATTTTATAGTTCGCAATCGTCTGATTAGCGGTTTGTCTCGTGCTGTGTTGGTAACCGAGGCAGCTACGCGTAGCGGCAGCCTGAATACGGCCCGCCATGCCTTGGAACAGAACCGGGAACTGATGGCTGTACCCGGGCCGGCTTCCGGAAGTTCGTTTAGGGGATGCCAGGATTTAATACGTGGCGGCGCTAAACCTGTCTTTGAGTCAGACGACGTTTTGCGGGAACTTATGCCCTTGCTCCAGGAGCATGTCCGAAAGGCGTTGGAACAACGCGATCAGGAAAAAGCGGCTCGGCCCGCGAAAAGCGCGCCCCCGAATATGTCGGGAACGGTCGGCACAGGGGAAGAGCCTCCCGGTTCTACGGTCTTCGGGCGGAAAATGGCCCCTGGTCTTTTGCCCTGGAAGGGGGGTACAGCCTCCAAGCCGAACCGGGAGAGTAGGCGAAAAAAAGCTGTTGCCCTAGCCCCTCCACAATCTTTCAAAGAGCCACAAGGGAGCGCGATAGAACGGTCTTCAGCGGAACGCGTTGAAAATGTTTCAGAAGCTGAGGCCCTTGGCTTGAAAAGCCTTGATCCTGAGGGCCTGGAGAGAGATGTTTTGGACTTTCTGGCTGAGCGGAACAGGCATGTAGATGACATTTGCCGCCACTTAGGGCAGAATCCGGCTACGATCAGTCGGTGTCTGCTGCTGCTGGAAATGCGCGGTCTGGCGCGTCGTTTGCCGGGGATGGTCTACGGGCTGGCGGAAAGCGGCCTTGACCATGCCTCCGGAAGAGAAATTCCGTTACCGACAGCCCGGGAAGCACTCCCCGGCTCCCGTTCTTGAGCCGGAGCGACGGTTTCGCCACTCGCCGGCATGTGCCTTCGGGAGATTGCTGTTGCTCCTGAGCAGATGCAGCCTATCATAGACGGGAACTATGCCAAGGGATACCCCTTGAACTGGTACATGCCGGGTAGACACGGCATCCGGCCCGGCGGGGGTGGTTGTGAGGAAAACCTAAGGTAAATTTATGGACTGGCGTATAGCGTATGCGACGGGAGGAACTCTGCGTAAGGGCCCGGGGGGAAAATCTTCTCCGGCTTGGCTGTGTCTTTGCTTGTTCTTGACGCTTGGGCTATCGCTGGCCTTACGATATTTTGAATATTCGCTTTGGAGCGGCTCTGCCCCGTTGCTGGGTGGAGAATTTCTGCTGCCCGGCCCGTATGGGTATCGCTGGCCTGCTGCGGCCAGGGGCTTTGGCCCCGAAGCAGAGCACCCCTTTGCTTTACTGCTCGGCTGGTTAGCGGAGTTTTTCAGTCTCAGTCCGGCCAATATGGCCTTTTGGCTGCCTCTGGTATTGGGCTGCTTTGTTTCCGCAGCAGTTTTTTTCTGGGTTGCGGCTATGGGCTTTCCGGCCTTTGGTATTTTTGCGGGTCTTCTCACTGTAGGAGCTCCGGGTTTTATGCTCCGGACTCTTCCCGGCCTCTGCGGCCCCGAGAGCTGCATTCTACTTTTTTCCCTCATCCTTTTCTGGTTGCCCACACTCTGGCTCAAACCCTGGTTGCGGGCCCCGCTGTTTATGCTCGGCCAGGCCTGGGATGGCTTGGTTTCCCTGATCCGGAATATCCGTCATCCTGATGACGCGGAAAAGGACTTTGATGACTTCCGTTATTCCTTTCTGAGCAAGCACCGTGAGCTTTGGCGTGAAATACCCGCAGCCGGTCGCCTTGTACCGGAGACGAGCTTGCGGTGCGGCTGGCTCATGCTCCTGGCCCTGGCAGGGATTATGGGTTGGAATACACAGGGATGGGCCGAGTTTATCCCCATCATGCTCCTGGCCGGAACGTGGCTGATGCCGTTGCTGATCCTTTTATTTGGCCCTAGAGGAGGGCGGCTCCTGCTGCTGGGGGGAGCGTTGTGCTTTGTTCTGCCGTTGCTTTTGGGCTGGAGTGGCTTTCTTGCGGCTCTCTGTTTGGCTGTCCTTCAGGGCGGTTTGCTGCGTCTGGCTGTTTTAGACGATGACAGTATTTTTTTTAGCGCCGGACGTTTTTTTTATTCGGCCTGGTTCCTCATCCCCCTCTGGCTCTGCCTCTCTATGCTGCCTTTGGTCCGCTATCTCCCGAACCTTGGGGCGGAGGGGAAAACAACGGAAGCCGCGGTGGATTTTTTTCAGGAGCACGTGCTTGATCCCGATCTTCCGGCGGCGGCCCATGTTCCGGAGCTTCTTCGACGGTCTTCCGCCGCGGTGGCCGCGTCTTCTTCTCCGGCGGGTTTGGTCTTTCCTGAGGCAGCGGAACCCGTTGAAGGGTTGGTCTCCAGGCAGGAATTGGGGGCATGGGTGAGTCTGTTGCTCTCTTTCCATCCCTGGCCTTTAGTCAGCCTGGTGGGGTTTTCCGGCTTCGCATTTTTGCTGCTCGTCCACCCGGCGGTTGCATTCATAGGGCTTGTGCCGCTTTGTGCCTGGATTGAGGGGGCTTCCCCGCTCGACGTGGTGTTTTATAGCGCCGCACTCTATGGCCTGGGGCTGGGGGGGCTGTTGGCCAGGTTTCTTTTGGACGGTTTTTTCTTTTTGGGGGAAAGTTTCCGCATCCCGGCGGCAGCCGGAAATTTTTGCAGACGATATGGTTTGCTGCACCCCTTACGGTTGCTGCTTTCTTTGGTCCTGTGCGCGCTGTTGATCCGGCCTATTCTGGAGCGGTTTCCTCTGGATAAACCCGATCAGATCATCAGCGCAGAGCAGGCGGAGGCCCTGGTGCACCTCGGATCGGTCAGCCCTGCGGATAGCGTTATTTGGACCTGGTGGCCCTGGGGGCAGGCTGCCCAGTATTTTGCGGGAAGGGAAACCGTTAGCGATATTTCCCGGCATCAGGGGGCGCGCTTGTTTGTTCCTGCCGCCGTATACAGCAGTACTAATCCGGTATTTTCACGGCAGATGGTGGCCATGAGTTCGGCAGCCGGGGATGATCCGGGTCGAATATTTTCCGGTAGGGATCCTGCCGGAGCTGAAGGTCTTCTGGGAGCGTTGGACTCATCGACCTTAACCGGCGCAAAAGATGGACCTGGGGATCTGGTTCCTTTGCACAGGAAACAGTATCTTGTGGTCAGCTTGGATATGTTGGCCCGGGCCGCGGAAATAACCCGTATTGGCAACTGGGATTTTTTGCAGAAACAGGGGCAGGGATATACTGTGCAACCTCTGGAAGGGGAAGTGCGTTACAGTATTGACTTGGGCGTTATTATGCCCGGCAACGGCACGCCGCGTTATGTCTCGGGCATAGATGTTTTTGCCCCGGAAGGGCTGTCGCGCCGGATTTATTTTCGGATCGCGGAAGAGTTGCGCATGGCGGTAAGAAAAACCGGCAGCGGAGAAGAGTATTACCTGTTCAGTGGTGACTTTGCCGACAGCCTGATGTACCGGTTATTGGTCAGCTCGCCGGATGACGCATATACAGCGCCGTTTTTTAAGCTCGTTTTTGACAATGTGCTGACCCGCGTCTACGAAGTGCTTTGAGCCCCGGGAGGGCAATCTCTACCCTCTGTTCTCCCGGAGTTCTCCCTTCCTGCAAGAGAATACAAGCGCTGTTGGCAACGTGCGCTCGAAAAAGGACCATGAGGCCAGAACGCCGCGCTTTCTTTCCGCATGGTTTGCCAATGCTTTTTGAAGCAGTTTTAGCGTGACGCTGCTTTGATAACCGCCTGCCTCCCGGATATATGCCACTTCCAGGCATCTTCGATGATTGTGTGCAGGCGTGAGCGAGAGGGCTTCCAGCCCAAAATTTCCTCCGCCCGGCTTCCTTCCGCCACCAGCACCGGCGGGTCGCCCGGTCGGCGTTCTCCTATCCTATAGGACATCTGTCGTTCCGTGATCTGTTGCACAGCATCCAAAATTTGTTTTACGGAAAAGCCTATCCCCGTGCCAAGATTGAGCGGGGCTCCCTGCCCAGGCTCCCCGTTGCGAAGATGTTCTATAGCGAGCACATGCGCGGAAGCCAGATCGGCAACGTGGATATAATCCCGCACACATGTGCCGTCCGGTGTGGGGTAGTTGTTCCCCATGATCCGAAATTCTTCCAGCTCGCCGGTTACCGCCATGAGCATCCGAGGAATAAGGTGGGTTTCCGGGGTGTGGCATTCGCCGCATTCCCCTTCCGGATCAGCGCCTGCCGCATTGAAATAACGAAGCGCCATCCACGAAAACCCGGACGCCCGTGCGAAATCCGCCAGCATCCATTCTATAAACAGTTTTGTTTCCCCATAAGGAGTAATAGGGTGCGTGGGCATGTCTTCGGTTATGGGGCAATGGTCAGGGATGCCGTAGACCGCCGCTGTGCTGGAAACTACGATATTGCGTACTCCCGTATCCCGCATGGCTTCCAGAATATGCAGCGTTCCTCCAACATTATTCCGGATATATGCTCCAGGATCGCCGAGGGATTCCCCCACTTGTGAGAAGGCTGCACAATGGATGATTCCCTCAGGTTCGTGGGCGCGCAGGCAGGCCCGCAGTCTTTCTCCATCGAGAATATCTCCCTGGATAAATTCTCCCCACTTTATTAAGGCGCGGGATCCTGTGGAGAGATTATCGTAGATAAATACCTGATGGCCTGCTGTCGTCAACGCTTTGCAGGTTTGGCTGCCGATGTATCCCGCGCCGCCTGTTACGAGAATCTTCATGTGGGCGGTCCCGTTTAATGGTGTGCTGCGAATCGTCTGTACAGGCGCGGAGGGCATACTGTTTGGCCCATCGCTATCCAACTGAGATTATACAAAAAAGTTACAATTTCGACAAGATAAGGAAGAAAAGGGCAACCAGAAACTGTATCCAGGCAGGGGGCAGGCGGTACCCCCTTCATGTGGTGGGCGACGGATCATTTTTTTCGACCGTGATCACTTCAGAATCGACAACTTCGGAGTCTCCGAGACCTTGGGAGGGGAGTGCCGGCAGGCTTCCCGGCAAGGGCGTGCTCCTGTCGGAGGAGGGGAGTCGTATCAGCGTGTACCCTGCACGGCCGTTTGCCTGGGGCAGGAGGGCCCTTTCGTCATCCATGAGGACTATGCCTGTTTTTTCCAGAACCTCGTGTTTAAAGGCATATTCCGCTGCCAGTTTGTTGTTTTTGTAGCGGAACCAGGCCATCAGCGTTGCCACGGCTACGGCCAGCACAGTTATTCCGCCGATAAAATAGGGCGCATAGGGGATAAGCGCCAAGGCTACACCCCGGATCAGCTCAAAGGCGCTGTCAATGGTCAGCACTGTGGCGCCGAGGGCGACAAACGCCAGGCAGACCACCAGCAACGGCGCGCCCTTGATCAGCCGGTAGATGCGCCGGGCTTTTGGCGGCAACTGGCCGGACCATTCCTTTTCGCGGGCTGTTTCCGCCGGCCTGTTTACCTCTTCTTGATCCGTCAGCAGGCGCGCCAGGCCCGCAAGCAACGCAGGAGCGATGATCATGGCCGCAAACCAGCCCAACCAAGGGAAAGCTAAGCTGAATGCTTTGCCAGGAACTCGCGGCGGGGTGGTGATGATGCCGTAGCAGAGTGCGGCCACGGAAATAAAGAATTCAATAACCAAGATGAGCACCAGGATGCTCATCCAGAAATCCCGGCGCCTGGCCTCGGCGCGGATATTCCGGGGGTGAGGAGCGGCCGCCTCAGCCGTATTTTCAGGATTCTTGTCGGTATCTGTCATAAGAAGCTCGGGCCACCTTGCATTCGGGGATGATCGCCGCAAGGTTTTCTTTCGGGCCAGGCGGCATGTCAATAAGTAGTGGACTGGCTCCATGATGAAACAAACCGGCTTCCGGGTCAATTCTTTGTCTTGAACGGAGGCTCCGCGGGTAAATTAAGGGGGATGTCTGAGCAAGCCCCTGGCGGGGGAATACTTGCCCATCGCTCCCGGTACGCCTTGCCTGCTTTCTTTTCATCTTTCTTGCCGGAGGAACCCATTGGGCTTTACGTGGACTCCATGGTTTCTTAATGATGGTACGGGGAACCGCGCAATATGCTTTCTGCTCTGTAAAGTTGTTCTAGGAGCAGTACACGCGCCAGTTCGTGGGGAAAGGTCATGGGGCTCAGACTGATAGTTCTGAAGGCCTTTTTTTTTACCTCGTCCGATACGCCGTAAGCCCCGCCGATGATGAAACAGAGTCCGCGGGAATGCTCGAATATATCCTGGATAAAGGCCGCAAAGTCGCGGGAGCTCATGCTTTTTCCCTGTTCATCCAGCAGAACGGGCGTCTCTTGGGGGCGCAGGACCTCGAGGATACGGCTGCTTTCCAGGGCAGCGCGCTCCCGGAACGGCAGGGAGGCATCGCCATCCTTGACTATGGTTTCTTCCAGGCGGTACATATGGCCGAGTCGTTTGGTATATTCTGCGGCCGCGTCGCGCCAATGGGCGATGCGCAAGCGGCCGACGGCGATAATTCGAAGCTGCTTCACGGGCTTGTAAGGGGCCTTTCGGATACGTATTCCGTTGTCTTTTGCCGGACAACTCCAAAGGAGCTGACCATGCCGTTTTCATTGTTGAGCCTGGCCGACGCTGTGGCGGCGCTGCGCACGGGGGGAATCTTGGTCTATCCCACCGAGACCTTTTATGGTCTGGGCTGCGACGCCATGTCCCCGGACGCCGTGGGAACGGTGTATGCCGCCAAGAAACGGCCGTACGGATTGCCTTTGCCGGTCATCATCGGCGAGCGAGGCCAGTTGAACAGCATTGTCTCTCAGGTTTTCCCCGCCGCGGAAAGGTTGATGGATTGCTTCTGGCCCGGCCCTTTGTCAATCATTTTTCCTGCCCGCAAAGATGTGCCGGATCTCCTAACCGCTGGTACCCGCCGCATAGCGGTTCGTCTTTCCTCGCACCCCGGCGCTGCTTCGTTATGCCGGGAATCCGGGCTGGTTCTGACGTCATCCAGTGCCAATATCAGCGGGACGCCGCCGGTGACCCGGGTTGACGCGCTCGATCCCGAACTAGCTCCGCTAGTCAGTGGGGTTTTCGAGGCGCAGCCCGCGCCCGCCGGGGGCGAGCCCTCCACCATCGTGGATATTGTTCCGGGCAAGGACGGGCAAGGGGATATCCGTATTTTGCGCCAGGGCGTCATCTCGCTGGAGGTATTAAACCAAGCCGGTTTTTCGGCCCACTACCTTGAGTAGCCGCTCTCGCCTTGCAAAGCGTTGCGCGCCGGAACCTCTCCGGAAAATTTTTTACGATCGTACTGCGTCCCGTAAAAGCTGCCGCTGTATCAACTCCCCGTTCCAGCGGGAACCAGTCTCTCCCCCCGGAAAAACCGTGCTTGGCTGCGAGGTCTGCGGGGGTATCCCCAACGCGCTTCCTTTATAGGCGGCATTTTGCGTACAGCATTCCAAGAACCGGATGGGAATATATCCACAGCCGGCTGAGCAGCCAGAATTCTCCTTTGGATTTGACCTTGAAACGTTTGACAGCCAAAGGCGAACCGGGAGGATTGGCTCCGGATTCCGTGGTAATAAAGGTGGTAAAGCCCAGATCCCGGGCCAGACTCAGGGAGAGTTCGTTATATGCCCCCCATGGCCAACACAGGGTTCGAGCCGGGCGGCCGAGTTCCCTTTCCAGGCTGTCTTGAGCGGTAGAGAGATCTGAGAGCATACGCTCCTGCATAGCCTGGTCGCTTTCAAAGGCGCCGAGACTGCCCAACGCGGCCACCCGGCGGCCCAATTCGGCCATATTTTTTTCATCGGCAGCGAACTGCATTGCTTCCTGATCATCTTGAGGCACCAGATCGAGAATACAGGCAATCAGCTCTTCGGATGGGAGAAAGGCCCGCGCGGCCAGCCCCGGTTGCTGTGGAAAAACAGGCATGCCCCAAAGAAAGGGCGTGGCCCGGTCAAAGGTTCGTTTTCGGTTCCCGGGCAGATGAAAGCCGTTGTAGGTCGGCGCGCTGTAAACGCTGTGGTGGCTGGCTCCGTGCGAGGCAACTTGAACGACTCCGCTGTGCTCCATGAGCCGAGCTTCCGGCCAACTGAAAAAAAGATCCTTGCGCTCCATAAATCCTAAAGCGTTCGTCAGAACCGGGGTATCAACGGGCGGCAAGTTTCCTGCTTCCAGGCTGCCGTTCCAAACTTCTGTCAGTGTGGGGCGGGGCCCCTGGCCCCGGGCTTCCAGCTCTCTGGTGGCCGTCTCTGTGCGGCCTGTCACGGCAAAAATACTTCCTTTATGACCGTATTTGGCCAGAATGGGCCAGGCGTAGATATAGTTATCCAGGTAGCCGTCATCAAAGGTAATCAGGCAGCTTTTGGCGGGTAACGGTTCGGAACGCGTGCAATAAGCTTCCGCCTCCTCAAGACCGATGCCTCGCCAGCCGGCCTCTGCCAAGGCTTTACAGTGGCGCTCGAAACGCTCCGGTGATACGGAGATAGGGTTTTCATAGCGGCTTATGTAATGGTGCATCAACACAGGCAGGCTTGTGGCGGAAGACATATATTCTCCAATTCCGCCCCCTCGCAGGAATCAGCGTGGCGGCGTCTTGACTGTGGCATAAGAAAATCTATGTATACATTGCACGGTTTTTCCCCCACTTATACCCCTCAAACAGGTGGTTGGGGAAGATATCGTGTCCGTTTTTTGCCCGCTATGCGGCCCTGTAGCATCGGGCGCAGGAAGCGGCATATGCTTTGACCTCTAAGGAGAGCTATACGAGATGGCTGTTGAATACAAGGACTATTACAAACTTCTCGGCGTGGAACGCGGAGCGGGTAAAGAGGAAATCAGCAAGGCGTACAAGAAGCTGGCCCGTAAGTACCACCCGGACCTGAATGCGGGGGATAAAAGCGCTGAAGAAAAGTTCAAAGATATCAATGAAGCCTATGAGGTCTTGAAAGACGAGGAAAAACGCCGCCTGTACGATCAGTTGGGCCCCAACTGGCAGCATGGACAGCAGTTTCAGCAACCGCCGGGTTTCGAGGGAACGCGGTTTTCCTTTGGCGGAGGCGGCGATGCCGCGGCCTTCAGCGATTTTTTTGAAAGCCTGTTCGGAGGGGGTACTCGAGGCGGGTATGGGGCCGATCCCTTTGGCTCATTTCCGCGAAGGCCACGCAAAGGGCAGAATATTGAAGCCCAGCTGGTTTTGAGCCTTGAAGAGGCCTTCAGGGGAGGAAAAAAGACGGTTTCACTCCAGGGGGCCGGCGGTATTCAGAGGACCCTGGAAGTAAAAATACCGGCCGGGGTTAAAAATGGAGCCAAAATCCGCCTGAGCGGCCAGGGAGAGCCTGGAGCGGGCCAGGGGGCCCAACCGGGGGATCTCTATCTGCAAGTCGTTTTAGCCCCGCATCCCCTGTTTGCCCTGGATGAAAATGACGTTATCTACGAACTGCCGCTGGCTCCCTGGGAGGCTGTGCTCGGAACCAAGGTGCGGGTGCCCACTCTGGATGGCGATGTGGATTTGGCTGTTCCCCCGGGGAGCGGCGGACGCAAGAAATTTCGTTTGCGGGGCAAGGGCCTCGGCTCGGGCGAAGCGCGTGGCGACCAGTTTGTCCGCGTTTCGATCAAGGTGCCTGAAACCCTGACGCCCGAAGAAAAGGAGCTCTGGCTGAAGCTCCGCGATATATCGACCTTTTCAGCACGTTCATAAAGGGAAAAGGACTCAGTTATGGATCTGAGAAAATTTACAGAAAAATCACAACAGGCTGTAGCCGATGCTCAGGCTGTTGCCGTTCGTTACGGGCACCAGCAAGTGGATCTGGAACATCTTGCCTATGCCCTGGCGAATCAGGAAGACGGGCTTGTTCCCCGGCTGCTTGAACGGGCCGGGATAGAACCGAAAGCCTATACCGTGGCCATTGAGGAGAGTCTTAAAAAAAGGCCTTCAGTCAGCGGGCCAGGCGCGGATGCTTCCAGCCTCGGCGCCACCAACCGTTTGCACCAGGCGCTCATTCGGGCCCACGATATGGCCGGGCGCATGAAGGATGATTACGTCAGCGTGGAGCATATCCTTTCCGAGATCGCCGGGGAGCCTCTTTCCACAGATATCGGCAGGATTAACAGCCGTTTCGGTCTAACCCGTGAGAGCGTGCTCAAGGCCATGAGCGAAGTACGCGGCTCCCAACGGGTCAATTCCCAGAACCCCGAAGATACTTACGATGCATTGATCCGCTACGGCCGGGATTTGGTTGAGGAAGCCCGGGCCGGTCGGCTTGATCCCGTTATCGGGAGGGATGCCGAAATACGGCGCTGTATCCGTATCCTTTCCCGCCGCACCAAAAACAACCCGGTGCTGGTCGGCGAGGCGGGCGTGGGAAAGACCGCCATTGTAGAAGGGTTAGCCCATCGGATTCTCAAGGGAGATGTTCCGGAAAACCTGCGGGATAAAAAGCTTTTTTCTCTGGATATGGGCGCTTTGATCGCCGGAGCGAAGTACAGGGGCGAGTTTGAAGAGCGTCTTAAGGCGGTGCTTAAGGAAGTTGAGGCCGCCAATGGCGGCATTTTGCTGTTCATTGACGAGTTGCATACCATAGTCGGAGCGGGCCGCACCGATGGCGCTATGGATGCCGGCAATATTTTGAAGCCCATGTTGGCCCGGGGCGTGCTGCATTGCATCGGCGCGACCACCCTGGATGAATACCGCAAATATATTGAAAAAGATCCGGCTTTGGAACGGCGGTTCCAAACCTTGTTAGTTGCCGAGCCGGATACGGAGGATGCCATATCCATCCTGCGCGGGCTCAAGGAACGCTTTGAGGTGCACCACGGCGTGCGTATTGCGGATGCGGCCATCGTAGAGGCGGTGAATCTCTCCAGCCGTTACATCAGCGACCGCCAGCTTCCGGATAAAGCCATTGACCTTATCGACGAAGCCGCGGCTATGATCCGTACCGAAATTGACTCCCTGCCCACGGAGTTGGATGCAATCAACCGTAAGGTCATGCAACTGGAAATCGAGCGAGAAGCCCTGCGCAAGGAAAGCGATGCCCCCTCTAAAGAACGGCTGGGCAAGCTTGAGAACGAACTAGCCGACCTGCGAACCAGGCAGGCGGATCTCCTGGCGCGCTGGGAAGGGGAGAAGGAAGTCATCAACTCCACCAGGGGGCTTAAGGAAGAAATCGAGCGAACCAAGCGGCTGATAGAAGAGGCCCAGCGCTCTTATGACCTCAACAAGGTAGCCGAGTTGCAGTATTCCACCCTGCCCACGCTGGAAAAACAGTTGGAAGCTGCTCTCGCTCAAACCGGCGGTTCTAAAGAAGGAGGACGGTTGCTCAAGGAAGAGGTCGGGGCGGACGATGTGGCGGAAATTGTGGCCCGCTGGACGGGTATTCCGGTCTCCCGGCTCATGGAAAGCGAGCGCGAAAAGCTGCTCCGCCTTCCGGAAGAACTGCATAAACGCGTGGTTGGGCAGGAGGAAGCCGTCAATGCTGTTTCCGAAGCCGTATTACGCTCGCGGGCCGGTCTTTCGGACGCCCGGCGGCCTTTGGGGTCTTTCTTGTTTCTCGGTCCTACAGGGGTGGGGAAGACTGAGCTATGTAAAGCGTTGGCCGAAATTCTCTTTGACAGCGAGGATAATATGGTCAGGCTGGATATGAGCGAGTACATGGAAAAGCACGCTGTCTCCCGGCTGATCGGAGCGCCTCCGGGCTATGTAGGCCACGAGGAGGGCGGCCAATTGACCGAAGCCGTGCGCAGAAAGCCGTATAGCGTTATTTTGCTGGATGAAATCGAAAAGGCCCATCCGGATGTTTTCAACAGCTTCCTGCAAATTCTGGATGACGGTAGATTGACGGATAGCCAGGGGCGGACCGTAGATTTTCGGAATGCCATCATTATTATGACCTCTAACATTGGTTCGGCTCATTTGCTGGACGGCATCGACGAATCGGGAGAGTTTAGGTCCGGTGTCCGCGAGGAGGTTTTAAACGAACTGCGTGGCTATTTCAGGCCGGAATTTCTGAACCGCGTTGATGAGACCGTGCTTTTCCATCCTCTGGGCAAAGAGCAGATCAAGGCTATTGTGCGCTTGCTGATGCAGAGCCTGCAAGGGCGGCTTATCGAACGCAAAATTATTTTGAACCTAACTGACGAGGCGGCGGCGTTCATTGCCGAGGAAGCGTATGACCCTGTTTACGGGGCCAGGCCTTTGCGCCGTTACATCCAGCGTTATGTGGAAACGCCGCTGGCGCGGGAAATCATCGGCGGGAGCATTGAGGAGAACAGTACCGTTATCATTGATGTTGATGATCACGGATTGCGCTTCAACAAAGCACAGTAGGGGCGTTACGCGGTGTGGGGTGGAGGCCTATAAGGGAGGTCGCTGAAGGCGAGCCCGGCCCCGAGCCGCTCGGTTGCCCGATGGCAGGCGAGCGGCTTGACGGGCCTCCATGAAGTCGGCTGCTGTTTGCCTACCGGAGGGAGAGGCTGTTTTCCCTCCATTTCTTTGGCTTCATAGAATGCTTTCCTCTGCAAGGAGAAGGAAAAAAGCATAAGAGAGCCTGTTCGTCATCCTCAGTGTTCGTTTTTTTCGGCTGACGAAGCCCGGGAAAAAGGGCGACGTAGCAGCAGAAATGGAGTGGAAAACAGCCCTAAGGCAGGCGGTTATTCCGAAAGCGCCCCGGGCCGTATGGCGGCTATCCCTTGCATAGGGGACGAAGTGGGTATATATACGGTATCTGCCTGCCGCCGTACTCCGGGCATTCCTGCTTTCTGCAGGAGCAGGCCGGAGGATAAAAGAACTGTAGGGGCAGCGGGCCCCGGGAGCTGTGGAAGGGTGGATGGTCTGCCTTTTTCCAGTATGAATCCTTGTCAGGCAATGGCGGGAGCGCTCTGCCTTTGCCCGCGGATCGGGTGTTGTCGGGCGTAACACGGGAGGAAAACTTGGACGGAGTGCCGGACAGTAGTCTCTGGCAGAAAATCGCCAGATTTTTCGGCGCCAAAGGCGCTGATAGCGTTGAACAGGCCATTATCGAGGCCAGTGAGGAGGGGGAGCTCCTCAAGGAAGAAGGATCGATGCTCCTCAGTGTTCTGCACCTGGACGATATGCAGGTGCAGGATATCATGACCCCGCGCACGGATGTGATCTGTGCGCCGATTGAAAGTACTATCGGTGAAATTATTGAGTTAATCATCTCTTCGGGGCACTCGCGAATCCCCATTTTCAAAAAAAACCGTGATAATATTGTCGGGCTCATCTACGCCAAAGATATTCTGCGCGCGGCCATGGACGCGGATCTACGTGCCGAATCGCCGGAACCGTTGATGCAAACGCCGTTTTTTGTGCCGGAAACCAAAAATGTACTGGATCTTCTACACGATTTTAAAAGCACGAAAAAACATCTGGCCATTATCCTGGATGAATACGGCGGCACGGCGGGTATTGTGACTATCGAGGACGTGCTGGAGCAGATCGTCGGCGATATTGAAGATGAGCACGACGCCCCCCGCGAGGAAGATATAGTGTGTCTGGATGACGGCTCGCTGCGGCTTTCCGGACGGGCCTACCTTGAGGATCTGGCTGAGCAGACGGGCATAACCATCGAATCGGACGACGTGGATACCATCGGGGGGTACCTGTGCCATGTGGCGGGAAGAGTGCCCCAAGCTGGAGAGACCTTTGAGGCGGCGGATATGGTGTTCACCGTCCTTGAGGCCGACGCCACTCAGGTGCGGCATATCAAAGCTGTGCCCCTTGCCGTAGAAAACACCGTCAAGGTGCAGGCTGCAGAAGGCACAGAGGGCTCCGTCGTTTCTGGTGCAGCCTCCGGGCCGGCTTCAGGCGGAGCCGGAGCCGCCTAGACCTCCTGAAGGCATGTTTATCCCTCATTATGGATGCCGTCAGAATGACACGGCCCGAACTGCGGGCTCTCAATATAACGCTCACAGCCCTGGTGTTGCTCGGCAGCGCGGGATTTTTCCTTGGGCTTGCCAACCCGTTGGCCCAATTCCCGCCGTTGGCCCTGCTTTTCCCGGCAACTTTGATTCTGCTTTCTCGCTTGGCACAGAACGGCAAAACAGCCTTTCGCGTCGGGTGGGCAGAGGGTACGTTAGCGTGTTCTGCCGTGCTCTACTGGGTCACGGTGCCTCTCCATGATTTTGGCGGCCTGCCTTGGCTTTTGACTTTGCCCTGTCTTGTGGCTCTTGGCGCGTATGTGGGGTTGTATCCGGCGCTGTTTGTCCTGTTGTTGCGTCTATACCGCAGCCATCTGCCGCCGCTGTTGGTCTGCCTTATGGCCGGGATGACTTGGGGAGGGCTAGAGATTCTGCGCGGTTGGCTTTTCACGGGCTTTCCCTGGCCCTCCCTGTCTACAGCCTTTGTCACCTGGCCGGTCTGGGCGCAGGGCGCCTCTCTGTTCGGCGCAACGGGACTTTCAGCTATTTATGTGTGCATCACTGCACTGCTGGTTGAGGCAGCTCCGTTGCGCTACACCGGGAGATTTTCCCCCCCTGTGCCACGAAGGCCACGCTTGGTTTCGCTGTGGTTGGCTGTGGCTGTTCTGGCCGGTCTTTACGGCTACGGCGTCCATCAGTTGAGCAGCCCCTATCCTTCGGCCCAAAAGCTGCGGGTAGGATTGGTGCAGGGGAATATCAATCAGTTTCAGAAATGGGAACCTCGTTACCAGGAAAATACCCTGAACCGTTATCTGACGCTTTCGGAGCGCGCGGTTAACCCCGCTTTGGGCGGTGTGGCTGCCAAAGTTGACCTACTGGTTTGGCCAGAAACCGCTATGCCGTTCTATCTGGAAGAAAATCCGGCCTATGCCGAGCGCCTTACCGCGTTTGCATCTCGCTGGAAAGTGGATCTGGCTTTTGGCGCTCCGGGCAAGCTCTATGACGCCAAGGCTGGTGAAACCTGGCATAACCGGCTGTGGCTGTATGCGCATGAATCCTTTTCATTGCAATATTATGATAAAGTCCATTTGGTGCCCTTTGGTGAATATGTTCCCTTGGGGCTGCAGATTCCCTTTATTGAATACCTGATGCAGGGGATGGATTTCACGCCGGGCAAAGCCGGATTGCTCAATCGTGACGGGCTTGCCCTGGGGCCGCTTATTTGCTATGAGGCGATCTTTCCCGGCCTTGCGCGAGAGCGTGTTGCCCTTGGCGCGAATATTTTTGTCAATATCAGCAATGACGCCTGGTTTAGCCGTACAGCGGCGCCGGAGCAGCATGTGCAGCTTACTGCTATGCGTTCGGTGGAGCAGGGCAGGTTTACCGTACGAGCTACAAATACCGGCATCAGCGCCGTTATTGACAGTCAGGGGCGTATTCTGGCCCGCGGGGGCCTGTTCAGGGCCGAGGTGATCACGGGCGAAGCTCTGCTGCTGAATGGGAAGACCTGGTACTTTTATTGGGCTCCGTATCTGGATTGGTTGCTGCAATTGCTGCCTATTACCGTGGCGCTGGTCTGTCTGGTTCGTGGCCGGAAAATTCCCTGCTGATATGATTGCTGTCTATTCAGGGGCTACGTTGCCTCCAGCGCCCGGTGGAGTTTTTTTTGATTCCTGTCGTGCGTAGCACGGCTGATAACCATATTGCGACGGATTTACTATGTATCATTTACCTGAACTCCGTTCCCGCTCGGCGGCGCTTTCTTTACAATTTGAAACTCTTTGGGGGCGTCTTTGACCACACAGCGCGTGATCGGCGGCTTGAAGAAATTGAAAAGCAGCTTGCTGCTCCGGGAGCTTGGGATAATCCTGATTTTCTGACGCCGGTACTCCAGGAGAAGAGCCGTCTTGAAAATGAACGGGATCGTTACGCTCGCCTCCAGGCTTTGAGGAACGATATGCTCGAGTGGCAAGAACTCGCCGAGGATGAGGATTCCTGGAGCGAGACCTTGCCTTCTTTCAATGATTCCCTCGATGCCTTGGAAAAATCCCTGGTTCAGGCCGAATTGAATATGCTGCTTTCGGGCCGGGAAAACCAGCAGGACGCCATTTTGGAAATACATCCCGGGGCGGGGGGAACCGAAGCCCAGGATTGGGCCGCAATGCTGTTGCGTATGTATCTTCGGTGGGCTGATCAAAACAGTTTTGCCGCCGAGCAGTTGGATTACCTTGCCGGAGACGAGGCCGGGCTCAAAAGCGTAACCCTCAGTATCAAAGGGCCGAATGCTTATGGGCTTTTGCGGGGGGAAAAGGGCATTCATCGTCTGATTCGCATCTCCCCCTTTGATTCTTCGGGCAGGAGGCATACTTCCTTTGCCTCTGTTGATGTGCTGCCGGACGTGGGACAGGATATCCAGATCGATATCAATGAGGCAGATCTGAGAATCGATGTTTTCCGAGCCAGCGGGGCAGGGGGGCAGCATGTCAACAAAACCAACTCGGCGGTGCGCATTACCCACCTGCCCTCAGGTATTGTGGTACAATGCCAGAATGAGAAATCACAACATCACAATCGTGATACGGCTATGAAAATTCTGCGTTCCAGGTTGTATGAGCGGGAATTGCGCAAGCTCGAAGATGAGCGTAAGAGCCAGTATCAGGATAAGGATGCCATTAACTTTGGCAGCCAGATCCGCACCTATACCTTGCAGCCGTACCGATTGGTCAAGGATCACCGGACCGGCACAGAGAATGGTGATGTGGATGCCGTTTTGAATGGTTCGCTTGATGCTTTTATCAGGGATCAGCTTCTGTACCGCCATGCACAACGAAACGCGGCCTGACGCCACCGATACCGGCGGCTTTTCCGAAGATCTGCTCCATGAATTGGAGCGGGTGCTCGCCTCATTGCGCGCTGATGTTCCGGATGTGGAGAACGCGGGGCAGCAGCTTGCCCTGATCCGCATTTTGGATAATGTTGCTCCGCATGAATGGATACGGCTTGTTCCTCAGTTTTCCAAGGAGGGTTGGCTGTTTCTTCCCCTTGATTATCGAGAGGGCACGGCAATCAAAGCCTTGCATGAAACCATTGAGAAGTTGGTGTATCAGCGGGATCATGACGCCTTGACCGGGCTTGCCAACCGACACAGCTTTGAGCGCCAGTTGACTTTGGAAATAGAGCGCGCGGGCAGAACGCAGACTGAAGTCAGCTTGATCATGGTGGATATGGACCATTTCAAAACAGTCAATGATGCTTACGGCCAGGCTGCCGGGGATATGGTTCTTGCCAGGCTCGGAAAACTTCTTATGAACTCGGTCCGGTCCTATGATGTGGCCGCGCGTATTGGTGGGGAAGAGTTCTGCCTCATTCTGCCCGGGGCTTCGGTCTGGCGGGCCCAATCCATGGCTCGGCGTATTCTGGAATCTTTTCGGAAGGAGGAGTTTGTCGGACAGGGAGGAGAGGTTTTTACGGCGCCCTTTTCCGCGGGGGTGGCCACGGCCATTTTCCACCTTGATTCCATGACTGGCGAAGAACTTTTGGCGAAGGCCGATGAAGCCCTCTGTGAGGCGAAGCGGAACGGAAGGAATCGTGTAGCCGTATCCGGCCCCGGGCGCGCCTTGTCCGAAAACCCCGCTTTGGTCCGCGCGGATGAAAAGAAATTCCTGTTTTCCCTGAACATCGAGCCCTCCGGCGAGGAGTTTATATGATGGCGGTCGGCAATGAATAGCACGCTTAGCGTGGCGGTGATCAGCGGCAAAGGAGGCGTAGGCAAAAGCAATATCGCCTTGAACTTGGCCTATGCGCTCAATACCATGCAGCACAAGGTTCTGTTGCTGGACTGTGATCTGGGTTTGGCTAGCCTGGATGTACTTTTGGGCATCAGCACTGAGGAAACCGTTGAGAATTTGCTTGAGGGGGATGTACCCGCCTCCAGGGTAGCCCTGCAAATAGATACGCATCTCTCCTTGATTCCGGCGGCTTCGGGTTCTTATAGCCTGGGCGATTCGGAACCCGCACTGCAATCGCTTTTTCTGGAGCGTTTGAACCCCTTTGCTGCAGAGTTTAAGTATCTTTTTATGGATGCCGGGGCCGGGATCGGCGGTTCGGTACAGCTTTTTTCCGCCATGGCAGCTTTGCGGGTGGTTGTGGTCACGCCTGAGCCAACCTCTCTTACCGATGGCTACGCCGTGATGAAAGTACTCGCCTCTTCCTATGGGATTAGGGATTTTTTTGTGCTGATTAACCAAGCTGACTCCGTGAAGGAAGGCGAATCCGCATATCTGAGATTGGCCGCTTCCTGCGAAAAATTTTTATCATTCAGGCCCTTACAGCTTGGCATTGTTCGCAGCGATGAGCAATTAACTGAAGCGGTGCGCCAACAGAAACCATTGCTGCGGTATGCGCCTGATGCCCCGGCTGCCAAGGATTTGGCCGCCATTGCCGCGCGGATACATAAGCTCCACGGCGAAATGGCCCGCAGACTCACCCCAGGGATTGCCTTGCGTAAGCCCGAGAGGCGTATGGGGGTCTGACTGTTTTTTCTTATCGTTGAATTTTTACCATGGAATACACGCAGCCTCTCCATACCCGATATATCAATATTTCTTGCAAACCGTTTATTGTTATGTAAAATTATAGTGGTATTGTGCAGTATCTTTCATGTCCTCAAAAAGGGAGTCGGGTATGAACAAAAGCGAATTGATCAAGGCCTTGTCTGATGAGTGTGTTCTCCCCGTTGAAGAAGCCTCGGTAGTGGTCAACACCTTTTTTGAGAGTATGAAGCAATCTTTGTCTGAAGATAACCGGGTGGAAATCCGGGGGCTGGGCAGTTTCAAGCTGAAGCAGTACGAAGGCTACACGGGGCGTAACCCTAAGACAGGCCAAACGGTCAGCGTGGCTCCCAAGCGCTTGCCCTTTTTTCGTGCCGGCAAGGAACTTAAGGATTATTTGAACGAAGAGTAATGCCGCGTTCGGCACTTGCGGGGAGATGGGACTATGAGTTCCCGGGCGCGCTTTTGGGAGGGGGTAGCGTGGCGTCTCTTTTAGGCCTTTTTTTGCAGATTCTGGCCGGAGTGCTCTGTTTTTTGCTATCGCCGCCGGATTGTGTTGCAGCGTTTTCCTCCTCCCCTGTTTTTCGTGTTATTTATTGTGCGGAAACCAGGGGATATCTGCATCCTTGTCCCACCTGAAGCAATTTTACTTATGGCGGTATGGCCCGGCGGGCTGCCGCACTTGCCTCCTTGCGTAATGAGGGCATTCCCGCATTGGTTTTGGCAGGCCCCGGTGAATTCCTGCAAGACCGTATTTTTGGGATGGAAAAGGATTTTGATCACGCTGTAATGGCTCAGGTACAGCGCGACCTTGCCGCGTATTTGCGATACGATTGCCTGTATGTTTCTCCGAAAGCTGAAGTCTGGTTCAGGAACAACGGCGGCGCGTTGCCGGCCTCCGGCGTTTTGGTAGGCGCTGAACCCGTTGTGCGCGAATTTGTCATTGCCGAGAAGCGGTTGGGGGTTGCCTTGCTGCCTTACGGAACGACCCGGTGGGCAGAGCCTACGGATGAGCAAATTGACGAAGCTTTGACCGCCCTGCGCAGTTTGCAGGGGCGGGTGGACTTGGTTATTGCTGTCTCTCCTTGGGGGTTGCAGGCGGAGAGCGAGATTGCCTTAAGGTTTCAGGGAGAAGCCCACCTCCTTTTAGGAGGCGGTTCGGGCAGTGGCGTTCCCGGGCAGGTTTTCCCGCCGGGGCTGCTCTGGGCCCGGGCCGAAAGCGCCGGGCGAGGCTTGGTGGTTATTGATTTCCTCCAATGGCCCCAGCCTATGCAGCCATTGACGTGGCTGGAAGGCATAAACTTTAGGGCGCGGGATGTGCCTTTGGGGGTGGAGTACTCCGATGATCCGGAAATACGTCGGATACTTGCTCCTTTTAATAAGGATATTCAATAAGTTGGCTGGCGCGCGGGGGCCGGAGCGCAACGATCTCTCCGGCCGAGGGTATTGCGTCAGGTACGGCAAAGATACCCGTGAACGGTAAATTTTAGTTTGCCTTGTTGCCTTTTTGTCAGCGTTCAGAGGCATGGGGTTGCTGCGCCTCACATTGTTTCTGCCGCAGGCAGGTTATGACCACCGTAGGGCAACGGTACGCTTTTTTATTGAACTCAGTCGCCTGAGGCTCGCTGCAAATACTTGTTTCCTTGTGGTAAACAGGATATGACATATCGTTGTGCTGAAGCCGGGAGCCCCCGGCTTCAGCACACTGAATCGCGGCGAATGTCAAGCGGGGACTTTTCCCCTTTATGTGTAACCTATATGGAGCCATCAATGAAACGCACAAGCCTTGTTCTCCTTATGGCTGTCTGTCTTTTTGCTGTTGGATGCCAGCAATCCAAGGCGCCCCGGGTGGCGGTGGTAAACACCGATTTGGTGTATAAAAACAGCACCCCCGGGCAGGAGGGTATTTCCTATCTCGAAAATCTCAGCAAAGAACTGGAAGCGCAAATCATCACCTTGCAAAAGGATGGCGAAACTGCCCGTGATAAAAAAGCTGCCCAGGAAAAATTTCAGCAGGAACTTGTTGTTATGCAACAGCGTTTTGCGGCCGAGCAGCAGCAGGTGGTAACAAAGCTCAACAGCGCCTATGAAGAAGCCCGCGCCGCTGTGCTCGCCAAGCACAATATCCAGCTTTTGCTTCCTTCGGATGTAGCCTTAAACGTTAGCCCTGAAGCGGACGTGACAGATAAAGTCATTGAGGAAATGAATGCCAAGGCGGTCACCTTTGAGCCTCTTAAGCCCGAGGAATTGCCCGCGGCCCAGCAATAGCAGAAGAACTACCTCTCTTTCGCAATAGATTTACAGAGTGCCCGGCAAAATCGAATTTTGCCGGGCTTTTTATTGCTTCTTGCTTCCCCTATTTCAGGGTTGGGTTATTTGACTCTGTACAAAAAAGTATTTCTGCGTTGGGATTTTTTTGAGGGTACTTGTGGCGGGAATATAGTTTCTGCCTGTGCCTGAGCAGCAGGGGGCAGGCAGGGAGCCCCGTTGCAATGCCTGTGGAAAGGGGCGGCTTGTAGCTTACATGGGGCTCTCTCCGGGCTTGACTGGTTATTGCAACACCGGGCTTATCCCGGTTTTTTATTGTTCATGTCCCGGCAACGTCACAGAAAAGTTTTTATCGGACTTTTGTTGCGGGCAGTTTCCTTGGAGAGCACATATTTCGCAGCCTCCTTTAAATGGATACGGCGTGATCACGGCGTAGCGTCTGGCCACGGTCAGGCCGTCCGGGGCGCAGGGGAGTCCGGCTCGGTTAAGCGCGTTGCCGAGGGAAACGGAAAAAAGCGGAGAAGGGGCGCAACCGGCATCCTCTATCTCCGGGATTGCTTCGTGGACGGCACACATGCACATCGTCTGGGCCAGAGCATTGAGCATGAAGCTTCGAGAAGGCGACTCCTTCCAGGCGTCATCAACCGCCTTTTCCACGGATTCATCCAGCCAGACTGCCAGAACGCCCGGTTCGGGAAGCTTCTGGATATGTAGGGAAGGGAGCCAGTCCGCCCAGCGGGTGAGCAGCAACTCTAACTCTTGTCCCTGGATGCGAGTCTCCCGGGCATTATGAAGAAATAGCTCCATGTCAAAATACAGCGCGGTATTGGTTTGGTGGGACATGGGAGAGACTCCTTATTTTTTTCGGTGACATTGCTGTATAAGTGGGGTTTGCGTCAAGATGCGCGGAGAGCAGGCAGGGTAAAATTTTGCCGGCTGCTCGCCTCGACCTCCACCAGAGGAATGCTTCACCAACACCCTCCATACCCTCGACGGTACGTGCCGAGCCGCCGCCTGTGGGGCCCCGGAATCCGTGAGGGATCATAGTTCCTGAGGGGAAGTAGTGCTCGCCCTTTGGAGAACATTCATTGCAAAGCGGCCCTATGCCAATGCGTGCCTTGTCTTTACTTCGAGGCTCAAGTTTTTTATGTACGTACGGTACGTTGTTTGATAAAGCGTCGCGCCGCGAAATAAAGAGGAACAAAAAATGTCTATACGTCTCGATGAGCTCGTCAGCGAACGCTATCCTCCCGGCAGTCCCTATTTGCCGGAGCCCCGCTTCGAGCGGGATATCCGTACCGAACCCCTGTATGTGCCGCCTCCTTATACGTCGCTGCTTGACGATGTTGTTGCTCAGGGCGAGGATTTAATAGAGCGGGGGATAGAAAGGCATGCGGCTGCGTTTCCGGCAAGATTGCGGCTCGGCCAGCATGTTGATAACAACCGGGGTTTTGGTACGCGTGTTTCGCCGCTGAACTATCCGGAGGCGCGCGGCGGTTCCTTGGTGGCTGTCAGTATATAGCAGAATTTGCCGTTAGTGTTCTATAACCTGAGGATGGCTGCATATTTTTTACGCATGGCTGGAATTTTCCGGGAGAACGGTTCAACCCATTCCATGGCGACACGATTCGTTACCGAGACAATGCCCGCTTTTGCGAAACATCGTTTCTGCGGTCCGCACAATTCCCGTAGGCGGAAAAGCTGCGGCAATCGGAAATTTCCAATGGGCACTGATCGAGGAATACCGCGCCCGAGGAGGAGAACTCATGGAGTATGATACATTCCCTCTGCGTATACGCTACGAATATGAGCAGACCCCCGGCATTACGCCGCAATATGCCCACGGTGTCTGGGGGGGGATTAATTCCCAGGGAGAAGTGGAAATTAATTTTTACACTGAAAGCGATAAACTTCCCCCCTATTCAGAGCGACTTGTTGCCGCGGACGGCAGCTTCGGTCATGAAATGTCACCGCAGGAGAACAATATAAAAATCATTACCCGGCACATTCACTCCAAGGTTATACTGAATTACCATACGGCCCGAGATATTTTGGATTGGCTTGCCGAAAAGGTAGAGACCCTGGATATGGAAGGCGAAGCATCGCCATTTGATTTTGACGGAGAAAAAGACCGCGAGCAATAGGGTATTTTTTGTACTTTTTCTCTTGATCGATCGAATCGCGGTCTTGGCGAACGTCACGCCTCAAGGCCGCGAGAGTGTTTTGCAAGAGAAAAACCAAGATCAAATGTCTGCACCGCTTGGCTGCCCTGGCATGCCGTAAGGTTGGCTCCTGTGCACATACAGAGAGCCCCACCTTATTACCTCCGTCCGGGTTTCATTTTTCCGTGGTCTTATGCCCGAAGCGCCGACTTTATAGCCATATCAACCGCGAGCCTGCCAGACGCTGCGGGCCCGAGCTACTTCCTTGTTGTCCTCCTGGAGGGCAAGGCAGTGAATAAATTTCAGGGAATCGGCCTCATCCGGGAGGGCTGCAGCAGCTCGGATGCGTGCGGAAATCCGGTCGCCTTGGCGGGATTCCGCCTTGTAACAGATATCCATGGATGAAAGCGTTTTCTCACGGCGTACATTCTCCGGCACGCATTCAAGAATCCAGTCCAGATAGCGCACGTTGTTGACATGGCGGTTTCTATCCATATCTCCCAAGCGCGCTCTGAAACGGCACACTGTATCCTCATCATCAAGGGGCTGGAGTTTAACGTCTGAAGCGGGCATAACCGTACGCGGAAACTCCAGGCGTACATCGCTGATACATTGCGGCACCCGGACAACCCGGCGGCTTTCCAGAGACACCACGACCCAGTGGGTGACGGCTTTGCCCACGATCTCCCCCCGGTCATCACGAGCCAGGAAATCGCGTCGGTATTGCAGGCCTTCCACACCTACAGGCCATGTTTCCACAACAACACGTTCCATGGCGGCAGGAAGTCTGCCGATCTCCATCTGCATGCGGAACAGGACCCAGGTCACCCCCTCCGAATGCAGCTTTTCAATGGATAAACCCAGGGCTGCGGCATGTATTCCCGCGGCTTCCTGATAGTAGTTACATAAGCTCTGAATAGTTAAACGATTGTCGGCATCAACTTCATAGCCGCGTATTGTGAACCATTCCATGTGAGGGGCTATTTCCATGTCTCTTTCCTTTGTTGCATCGGTTGCTTGTGCCTGAAAATACGTGTCTTGCCTCAAGCAAGATACGGTGCTCTATCCTGCAAAAGGGCTCTCCTTCATCCTGCGGCCAATCGGCATACTTTTAAATAATAAATAGAGGTAGGGCAATAGCTTTCCCTTAGTACGACTATACTGCTGTAACCATGTGCACAAGGCCGACTCTGTTTATCCCGCCTGTGGGTGCTTGGAATACTATCAGTACGCATTGTCTATTTTTTCAGGTACCATTTTTTTCGTTGTTCAGGTTTTTTGCGGGGCCCGAAGCCGCGGATGCAGATTACTGCGGGTGGCTCCATACGATCCGGCGGGTTTCTGAAAATGTTGGTAGAGATTGCCCTCACGGCTATTCCCGGGGTCATTGTGCTTGCTCAGCCCTGCGTTTCAGGCTAGAACTCTCAATCGCGCTGCCGCTCGTAGATATCCCGACTCAGGCCGGGATATGTCTTCTCTGCGAGCCGTCGGACGCGACGTCTTTGGGGACCCATGGCCCGGGCCGGGTATTGCCGGGGCTTTTTTTGAACGATTTGGCGCAGCTTGGCTGCGACGGTTATATTATTACGGAAATACCTATGCCACAGGAATACAATCATTCAGGGTCAAGCCGTCGGTCCGGCCTTGGCAAAAGCGGTCAGAATGCGGATATGACCGCCCATGATGAGGGCCCGCGAGAGCGCAGTGCCGCTGAGCTTGCCCAAACACTTATGAAAATAGATGTTGACCTGATGAAACTTCTGGTCCGCCGCACAACTATGCTCAAGCGCCTGCGCGGCGGCAAGGATCATGCCTCCGGCTTGCAGGCGGTTAAGGCGGAAAAGGAAGTGCGATCCTCCTGGGAGAAAAATGCGGCCCGTTTCAGTCGGGATCCGCGTTTCACCCGTCAGCTTTTCTCCTTGCTTCAGGAAATCCAGGTCAGCACGGCAAAAGAAGCTGAAACCCTACGGGGTTTTATCTTGTCGCCCCAGAAAAAACCTTTGAATTTGGCGATGCCAGGCCCGGTAGATCTTATTGGCGTATATTTGTGCGCGGCGCTCGCTGCGGCGCAGGGCAGGGCCATGAGTTTTCCGGGAGTTGTGCTTGGCGATGCCTTGGTTAATTTTGTCAAAACCCTAAACCACTGCGGCGCGCACTTTTCCTGGACGGGAAATTGGCCCGAAGCCTCCAGATTGCACCATGCAGGAGGGGAGGGGGTATCGTTTCCGGATAAGGTCTGTTATGCGGGGGATAGTCTTTTTTCTTTGCATTTGCTAGTTTTTATGGCAGCCGGCGATACCGGCAAGACCCGTTTTACCGGCGGTGCCGGCCTGAAAGTGGCTGACCTGACCGGGCTACGGCGGTTTATGCCGGTACTTGGGGCCCGATTGGCCCATAATCTCCCTCAGAGCAAAGGGTTGCCCGCCTATCTTGAGTCTTCCGGCAATCTTCCGTCCAGAGTGACCCTCCCGGGCGATATGGATATAACTACTTTGTTGGCGTTATTGACTGCCGCCGCAACCTGGCCTACAGCGGTGGCATTTGATGTCAGCAGCGTATCTCCCGGGTTCATGGATCGTGTTTTAGGGCTCCTGGAGCCGATTTTTAAGGATTTCGGCATTGCCGTGAGCTGGCGTGACAACCTTTTTTCCGTATGCCGTCCGGCTCCGTCTCAGGAACCGGAGGAGAGCGAAACCCCGTGCTCCGCGCCGGATGTTCACCTGAGCCTGGATCCTGTTTTTAATGCCTATCTTTTGGCCTTGCCGGCCTTTGCCGGAGGCCGGCTTTCTCTGCGGGGGACATGGCCCGCGCAACGCTCTGCGGCTGTTCGGGCTGAAGCTCTTTTGCGCGGGGCACATGTGGCAGTGAGCATTGATGCGGAAAGTATAACCGCCGATGCGGAGAATTCTTCAGGGAAGGCCTTCAGCTATGAAGATGCGGCGTGTTTCCACGCCGATCTTATCCCCCTGGCCCATGCTTTTACCGCTTTATCGCTGCTGACAGGAGCTGCGGAGAGCCTGCGGGCGCCTGTGGCTGACCGAGAGGTGGCCGAGAGTTTTTATGAGCGACTGGGGTTGGAAATTGACGACGCCGGCTTCGTGCGGGCTGCCGCGACGCCTGTGGGAGAAGGGCCTTGGACAAGTTCCAGCTTTTGGTGGACTCTGGCCTTTGCACTATGCGCTTACTGCAAACGGCATTTGAGCCTGGGAAACCCAGGCCTGGTTACGGAAATCGCCCCGTCGTTTTGGGCGCTGTATAATGCGTTGCCTGCCTTCCAGCCGGAAAAGCGGCAGCCAAAACAACAGGAATCTGCCGCGCCGCGTCGGCGGATTCGCGCTTCCTAAAAGGGGGGAGTATGCCGTCTACACAGCTTGTTGCCGGGGAGATTGCCGCTCAACTGAGCGGAGCCTCCTGGATACGCCGCATGTTTGAAGCCGGATCGGCCTTGAAAGCCCGATATGGTGAGGAAGCTGTTTGCGATTTCAGCTTGGGCAATCCGGATTTACCTGCGCCAGGTAAGGTTGGGGAGGCGCTCAAGGGCGTATTGGCTCAAGCTGCCGAGCCTTTTGCCTTCGGATACATGCCGAACGGCGGTTTTCCTTGGGCTAGGGACCAGGTGGCCGGGCAGGTTTCTCGGGAACAAGGCATAGCCTTGACCGGTGATGATGTGCTGTTGACGTGTGGAGCGGCCGGCGCCCTGAATGTCCTTTTCCACACGGTTGTCGAGCCCGGTGATGAAGTGGCGGCCATTGCTCCGTATTTTGTGGAGTACGGCTTCTATGCCCGTAATCATGGAGCGACGTTGACGGCTATTCCCTCCAGGCCGGAAACCTTTGATTTGGATTTCGATGCTTTGGAGAAGGGGATAGGCCCTAAAACTCGAGCCGTAATCATCAACTCTCCCAACAATCCCACCGGCCAGGTCTACCCCCTTGCAGATTTGGAAAAACTGGCGGCTTTGCTGATGCGTAAAAGCCGCGAGAACGGCCGCCCCATTTTCTTGGTCGCCGATGAACCGTACCGTTTTTTGACTTATGACGGCGTGGTTGTTCCTTCTCTATTGCCGCTGTACCCGTATAGCGTCATAGCCAGTTCGTTTTCCAAAAATCTCTCCCTGCCCGGCGAGCGCATCGGCTATCTTGCGGTCAATCCCCAGCTTCAGGGTAAGGAAGAGCTCATCGCCGGCTTTACTTTTTCTAATCGGGTACTGGGGTTTGTCAATCCACCGGTCATCGGCCAGTACATCATGGCCTCGGCCCTTGACGCACAGGTGGATGCCTCTATTTATACGGCCAGACGCACGGCTATGGCAGAGGTGTTGAGCGAAGCCGGTTATGATTTTTTCATGCCGCGTGGGGCCTTTTACTTTTTCCCCAAAGCACCGGGTGGTGATGATATAGCCTTTGTTCAGCGCCTGATGGAAGAGCGCGTGTTGGCGGTTCCGGGCTCCGGTTTCGCCGGGCCGGGGTATTTTCGGCTGGCCTTTTGTGTGGATGAAGCCGTGATCAGACGCGCCCTGCCCGGATTGCGCAACGCCAGACGCGCTTTTTGCTGAAACTTCCGGAGCCTTGGCCTGATCTGCAGAGGACCGAATGGCAGCCGTATCCTTAGTAAGGATACGGCTTTTTCGCCCCTTCGGGAGGGAGGCGGCAAGCTCCCCCGCTCACGGTCGTTGGTATCGGCAAACAGTTTCTCGTTTATGAAAAAGAACGCTCCAGCGCATTCTCCCGGGGAGAACAGGCAGGTTTCATGGTTCCCACTGCGTTCTGGATACTTTCCGCAGCCCTCGGCGGAGGTCTTGCCGGTCATGCTTTGCGTATTCCGGGTGGTTCCCTGCTGGGCGCAACCATTGCCACGGCTCTGACCGTCAATCTCGCGGATCTGCCTCATGATTTTCCCCCTTTGGTGTTGTTTTTGCTCCAGGGAATGCTTGGGGCTATGCTCGGCCAGTGCGTGAATAGACGCTTTTGGCGGGAAATACTCGGCATCTGGCGGCCTTCATTGGTTGTGGTCAGTATTTTCACCGCCGCTGCCGTGCCCTTTTGCTTTTGTCTGGTGCATTTCAGTCGTTTTGACCCGCTGACCGCAGCCCTTGCCGCCACGCCGGGTAGAATTCAAGATGTCATTGTATTGGCAGGAGCCACAGGACGGGATGGCGTCACCGTCATGTTGCTCCATATGGTGCGGCAGCTGTGTATTCTGGTGGCTACGCCTATCATTTTGGCCCGCAGCAGAATGCCCGACGGAAAAAATCGAGCGCCCGGCAAAAAATATGCAGCCAGGCCCGGCAGCGATGCCCTTTCTTTCCTGATCCTGTTCGGTCCGGCTGCTCTTGGGGCGTATTGCGGTAGTTTCACCAACCATCCTCTGGGATCGCTCCTGGGGGCTTTCATCCTGGTCGCTGCCTCGCGCATGGCCTGGGCCCGGGCCGGGGAGATCTCGTTTCCTGTTTCCGTGGGGGTTTTGGCGCAGTGTCTGGCAGGGCTTCTGCTGGGCATCCGCATTACTCCAGATATAGGAAGTTTTCTTGTGAGTCGCCTGACCCCCTTTGTGTTCAGCATTATATATATTCTGGGAACGGGTTTGGCGGCGGCCGGGATTCTCCGAAGGCTATACGGCTGGAGTAAAGAACTCAGTTGGATGAGCGCCGCGCCCGGCCGGACTACGGATATGCTGGCTATTTCTCAAGACCTGGATATGACCGGATATGATAGGCTGGCCTTGGCTACAGTCCACGCCGTCCGGCAGCTCTACTTTACCTTGTTCATTTCCATCCTGACTGCGTTGTTTTGAGGGGCCCCCCGCCGCGTTGTCGAGCTTTTTTCGGAAGGGCAGGCTCTCGATTGAAGGCCTGAAGGGGGGAATCCGGAGGCGTATGAGGGCGAACGATGCGGGATGAACATCAGAACGCAAGCGGCATAACACCAGCGTATGGGTGCTGGATAAGGAACAGTGATGATTCTTCAGCGTACACTCTGTTTTTTTCTTTTTCTGACAATGTTGGCGCCGGTCTTTCCGGGAACATCGACCGCAGGCCTCATACCCTTGGTTGATTCCGGTGTGGAACTGCCTATTCCTGACGAGCTTCCGGCATTAGCCCGGGCCAAGGATCTTGACTCCGTGGTGAGTGCCCTGACGGGTGTTGCTTACCGCCCTGACGGAGCAATCGACGAGCAAGGACGCTTTACCTTGTTTGCGGAAAGATCACGCCTGTTCAAAACAGCGGGGCTCAATTGTAGTGGTTTTCTGGTGGAAGCCTGCCGTTTTCTTTTGGGACGTACTGTACCGTTGGATGAGGCCGCGCGCGACAGGCTCGGGGATAGCGGACCTGGTTCACCGCACGGCCGGGACTGGGATTTTGGTTGGGATCTTGTTCTTAACCTCAGTCAGGGGTTGCCTCGCCGTCTGCTGTTGCCGGAGGGGAAAACAGTTGATCCCGAGAATCTGGATGGATATGCGGCCCGCGG
>CATJOY010000013.1 GCA_949741925.1 uncultured Desulfovibrionaceae bacterium | reverse complement strand
TCGGACGACGCTTGGCCGCAGCAGCAAGCAAGCTGCGGCCAAGCGACGCCCTGCATGAAGCTCCCGCCCTCAAGGCCCTCACAGCTTCGAGAAAAAGGACTCCATCCCCGCGGCGTTCTTTCAGACGCCGCCGGGATATGACGAGCTTTCTTTCAATTTGAGCGCATACGCCCCGGAGAGTGTGAGGTCTTCTTTTTCTGTACGAACAGAAGGCCGTTGCTCTCGCCTTATTATCCTCACAGCTTCGTATGATAGGGAGTCAGAAGACAGCATGGTTCCCTCCTTTGTTGCGCATACGCTCCGGATATGATGCGCTGGGTATCCTCATCAGGTGGGGGAAATGTGCTGCCCTGTACCGCGATCTCAGTTCGTGAACTATGAAGCATAGGTATAAAGCGCATGGAGTTCCTATGCCCCCTCGCCAAAAGGCGGCCATTCACCTTTTCAAAGATGGAATCAAATAAAAAAATTGACCGGAGAACAATTCTCAACGTTCTCGCATCATTTCCTTGATGCGGCAGACTCCGCAAATATCCGCCGATGTAGGATAGCCACAAAGATCGCAAGGGCGCACGCTTTCTTCCCCGGTTTCGGGAGCCTGCTGAAAAGCCGGTCTGCCGTTTTCAAGAAATCCCTGGTAAAAATCCAGCTTGCGGCCGGGCATGGCTTCTTCAAGATCCGCCCAAAAGGTCTTATGCGTAGTAAAAGAAGCCCCCTTACTGTAAGGGCAAGGAGCTGTATGGTACTCAATGCCGCGTAAAAAGGCATAATTGCCGGTTTCAAATTCCGAAAGCCGCCACAAAGGCTTCACCTTACGGGCAAATCCTTTCTCGGCCAAAAGAAGCGGCCCTTGATCCGCAAGATACGCCCGGTCCCAACGTAAAATATTGCTGAAAAGACGGGCAATCTCATCATCCAGGTTATGCCCCGTAGCCAAAACAGTAAAGCCTTGCTCCAAAGCAATCTTATTAAAATAATACCGTTTGATCTTCCCGCAAACCGAACAGACCGGCCGTTTCAGGCGCTGCTTGACCAAAGGAATAGCCAGCCCCTCAGCAGCCGTCTCCTTAACCAGCAAAGAAAGGCCGTGCCGCTCGCAAAACCGCTCCACCACAGCCCGCGCAGCTTCCGAAGAGCCCGGAATGCCAAGATCAATATGCAGGCCGGTAACCTTATACCCCAATCGGGAAAGCTCCAGCATCAAAGCCAAAGAATCCTTGCCGCCGGATACCGCAACCAAGATGGAATCATCATGGCTGAACAACTTATAACGTCGAATCCCTTTCTCAACCTGACGAGTAAAAAAATCAAGAAAACACGAGGCGCAAAATCCCGCATGGTGGCTGGGCAGGGCTACCACCGCCGGTTCCTTGCAGCGTGAACATTTCATCAACAGTTCCTTTATCGTTTGCAAGCTCCCCTTAAAAAAAGAGCTTCTTTATACCCTCTCCAGCGATGCCCTCAACAGCCGGTAGGGGGCGTCCCTACACCCTGCCGGCAATATCCCGGCCCCCCCGAGTATGACAGCGCCCTCGCCCCCTCTTGGAGACGCAAGGCAATCATTCCTCCACCAAGAGGGTTGGACCTCGTAATGTTGTCAAACGGCCTTTCAATAGGGCGGGGCAAGCAGCCCTAACGCTTTACCCAAACACAGGCCTTGCCCCACACACAGCATCAGCGCCCGGATGGTTGCTCCAAAGCCATATCCACTGCTTCAAGAAAGAAAGGCAGAGGAGCCGCGCCGGAAACACTGAGGTTGTTTACCAAGTGGTAGGGCGTGCCCGTAGCCTTGATTGCGGTTGCTTCGGCAATGTCTTCATCAACAATCGCTTTCACAGCCTTGCTTTTCATATCCGCGCTGAGCTTTTGAATATTTAAGCCCTCGGCCAGGGCCTGGGAGCGCAAAAACCCTTCCCCCTCTTCCAAAAAACGGCGTTGGTTCTGAAAAATAGCGTCGTGCAAGGCCCAGCCCTTAGCTTCATTCTGGCGCAAAGCAGCAGTAACGTACTCTGAAGCAAGCCTGGCCAACGGGTGCGATTTGAGCGGATAGTTTTTGAAAATAAAACGCACCTTGCCTTCACGCGCGGCCATGACCTGCTCAATAACCATATTGGCCGTGGCGCAGTAAGGGCAGGTATAATCCGAATAGGCAATAAGAGTAACAGGAGCGTTTTTATTGCCCTTGATAGGCCGGCTGTAGGAAACCTTTTTGGGCGCGGCCGCCAGCTCTTCCGCCCAACGGGCTCTCAGCCCCTGAAGTTGAGCGGCCTGAGAACCCTGCCGGGCAACTTCCAAAACCTCTATGCTGTTCTCACGCAAAACATCCAGAAGAATATCAGGATGTTCCCGCAGAGTCTCGCGCAAAAGATCCGCAAATTCCCCCCGATCAACCGGCGCAGAAGCCGCGCGGCAAACAGCAGGATGAAGGCACGCCAGGCCCGCAACAAAAAACGCCGTCAAGGCGGCACGTGAAACAATACCCCAAACCATGGAAAACCTCCGAGGTCGTAACGTTGAGCACGGATAAGCAAGACAAAAACGGCCGCCGCAATATACCGGACAGCACACCCAAAAGGCATCCCCCATCCGCTCGTTTACCCCGCCTGGAGATTCTCGGCAAGCCGTCCAAAGGCCTCCCGCCTCCAAAGATATTCTCTATCAGGAACCCTGCCGGCCTGCTGTATAGCCGCATCACACGCCACAACCAACCTGAGGCGCTGCACTGCAATGCGCTCCGACCGCGGCGGTCCCCTGGTGTAGTCTGCTATAGAGTACCTCCTTCCCCTCCTGCTGTATAAAAAACATAAACCCCTCTTGACGAGAGCGTTGTGCCGCCTCATATCCACCTCGAAGATACTGATAAGGATAACGTCAGGCTCTATAATTACTCTATAGACCAACAAAAAAGATGCTATAGGATGGGCTATAGATGTAGATAACGGAGAGTAGAGCTTTAAATTGGAGAAAAATAGGGCGCAATTCGGGAAAAAAACCGCCGTATTCGGTAGAATAAGGCATAGTACATTATTCCCCTATTGTTATAGCGCGGAGATAATTTCTTTGACTTCGGGAAGCGAATTCTTCTTCAAAAGCCTGAACAAAACCGGAGGCCGCTTAAAATCATTGCCCCCCTTTATTTTTGAGAATTTTTCTACAACCAGCGCCGCTTGCCAGCCACATTTCAAATTCCCGATACTCAAAAATATATTTTACGCGAGATCCGGGAAAATAATGATTCCATATAAGCTGTGGCAGAAGCATAAGAAAGAAAAACTTTCTTAGCTACCCTCTATTTCCCCGCATGCGAAAGCATAAAAATACAGTAAGCGGAGCTGTAGTACAGCGGGCATATTTGCCTCTCCACCGTAAGGGAGTATTTTTCCTTTCAGCAACAGCACGCTGAAGTTATTCTCTCTGAAAGGAATATGAAAAAAGTTGACGTTTCCCTTATATCTATGTATAGCACGGTAAAATTATACCGATTGTTATGCTCTAGAGCGTTTCACGTTTGAATAACGTTGAAATGCTCCGGCGGCGAGAAGCGCCGCCCGCCCCGAAGGCGCAGGTGACAGTTTTTCAAAAAGAAAAATTGAACGTACAAGCGCAGCGAGTACGGCTGGAGGGTGAGGCACAGGAGGGGCCGCATCAAACAGTTACGCCTACGGCGCGTGTACCGTTGATCTGCTCTAAAAGAAGGATTCATTATGGAGAATTATCTCAAAGAAGCCCTGGAAATTGTGAAGGCACAAGCAAGCGTTCGCACAATGACGGAAGAAGAAATTACCACTATGGTGAGAAAGCTTTCTGTCGGCATACGTGCCGTAAGCGAAAGTGCCGTACCGCTTGAAGATGGCGAAGGGGCCGTAATTGATCCGCGCAAAGCGATTAAAGAAAAATCCATTACCTGCGTTGAATGCGGCAAATCCTTCAAACTGTTGACTAAAAAACACCTTGCCTCGCACGGCTTTACCCCCGAAGAATACCGCGAGCGTTGCGGTTATAAAAAGGGTATGCCGCTGGTCTGCAAATCGCTGCAGCGAGAGCGTCGTAAAAAAATGCGCTCCATGAAGCTCTGGGAGCGCCGCGGCACAGCAGCCGCCAGCGAGGAGTAATCGCTTGAACGCTGCCCCTCCGTAGGGAGCGGGCAGCGCCCTTGCGTCACGATATAAACGCCGCTCAGAGAACCGTTTCGGTTCTCCCTTTTTCGTGCGGCCTGCGATCCATACGCTGCAAGCCCGGTTCCGGGGCTTTGCAAACCTGCCCCGGAAGCCTTTACACCGCTCTTTGCCGCCCTTCGTTCCGAGGTTCCGCATCAGCCTCAATACTGCCCCACCGTTGCCGCCGATATCGCCCCAATCCCCCTCTTGATGGCGCAAAGGGATCATTCCCTTGCCAGGGGGCTAGGGGCAAGCAGCCCCCGGCTCTTTCTCCGCCTAAGGCGCTGCCCCGGGCTCCAGCCGGGGAAAAAATTGTTGCACCATGAAAATGAAAATTATAATCAATGGTGTTCCGGGCCTATTCCCGGCCACCCCCGTACCATGAGCGGAGCCCATGACCACCCTGCGCACCCTGGCAACGCCCCTTTTCCTCCTTTTCTGCTGGCATCTTCTCTCATCTGGAGGATTTTTCCCGCGTTACCTGCTGCCTTCCCCCGCCGTTGTTTGGGAGACAACCGTACAGCTCTGGCAATCCGGCGTCCTGCCGACCAATATCCGGGCTTCGCTCTCGCGTATCGCCGTCGGGTTTTCCTTAAGCTGCCTGGCAGCCTTTTCCATCGCCGCTCTGGTTACCCGGTTTTCGTTCCTGAAAAATCTTTTGGCCGCGCCGCTGGGGCTGCTGCGCATGATCCCGCCCCTGGCCATGATTCCCCTGCTTATTCTCTGGCTGGGCATCGGCCGGGCTACCCAGGTGACCATCATTGTGCTGGCCTCCTTTTTTCCGATTTTTATGAATACCTGCGAAGGGCTGGCCAGAATCAGCCCCGAACACCGCGAACTCGCCCGCAGTCTGCGCCTCCCCACGCGGATCTTTATCCGCTGCATCGTGATTCCTAGCGCTACGCCCTCTATCATCACCGGCCTGCGGCTGGCCTTCGGCTACAGTTGGCGCGCCCTTATCGGAGCCGAGCTGATCGCGGCTTCCAGCGGCCTCGGATACATGATCATCGACGCCCAACAAATGTTGCGCACGGATGAAGTGCTCTCCGGCATCCTGACCATCGGCCTTATCGGTTGGAGCCTGGATGCCCTGTTCATCCGGGGGAGCGCCCGGCTCCTCCGCCGCCGTTTCCCGGAGCTGGCCGTATGATCGCCCCCTGCCGCGCCCCAATCCCCGCCGCAACAGCCTCTTCTCCCGGAACGCCGCGCGCGGCCACGCTCCCGGTCATGGAAAACATCAGCAAAGCCTTTGTGCCCCTTCGGCCCATCCTGGAAAATATTTCGCTCCGTCTGGTTCCCGGGGGCGTCACCTGCCTCCTGGGGCCTTCGGGCTGCGGCAAATCCACGCTGCTGCGCATCGCCGCCGGGCTCATTCCCCCGGATGCCGGAACAATTCTCCTCAATCCCGCCGCAAGCGCCGTTGTCTTTCAAGAACCCCGCCTGCTGCCTTGGCTGGATGTTGCCGAAAATCTGGCCCTGGCCCTGCCCCGCGGATGCTCCCGCAGCTCCCGGCCACGCCGTGACGAACGCATTGCTCACGCCCTGGCCCAAGTTCAACTCTCCGGCATCCAAAACCATATGCCCCGGGAGCTTTCCGGAGGCATGGCCCAACGGGTGGGCATTGCCCGCGCTCTGCTCAAAGAACCCTCCTTCCTGCTTATGGATGAGCCCTTTGCCGCCCTTGACGCCATAACCCGCGTTGACCTGCAAAGCATGCTTAAAACCCTTATCAGGCAAAACAACGTCACCTGCCTCTTTGTAACCCATGATATCAACGAGGCCCTGGCCCTGGCTGATCAAATCCTGCTGCTCAAAGACCGGAGCATCAGGCTTTCCGCCGGTCATTGCCCCGGGGAAGATAGCCCCGGCCTCCGCACCGCCATCATGCGCCATTTGCACACCACCTTTAACCCAGAGGATACCCGATGAAACGCCTTGTTCTTTTTCTCGCCGCACTGCTCCTGCTCAGCGCCGGACCGGCCCGGGCCGCCGGCAAGATCCTGAACATCAGCTATGTAAAATCCCCCTTCAATCTCCAGATGATCGTCATGAAAGAACGCGGTCTTCTGGAAAAACGCCTCAATCCCCTCGGCCTCACTGTGAACTGGCCGGAAATAGACTCCGGGGCCAAACAGGCCTTGGCCCTGGCCTCAGGCGATCTGGATGTAGCCGGGGTTATCAACACCACCTCCGTGCTCATGGCCAACGGCGAGGGGAACCCGGTACGGATCATCGCCGGCGTTGCCCGGCCTGTGGATGTTTTCGCCCTTGTCGCCCGAAAAGACGGAGCTACTTCCATCAAAGAACTCAAAGGCAAAACCGTGGCCGGACCCAAAGGCACTGTGCTCCATCAACTGCTTGCCGCCGCCCTGGCCAAGGAAGGCCTGAGCATGGATGATGTCGCCTTTATCCAGATGGATATTCCCGCCGCCTTTGCCGCTCTGCACAGCGGCCGGGCCGACGCTGCCCTGCTGGCCGCCAATATGGTCATCAAAGCCCGCCAGGAAGGCGCTCGAGTTCTGACTACCGCCGACGGCCTGGTTGTTCCCAAGCTGGTCATGGCCACTTCAGAAGCCTTGAGCAAGAGCCGCCCCGAAGAACTGGCCGCAGTCATCAAAGCCCATGACGAAGCCTGGAATTGGATTGCCGCCAACCATGATGAAGCCATTGCCCTCGGGGCAAAAATCCAGGGCATCACTATCGAGGAAGCCGAACAGCTCTTCCGGTGGTCCCACTTTACCCAGCGCTGCGCTCCTGAAGATATCGCCAGCATGCGCGACGATATGCGCTTCATGCTTGATACCGGCATGATGCGCAATGAAACCGACGTTGAGTCGCTCTTTCTGCCTCAGGCGTTTGAATAGTCCATCCGGATGTGGGGCTCCGCCCCACGCCCCGCCGGGGGTATCATACCCCCGGACCCCCCAAACGGGGTTTGACATGCAGCCTTGATCGCTCATCAGAGGCATAGGTGAACCATTCCCCAGCCGGAGACCTTGGGGACAAGTAGCCCCCAACTCTTCGCCATGAAGCAGGTCTGAGGTCTTGATCCAGAAGGCTGCCCATCGCGGCGCCGAACATCAGCGCGGCGAGCGCGGGAGCGCGAGCGCAACGCGGCATATGCACAGAAGGGGGTGACTGTGTATTACGGCATCCCCTTCATTTGCTCTCGAGGGGCTCGGTTGTATCCTTCGGGCCAGAGGAACGATA
>CATJOY010000012.1 GCA_949741925.1 uncultured Desulfovibrionaceae bacterium | reverse complement strand
AGTATTGTATACCTATGACAATGATATATTTAGTTCTGAAGAGAAAATATAAAAGTATATAAAATTTACTATCTTTATATTAATTAAAATAAGTATATAAATCAGTAAGGTATACTGTAACAAGAACCCTGCCTGGTAAGGAGGACATGCCGCGTCTTTCTCCTTGCGCCTATGCTGAAAAAAAGAGCTGAGGGGAGTGGAGGCATCGAACGCGGTTGGGAGTCCGATGGGCTTTTGCACCGGCAACATTACATCCAAGAGCATGGTCTACGGTGCAATGAAGCGTCACTATGGGCATAATCAGCGTCTGCACTCCTGTGCAGCAGAGTATGCTACGCCGTCGTTGCAAAGCAAATTGTTGCAACGACGGCGGACATTGTGGGATGGGCTCCGTTGCGCCTCATCCGCGGCACGGAATGCCGTAAGGGCGTTAAGCCCTCAGAGGTGGCTTTCGCGGAGGAAATTCGCGGCCGGAAAGCAGGTAGCGGATTTCCCGGGTGCTGAGCAGCGGCATTGACTGCCCGCCCGCGGGGGTTTTCAAATCTTGCTCTGCGCCCTCGATCGCCTCCAGGTGCTCTATGAGTTGGTTAATCCAGGCTTTGACCTGCTCCGGATGCATGTCGCAACGTTGGGCAATGTTGTTGGCAACGGCTGTGTCCATCAATACCTCTTTTATTACTTCGGCCTTGAGCCGGCCGGAAACGTCTTTTATTTTCTCTGCCATGGTGACCTCCTGTAACGGACCGTCCGCTGGACGGCCGCTCCATGTGCTCTCCCTGTTCTTCTGCTTGTCGTTTGCAGCGGAACCGGACGATGTATAGGACGATACTAGGAGAATAACGGGGGCAGAAAAAATGATAATCATTTCCGGTACAGTTCTTGGGAGATGGAGATTTTTTTCTTGATGGACCTGGGGCGGCTGTCCGGCCGAGAAGAAGGGTGTACGGCAGGCGCGAGGAGGGGGAGGATCGCTGTTTTCTTTGCCGGCGTCTGAACTGCGGCTGATTGATAGCGGCCGGGCGAGCAGCGTCAGTCGCTCCAGATCCAGGGGGGTACGTATTTCCAGGCGGAGCGGAGGCTTTTATCGAAGCGGAGCGCGTCAGGCTCCAGGCTAAAGAGCAGCTTCCAGAATTCCTGGCCGTGGTTCATCTGGCGCAAATGGCAGAGTTCATGCAACAGCACATGGCGGCAGAGGGCCTGAGGGAGAAAGATCAGGCAGAGGTTTACATTGAGTTTGCCTCTGACAGTGCAGCTTCCCCAACGGCTTTTCTGGCGACGTACGGTCACGGAGGAAGGCATAAGCCCCACATTGCGCCCGAGTTCAAAAAGGCTGTTCCCCAGAGTATGGCGGGCATAGCCATGGAGATAGCTCCGGAGAAACGGCAGGGCCTTTTCCCCCTTTGGTAACGGCAGGGCAGGCAGATGAACCGGATTGGAAGGCGTGGGGCGGACCGGCATGCCGTTATTCACAAGGTTTTCCCCCCGCCAGCAGGGATAGCCGGGAAGGGGAGAAGGTCCGGTCACGATAAGGGGCAACAGCACGCTGCCGCCATGCAGACGGACTTCCTTCGGCAGAACTGGGGGCGCGGCTTGGGGGAGCGAAGTAAACGCTTCCCTGCCGCAGACTCGGAGCAGGGTTTTGCAGACCCAGTCCTTGTGGCGTTCCAGAATGGCCGGAACATGGGCAGAGGGTATACCGGCCGGGATGATGATTTGCAGGCCCAGATCCGGCCGGACACGAAGCCGGGCATAGCGGGCCCGTTTGCTGGAACGTACGGTATACGGAGGAGGCCAAGGCAGGGAATTTCCTGGGGCTCCCGGTTCCGCCGGGGAGGACTCAGGGCGCCGCGGCATCGCAAGGAGCTATAGCGTTGCCGCATTGGCCCAGCGGCAAGTTCAGTTCCGGCGGCAAGGCCGCGGGGGGTAGGGCGGCAGGCAAGGAGGCGGCCGGCGGTGTCTGGCTTGAGGATGGGCTCTCCAACCGGGGCATGCCGTTGATCATGATCAAAGGAATCTGTTCAAAACCGAGCCCCATGACGATGCCTTTGTTGCGCAGGAGCCTGATTCTGAGCAGCGTTGCCTCGATTAGGGAAAGATCGGCCTTGCCGGAACCGGTGTTGGCCTGCTCCAAAGCTTCAAAAACGCTGCCGCCCGCCTTGAGGCCCACCTGCATCCGGGCGATGGCGTCAAAGTCTCCTTCCTGTTCCAACAGCGGGATAAACGCGGCCTGGCCGTCAAGATGCCGTACAGCCTCCCGGCAGGCCGGGCAGGAAGGGGAAAAATAGACCCGTCGCGGGGAATCTTCATTCCCGGCAATGGCCCAGGCCCCAAGTTTTTCGTTGGCCGCTGCCCCGATGTTGGCAAGAAACAGCACCAGCCAGACAAAAAACAGAATGGAGGGGTTGAGGCGCTGCCGCTCTTGACCGTAACGGGCTGCGCTGCCTGTATCAGGCCGACGAAGGCAGAGGAAAACCAGCGCAAACAGCAAGGCTGCGCCCAGGCAACTGATGCACGGGGCAGTAAAAAACATCAGCACAAGTAAGAGAATATCCAGAAAAAGCCCGACAGCGGCGGCAAAATAAGCCTGTGGGCGCAGCCGCCAGAGGCAGAGCAGGGCTATGGCGGCGAATCCGGCCAGGCCGAACCACCACAGGGAAATGCCCTGAATTGCAACATCGCGGAACAGACGGCAACCGCTGCCGGGGCACGGCAACAATTCCTGCCAGGGGCCGGCCTCCAGGCCACAAAAAATGCCTCCCAAAAGAGCCAGAAAAAACGCTCCCCAAGGGATGCGGGTAGTCTGTAGTGCCATGCGCGTTCTCTTCGGCAGGTCGTCGTGTCGGGCCGGGGGCGCCGTGTTTCCCTCGCGGACCGTTACCATGGCTGATATCATCACCCGGCGGAAAGGGACCATGCGCCGGATGCGGGCGGAACGCCGCCCTGTGGAGGAATGGAACTCTTTCTATATCCTCTCCGCCAGGCGAGGTAAAGCCTTGTTCCGCTCTTGCCAGCCGCGATTGTTGCTCTTTATAAAAAGGCGCGCCCGCCAGATGCCTGGGAGCATTGCGGCGCTGCGCGCCGCAAGAGCGCGTATGCCCTATGCGGTAATCCCGTTCTGAACCGCTTGCCTGCCGCCGTATCGACACCAAGGAATTTTGCCGGTATGGAGAAAGATCGCGCGGCCTGGGGGGAATACCGGTTATGCCGCACACGATCCTCCCCACGATGGATAAGGAGCCTTTTTATGAGAATTATCATAGCGCCGGATTCCTTCAAGGGAAGCCTGAGCGCCGTAGCGGCGGCCAGGGCCATAGAGCGCGGTCTGGCCAGGGTTTTTCCCCAAGCGCAAACGGATCTTCTGCCCATTGCCGACGGCGGCGAGGGAACGGTGGACGCGCTGGTCTTTTCGCTTGGCGGGGAAATCCGTACCACAACAGTGCTCGATCCGCTCGGAAGGGATATTGCCGCCGCCTGGGGGGTGGTTGAGGGAGGCCGCACTGCGGTCATCGAAATGGCCGCCGCATCAGGCTTACCCTTGTTGCAAACCGGAGAACTCGATCCCTTGCGGGCCTGTACCTGCGGTACCGGCCAATTGGTCCGAGCGGCCCTGGATGCCGGAGTAAACCGTATTATCCTGGGCATTGGCGGCAGCGCTACCAATGATGCCGGAGCAGGCTTTCTGCGCGCCCTTGGGGTTCGTTTTCTGGATGCTTCAGGCCGGGATGTGCCCCCCGGGGCCGAGGGACTGGAACGGCTGGCCGGGTTGGATGCTTCAGGGCTTGATCCCAGGCTTTCCGGCCTGCGTCTTGATGTGGCTTCGGACGTGCGTAATCCCCTTTGCGGTTCAAACGGGGCTTCGGCGGTCTATGGCCCGCAAAAAGGCGCTGATGCCGCCATGATCCGCCGTTTGGATGCGGCCCTGGAACGTTTTGCAGCCGTAGCGGCAGCGGCCACGGGCAGGCCTGCGGTGCCCACAATGCCGGGGGCCGGGGCGGCCGGCGGCATTGGCGCAGCCCTGCTCTTTTTTACCAACGCTGTCATGCGCTCCGGCGTGGACATGGTCTTGGAACTCAGCGGTTTCGATGCTCTGGCTGCCAAGGCGCGCCTGGTTATCACCGGAGAAGGTCGGACCGATTTCCAGACGGTCTTCGGCAAGGCCCCGGTAGGCGTTGCCCGGGTCGCCAAGCGGTACGGCCTGCCGGTGCTCTGTCTTTCCGGTTCTTTGGGACCGGGGGCAACAGATGTCCTGGAGTATGGCATAGACGCGCTTATGGCTCTGCCCTCCCGTCCGATGCGTTTGGAAGAATGCCTGGAACAGGCGGATACTCTTTTGGAAGAGGCGGCGGAACAAGCAGGCCGTATGGTGCAAGCAGGCATGGGGTTGGCCCGCTGACGGCGTCAGGTTGTTACCACCAGGAGATCGGGTAGCGCCGGCGGCGTGAAAGATTGTTGATAAGTAGGGCAGTGATGATCAGAACGGCCGCGCCCGAAGCCACAGGAAAAAGGATCGCTGTAAAGCCGAGGGCGGTGATTTCCGGCCCGCCGGTGACCATCAGCAGGGCTGTGCCGCCGCCTGGAGGGTGCAGAGTGCAACTGGCGTGCATGGCCGCGATGGAGGTAGCTACGGCCGCAGGAGCGGCCAGGGGGGAGTCTGCCCCAAAGACGGCCGCGCAGGCGATACCACAGAACGCCGAGATGACATGACCTCCCAGGACGTTGCGCGGTTGAGCAAAAGGCACCTGGGGCGCGCCGAAAAGCAGCATGGCGGAAGCGCCGAAGGTTCCCAGCAACAAAACTTGGTCGGTTCTGCCCAGGAGCGTATAATTACACCAACTCAAGATGCCGATGCCCAGAAATGAGCCCACAAAAGACCAGAGTATCTCTAATGGGTAAATTTCCGGGCCCTCTATGTGCATTCCCTTCATTTTGGCAAAGTAGGCCCAGCTTTTGAACCGCATCCGACGCCAGCCCCGCAAAGGCGTGGCATGGCCGCGGCCCTGATTGAGACGGCGGGCGGCTATGGCCCGTTTCCATATCTCTTGGGCGTTGGTGCGGTGGATATGCATGGTGGTTTCCCGGCCCGGATCGAAAGGCTACATGGGGATATTGCGCACGTATTCAGGAAAATGGAGAAAAATTTCCCTGGTAAAGGTTAGCAGTTTGTCCATGATCCAAGGAAAGGCCAGCAGCAGGGCCAAGAAGATAGAGATAATTTTGGGAATAAACGATAAGGTCATTTCCTGAATCTGGGTGGCGGCTTGGAAAATACTGACAAAAAGGCCCACAGCCAGGCCTACCAGCAGCATGGGCAGGGCAATCGTCAGCGTCAATTCAATGGATTGGCGCGCAAAGCCGATGACGAATTCAGGAGTCATGCCGCAAACCTCATCATGAGAAACTGTTTACCAGGGAGCCGACCAGCAGGTTCCAGCCGTCTACCATGACAAAAAGCAGAAGCTTGAATGGTGTTGAGACCATCATCGGCGGCAGCATCATCATGCCCATGGCCAGAAGGATGCTGGAAACAACCATATCCAGGATGAGGAAAGGAATATAGATGAGAAAACCAATGATGAAAGCGGTTTTCAACTCGCTGATCATAAAAGCGGCACAGAGGGTCAGGGTGGGCACGTCCTCGGGCGTGTTGGGACGATCCATCCGGGTGATGGAATAGAAAATCGACAGATCCTTTTCCCTGGTGTGCTTGAAAAGAAAGCCCCGGATAGGCGTTTCCGCACGTTGCAATGCCTCGGTGAACCCGATGCGCTCCTCAAGATAGGGCTGTAAGGCCTCGTCGTTAATAGCTTTGCCCACCGGGAACATGATGGCAAAGGTCATGAAGATGGCCAAACTCGCCAGCACCTGGTTGGGCGGCAGTTGCTGCACGGAAAGGGCCTGGCGGGCAAAGTGAAAAACAATGATGATGCGGGTAAAGCTGGTGATGGTCAGTATAATGGCCGGAGCCAGGGAGAGCACCGTCAGCAGGAACAGGATTTCCAGGGTCAGGGATATCTTTTCCGGTTCGGTAGTGCCCCCGCCGAACTGAAGTTGGAAATCAGGAAAAACGATATCTTGGGCGGCCCGTGCCGCATCGGGCAAGGCCATAGCCAGAAGCAGGCCGGCAAAGACCATCAGCAGGGGCGCGATACGCGGGAAAAGGGCTCGCCGTTGCGGCGTTTCAGGAGTGTGGTTCATTGTCCGCTCTGGACAGCGCGGCCGCAAAAGAGGCTGCTCCGCTCTTGGTTTTACCGGCGGCCTTTGGCCCCGAAGACGTTGTTTCAGCAGTATCCCGCCGGTTTGTGCCGGTTTCGCCCTTTGGATCAGCAAGCTGTTCATGGGCCGGCATGCCCTGATCATCCGGGCCCTCCCGGGTGATCAGGCAGATAGCGTGATCCGTGATGCCGAGGAGCAGGCGCTCATCATTATAACGCACCACCGCCAGGTATTTCCTGGGGCCCAGAGCAAGACGGCTTTCAATGGCCAGATCTTTGTTCATGATGCCCAACATAGGGATTCCTCCCCGGCGGCGCAGCACCAACAGGGCCGTCCAAAAAACGGCGATAATAACTAACAGAAGGCCGATGGCCTGAAAATATCCCCCCCAGGTAAAGGAGGATTCTCCCGGACCCGCAAAGCCCAAGGAACCGGGCCCGGGGGCTGCTTCCCCGGCTTTGCCCGCCAGGCCGGCAACGCTGTTTTCCAGCGAGGCCAGAAGATGGGAATCGTTCATGCCTAGCCCAACTGCTTAACCCGTTCAATAGGGCTGATGATATCCGTAAGACGAACACCGAATTTCTCGTTGATAACCACGGCTTCGCCCCTGGCGACCAGCTTGCCGTTAACATAGACCTCCAACGGTTCCCCGGCCAGCTTATCCAACTCCACCACCGAGCCTTGGCCGAGTTGAAGGAGTTCGTTGATCATAAGCCGGGTACGGCCGAGTTCGGCGGAAACATCCAGGGGAATATCCAGAATGAAATCCAATTCGCGTCTGGCGCTGTCCACTCGGGGGGCCTTGGATTCTTCGGTCAGATCCTTAAAGTCGGCAGTTTTGGCTTGGGCAGCTAAACTGCTTTGGACCTTTTCTTCCTTTATCGCGGCCTGCTCGTCATCGGCGAGCGCGGCGGCCCACTCTGCGGCCAAACGATCTTCTTCAGTCATGGCAGCTTCGCCGCCGGCCTTGGTATTTTCTTGCTCCCCCAGGGCCGCAGCCCATTCAGAGGCCAGAGCGTCTTGATCCGGTTGGTTCGACATCGTTATTCTCCAGGCGCCGCAAGTCGGGCGCGTTACTGAATTACCAGTTCGGTAAAAAATATCCGACTGATCTTAGGGCCGCCGAGAACCTGGTTCAAACGGGTCGCCAACTCGGTTTTCAGGGCAATTTTGCTCTCGGTAGGCATGAGATCCGCATATGTTTTGCTCGAAAGGAGCATGATAACCGCATCCTGAATTTTAGGCATTTGCCGGGTTATTTCTTCTGCCACCTTGGGGTTGGCGATCTCAACTTGAATGGTGGCCTTGATGTAGCGCCTGCCGAGGGGATCTGCCAGGTTGACAAGGAACGTCGGCAACGTGGCGGTCGTCAGATTTTTTTCCTCGGTCTGGGGCACAACCTTTGTTTCGATATTCCCTCCGGCAGCATCCTGCCCGCTCGGGCCCCCTAAGAAGAAATACCAGGCGCCTGCGGCGGCGCCGCCCAAAAGCAGAACAAATACAAGTATCAAAATCCATTTCAGTTTCCCCCCCTTTTGGGAGGTATCGTCATCAGCCATGGTTATGCTCCTTCTCATGGACCGTTTTCAGTCTTAGGGGCAGTCTCCCCCTATCTACTGCCAAAGCGCATTTTTTCCCTTAGCGGCGGCAGCCGGAAAAAAACGGGCTTGGTGCATACCCAATATGCCTTCGCCTGCTTTTCTCCTCTTCTTTGTCGGGGAGAACCATGAGGATTTTCATGGGCGAACGATAGTGAGAAATGCTGCCTAAGGGTACTGCCCGACATACCGCACTGTCTTAACAAGTATCTCTACTCTTCTGTTTCGGGCTCTGGCCGCCTCGGTATCAGCCGTATCAATGGGCCTGTCCGGTCCGTAAGCGCTGAGAGAAAACCTCTGGGGCCGCAATTTTTGTTGCAGGAAGTATTCCAAAACCGACATAGCTCTCAGCGCCGAGGTGGCGTAGGGATCTGTTCCCGGAGGCGGCCGGGAATCCGAGTACCCGCTGATGACGACATCGGAATCGGCGTACATCAGAAAAGGAGCCACCGCATCCAAGAGCTTTTTGCCTTCTGCGCTCAAGCTGGTTTCGCCGGGCCGGAAGACGATGGCATCCGTCAAAACTATGACCAGACCTTCGGGATTAGCCAGAACCTGCAAATTTTCATCGAGTGTACCGGGACTCATCTCCGGTGGCAAGATGTCGTTGGGAAAGAGCAAATCCTTGATCCGATCCAGCTTGTTGAGAAGGCTGGTCGGCTCCCTGATCAGATCCAGCACCAGCTTGATGTTGTCCGGAGCCTTGCCGCCACTGGCGCGGTCCATCATGGACAGGCTCCGGGTGACGGCGCTGATTTGGGTGATCATAACTCTATCCATGGAAGACATGGAGAGCAGAAGCACAAAAAAAGTCAGCAGCAACGTCATCAAATCGGAGAACGTGACGAGCCAAGCCGCGCTTGCAGGTTCTTCTTCTTTCTTTTTTCTGGCCATCAGCGCAGCCTCTGCCTGCCTTCATTCCCCGGAGGAGCGGAGAAGGAAAAATCACGAAAAATAAAACGCCGGTACTCAAAGCCTTGCTTGCGCACAGGGGGCTCCCGCAGATTTGCCAATTCCGGCCCGATAGGGCCGTTGCGCTTATCCAAAACCAACTCCACCCGGCGGTTGCGCTGCCTGCCCTCGGGGGTGGCGTTGGAATATCGCGGTCGATACTGGCCGAAGGCTTCAACCGAGAGGTGTTCCGTAGCCATGCCCCTGTTTTTGAGAAACCGGTACACTTCAAGGGCTCGGGCCAAAGAAAGCCCCCAGGTGGAATCACGCTGCGAGCCCTCCAGATCAACCTGGTAACCGGCCCCCTCTTCATCGCGCCGGGGGGCGCTGTGGCCGGCTACCAGCAAGGGATACCGGATTTCCAGCAGTACAGGCAGCATACCCTGCAAGAGACTTTTACCTTTTTCGCTCAGTGTGGCCCCGCCAGGTTCAAACAACAGTTCATCGTTGATAGAAATAATCTGGACATAGCGGTTTTCCTGAAAATCGAGGTCCTTGTTGGCCTCATCCCAAACCATATCCTTGATAGGTTGCAGATCGCCGCTATCCATGGGCCCAGGCTCGAACTTTGAAGGTTTGTTCTGCTTGGCGGTAGGGTTGAACAGGTTGGAGCCCAAGCCGAACGCTGTGGAAACAGACCCTAGGGCCACCAGTTTATGGCGTTCGTCAATGACGGCCATGGAGAGCAGCAGCACGAAAAAGGTTAACAGCAGGGTCATGAGATCGGAAAAGGTGACCAGCCAGGCCGGATCCCCACCGTCTCCGCTTCCGCTTTTTTTCCTACGAGCCATGACCTGCTCCCTTTATTCTTGCAGCGCCGCGCGGTTCTAGCGCGGCCTTTGCCCATTAGCCCGCTTTGCGTTCCTTGGGCGGCTGGAAACTGGACAGCTTTTCGGCGATGATACGTGGGTTTTCCCCCCGAGCAATACCTAAAATGCCTTCCATTTGCATCTCCATGATGAGGATTTCATCTTTGGAGCGCTGCTTGAGTTTGCCGACCAAAGGCAGAAAGACCAAGTTCGCAAGAATGGCGCCGTAAAACGTGGTGATCAGGGCCACGGCCATAGCCGGCCCGATGCTGCTGGGATCATCCATGGTCTGGAGCATTTGCACCAGGCCGATAACCGTGCCGATCATGCCCAAGGCCGGGGCATAGGACGCCAGAGCGCCCATCAGGTCGATGCCGGTGCCGTGGCGGGCTTCCGTACTGCTGATTTCCGCCTCCAGAATGCCCTGGATGGCGTCGGGCTCCAGGCCGTCTACGGTCAGTTGCATACCCTTGCGGACATAAGCGTTATCTAGGTTGTTAATCACCTGTTCCAGGGAGAGGATGCCTTCGCGCCGGGCCCGGTTGGCATACTCCATAAACTGGTCGATGATGGATTGGGAAGACGGGGTTTTGGCCAGCAGGGTTTTTTTGATGACCCTGCCGACGCTGAGGACTACCGGCAACGGGTAGTGAGTCAGGGTGGCTCCGATGGTGCCGCCAAAGACAATCAGCATGGAGGGGCCGTCCACAAAGATGATCGGGGAACCGCCCAGCATCAAGGCAAGGGTAATCAGGGAAAAGGAGACGACCATGCCGAGTATTGTTGCTAAATCCATAGACTATCCTTTCGACTGTCCTTTGTAATCGGAAAAATGTCCTCGGGCGCCGGCTTATTCAGGGCGGGAGGGCGTCTTCCGCCGGCCGAAAATATCCGTGCCCACCCGAACGATAGTGGCGCCTTCGGCTATGGCGAGTTCAAGATCATGGGACATCCCCATAGAAAGCTGCGGCAGAGCGATGCCCAGAGAATTCTCAATCTTCTCCCGCAGTTCCCGCAGAGCGGCAAAATAGGGGCGGCTCAGCTCCGGGGCAGCGCCAAAGGGCGGGATGCACATCAACCCTTCCAAGGCCAGTTCCGGCATGCCGCTGACGACCTCGGCCAGGCCTTCCGCTTCTTCAGGATGAACGCCGTCTTTTTGTTCTTCTCGTCCGATGTTGACCTGGAGCAAAACCCGCTGGCGCATCCCGGCAGGCCCGCCGTTATCCCGTATTTCCCGTACAGATTTTTGCAGAACGCAGGCCAGCTTTTCCGAATCCAGCGTGTGCAGCAAACAAAAGTTTCCGGGAATATTTTTGGCCTTACGGCTTTGTAAATGCCCGATAAAATGCCATTCCACCGGATTTGTCGGAGCGAGAAATTCAACCTGCCCGCGTTTGGCCAAGGCTTCTTGAAGATAGTTTTCCCCTATCGCGGCCGGTTTATCGCCCCTAAGTCCTTGTTGCCAGAGCCGGGCCAATGCGGCAACAGCCTCCGCGCTGTGGAATTTCGCCACGCTGACCAGAGTAATTTCTTCGGGGGCGCGTCCGGCAGCTCGGGCCGCCGTGGCTATGCGCGCGAGCACGGCGTCAAGATTTTTGCGTAAAAACTCCGCTTCAAGAAGCGGCGGAAAAGGCGGCATGGTCTGCATCCCCCTCTCGTGGGTCTTTTTGAAAATTGTCCTCTTCCGCTGGCTTATCCCAAATTTTCCCGAGGTCGGCAACCATGGCCTGCACCCGGACCGGGCGGCCCCCCCCGCCGGGAGAGTGTTAGGACCGGGGATACCCTGGCATATGCGTTGTACGGGCCAAACCGTTATTGTTCTCCTAAGCCCAGGCCATGCAAAAAGCCGAGGTCTTCGGGCCAATCTTCACGGATTTTGACCCAGAGTTCGAGGTGGACCTTGGTTTCCAGGAGTTCTGTGATTTCTTTGCGGGCAGCCTGGCCTACGCGTTTGAGATTCTGCCCGCCCTTGCCGATGACAATGGCCTTCTGCGAGGGACGGGTAACAAAAATAACTGCGTTGATAAAGGTGATGCCCTTTTCGGGGTCTTCCTTCCACGCTTCGATATCCACGGCCGTGGCATAGGGAAGCTCCTGGCGCAAGGCGAGGAAGAGCTTTTCCCGGATAATCTCCGCGGCCATAAAGCGCACGGGCAGGGTTGAAACCTGGTCCTCCGGGAATTGGGCCTCTGCTTGAGGCAAGGCTTTTTTGAGCGCGTTCATCAGCTCGACCAGGCCATCTTCATGCAGGGCCGAACAGGGAAAAATTTCTGCGCGCGGCCACAACTCATGCAGCCTTTCCAGAAAGGGCAGCAGACGAGATTTATCTCCCAGCAGATCTACCTTGTTGGCGGCTACGAAAACCGGCCGCTGGTCCGCGGCGATGGCTTTTGCAATTGGCTTCAGGTCGTTTTCCAGAAATTCCGGCTTACGCGCGTACATATCCGCGTCCAGCACAACCAGAATAACATCCGCGCTTTCCACAGCTTCCCAGGCTGTCTGGGTCAGCACCCGGTTCATCTTGCCGCGCTGCTGGTGGATGCCCGGCGTATCCATAAAGAGAATTTGGGCTTCCTTATCGGTAAGAATGCCGGTGATCCTGTTCCGGGTTGTCTGCGCCTTGGGGGTGACTATGGCCACCTTTTGCCCCAGCGCGGCATTCAAAAAGGTTGATTTCCCGGCATTGGGCGGCCCCATGATGGCAACCCAGCCGCAGCGGAAGGTATCCTTGGTCATGCAGTATCCTTATCCGGCCCTGTGGGCGGTTTCCACCCTATGGCCGTCTTGTTCAACACCTAGTTTCCCAAAAATCGGCGGAATAATCCAGTATCCGGCCCGGATAGTTTTTTCTCGCCCCGGGAAGCGTCCCGGGGGCCGTCCGGAGCGGAACAGGCCTATGCTTTATCTGCCGCTTTGTCAAAGTATCACGGCAAGAGGTCGAGCGTCTCCGAAAGCAAGAGGTTTGGAAAGAACCGAGAAAGGGGACTTGAGAACAGCATACGGAGAACAGGGCGTTTTGCCGGGGGCATTGGCCTGGGGGTTCCGAGAACAACGTCATGGAGCATGCTTTTAGCCGTGGGTGCAGGCGATCTGAGGTCATGCCTTTTCCCCGAAAATTTTTACCAACAAACTTACCACACCGGGAAATGCGCGGGCAAGGAGAAACTTCAACGACCAGCATAGCCCGGAAGCCCTTGTTTTATATGGAGCGACCGCCTATCATCCATGCTCTGCCGTTATGGCCGAAGCATATATAATTTAGCTGATCTGGAGAACAGGTATGAACAAAGTTTTTATGGCAGGCCTGTTGGTCTGTATGGTCATTGTCGCCCGGCCCGCTCCGGCTGCGGAAAGTACCCTTGACTCGGCCAGGGAAGTGGCCACAGATATGGCTCGCTCGGCCAGAAGCGCCGCCACGGATGCCGTGGATTACATGGATGAGGCCGCCGTGACCGCGTCCGTCAAAGCCCGGTTTCTGGCTGAACGAGGGTTGAATTCCCTGAGTATCAGGGTCAGAACGGATGGCGGGGTGGTCATTCTTTCCGGCACTGTGGACCACCCGGCTCAAATAGCGTTGGCCGGGCGTGTGGCCATGGAGGTTGACGGCGTCAGGAGAGTGGAGAACAAGTTAGCCGTCAAAGATGGGGTTTCAACCCTGGATACCATCGGCTCGTACTTGGATGATACGGCGGTCACTGCTTCTGTCAAGACCGCAATTTTGACGCAAAAGGGCTTGAATTCTCTTGATATCCGGGTGGAAACGCAGAATGGCGTTGTTCGCTTGGATGGACGGGTAGATCATGCGGCTCAGTCTGCACTGGCAGAGCGGGTGACCGAGGATGTCAAAGGCGTGCGCAAGGTAGAGAATCGCCTGCACGTTCGCTAAGGGGGCGGGGTCCGGCCGGGAACGCCCGGCACGCGGCCCCGCGTCAGCCTGACGCCCCGATCATGAAACCGAATGCCGCACGCGGGAAGAGTATGGTGATTATTATAGCGGGGGCGTCTCATACGGGAAAAACCCTTTTGGCGCAAAAGATATTGAAGAAATATGCGTATCCGTATCTCTCCATTGATCTGTTAAAAATGGGGCTTATCCGAAGCGGCGCTACCGCCCTGACTCCGGAGGATGATGCGGAGCTTACCGCGTATCTTTGGCCCATTGTTAAAGAGATTATCAAAACGGCGATTGAAAACCGACAGAATCTGGTGGTTGAAGGGATCTATGTTCCGTGTTCTTGGAAACAGGATTTTGCTCCCCGCTACATACAAGAGATCCGCTATTATTGTTTGATCATGTCGCCAAACTATATTGCCAAACATTTTATCGATATTATACGATACGCAAACAGTATTGAACACCGGCTGGATGATTCGGCCTGTACGCCGGAATCCTTACTGGCAGATAATGCCGCAAACTTGCGCATGTGCTTGCGCTATGGTTATCCCTATATTCTGATAGAGGATGAATATACCGTGGATATTGCCCTATAGGGCTTCATTCTGCCGCATTTCTTAAGCAGGTCGTCCGGATGCGCCGCCGTTAGGCGAGGGACAATCGGCCTGACCGGAACTTTCTTGGAACCGCTTTACATTGCGGCGCAAAATCACTACACTCTACGCTAGCTAGGGGGGCCCCTGATGGGGCTGAGATGGGCGCAGCCCACCACCCTTTGAACCTGATGCAGCGTATGCTTATGCGGAGCTGCCGTAGGGAAGCTGGAATCATTCCGCCCACCCTGCGTGGGCGTTTTTTATTGCAACGCCCGCGGAGCCGCATCATCAGCAGCGCCTGAGTCCCTATCCGTCTTTTCCCGTATCCGCCTCCGGCCCTGTGCCGCATAGCCGCCGGGCGGCCAAAGGCAGGATAGCAACCCTCGCCGGAATCGCGCATCCCGGCGGCCTTCCCCTCTCCCTGCCCTTTGGGCGCTCGGTTGACAGGGGAAGGTTCGGCGCAATCATAAGGAGAGTATGATGCATTCCCTGTTTACCCGGAACACGGCGCTGGCCGCTCTGCTGGAGAACCATCTTGCTTCGTTGGCGGCGCAAGAGAATCTGCCCCCTGAAACCATCCGGCAAGCGTTGGCTGCCGGCACCATGGTTCTGCTGGGCAACCCTCGGCACCGGAATGTACGCCCGTTGCTTGTCGGCCAGCCGGCCCGCGTTAAGGTCAACGCCAATATCGGCACCTCGCCCCTTTGCCACTGCCTGCAAACGGAGCTTGAAAAGTTGGACGCAGCCTTGGAGACAGGAGCCGATACGGTAATGGATCTTTCCATCTCCGGGGATCTGGATGCCATCCGTCGGGATATGCTGGAGCGTTGCCCGGCTCCCTTGGGCACAGTGCCTATGTATGCGGTCGGCCAGAAATATTTGGATGCCGGGCGCGATCCCGCGGCCATGGATCCCGAGGATTTGTTCGAGGAAATTGCCAAGCAGGCGGCTATGGGCGTGGATTTCATGACCTTGCACTGCGGTCTGACCCGGCGTGGCGCGGAATGGGCCACGGAAGGCGGCCGCAGTATGGGCATTGTTTCCCGGGGCGGGGCCATGTTGGCCCGCTGGATGCTCCATAACGACCGGGAAAATCCGTTGCTGACCGGCTTTGATCGGGTGCTGGAGATCGCTTTGGAGCATAACGTTACCTTGTCTCTCGGCGATGGCCTGCGCCCCGGCGCTGGTGTGGATGCGGGCGACGCCGCCCAGATCGAGGAGGTCATTACCCTTGGCCGTTTGGCCCGGCGGGCTCTGAACCAGGGCGTACAATGCATGATCGAAGGGCCGGGCCACGTGCCCATGCACGAGGTGGAGGCCCAGATCATCATGATCAAGAAGCTGACCGGCGGCGCGCCGCTTTATGTGCTTGGTCCACTGACCACTGATGTCGCTCCCGGCTATGACCATATCGCCGGGGCCGTCGGCGGCGCTCTTGGTGTCCGCGCTGGGGTGGATTTCCTGTGCTATTTGACTCCGGCCGAGCATCTGACGTTGCCCGATATCGCCGATGTGCGGGCTGGAGTCATGGCCTCCCGCGTCGCCGCCCAGATTGGGGAGGTGGCCCTCGGTCGCCCCCGGGCCGTAGAGCGCGAAGCCCGAATGAACGCGGCCCGTGCCGCTTTGGATTGGCAGGGCATGCGCGCCTCCGCTTTGGACCCGGCAATGGTCGATGCCCGCCGGGAACCGCATAAGACGGAAGAGGTCTGCGCCATGTGCGGCAAGTTTTGCGCCGTGAAAATGCTTCGCTAGGGGCCGTGCGGAAAAACGTTTTGTGCGCGAAAAGGCGCATAGTTCCCCCTGGCAAGCAAGGCGGAATCAAGCGGGCGGAGGCATACCGGGCCTATGCCTCGCTTGGTTTGGGCTGATGCTGCCAGGGGGAAAAGCGGCTTGCATAATCGTCGGTCACCTGATACTAAGGCGAATTCCCCTGCCGCCGTAAGGCGGGAATTTGCCTGGCGGGCGGTTTCCGGAACAAATACGCTGCCAAGGAGTGAGCAGATGAACTATACTGTGGAAGAACTTTCCCCTGTTAAACGTAAGATCCAGGTGGAGATTCCCGTCGAGGAAGTTGACGCAGCTTTGGATAAGGTTGTTGCCGAATTCAGGCGTTCTGCCGTGCTGCCGGGATTCCGCAAGGGCAAAGCCCCCCTCGGCATGATTGAAAAGCGTTTTAAATCTGAGATCATCAATGAAGCTTCGTCCGAATTGATCAACGGCAACGTGTCTTCTCTTCTCCAGGAACTCGATCTTGAGCCTGTCAGCGGCATCGACCTGGATTCCCCGGAGCCGATCACGCGGGGGACAGGGGCCTCCTTTAGTATCACCTTTGAGATCATGCCTTCTTTCGAGCTTCCCGCCTATGAGGGGCTCGCCGTGGATGAGGAAAAGGCCGTGGTCGCAGAAGATGAGATTGACCGGGTTATTGAGCGCGTGCGTAAGAACCTAGGTACTAAGGAAAAGGTTGAGGAAGCGCGCTTGCCCCAGGAAGGGGATATCGTCACCATGGAATTTGCCGGCTACGATGAGCAGGGCAACCCCGTGGATAAGGTTTCAGGCAAGAATTTCCAGGTAACTGTGGGCGAAGGGCAGGTCATCCCCGATTTTGAGGCTCTGGTCAAAACCATCCGCTCCGGCGAATCCGGCGAAGGCCCGGTAACCTTCCCCGAAGAGTATCACAACAAGGATCTGGCCGGAAAAACCGTGACCATGAAGATCACGGTGAATTCCCTGCATACCAATAAGCTCCCGGAAATCAACGATGATTTCGCTAAACTTTTGGGAGCCTTTGAAACCGTGGAGGCCATGCGCGAGGATATACGTTCCTCTTACATGCGCAACCGGAAGGAGCTTGGCAAGGCTAAAGCCCAGTCTGACTTGCTGGAGCGCCTCCTGGCGGATCTTGAGTTTCCGCTGCCTGAGAGCATGGTTGAGCGCTACGCCGGGAATATTTTGGCCGAGCGCTTGGGCCGCATGCAGCGGCAGGGAGCTGATCTCTCCGGCCTGGATGAGAAAGCCGTAGAAGAAATGCGCGCTACGGCCAAGACTGAAGCAGAGAAATTCGCTAAGACCCAGATTTTCTTGCTCAGTATTGCCAAAAAGGAAAAACTTGAAGTTTCGCCCCAGGAAATGGAAGCCGCGCTGCGGCAGATTGCTGCCCAGGGGAACCATGACCTTAAGGAACTGCACGAGCATTATGTGCGCAACAACCTCCTGCCCTCCCTGCGTGACCGTCTGTTGGCCGATAAGGCTATGGACCTGATTTATGACAAGGCTACCGTCAATGAAGTAGATCCCAAGCCGGCCAACCCCGAAGAGGGAAGCGCGGCAACTACTTCAGAAGAATAGTACGCTTGCGGCTAGAGCATATAAATGCGCCGCGCGGGATATCCGCGTGGCGCATTTGCGTGCTATGAGACGTATGCACACGGAATACTGTATTTTCTTCTTGAGGGTCTGGGGAGAATCGTTGATTCGGGCCGTCCCTCGCCCCTACGGCCCCCAGGAACTTCGTTCCTGGGGCCTGTTCCGCTCTCCTGCGGCATGGTCCCCCTGATGGGGTTCAGGGCAACGCCCTGGCCTCCGGAGGCATAAGAACAGGAACCTAGAGTTCCCGGATGACCCGGCAGGGGTTGCCCACGGCAAGGACTCCGGCCGGAATATCCCGGGTTACCACGCTGCCCGCGCCAATAACCGCGCCTGCTCCGATGCTGACGCCGGGGCAGAGAATGGCTCCGCCGCCGATCCAGACTGTATCGCCTATGCTGATGCTTTTGCCCGATTCGATGCCGGAGGCCCGGAGCTTCGGATCAAGGGGATGGGTGGCTGTGTATACCTGGGCACAGGGACCGAACATAACGTCATCGCCGATGAAGACCGGGGCCACGTCCAGGATGACGCAGCCGGAGTTCACGTAAAAACGTTTGCCGGCTTTGATGTTATAGCCGTAGTCGCAGAAAAAAGGGGGAGTGAGCACAGCGTCGGGTTCTGCTGCGGAGAGCAGCTCTCGGGTAAGGGCGGTCAAACGCGCCGTGTCCGCCGGGGAGACATGCCGCAGTTCGCAGCAGAGGCCGTGCGCGCGCAGGCGTTCGGCCGTAAGCTCCGGATCGGCGGCGTGGTATGGCTCCCCGGCGATCATTTTTTCTTTTTCACTGCGGGGCATAGCGTATCCTTGCGCACCCTGAAGATTTGCGCCGCAGGCTGTTACTGCGCCGTGGGCGTCTCGCCGCAGTGCGCGTCCATGCGTAGGGAGCGGTAGACCGGTAAGGCGCCGTCAGCACAGAAGACCTTCTCCCGCCCGCCGACCAAGGCCTGGCTGAGAACCTCGTCAGCGTTATCCACAGGGATGATGGTAATGCCCTTAAGGATATCCGTAGGGACATCCTTGAGATCTTTTTCGTTATCCCGCGGAATGATGACGTTGGGTATCATGCCCCGGTGCGCCGCCAATAATTTTTCGCGCAGGCCGCCGATGGGCAAGACGCGGCCGCGCAGAGTGATTTCTCCGGTCATGGCCACATCATTGCGCACGGGCACGCCTAAAAGCGCCGAAACCAGGGAGCTGACCAGAGTAACCCCGGCCGAAGGCCCATCCTTGGGGGTTGCCCCTTCGGGAACGTGGATGTGGATATCTATATCCTTGTGAAAATCCGGCCGCAGACCAAAAAGATCTGAGCGCGAACGCACGTAGGAAAGGGCCGCCTGAGCGGATTCCTGCATGACCTCCCCGAGCTTGCCGGTAATTTTGACCTGGCCCGTGCCCGGCATCAAGGCGGTCTCCACCAGCAGGAGTTCCCCGCCGAGATCGGTATAGGCAAGGCCCGTGCATACCCCGACCTGGGCTTCCTCTTCCTTTTCGCCATGGCGGTGTTTTTTCACGCCGAGCATGGCTTCGAGCCGAGAAACCCCAACGCTGACCTTATCGGTTTTTTTGCTGTCGTCCACAATGCGCATGGCTGCTTTGCGGCAGATGGTGGCAAGTTCACGCTCCAGGTTGCGCACCCCGGCCTCGCGGGTGTAGTAGCGGATGATTTCATTGATAGCGTTTTCAGAAATCTGCACCTGGTCGGGTTGCAAGCCGTGCATTTCCAATTGCTTAGGCACCAGGAAGTTTTTGGCGATATGCTCTTTTTCAGTTTCCAGGTATCCCGGAAGGCGGATAATTTCCATCCGATCCTGCAACGGCAAGGGAATGGCGTGCAGAGAGTTGGCCGTGGTGATGAAAAAGATCTGGGAGAGATCATAATCCAGATCCAGGTAATGGTCGTTGAAGGCCGAGTTTTGTTCGGGATCGAGCACCTCAAGGAGGGCCGCTGAAGGATCGCCACGAAAATCCATGCTCATCTTATCGATTTCATCCAGGCAGAATAAGGGGTTGTTATACTTAACCCGCTTCAGTGATTGGATAATTTTACCGGGCAGGGCGCCGACATAGGTACGGCGGTGGCCGCGGATTTCGGCTTCATCGCGCACGCCGCCGAGGGAAAGGCGAACATACTCGCGGCCGGTAGCCCGGGCTACGGATTTGACCAGCGAGGTTTTGCCTACGCCCGGAGGGCCTACCAAGCAGAGGATCGGCCCACGGAGCTTGTTGACCAGCTTTTGCACGGCCAAGAATTCCAGAATGCGCTCTTTGGGCTTTTCCAGGCCGAAATGATCCGCGTCAAGAATACTCCGGGCGGCTTTGATGTCGATGCTGGTTTCTTTGAGGGCATTCCAGGGCAGATCAAGAATCCAGTCCACATAATTGCGGACCACGGTGTATTCGGCCGAAGAGGGCGCCATCTGGCGCAGTTTTTTCACTTCATGCAGAGCGCGTTCACGGGCCTCATCGGGCATGTCTTTTTCATTGAAACGTTTTTCAAGCTCGGCGGCCTCTTGCTGGGGATCGTCTTCCCGGCCCATTTCCTTATGGATAGCTTTGATTTGCTCGTTGAGGTAATATTCGCGCTGGTTTTTTTCCATCTGGGTTTTGACCCGGCTTTTGATCCGCCGTTCCATAGAGGCGATATCAATCTCTGCCTGAAGGAGCCCGTAGACCTGCTCCAGGCGCTCCACCGGATCCAGGGTGGAAAAGATTTGCTGTTTCTTGCGGTAATCCACCTTAACATGGCTCATGATGGAATCTGCCAGCAGCCCCGGCGTGGAAGGCGCGGCCAGTGCTTGCAGGCTGTCTGCCGAAATCTTTTTGTTGACCTTGGCAAATTCTTTCAAGCCCTCAATGGTGGTGCGCATCAGCGCCTGGGCTTCGGGCGTAGCAATATCGTTTTCTTCCAGCGCCTTAACCCGGACGCGCGAAAAATCGCCGCCATCCTCTTCGAGAACGCGGCCGGAACCTTCCAGGCGGCTCCAGGCAGCCCGGTATAAGCCTTCAAACAATACTTTGATGGTTCCGTCCGGAAGGCGCAGCAACTGGAGGATACGGCAGACCGTACCGATTTCAAAAAGATCGGAAAAGGAAGGCCGCTCCACATTGGAATCACGCTGGGTAACCAGCATGATTTGCTTATCGTATTCGGCGGCGGCAGTTTCTATGGCGCGTATGGATACTTCGCGCCCGACAAAAAGCGGGGCAATGGCCCGGGGGAACATGACGACCTCACGCAGGCTCATCAACGGCAAGATGCGGCCGCCTTCCCCTTCATTCCAGGTATTTCCCATGTAAGCCTCTCTATCCAGGATGGTGGAACATCGGCACGGCGGGCCGTTCATTCCCGGCAACCTCGCGGGCGTCCCCCCCCTTCTTGCTCGGTACGCTCCAAAGGAAGGAAGCAATGCTTTCTCCTGCCGTCAGGCCTGCGGGAGCGAACATTGAGCCTCGGCGTTACGGGGGAAAAATCTAACCGGCCAGGGAATGCCCCGGGCCGGGATGATACGCCGACAGTGTTCCTTGCAGGGCGTCGGCCTTCGGAACGTGCCTTTACGCTGTTTCCTGGTTCTCCGTATTGTAAATATACAACGGTTCCTTACCCTTCTCAATGACCGAGGCGTTGATGACGCACTCTTTCACATCGGTGCGCGCCGGCAGGGAATACATGATTTCCAGCATGGCGTTTTCCATGACGTTGCGCAGCCCCCGCGCTCCTGTTTTGCGCTGTACAGCCATATGGGCAACAGCGTGCAGGGCGTCTTGGGTGAAGCGTAAGGTAACGTCGTCAAGGGAGAAGAGTTTTTGGTACTGCTTAACCAGGGCATTTTTGGGTTCGGTCAGCACTCTAACCAGGTCTTCCTCACTCAGGTCATCCACATAGGTAATCACCGGCACCCGACCGACAAATTCCGGGATCAGGCCGAACTTAACCAGATCATTGGGATGAACCTGCGAGAGCAGGGCTGCCGTGCTTTTCTCGGAAGAGCCGGTTATTTTTGCGCCAAAGCCCATAGCCCGGCCGCGCATGCGCTGTTCAATGAGTTTATCCAGCCCCACAAAGGCTCCACCCAGCACGAACAAAATATTGGAGGTGTCCATGCGGATATACTCCTGCTGGGGGTGCTTGCGGCCTCCCTTGGGCGGAATATTGGCTTCGGTGCCCTCGATGATTTTCAAAAGGGCCTGCTGCACGCCTTCGCCGGAAACATCCCGGGTGATGGAGGCTGAATCTCCCTTGCGGGATATTTTATCGATTTCGTCAATATAAATGATGCCTTTACCTGCGGCTTCAAGATCGTAATCGGCGTTTTGCAGGAGCTGGACCAGAATATTTTCCACATCCTCGCCCACATAGCCGGCCTCGGTCAGGGTAGTGGCATCGGCAATGGCAAAGGGCACGTTGAGGGTGCGCGCCAATGTCTTGGCCAGCAGAGTTTTTCCGCTGCCCGAAGGGCCAATGAGCAGGATGTTGCTCTTTTCCAGTTCCACATCATTGCCCAGCACTTCGCTGAAAAAGACCCGTTTATAGTGGTTATGGACAGCAACGGACAGAATTTTCTTGGCCTGTTCCTGGCCGATGACATACTCATCGAGTTTTTGTTTGATTTCCTGCGGGGGCAGGAGCTTTCCTTCTTCCCGCACCTCGGTTTTGAGCTGATCGGCCATGATCTCGGTGCACAAATGCACGCATTCGTCGCAGATGGCCACGGTACCGGGGCCGGCGATGAGCCGTCTAACCTGCTCTTCGGTCTTATCGCAGAAAGAGCAGCGAAAAAGCTGTTGTTGCGGTGTGGAATCATGTGTCATGCTTGTCTATCTCCAACTCCGGCGTCAGGCCGGATTCTCCGTATCGTCGCGGGATTCGCGGAAGAAACTTAGTCTTCGGCGATAGTTAAATCCGCGCGGGAAACCAGTACGCGGTCAATCAGACCGAAGTCTTTGGCTTCTTCCGGGCCGAGGAAACGATCTCGTTCGGTGTGTTCCACGATGGTTTCAACGTTTTGACCGGTATGATGGGCCATGATGGCGTTCAACCGTTCTTTGAGGCGCAACACTTCCCGGGCGTGGATATCGATATCTGTGGCTTGTCCTTGAAAACCGCCCGAAGGCTGGTGGATCATGATGCGGCTGTTGGGCAAGGAATAGCGCAGGCCCGGGGCTCCTGCCGCCAGCAACAGCGCCCCCATGCTGGCCGCCTGGCCGAAACAGAGAGTAGCCACGGGGCAACTGATGTACTGCATGGTGTCGTAAATGGCCAAACCGGCCGTAACCACGCCCCCAGGCGAATTGATGTACATATAAATTTCTTTTTCCGGGTCTTCGGATTCCAGAAACAGCAGTTGAGCGCAGATCAGCGAGGCTACGTGGTCATCCACGGCTTCGCCTAGAAGGACGATCCGGTCCTTGAGCAGGCGAGAATAAATATCATAGGCGCGTTCGGAACGGCCGGTGGTTTCAATGACCATAGGTATCGGCATCGGGAACTCCTTCGTGAAACGGGACGGCAGTATGCCGGCTCTCTCTATACTTATCATCAGGCGGGTAAAGTCCAGAGGGGGAACATATATGCCGCGTCGGGTAATTCATGCAAGAATCTTGCCGAATTTTTCTGTCCCTCTGATTCTTTCGGCCTGCCCTCTCTGCCTTGTATATCATATACCCGGAAATATGCCAGCCGTGTTCCCACCCTATTTTTTGCCTTTGGGCATACCGGGGCGCGCATCCGGCTTGTGGGCATCGTTGTTTTCGGAGGCCGGGGGTTTTTGTTTTTTAGCGAAATCGACGCCGCGGGGCCGCCGCGGAGGGCGTAAACGCCGGAGATGATAAGATGCAGGCAATCATTTCTCTCTCAATGGCTGGAGGATAGTTTTTCATCAGAAGAGCGGATACTTCCGCCGTAAAGGAGAAAACCATGTCTATGAATTATGGAGCCGATAGATACAACAACGACCACAGAAATGATCGTCTTGACCGCAGAACCATGGGCGGTATGCCCGGCGCTGCCGGAGCCGATGACGCTACCCGGCAGGATATGCAGGAAGCTCGGCAGAATATGCACGAAAGAAACGATGAGGCCACGAAAGAGCAAATTGCCAAGCAGGAAGACCAGCAGAGCATGGGCGAATATATCGGTGATGCCGGAGTAACCGCTAAGGTCAAAATGAAGTTCGTCGGCCAGAGCGGCTTGGATTCCCTTAATATTAAAGTTATCACCGTAAATGGCGTTGTCACCCTGATGGGCGAAGTTAACGAATCCTCCCAGATAGAGCTGGCGGAAAAAGCGGCCCGGGAAGTAAAGGGCGTGAATTCGGTGGAAAATAAGCTGGTGGTCAAAGGATAATTTGCCGCCTTGAACCGTCTGCCGGGGCCTGGCGGTTTGCGCCGTGGCCCCGGCGGGCCTGATGGCGTCCGGGAAAGCGATGGCCTGGGCGCGTCTGCGCGGGCAGGCCTGCAGCCGGGCCACGCTATACCCTTGTTGAAGCATCTGCATCTGTTGCGTCGGAAGCATAAATGCGTTCGGCCAAATGCTCTTCATCCAGCCGTGCCGGGTCTTCAATAATCCCGGTCAAGCGGCCCTTCTCACAGATTAGTATTTGATCCGCCATATGCCGCGCCTGGCGTAGCCCGTGGGAAACCATGATAACGGTATAGCGCGGGGCAAGATCCAATAACAGATCCTCGATTTGTCGGGCCGCGTGGACATCTAAAGAGGCTGTCGGCTCATCCAGCAGGAGGATGGAAGGGTTGAGCGCCAGCAATCGAGCCAGGCACAGCCTTTGTTGTTGGCCCCCGGAAAGGCGTTCCGCCGGCATATCCAGACGATCTTTCAATTCTTCCCACAGGCCGACTGCTGCCAGGGCCTCGCGGGCTTTATCCGGTATATCGTTGGCGTTGACGCCGGCCGTCAGGGCAAGGGGCATGGCAATATTGCGGTATACGCTCACCGGGAAGCAATTGGGGGTCTGGAAGAGCATGCCGACCCGGCGGCGGAGTTCCGGCAGGGAAAGGCCGCCCTCGTTCGGGCGCGCGTAGATGTTGCATGGTCCTCCGCCGCAATCGATAGTAATTGTTCCGGAGGTCCGGCAGCCTGGAAACTCTTCATTCAGGCGGTTGACGGTTCGCAGAAGGGTGGTTTTGCCGGAACCGGATCGCCCCACCAGGACAGAGATCCGCCCGGCCGGGAAAAGGGCATTGACGGCCTGCAGTATCGGACGGTCGAAAAAGGAAACGGAAACATTCTCAAGCGACACCGCGTTCATGCTGCGCTCCCCTGCCAACGGCGGCGGTAACGATTTTCAAAAAAACGGGCCGCGAGGATCAGGCCGCCCGCAAGGAGCAGCAATACCAGCGCGGCGCCAAAGGCTCGTTGGAGTTCTTCCGGGCTCTGGTACTGGGCTGCTGTGTAAAAGATGGAGAAGGGCAGGGCCTCAAACTTGGCTCCGATCCCGGCAGGAAGTCCGGCGTTGGCCACGACGCCGGTGAGCATGATTACGGCAGTGTCTTCAGCGGCGCGGCCAAGAGCGAGAATGACGCCACTCCAGATGCCGGGCGCGGCCGCCGGGAGCTGAACATGACGGATTCTTTGATTTTTAGTCAGGCCGAGTGACGCCGCCGTCAAGATAAGGTTTTGTGGTACGGCCTCAAGGGCTTCTCGTGTCCCGACAATGAGCACGGGCAATACCAGTAAGGCCAGGCAGCCCGCCGCCAGCAGCAGGCAGGTGGTTGCCCCGGGCATAAAGGTATGCCGCAAGAAAAGAATGAGCGTGAAGCCGAAAAGGCCCATGACAATGGAAGGCGTGCCTGCCAACATATCCACTGCTGCTCCTGCCAGGGACTTGAGGCGGGGCGGGGCGTATTCGGCCAAAAAAATACCGCAGCCCACGCCGGGAAAAAGCGAGAGGCCCAGGGTAAGCCCCACCAGGCAGAGACTTCCGGCACAGGCTGGCCACAGGCCATCCCAGACCGGCTGCCGGCCCAGCAGGGCGGCAACAGGTGGGGTATCTCCGAAAAAAAGCTCCATGCCGAGGGTCGGTAGGCCTTTGAAAACAAGGAAGGCAAGCAGGCCGAGGAGACATGCGGGAAGCAGCGCGGCCGTCAGGGGAGCGATTGCCGTAATGAGACGGAAGCAAAGAGGTCTGGTCATTGCTGTTCGGCTCCTGTGTCCAGGGCTGCCTGGATACGCCGCAGCATAAGACTGGTAAGGGCGGTAACGGCGAGCAGCAGCGCTCCGGCGGCAAACAGAGAGTTATACGCCGCGCCGCCGACTTCATTGGCGGTGACCAAGGCCATGTGCGCGGTCAGGGTGCGCAGGCTGTCGCCCGGCCCCGCGGGAATTTGAGGAGCGTTTCCTGCCAGCATAAGCGGTACAAGCGTATCGCCGAAGGCGCGCCCAAGGCCGAGAAGCGCGGCCGCGAGCAAGGTTTTCCGTGAGAGGGGAAGCACGAAGAACCACAAGAGTTCCATTCTGTCTAACCCCACGGCCAGACCGCCGGGACAGAGCGCGCTCAGCCGAGGGGCAAGACCCGCTTCCATGATCAGGGCCATGGTGGGCAGAACCAGAAGTGTGAGCACAAGCGCGGCCGCCAACCAACAAAAGCCCGAACCGCCCAGGCCGGCCCGGACCAATGGGGTTATGAGGAAGACGGCGGCAAAACCGTAAACAACAGTGGGCACGGCCGTCATCAGACGCAGGCAGCCTCGTACAGGAACCAGGAAAGGGCTTCGGGGAGAGGTGATAATCCAGAAACACAGCGCCAGCGCCAAGGGCCAGGCCAGCAAAAGGGCCGAAACCGAGAGAATGACGGAACCGGAGAGCATAGCCAAGATCCCGAATTCCCCCCGGTAGGGCCGCCAAGACCAGGTGAAGACGCTCCCTGCGCCGTGATCTAGAAAGGCAGGCAATGCCGCAATGATGACCATGGCGAACAGCAGGCCGATGCCCAAAAGCGCCAAGCCTGCCGCTAGCGCGGGGAGAGCCGCGCGGCTCTCCCCGGTGTGTGCACCGGCTTGGGGCATCATTGCCTGCCCGTGGGAATATATCCGGCCTTGGCGATGATTGCTTCCCCTTCAGGGGTATAGATGTACTCAATAAAGGCTTTGGTCAGCCCCTCAGGTTGGCCTTTAGTGTTCATGTACAAAAGGCGGGTGACTGTATAGGAACCGTTTTTAGCGTTTTCCTGAGAAGGGGTCATGCCGTCCAGGATAAGGCCCTTGATGCTTGTATCAAGGTGGCCGATGCCCACATAGCCGATGGCGTTTTTATCTTGGGCCACGGCGGTTTTCATAGCCCCGTTGGAGCTGACAACATTGCTTTTGTCTGAGGCCTGGCCCTTGTCCAGAGCCCGTTCTTCAAAGGTTTCCCGGGTGCCGCTGCCGTCTTCGCGCACATAGAGGGAAATAGCCGCATCGTTGCCGCCTACCTCTTTCCAGTTGGTAATTTCACCGGCATAGATTTTTTTGAGCTGGTCCTTGCTCAAGGAACCCACGGGGTTAGCCTGGTTGACGACCGCGGCTACGCCGTCGATGGCAAACGGCCAACTGACCAAGCCGTATTTTTGAATTTCCCCTTCTTTGAGGGCCCGACCGGTATTGCCGATCTGAACCAGCCCTTCGCCGACGTTCTGCACGCCGACCCCGGAGCCGCCTCCGGCAACGGTAATACGAATATCCGGGTTGGCCTGCATGATGTTTTTGGCAGCTTCTTTCATAACCGGAATGTGGGCGGTGCCGCCAGCGATATCCAGGGTTCCCTTGAGGCCGGAAAAAGCTTCCAAACCAGCGGCCCGAGCCGCGGCGGGCGACACGAGCGCAAACATGAAGAGCACGGAAAGAAGAGTAACAATGCGTTTCATAGAGCCTCCTGTGTGGATACGGGCCGTGCAGCCGTAAAAAGAATGCAGGCGGGCGAGGGCTGTTCCGCACAGGCGGCCGGTCAGCAAAGGAACGGAGGAAACAGCGGCGGGTGAAGGCCGTTGCGCCATGCCTGTACGAAACAATCGCGCCAAAGGGGACACGCCGTGTCCCGGATCGCGAGTTCTCAATACTTTTTGCTGTGCATGGCGGCCTCGGTGAAAGGGTGAACGGTATAAAAGCAGAAGGCTTCGTATCCTATTCTCCGGGGGAGTTCAAGCAATGATTATGGATGCGGCTACACCCCTGGGGGACAAGCCGGTTGAAGGGCGGCGGCTTGACAGGAGCGGCCTTGTCTCGGAGGTCCGGTTGCCCGCTGTACCCCTGTGATTCGTAGAGCGGCGTTTTTTTTAAGGGGGCTGGGGGGAGGGGGGTAAAACCACGAAGCCAGGCGGGCGTTTGCCGTTGCCTCATGGCGTGGAAAGCATTTGAGGAAAAGATGTCTTGTGGGCCAGCGCCTCCCGTAGCTCCTTGCTCTAAAGCTCTCTTTATGGAACAGTATATTCAGCGAGAAAGCCCAGCTTCACGGTACTCTTCAAGGAGGAGAAAATGGGGTTTTTTAGGAGGCTCTTCAATAGTTGGCAGAAAAAAAAAGAAACGAAAGCCGCTCTGAACCGTATTTTTGACCATACGCTTCAGATTCTCAACAACGATGAGCTGCAAAACTCCCTGATGTCTGAAAAAGTCCGTTTGCTCCTGGAGCAGGGGGGGATCCGGGATGAAGTTCCCCATCCCCGAGGAGCGTTTGGCCGCTCCCTAGACAATCCGATTCCCGTAAACGGGCCGCTGGGTGAAATAACCTATCTTTCGAGCCTGAGAACGACTACGAAGGGAGAACGTATCGCCTTTTACCGACTGGGTAGTATTGATACTATAGATATTTATGAAGCAGTCAGCTTTGATGGCAGTCACTGGGATATTTTATATTTTGATTGTTATT
>CATJOY010000011.1 GCA_949741925.1 uncultured Desulfovibrionaceae bacterium | reverse complement strand
TGCTTCCCAAATTGTATCCACAAAACGCCGAAATTTTTCTCTGGTAAGGAAAAGGGGAAAACAAACGAAGGCGTATATGGACAGACTCCGAGTTTTTTCGGTTTGACGCCGCCGGGGATAACAAGGCGGCTTAGCAGCAATACATTGGAAAACAGCGCCACCACACGGCAGGTACCTGCAAGGAGTCAGCATGACGGAACATGACGCCCCGCGATACAAAGAAATCGCCAAACGCCTGCGCGGGCTTCGCGAAGGCATGGACTACAGCGAAGCCGAACTGGCCAAGCGCATCCGCGCCGATGTTGCTTTGGTCAAGCGCTATGAAAGCGGCGAGAGCGAAATCCCGGTCAGCTTTCTTATGGATGTGGCCCACGAGTGCGGCGTGGATTTAACGGACCTTATTTCCGGAGGCAAGGCCTATCTGCACAACTACGCTATTGTGCGTAAAGATGAAGGCCTCTCGGTCAACCGCCGCAAGGACTACGATTATAAAAGCCTGGCTTCCCGCTTTACCGGACGGCTCATGGAACCATTTCTGGTGCGCGTGCCCCCCAAAGAACAAGCCCAGGTCAACTGCATCTCCCACAAGGGACAGGAGTTTTCTCTTGTCCTTAAAGGACGTCTGGAACTGCACCTGGACGGCAAAATTGAAATCCTTGAAGCCGGAGATAGCATCTATTTTCGCTCTACCATCTCCCATGGGCTGCGCGGCCTGGATGGCAAGGAAGCCCTGCTCTTGAGCGTCATTATTTAGGGCGTGGCCGCCTTCCGCGGTCCCGCCCAGGGAGTACCTCCTCGGAAAACCCATGACGCAAATGCGATTGCGGGATAAGCCCGCCAAGAGTAAAAACAAGGAATACCACCATGCCGTTTCTTACCAAACTTCACCCTGCCAGCCATGAGGAATTTTGCCGTGATTTCGTAGGGCAACTTCCCTCCCCCGAAAACTTCAATTTTGCCTTTGACGTGCTTGATGAAGCCGCCCGCGAAGCTCCCGATGCCTTGTGCGTGCGCCATGTTGACAACAATTTCAACCGCCGCGACTATACCTATAAAGATATTGCCGAAGCCTCCAGCCGCGTAGCCAATGCTTTACAATCCCTCGGTATACGGAAGGGTGACCGAGTCATGCTTATATTGTACAGACGTATTGAATGGTGGGAAACTCTGCTCGGGCTGCACAAACTTGGCGCAGTAGCTATTCCTGCACCGGCCCAGCTTACCGCGCACGATATTGAGTTCCGCTGTACGCAGGCTAAAGTCAAGGCCATGATCGTAGATTCCTCGGTAAGCCGGCATGTAGAAGCCGCTCGCCCCTCCTGCCCGGATCTGCAACTGCTTATCCAGGCGGGCGACGCCCCGCTTCTCTCCGGCTGGGAGGATTACCACCAGCTTACGGAAAAGGCCTCTCCCCACTTTCCTCGCCCGAGTAACCGCGAAAAGCTGGCTTGCGGCAAAGACCCTATGCTGATCTTTTTCTCTTCCGGAACCACCGGTATGCCTAAAATGGTCGAACATACCCACGAGTATCCCTTGGGGCATATCATTACTGGGCTGTACTGGCATAACCTCGAACCGGGCGACATTCACCTGACTGTAGCAGACACAGGCTGGGGCAAAGCGGTCTGGGGCAAATCGTATGGTCAGTGGATGGCCGGGGCGGCAGTGTTCGTTTACGACTACCGGGGTAAATTCCAGCCGGCAACACTTTTGAAAGTCATCGCTGAACACGGCGTAACGACTTTCTGCGCCCCGCCGCCCATCTACCGTTTCTTGATCCGCGAGGATCTGGCCGCGTATGATCTCTCTCATCTGCGCTACTGCACTACCGCGGGGGAGTTGCTCAACGAAAGCGTTTTTCATGACTGGCAGCAGGCCACAGGGCTAGCAATCCACGAAGGTTTCGGCCAGACAGAAACAACCCTACAGATAGCCACCCTCCCTACCATGGAACCCAAACCAGGCTCCATCGGCAAGCCCGTCCCCGGCTGGCATGTCGTCCTACTGGACGAAAACGGCGATATCTGCCCTCCGGGTGAGGAAGGCGAAATCTGCGTCGGCATCGCCGAATCCCGACCTCTCGGCCTGTTCAACGGGTATCTTAATGAGCCGGAACTCACTGCGAATGCCGTGCGTGACGGCTGGTACCACACCGGCGACAAGGCTTGGATCGATGAAGACGGCTACTTCTGGTTTCTGGGACGCGTGGACGATCTCATTAAAACATCAGGATACCGCGTTGGTCCTTTTGAAGTAGAAAGCGCTCTGGTTTCCCACGAGGCCGTCATAGAAGCCGCTGTCACCGGCGTTCCTGATGACGTACGCGGCCAGGCCATCAAGGCAACGATCGTTCTGGCTTCCGGCTATGAGCCCTCGGAGGAACTAACCCGCGAACTCCAGGATCATGTAAAAAAAGTAACCGCACCTTATAAATACCCTCGGGTCGTGGAGTATGTAAACGAACTTCCCAAAACCATCAGCGGCAAGATAATGCGCTCGGAAATCCGCTGCCGCGACGCTCGAGAAAACCCCAAAGGCAG
>CATJOY010000010.1 GCA_949741925.1 uncultured Desulfovibrionaceae bacterium | reverse complement strand
CGGATTCAGGAAGACATCGCGCGCGTCCCGAAGGAGCTGTTCCCTGAATGTCATGATGCCATCCCCATGATATGCTTCAGCCAGTCCGTGAGCAGGCCCAGACCCGCCATGCCGATGGCCGCCAGAGCGGCGAACAGAACGCCAAGCATCCACCTGACGGGGCGTGACGCGCCCCTGAGCCATGTTCTGTCATGCTCCAGCGCCTTCAATCGCTCCGAATGCTCCCGGCAAAGCGTCGCGCGTTCCTCATTGGAGGCCGTCATGCACTCCTTGAGATCGTCAATCTTGCCTTCCAGCCGATTTCCCATGCTTTCCAGTGAGACACGCAACTGTTGTGTTTGTTCACGCTGGCTTTCCATCTGAGCCTCAAGTCGTCCAAGCGTTTTCAGGGTTTCGAGCTGTTCGGCCAAAAGCTGTTCGCCCAATGCTCCACCGGGCAACGCCGGGTCACGGCGTTCGGGCTCCCGTTGCGGAAAGACAAAGGGGTATCCCGGCTTTTTCCTCATGCCCAACGCCCCTCCATCGCCTCAATCCACAAGAGCAATGCCCCGGCTTCGTCCGCCGGAAGATGCACCCATGTGCCGGGCACGGTGACGAGACTTTCGCCGGACTCGTAACACCAGCTATCCGTCACCACGGCCCCCGGCGTCGCCGGAGCCGGAACGCCGGTCAGCGCCGCCGAACCCGCGCAGCCACTCGCCAGCGGGATCAGCGCGCACAGCGCCAGCGCGGCGTTTCTTGCGCTCCGCGCGAACAAAATCCAGAAGGCCCAAGGCCAGGCGCAGCAAGGCTTGCAGCAAGACACGCATGACATGCTAGCCCAGCCGGGCCGCCCTGGCGTGGGCGTCATCCGCGTTTTTGGCCCTGCCCGCATTGAAGCCCAATGCGTTGACCACGGCATAGAGGCCGCGCCAAAGTATGGGCGCGTCATCCCTGGGACGCGGCCAGATGGCGGAAACAGCCGCGCAGAGCGTCACCACGAGGGTGATCCAGCCCTCCCAGGACGCGGGCAGGCTGGCCAGCAGCATGGCGGCGAGATTCGCGCCGGGCACGGTGGCGGCGTTTTCCACCGCGCCCTCGGCGGCCCAGGAGAGGCAGGGAACCAGCGCCACAACCAGCACCAGAAAAAGGAACAGGAATGACAGACTTTTTTTCATGGAAAACTCCTTTAATGGCTTTCGTCAGGGCAGCGCGTGCGGCTCATCCAGCCGGAGGTGAACTTGCGCTGGCCGGGCCTGCCGGCGGCCAGCTCCAGATAATGCGCGCCCTGCATGCAGTTGAGGGCGTGGACAAGACCGTAGGCGTCCATCCGGCGCTCGATGAGCAGCCGCAACGCGTTGAGCGTGCGCGGGCCTATGGCCCCGTCCACGGCGAGATCGGCGAACAGGGGCTTGCCGTCGCGTCCCCTGTTGTAGGCATTGCAGACGATCTGGACTTTTTTGCCAGCGCCGGCCTTGCCCAGGTTGATGCTCTGTTCAAAAATTTCATCAGCCAGGGCCTGCGGCAGGGACGCCAGGCCCAGGCGATCCCACCACTCGGCCCGGTACCAGTCGGCCACGAGTTCTTGCAGGTCGGGCGCTGTGGCCAAAGCCCGCGTCAGCACGGCGGCATTTTCCCCAAGGGACTTTTTCCACTTGTCCACAATGGCCCAGCCGGGCCATTCGGGGAAAAAGTT
>CATJOY010000009.1 GCA_949741925.1 uncultured Desulfovibrionaceae bacterium | reverse complement strand
GCCGCCGGAAGCTCCGGCGGCGCGGCCATACGCGCAATCTGCTTAGAGGAAAGGCATGAACATAGACCTCGGCCTCATCGCGCAAGGGCTCGCCAATGTGCTCAGCATCGCCAACTGCATCGCCATCCTTGCGGGGCTGGTGGTGGGCATTATCGGCGGCATGTTGCCGGGCATCACAGTGGTCACAGCCATTGCACTTTTTATTCCCTTCACCTTCTCTCTACCGCCGGCAACGGCGCTTATCGCCCTGGGGGCCGTCTACTGCGGCGCCACCTATGGCGGGGCCAACGCGGCCATTCTCATCAACACGCCCGGCCAGCCCGGTTCCATTGCCACGGTTATGGATGGCTACCCCATGACCCTCAAGGGAAAAGCGGAAAAAGCCCTGTATGTGGCCTTAATCGCTTCGTGCTGTGGGGGCCTTGTGGGGGCCGTAATATTGCTGCTCTTTTTCGAGCCGCTCTCCTCCATTGCCCTGAAATTCGGCTCCGAAGCCTTTTTCTGGATGGCTATTTTTGGCCTGACCACCCTAGCGGCTATGTCCCCGGGCAACATCATTCGCAGTCTGCTGGCCGGCGCCATCGGCCTTGCCCTCAGCACCATCGGGCTTGATCCTTCCACCGGTTTTCCGCGTTTCACCTTCGGTTTCTCCTCGCTTGTGCAGGGGCTGGATATGGTTGTCCTGATGATCGGCATTTTCTCCATATCCCAAATGTTGCTGCTTCTTGAGGATAACAGCGAATACATAGCCGCCTACACGCGCGACGCAACGGCCTTCAAAGAGGCCTTACGCGAGCTGTTCGGCCATAATAAGGCGCTTTTAGGCTCCTGCTCCACGTTGGGCACAGTCATCGGCACCCTGCCAGGCGCGGGTGGAAGCGTAGCGGCCATTATTGCCTATAATGAAGCCAAACGCTGGAGCAAAAAAAGCGCGCAGTACGGCACCGGCATAACCGAAGGTCTGGCTGCTCCGGAAAGCGCCAATAACGGGAGCGTCGGCGGCGCGCTGGTGCCGCTGATGGCGCTCGGCATTCCCGGCAGCGCGGCGGCGGCAGTACTGATGGGCGGCCTTCTGGCCCAGGGATTGACCCCCGGCCCCCAGCTCCTGGCCAACAGCGCCGATATCGCCTATACCTTCATAACCGGCCTGATCATCGTCAATATCGTCATGCTCGCTCCAGGCTATGTGCTGGCCCGAGTCTGCGCGCGTATCCTTTCGGTGCCGAAGCTTTATATTATCCCCGCCGTTATCGGCCTTTCGTTTATCGGGGCCTATGCCTTGCGCAACAGCCTTTTTGATTCCCGGGTCATGTTCGTTTCCGGGGTGCTGGCTTATCTTTTGATGAAAGCCAAAATTCCCCCCGCATCCATTGCTCTTGGCGTGGTGTTGGGCCCCATCATCGAGGAATCCCTCGGTACAACGCTGTTGCGCGGCAGAGCTGATGATTCGGTTCTTGAACTGCTCGTCTTTTCGCCTTTTTCCATGGGCTTCATCATCCTCAGCATCCTGGCTCTAGCTGTTCCGCCGGTGATGCAGCATCTTCGCGCGGCAGATGGAAGCCCCCGCGAAAAACGAGGACTGCGTTTTTCCCCGGCTGCATTGAAGCGGTATTCCAGCCTTACTGTAGTCCTGATCATGCTGGCGGCGGCATTTTTTTACAGCCGGAGCCTTGAACTTTCCTCCCAAGCCGGGTTGTTCCCCAAAATCGTGTACGGGGTAATCATGTTCCTCTGCCTGCTTTCGCTTCTGAACACGGTCTGCTTTGCGCTGCCCGCCGCTCCGGAGCCAGCAGGCTTCCGCCGCTACCGCAGCGTTGCCGTGGCTGTTGCGGTTAGCGCAGTCTCTCTGGCCGCGGTAGCCTTTGTGGGCTTTTACGGAGCCATTTGGCTGTGCATGACAGCACTGCTCTTTGCCCTCTGGCCGGCTTTTCGCTCCGCCTGGCCGCGCGGTCGGGATATTGTAAAAATTCTGCTCTTCTCTACCTGCGTCAGCGTGGCCCTGTATCTCTGTTTCACCACAGCCCTGGGGGTCTATGCCCCCGGCCCGTTCTGGAGTGCATCATGATAGTTCTCGATAGACGCATCCTTAAAGAGCGCTTGGACGCCACCCGGCAAAAACTCACGGATACCGGCTGTGACGCCCTGGTTCTCTACGCCCCGGGCAGCGTCCTTGGCAACGGTACTCAAGCCCACGGCTACATGCGGTATTTATGTGATTGGGATGGCTACAACACACCAAGTGTTCTGGTGGTATTTCCCGATGCCGGGCCCGTTCTTTTCGTCACCAATATTTTCCTGCAGATGATGAGCGAATCCGGCCTGTGGGGAGACGACGTGCGCTTCCATACCCCCCCGACTCTGGGCCAGGCCGTGGCCGCGCTGCTGACGGAGCGGATCGGCATGCCGAAAAAACTGGCCTATATCGGTAAAAGCGAGACGCCGGTTCCTTTCTGGGAGGCCTTGACCAGCGCTCTTGGCGGCGTGCCGATCATGCCCTTTGAACCGCTTCTCGATACGGAGCGCGTGGTTAAAGATGCCCTGCAAATGACCATGCACAAACGCGCGGCGGAAATTTGCGACGATATGTTCCAGGAGCTCTACCGGAAGGTGGGCAGCGGCAAGCCCGTATACCGCATTCAGGCGGATCTAGACCATGTGGCCCGAAGCGCCGGAGCGGAATTTGTGCAAACCTGGCTGACCGTTACCCCCCATGCCGATTATTGCCGCTTCCGTCGCGAGGAATGCCAACGCGTGCCGCAAAAAGGCGATCAGGTCATTTTGGGTATTTACCTCTACAACCAGGGGCACTGGGGCCATGCTATCCGCATGGGAGGTTACGGCACACCAAAGCCGGAACACCTCAGGGCCTTTGATATCGTGCTGGAAATGCAGGAAGAGGCCATGGCCCGCCTTATCCCGGGCAAAAATTTATACGATGTGCAGGCCGGGTTCAAAAGCGTCATTGCCAAGCATTTCAGCCCGGAAGAACGCAAAGGGCTTTTCCAGTTCCGCTCGGCCCACGGCCTCGGCCATAGTTATGAAGATCCCCTTACCAGCCTGCCGTTCCCGCAAGACTATCTGGCTCCGGCGGAATCCTCCACCGCCTTTATGGAAATTGTGCCCGGCATGCTCTTTGAGCTGCACCCAAACTTTTTCCAAAAGGGCGTGGCCGGCGGCTGTATTGGCGATATGGCCTATATCACGGAAACCGGCCCCGTGCTGCTGAACACCTTCCCCCGGGAATTCATCCACTGGGGGGCATAGCTCCCTTTACGTCTGTTGCAAATGCTTTCGACGGCCGGAGCTTTGCCCCGGCCTGTGCCCAAGGACCGCAGGGGATTATGCCCCGGAACAATAAACCAGGCCCGGGAACAACGTTCCCGGGCCTGACTGCAAAAACAAAAAAACGGCGGGAACACTCCGCTCCCGCCGTCAGGGGTATGAGAATCAGGAAATCGAGAAAAGCACTCCGGCAGCCGAAATCACTGCAACGCCGCGCGAATGGCCTCGCCCACTTCAGATGTGCTGCTGGAGCCGCCCATATCCGCTGTGCGCACACGGCCCTCAGCCAAGACCGCCCGGACAGCCTTAAGCAGAGCCTGGGAAGCGGCGGTTTCTCCAAGGTAATCGAGCATCAATCGCCCGGATTCAATGGCCGCTATAGGGTTGACCACCCCCTTGCCCGCCAAGGCCAAAGCAGAACCGTGGATCGGCTCAAACATGGAGGGGAAGCGCCGTTCAGGATCAAGGTTAGCGCCCGCAGCAATGCCAATGCCTCCTTGGAGCACGGAGCCCAAGTCAGTAATGATATCGCCAAAAAGATTGGAAGCCACAATAACATCAAACTGACCGGGATTCGTGATCATAACCATGCTCAGGGCATCTACGTGCATGGAGTTGGTGACGATATCCGGATATTCTGCCGCCACCTGCTTGAAGATGGAATCCCAGTAGACCATCGAATAGTTAAGAGCATTGGATTTAGTGCAGCTGGTCACCTTGCCGGCGCGTCCCTTGGCCTTGCGCTCACGGGCAAGGTTGAAGGCAAAGCGGATCACTCGCTCACAGCCCTTGCGGGAAAAAACCGCCATTTGGGTGGCGAAACCGTTGGGCGCATCGCCGGAAAAAATACCGCCGAGCTGGCTGTATTCACCCTCGGTGTTTTCGCGGACCACAACCATATCCACGCTTTCAGGGGTGGCCGTGGTCACCGGCGTGGAAACGCCGCCGTGCAGCAGAATGGGGCGCAGATTGACATATTGATCAAAGCCCTTGCGGATAGTCAGCAGGCTCGTAAGGGAAACATGGTCCGGCACCTTGGCGGGATCGCCGACCGACCCCAGAAAGATGGCGTCAAAGGGTTTGAGGATTTCCAAAGCATTGTCGGGCATCATACGCCCGTGCTTGAGATAATAATCACAATCCCAGGCAAAAGTTTCTGCTTCCAGGGCGAAACTGTGGAGTGCGCCCAGAGCTTCCAGGGTTTTACGCGTTTCCAAGGCCACTTCGGGACCTACGCCGTCACCGGGAATAAAGGCCACACGATACGTTTTCATACGGACTCCGCAAAAACCGGCGTCAACCGACAACCGGGCAGGATAAAAAGGATAACTAGTCATTTTCTAACGGCCTGACGCGCTTGTCAAGACGCTTTCAAGGAGCGGCCGTTTTTTACGCTGCCTGTGCGCATGGGCCGGCAAGCCTCTGTGAAGCCGGACCACACTTGCTGCCCCCACCAAGGGCCTCAGAGCATCCGGGCCGTGGACGACGATTCAGGGCCGGTCCGCTCCAGGGCCCGGGAAGCCAAGGCGCTGAGGCAGAATTCGCGCAGAATATTCTCCATCCGAGAAGCCTTATCAACAAAGCCGAAGTGGACTGCCCGGGCCATACCTACTACCGCGCCCAGGAGCATGCCGGCGCTTTCACGGCCGGGCACATCCGCCCGGATCGAACCATCCAGTTTGCCCGCATCCAGGGCCTTCTCCAACAAGGAACTCAGGGCGTCGTACGCATCGCGCACTTCCAGGCGGGCGGCCTCTTCAATACCGTTGCCCTGGCGCCGGGTCAGCACATCCCGGAAAAGGACGCTGAATTCCGGTAACGGGCTGGAAGCCAGTTCATAGTATACCCCTACGGCGGTCAAGACCCGATCCAGGCCGCTGCCTTCGGCAAACGGCGCAAGACTGCATTCAACCCGGTACAGCAAGCTGCCCTTAACCTTGCGCAGCAGAGCCAACAGGATTTCATCCTTGGAACGAAAATGCCGAAACATAGTCGCTTCGGCAATACCCGCTTCTCGGGCCAGAGCGCTGGAGGTGGTTCCGGAGAATCCCTGCCGCGCAAACAACCGCAAAGCGGCATCAAGAATATTCTCCCGGACCGCCGTTGTCCCGTTACGACGTTCGGCATGCGCCGTCGAGGCGTTCGCTGCCCTTTTGGATGTTCCTGCCTTTCCCAGGCCGTTTTCGGCTATCCGCTGTGTCGCCACCCCTTTACTCCCCTTCCGCCCGCTACGGCTCTACCACGAAGCATTCCTGTGGCAGGTGCGCAAGGCCTCCTTATAACGGTTGGTCAGATTTTCCAGTTCGGGGAAAAGATCTGCCAGCGCCTCCAGGTCATCAGCCGCTGCGGCCCGCTCCACGCACCGAGCCATACGTTCCAGGACTTGCAAATCAAACTCCCGCGCCGTATCCGCTAAGCGTTCGGCAGCTTTCTGAACGCGCAGAGCATTGTTCTCCTCCCGGCCGCTGCGGGCATCCTGAAGCGCCTCATTGAGCTCGTGGATCATGCCGGGAATACGCGGCAGCATTTCCATACTGATGCTATCGCTTTCGCCGGGCAAGGGCAGCTTGCCTGAATTCCCCTTTCGGCTCCCCGGAGCAGCCTCGGCCTCCAGGGTGGGCATAGCGGCCATAGTTTCGACGCTGCCTCCTCCCTCGGGAAACGGCGTGTCAGAGGGGCCGCCTTCGTTGCCTAAAGCAGCCTGTCCTTTTTCCCGCTCAGCCCCTTGGTCATCGGCGGCAGCCGCGGGAGAACTGCCGGGAATACCTGCGGCGTCGCCCGCCTCATCTTCGGTGATGATTAAATCCAACAGCGGTAGCGACCGGCTTTGCGGTGTCTTGACCGAACTCTCGCCCTCGAGAGGTAGCCGGGTGTCGCCAGCCTCTTCCCCCAAGGCAGCGTCGGCCGCCGGACTGGTATCAGCCGGCAAGACCGCCGGGGGCACCAGATCATCAGGACGCAATCCCAGGAAGGAGGAACCGTTCTCCGACGATTCAAAACCTACAGCGGCGTCATCCGCCAACGGGGACAACGGTTCAGGCACTATCACAGGACTGTTGTCCCGGTTCACGGTCGGGCTGTGATCCAGGGCATTGCCCAACACCTCCTCAGGCGACGAATCAGACTGAGCGGAATGTCCTGCTCCTCTCGCCGAGGATGAGACGGGCACCAGCCGCTCAACGGCCTCCTGAAGATCCGCCGAATTGACCGGCTTAATCAGGCATTCGCTGCTCCCGACCGTCTTCATGCGGCGAGCCTGCATTTCATGGGCCGTCACCGTCAGCACGGCAGCAGGCGGATAGCCCCGTTCTTCCTCCAGGCGGCGTACCGCAGCAATAGCCGCCGTGATCTCCCGCTCCGGCATATCCGCATCAAAAAGCAACAGCCCGGAGGGGTGACGCGCATACAGCCGCACGGCTTCATGTCCCGTCCGGGCCTCAAGAACGTCACGCTTCAAGGCCGCGAGTTTGCGCAGGGAACTTCTGCGCCCTCTTGAGGACGTGTCGGCCAAAATAATTCTCTCGGCGGTCCAGGCCTCAGCCTCCTCGAGATCATCAGAGAGATCGGGTTCGGCGGCAGGTTTTGGGGGTATGTCGCCGCCCAGTATCGGGCGGTTTTCGTCCCGCTCTGAAATAATAGTCAGCTCTTCCCCCGGGTAGGCGGCAACGCCTTCAGCGGGATGCTCGGCAAAGGAGGGAAAGGACGCTATCTGCTCAGCCGTCCGGCTCTCCTCCTGCTCCGGCATCTGTCCGGAAAGCGGCATCGCCACGAAGCCGGGCATGGGGGTGGGCCGTGGCCCGAATGCCTGCTCGGCTTCACCAAGGTTTGCAGCATCCCCCGCGGCACGGAAAACGACGGAAAACGTCAGGCTTGCATTCCCCTGTGGGGAATGCTCCAGACTGAATTCCCCATGATAGCGCCGGGAAAGCCTCCAGGCCTCGGCAATGCCGCTGGTCTCCAGGGTATACCCCCTGGAAGAGGCATAGGCCGAAACCGGCGGGCTCCAGGTTTCCACGGCAAAGAGCAGATGGCCGGGATCAACGCTCTGCGGCGAGCGGCGCACGGAAAGGGTGATGCTGCCTTTATCCAGGCTGGTTACGGTATCATGCAGCACAAGGCGCAAGGCCGTCTCCAGCTCTTCGGCATCCCCTTCAAAAAGAGAGCCGAGTTGCGGCGCAATATACCAAGAAACAGCCAGGTTTTTCTCCTCCGCCCGGGCAGTGGCGTCTTCGTAAACCGTTTGCACCAGCCGGGGCAGACTGAAGAGCGTCCAGACTCGTTCTTCCCTCTCGCTGTACTCCCCCGGGCTGCTCTCCTCGGACGGCGCGGCGGCAAAAGCCGCATCCCTCATCTCGGCCGACGCAGCGCCGGAATCCTCAAGGGAATCCCCGGTTGCGGCAGGCTGTCCTTCAGGAACCGCTAGTGGAGGTTCTGCTTGGGAAATCCCGGCAGCCTGCTCGGCAACAAAATTCTCCTCCGGAGCGGCAATGGGGCTATCAGGGGCAGAGGCCTTTTCCTCCAAGGGTTCCAAAACAACCGGTCCGGCAGCCGGAACAGCATCGCGCCTCCCCGGCAAATCCGGGCTCCCCGCTTTGACCTGGTCTCCTACATGCTCTCCGACACTTGTCCGGCTGCCCGAAACAGCATCACTCCCCGTACCGAGGGAAGCTTCAGGAAGTTCCAGTGCTTCCTGCAATGCCCTCCTTTCCGCGGGGAGAGACCGCAGCGTATCCTTCTCCTCAAGGGAACCCCCTTCATCCGCCCTGGCTCCGGCATCCGCAGCAACGCCGGAAGCCGCCGGGGAGACGGCAGGCAGGTCAGGGGATGGAACAGCAGCGGGCTCGGTTTGGGAATCCGGTTCGGAAGGGCCGTCCACATACCGAGCAAAGGGGTCGTCTTCAATTGCTTCCTCACTCTCAGCTCCGGTATGCCCGGCCAAGCCCAAGGCCAACGTACCCAAGGCCACCCCCCAAAGATGGCCTCGGGATCCCAAAAGAGGCAACGGGCTATACCAAAGCTCGAACAAAGACCCGAGAGCGCCAAGGAACGGCATGGTCACCAGCGCCAGAAAAGCAAGCGCCCCCGGCGTTTGACGGGAGAAGGCCTGAAAGGCCAACGGCAGCAGCGGCGCCAACAAAAGCGGCCAGAGCGGCAAAAAGGGAATGACCGGGGCAGCTTGCGGCACCAGGGGAAGCAGGGCTAAAAGCGCGCCCAAGAAAGCGTAGCCGAGAAACAAAATGGTTGTTTTGGGCGCGGTGCGGGAAAGACGCAGCACTTGCCTCCCCGCATGGGGCAGCAGCATGAGCATCAATCCGGGAGCCAACAACGCCGCCGCGCCCAGCGGGATGCCGACGCTATCCGCCAATGGCAGAGGCGGAAAAAAATGTTGTAGCAGGGCGATACAGGCCAAAAGCGCCCCCCAGGCCCGCCAGGCGGCGTGGTCAAGCCCGAACCGCAATATGCCCGTCAACGCGGCGGCGGCGAGCAAGGCCGGTAAAATCAATCCAAATGGAGCCCCCGCCGAAGCGCCGCTCGCGGAAAGACCGGGAGCAAACCACAGACCGGGGCGGCCTTCAAGGCGGACAAAGAGAATAAAAGGACCGCTGCCGTCATCAGGCAGGCTGAAAAAAAATTCCCCGTCAGGGTCCTGCATCTGTCTAAAACCGGCCGGAACGCCGGGAGCGTGGGTCGGCCGGGGAGAGAAAAAGCTGATTGTGCCCGGAAGATCCGTTCCCAAACGAAGATGGTATTCCTTGCCCCCCCGGCTGTTGTTGCGGATATTCCCCTTGGCTTCCTGTGGGTAGAGCGCGAAGCGCAGCCAAATGTTGCCGGTGTACTCGCCGGGTATTCCCCGCTCCAGCGGGGTATACTCCTCTTCTCCCAGCGCGGCGACATGGGTAATGCCCCATTCCCGCCCCGGATCAAGAATATAGCTCATAACCGGCGTCAAAGAGATGGTTTCTCCTTCCTGGGGGAGAAACAGTTTCGGGCTCTTTTCCGCCGGAACAGCGGTAGCCATGCTCGCGGCAGCGGTTGCGCCCGCGGCCGGAAAAGCGAGAGCGCCGAAAAAAAGAGCCAGGCACGCCAGCATCAGCATTCCGGCCGCCAAAGGTCTGCGCCGGCAAGGCTGCTCCCGCCGTCTGATCGTGTTCCAGAAAGGGCCGCAAAAAACTTCTGCCGTAGCATGTGGGCTGTACATCAAACTCCGCTCCGCTCGTATCTCCGGTCCGGCAGCACCGTTGGACGCCGATTATCAGTCCCGGGTGGGGGTATTCTTATACGTAAAGCCTTCCGGAGGCAAATTATATGGAGTGCCGGGAGGCCCTCTGGAACCATCCTGCGGCGTGCTCAGGGTATTCCTGCGCGGTCCAGGTGCTCGGCCAGGCTGAGGCCGAGTTCCGCCAGCCCTTCGCCAGTGGCGGCAGAAAGGAACAAGGCATCAGGATAGAGCTCAGCGAGCAACATCCTTTCCTCCGGGGAAAGTAGGTCGGCCTTGTTCAGGAGAAGCAGGGTCGGTCTCGTATCCAAGGCAAGATCCCGCAAAATACCCTCGACAGATTCCTTGTGCATGGCGAGTTCCGGATGTGCCGCATCAAGCACATGCAAAAAGATATCCGCTTCCTCAAGTTCTTCCAGGGTGGCCCGAAAGGCTTCAACCAACTCCTTGGGCAGACTGCGAATAAACCCCACCGTATCCGTGATGATCAGCTCTCGCTCCTCGGGCACGCGCAGCCGCCGGGTTGTGGGGTCAAGCGTTGCAAAAAGCTTGTTCTCGGCCGGCACATCGGCGCCGGTCAACGCGTTGAGCAGGCTTGACTTGCCCGCGTTGGTGTAGCCCACCAGCGAGGCTACCGGCACGTTTCCCTTGGCCCGCCGGGCCCGCGCGTAAGACCGCTGTTTGCGTAAGGCCTTCAGTTCGTTGCTGACGCGGGTGATGCGCTCATTGACCCGGCGTCGGTCGGTTTCCAACTTGGTTTCCCCGGGGCCTCGGCCGCCGATGCCGCCGGCGAGCCGGTCCAAAGCCCTTCCCCGGCCGGTCAGCCGCGGAAGTGAATAGCGCAGCATGGCTAACTCCACCTGAAGCTTGCCCGCCCGGCTTTTGGCACGCCGGGCAAAAATATCAAGGATCAACTGGGTTCTATCCAAGATCTTACGCTCGGTCAGCTCCCCCAGATTGCGCAGTTGGGCGGGAGAAAGCTCACCGTCAAACAAAATCAATCCCGCATCCCCTTGCAGCGCCAGAATCTCCAATTCAGCGAGCTTTCCTTTGCCCATGATGAACTTGGGATTAACCGCTTGAACCCGCTGGATCAGACTCCCGGCCACGCTGACTCCGGCAGTGGCGGCCAGGTCTTTTAACTCCTCCAGATTGGATTCCTGCACTGACCGGGGTTTCGGGCTGACGCTGACCAAAACGGCCCGGCCTTCCGGACCTCCGGCCTCTCGTGTTCCGGCGTTGCCTCGGGCCAGCTCTTCTTCCAAAGCCTGGGCCTGAGCCGCAAAATCCGTATCAACCCGATCCCAATTCCGGGGCGGATACACGCTGTAAGGCTCGTTCCGGGGGTTGGGCGGCAAAAGGTGCGCTTCTTGGAACTGCAACGGCGCGCCCCAGGCATCGACGCTGAGCACGGCCACGTTATCCAGCCGCAGAAAAAGCATATCCATCAGGTCATCCTGGCTGAGCAGTTCCTCCCCCAGATGGGTATGGAAAAGCCGCAGCCCTCGGAGACGGCCGGAGCTTTGGCGGGAGCGCGGCAGCTCGGGGATATAGATGCTGTCAGCATCGCCCGCCAGGATCATTTCCGGCTGGCCGCGCCTGTTGATCAACAGGCCGATCTGTCTACCAATGCGCCGGGAAAGCGCCGCAAGCTCCCGGGCCTGTTCCGTGCTGTACCCGCCACGGGCGTTGTACCGTCTATCCCCGAGACGGGAAAGAGCTTTTATTTCACTGGGCTTGAGCCCTTGTGTGTTTCCGTTCAGCTTGGCTATGGCCTGCTCCTTATTTGTAACAGCGTTCCCGCCCCCCCCTTCCGGAAGCATCGCGGGAAACATCTCAATAGAATGACGCAGCAACAACCACATGCGCACGTCGCGGGGGGGGGAAAACCCGCCGCCTGCGGGGTGAAACCGAAAAACCCCGTCCCGGGGCTTCCTCGCGCTGCGCCGGGAGGCCAGAGCCCGCCGCACGCCTCACATCAGACCGCCCGGAAGACCGGACACTGCCCCTTTCTTGAGGCTTGGCTAAAAAACCGCTTGTAACCGCAAGGGATTCGAGCGGCAGCCCCTCAACGCGCCGGTGCCTCCCGGAGCAAGTCAGGCGCCAAGGTTTCCAGAAGCCTTGCCAATGTCTTGCCCGCTTCGGCGGCCACGCTGAGAATTGCATCCAGCGGCGCTTCGGCCATGCAGTCCGGCAGATTTTTGTTGCTCAGGCAGGAAAAGCCCAGCACCCGCATGCCCATTTGCCGAGCGGCGATAACCTCCAGGACAGTGGACATACCGACGGCGTCCGCACCCAGCAGGCGGAACGCCCTGGTTTCCGCCGGAGTTTCCAGTTGCGGCCCGGTCACGCCCAAGTAAACCCCTTCCTGAAGCCGCAAACCAGCCCGCAGGGCGGCCCGACGGGCCATCGCGCGCAATTCCCTATCATAGGCCGCGCTCATATCCGGAAAACGCGGTCCAAAAACCCCGTCATCCGGCCCTGTCAACGGACTTGCTCCGGTCCAATTGATCTGGTCGCTCATGAGCATAACCTCTCCGGCCTCAAAAAGCGGATTAAGCGCCCCGGCCGCATTGGTGACGATGAGAGTTCGGAGACCCAAAAGCCCCATGACCCGAACTCCGAAGACCACCATAGCGGGGCTGTATCCTTCGTACAGGTGATTTCTGCCCTGCTGTATAAGCACGGGCAGGCCGTGGAGATACCCGGCCACAAATCTGCCTGCGTGGGATTGCACGGTGGAGAGGGGAAAGCCGGGCAGTTCCCCAAAGGGCACCTTAACCGGCTCGCAAACGGCATCAGCCACGCCGCCAAGGCCTGTGCCGAGAATCAGAGCGATGCCCCGCGACTGTAACGCGCCAAGGAGGGACGGGCCTCCCGGGGCACGCTCTAACGCCTGGGCCAGAAGCGCGGCGCAGTTCTGGACTTTTGCCGGGTTTTGCATAATATAGCTCACTTCACGGCGTCGATGCCGCTTCGTAGCGTGCCGCTCCGGCCGGAAAACGGCAAGCGCGGCCCGTTCCGGGTTCCCCTGTGGAGCCGCGGTTGGAGGAAAAAGCGCTCGGCGCGGGCATTGCCGCGCAGGGAAGCGCCGCCGGAGTACAGCGCAGATTCTTCTAGCGTGAAATAAAGTTTTCTGGCAAGAGGGGCCAGCGAATTTCACCGGGAGAATCCCGCCGCGCCGCCGCTGCCGCACCACGCTTATGCAGGCGGTCGCCGCCCGCCGGCGGGCTGTCAAGGGCAGGTGGGGGAGGTGCGTGCTCCCGCAGGCCTTACGGCGCGATGTGATTTCGTCTGCGCCACCGAAGTGTTGCGCTTTTCAAAAGCAAAACGCTTTCACCAAGGGGATTGTTTCCACGGGGTGCAGTGCGCATCCGGCAGATGCTCTGGATGCCGCCCACGCCGCCAACCTGAGTATGTTATAGAGGAAAACGGTGAGTACTACCGCCCATAAAGTCCTGGTGGCCAACCGGGGCGAAATAGCCGTCCGCATTGTGCAAGCCTGCCGCAAGTTGGGCCTGGAGTTTGTTTGCGTTTACACGGCCGAGGATGCGGCGTCGGGCCACGTGCGCCTGGCCCGTGAACTGGGAGGCCCCAAAAGCCTGTACCGTGTGGCCTCCTATCATGACGCCAACGAAATCCTTTCTGTTGCCGATGAAGCCGAAGCCACGGCCGTACACCCCGGCTATGGTTTCTTTGCCGAGGATTACCGCTTTGCCCGTCGGGTCTCGCAACGAGACCGCAAGTTGATTTTCATCGGCCCTTCCTGGCGGGTCATCCGCGAACTGGGGGATAAGATCAACACCAAGCGTTTGGCCCGGAGCCTGGATGTGCCGACCGTGCCCGGTTCAGACAGGCCCATTTATGATGAAATGGAAGCTGAACGCGTGGCCCGGAGCCTTTTTGAATTTCAGATCAGCCAAGGGATCGAAAGCCCGCTGGTATTGGTCAAAGCCTCTGCCGGCGGCGGGGGCATGGGCATTGAAGAGGTTCATGATCCGGATCTTTTCCGCTCGGTCTACCGCCGGGTACGCAACTACGCCGCCCGACAGTTTAAAGACGAGGGCGTGTTAATCGAACAGCGCATCAGAGATTTCAATCACCTGGAAGTTCAGATCGTGGCCGAACGCGGCGGAGCCAATATTGTGCATTTTGGCACCCGTAACTGCTCTATCCAAAGTACCGGCCTGCAAAAACGCGTGGAAGTTGCGCCCGGCTTCGATCCCGGCGCCGTCGCGTATGATTTTGACGCCGCCAAACTGCTGGAAGACATCACCCGGCACTCTCTGGCCCTGGCCCGGCGGGTCAAGTACGATAACGTAGGCACTTGGGAATGGATCGTCACCCGGGATGGGCGGCCCTACTTGATGGAAGTCAATACCCGCATCCAGGTGGAAAACGGCGTTTCCGCGGCCATAGCCCGCATTAAAGGCAAACAGGGCGTGGACCTCATCGCCGAGCAAATCCGCCTGGGGCTTGGCGCTCCTCTCGGCTATACCCAGGAAGACATCACCTTCGAGGGCATGGGCATCGAATACCGGATTATCGCCGAAGATCCGGCAAACCGTTTCGCGCCTTGGGTGGGCCGTATTGAAAAATTTGGCTGGCCCTCGCGGGAATGGCTGAAAATGCATACCCAAGTTCCCACGGATGAACCATACACCATTCCCACGGAATTCGACCCCAACCTCGCCCTGGGCATTGTTTGGGGCAAGGACATCAGCGAAGTACGCCAACGCGGTTTGGAGTTTTTGGATTCCCTGGTTTTGGAAGGCCGTAATGCCACCGGGGATCCCCTCAAATCCAACATTGCGTTCCTGAGGGAAAAAACCAATAGAATTCTTCTGTTCTAGAGGCTGTTTTTTCACTACATTTGTTCGCGGAAAGCTTCACTGTTTCCCCCGAACGAGAGAAGAAAAAAACGGGCAAAGGCCTGTTCGGCATACTCCAAGATCGGTTTTGCGGTTGATAAAGCCGGAGGAACAAAGCGGCTTTACAGCAAAAATATATTGAGAATCCGCCCTTTGATCCATACTTTATGGAAAGGGTATTTCTCCAGCGGGTATCCCCTGGAGCCCCCTGTGGGGCAGGCGGAAAAACCGCGGTTTTTTCGCAAAGCGCGGGCAACGGCGCTTTGGAAACAGGAATTTCAAAAGCACAATGCTCTAACGACCGGACCATTGCATGGACATCGAAAAAAAATTGCACCATCTGAATGAGAGGCTCACCTATATCCGCGATATTTTCGCGGGCAAACACAACGAGAATGTGCGCCTCCTTGAAACGAAGATGGCGGATTACCGCGAGCGGGAGCATATCCTCTCTGCCAAGGATCGGGAAGCAGCCGTAACCACCCTGGAGGATCTCTTCGGCTTTGTGGAGCGTAAGCTCGAGGCCGATCTAACCCCTATGGATAAGGTCCGCATTGTCCGCCATCCCCAGCGCATCTGCCTGCGCGACATTCTGGAAAACGTCTACGACAACTATACGGAAATAGGCAGCAAGGACGAGCACTCTATTGATCCCTCCATGGTCATCGCCCGGGCGTACATCACCCGCCGCCAGGGTAAGAAGACATTCAACCAGTCGGTCATGGTCATCGGCCAGGAAAAAGGGCATGGCGAGGAGTTCCGCAACGGCGGTTCGGTTAAGCCCTTTGGCAACGCCAAGGCCCAGCACTATATGCAGGTTGCCGAAACCGAAAATATTCCTATCCACACCTATATTTTCACCCCGGGTTCTTACCCGGTGGAAGACCCCCCCGGGGCCGGGCAGCAGATAGCGAAAAACATCTATGAAATGTCCGGCCTGCGCGTTCCGGTGGTGGCGGTTATTTCCGAAGGCGGCAGCGGCGGCGCCGAAGCCATAGGTCTGGCCGACAGACGCCTGATGCTTTCCCACGGCTATTATTCGGTTATCTCTCCGGAAGGCGCGGCTGCCATTGAGGGGAGATTGCGCGAAGGCGAACGGGCCAGTCCCGAACTTATTGAAAAATGTGCCCGCCAGCTCAAAATCACGGCCCAAGATAACCTGCGCATGGGCTATGTGGACCATATTATTCAAGAACCTGAACTCGGCGCTCGGCCCTACCACTACGATTTCTTCCGCACCTTGCGCCAAGAAATCCTACGGGCCACCGATGATGCGGTGCTCAGTGTGCGGGGCTTTGCCCCCTTCCGGGCCATGATCCTGCGCTCTCGCCGCAAAAAAGCCGAGGAACTTGATCTGGATTCAGTCCATGTGCGTTGGAGCCTCAGTTCTTCAGCCCGTGACAGGCTCCTGGCCAAACGGCACCGCAAATTCCGTAAGCTTTCCCGCCACGCCGCACCGTATTTGCGTCCGCTCTCCAGACAAATTAAAGATTGGTTCAACGAGTTCGGCTGGGATTTCTACGCCCACTTTAAATATGATTTCTTCGGCCGCAGAAAGCAATCCGTCTCCCACGCCCTGGAAGAAATTGATGCCGAAGTGCGGGTGGTAACCAGCCGTATTATGGCCCCCTGGCGCAAGCTCAAGGGCAAGCTTTTCAACGGGAAATCCAGACGGCAGCAAGCCGAAACCGAACGCCAACTGACTGAGCTTTCCTCCTGGGATGAACAGGATCAGCGCGGCGGCCATTGGAAATACGTCAGCCCCAGAGCCAAGGAAGATAGAGCCATTACCTGCCCGAACGCTGCGGCCCAGGGCTGCCTGGATCTTTGGGCTCCGGATCTTTTCGGTGAATTTGCCGGGGTCTGTCCCAACTGCGGCCACCATTTCCCCATGGAATACCAATGGTATTTGCATAACGTCTTTGATGAAAACTCTATTTATGAGTTCGCTACCGAACTTGAGGCAGGCAACCCGCTCGAGGTAGAAGGCTTTGATGTAAAAATCGAGCAGGCCAAGAAAGCTACCGGACAGAAATCGGCTTGCATGACCTTTGAGGCCCAAATCAACGAAACCAAGCTGGTCGTGGCTATGCTTATGGCCACATTCCGAGGCGGCACAGTGGGCGCCGCCGAGGGCGAAAAGTTCATCATGGCCGCCGAACGGGCCAGGAAAAAACGCTATCCCTTCCTTGCCTATGTGCACGGCACAGCGGGCATCCGCATCCAAGAAGGCACCAACGGAGTTATCCAGATGCCCCGCTGCACCATGGCCGTGCGTCGGTATATCGACGCCGGAGGCCTCTACCTGGTGATGTACGATACCAACTCCTACGCTGGTCCCGTGGCCAGCTTCCTGGGCTGCTCGCCCTATCAGTTCGGCATCCGTTCGGCCAATGTGGGGTTTGCCGGCCCCGGGGTTATTACCGAGACCACCGGTATGGTCATGCCGCCCCACTACCATAACGTGTATAAAGCTCTGGCCCGGGGCCATATCCAGGGCATCTGGGATCGCCGCGAGGTGCGCTTCAACCTGACCCAAGCGCTGCTGACCATGGGCGGGCCCAACTTGTACTACCGGTAGGCCCTTCGGGGCATACGGCCGCCGGCAAGGTTCGCGATCCGAAGCATTGTGGGCGGCACATTCAAAAGGAACGTTCGGCGTTCCAAACAGGAAATCTCATGCTTGACGTCAGTAAGCTGCTTGATGAAATACAATCCGCGCCCTACGCGGAGCTATCCATAGCCGCCCCCCACAGCGGGCTGGTCAGTTTTGGGGAACTCGCTCCGGGCGGCAAAGTTTTTGGCCCTTCCGGCCCTTGGAAGGAAAAGCCCGGAACCCTCCTCGCCATCATTGAACGCGAGCGCAACAAGCGCCCTATCTATGCCGCCGAAAAAGGCGAGGTTATGCTCGTTCACGAGGAACTGGCCGGAACCTTTGTCCAGGCGGGCACCGAAATCATGCGCCTCAGGCATTTTCTTTCCAAAGAGGAAGTGCTTTCCATTATCCTGAAAAAGGCCCTGCATCTCTTCACCGCCCCGGAACGGGCCAAGTATTATTTTATCCCCGCCGTAGATATAAAGGTCAAGGTCTCCGGCCCTAAGGCCATCACTGTGCATGACGGCATGGAACTCTTCATTATGTCCCGCATGAAGCGGGAAACGCCTCTTAATTACTCTGGGCCCGAAGGGGTCATTTACGCCGTCTATTTTAACCATAACCAGAATATGGACGCAGGCCAGCCGCTCATCGGCATTTGCCCGCCGGATCTTGTCGGCGCGGTAGAAGATGCGGTTATGCGCGTGCAAACGGACTGGAAGGAAGAAGAATAACGACATAAACACAGAGGAGACCTTGCAGAAGGGCTGCCCTGTGGCGGGAACTCCCTGGAGAAGCGACGCGGTGCGGAGAGTACGCTCCGGCCTTGGCAACACCATGTTCTAAGCCAATATCGCTTTCATAGAATGGAGAGGCTTACCGTTATCCGGCAAGCACACATGTATGCGGCTCCGGGGAACGGAGCAAGAGCAGGAAAGTTTTGCGCTGCTCCCCGGGTGAAAGGCGATCTGCTATACCCTATTCTCCAGCGTTCTCGTGCAGCGTGCATTCACCTCTTTATCTGTTTGTCGGTTTTTCTTGAGAGTATCCCTAAAACGGGCTGCGGTTCCCGCCGCCGGAGCGTTGCGTTTTTTCAAAAACAAAACGCTCTCAATAACTGACAGCGAAACCGAAAGCTGGGATACCGGAAGGCGCGCCGCAAGGGTTTTCCGCTCGCGGAACATCCGAATCCGATGCGGCCGCGCGAGGAGATACCGCTATGAGCCCTCACGACCCTATTCTACGGATCAGAGTTTCAACCACCACCGACAGCGTGGAGGCTGTTTTCCGGGCCTGGCCCGATCTCTGCGCCCTGGCTTGGCCCGGCCGGGGTGAGGTCTATGCAGGAACCTGGCGGCCCGAATCCGGCCCCGCGGCTCTTGCCCCCCCGATAGCCCCTGCCCTTCCGAGTTACGGCGTTCGGGAACTGGCTGAAGCATTGCTCGAACAGGCTGATTTCGGCGAGTGGCCTGAGAAGACGGCAAAACAGCTTGAACCCGGCCTGAAAAGCCTGTACGCCGCACAACAAAGGCTGGAGAACGCCCTGGCTGACTGGCGCCCTCAGGAGGCCCTTCAGGCAGCCCATGCCTTGGAGGACGCCCTGGATACCATGCAGGACGCCTTAACTTGACAAATCCCAAAGCACCCGCCTATTGCAGGCGCATGGGAGCAGGAGCGTCGGGCCTCTTGCAGGGGACCCGAAAACGAATGATTCCGCCGAAACCGGCTTTCCGACGCCCCATAGGAACGTTCCCCTGAGGGAAGGCTGGGACGGCTCGGTGTGCGGAGCCCCCGGCGGGTATAGTGGATACGCAATGCTCTAACCTGTCAGACGGAGAAAAATATGTTGAACAAAGTCATGCTTATCGGACGGCTTGGTCGGGACCCCGAATTGCGCTACACAGCTAACGGCACCCCCATGACCACCCTGCGTATTGCCACCGACGAAAGCTATGTAGACAAGGAAGGCAACAAAGTTGACCGGACCGAGTGGCACAGTGTTGTCGTTTTCCAGCGTCAGGCGGAAAACTGCGCCAACTACCTGGGTAAGGGCAGCCTTGTCTTTGTTGAAGGGAACCTCCAAACTCGAAAATGGCAGGACCAGCAGGGGCAAGACCGCTATTCCACCGAAGTGCGCGCCCAGCGCGTGCAGTTCCTCGATCGCAGGGGCTCCTCCGAAGCCCAAGCCTTTGACCGCCAAGAAAGCGGCGGCTACGATGAAGGCTGGAGCGGAGGTCGCCAACAACGGCCGCAGCAACGCCAACAGCAGCGGCGCGAGGAGGATCCGGGCCCGGCCTTCCCCTCGGAGGTCAGCGGCATGGATGACGTGCCGTTCTAGGCGGAGACCGGTGCAAAAAGCTTTCTGGAATATGCCTTCACGCGGCTGCATTACGCAGCCGCTTTTTTTAGCCGCCTCAGGCTTCTTCTGCTGACTCCGGCTGCCAGGACAACGCCCCGCCGCCGGATCAAGGCCATTCACAGCAGCGCCGATGGTCTCCCCGGCGAAGAAGACAAAAAAACAGGCAAAAGCCTCTTCGCCGTCCCTGGAAACGTTTTTTGAGAAAGGTCATAAAAAGAAAAAGACGGCCCGACAGCAAAAATTATGCAGCTCCTTATGGAGTAGGGAACACGTCGTAATAACGGGCATTCCCCTCTCGGGGCCGGGAAATCCTTTTTCGGGGGTGTGGGAGCAAGCAGCCGCCTTTACCCAAATGTGGGGCTCTGCCCCACACCCCACGCCACCGGGGGGATGATACCCTGCCTCCAATCGATAGCTCGACCCTCAGAGCGGAACAGCCTAGCGAGGGGCTGCGGGAATCGTTTTCCTGAGGGGGTCCCAGGCAACGCCCCGGACACTGGAGTAAAAAAAGAAGGCGGGAAGCATACGGGTATTCAGTGGAAAGGGAATCACGGCAGGGGGGGGGGGGGGGGGAGCGGCCCCCCCCCCCACGCACGAGCGCTGGTT
>CATJOY010000008.1 GCA_949741925.1 uncultured Desulfovibrionaceae bacterium | reverse complement strand
CCCCCCCGCGTGGGATAGATACCCCATCCAACGTGCCACAACAAAACGGCCCGACTTTTCAGCCGGGCCGTTCTTAATGCGCATGGGATTGCGTTTAGAAGTTGATGAGGATGTTGGCGACAACGCCGTTGGATTGGATATCGCTGTTAAAGGCGCCTTCGTAGGCCAGGCCGAACTTTACGGACTTGAACCCGGCGTCAAAACCGAGGCCCACGTTCAGCATGGGATCATCCATCCTGCCGCCGCGGAGTTTTGCCTTGCCGATATTATCAATCCAGAGGTTGGCTTCAGGACGGGTATCGCCCATGAAAGCGGTTCCGGAAATATCGCCGCGCAGGGCAAAGCTGCCGGTTTCAGTGGCGTACAGGGGCAGGCTTCCGCGCAGACCGATGGTCGCCGCTTCCACTACCTGTTCGTTCTTGCCGGTTTTGATGTCGTACGCGCCGATACGTTCCTTGATGCTGTCGGAATTCAGCCACAGCACGTTCACGCCGGCATACGGTTCGATAGCAAAGCGCTCGTTGTTAAAGCCGGTGTACGCTGCTTCAAGGAAGAGCTGACCGATATCCGTATTGTAATCTTCCTGATTCTTTTGGGTGGCCTCGATGATGGTCAGATCACGCCGCCCTTCCCGTTCCTGGCGGGTGTACATGCCGCCATAGGCCAACTGCAGGCTATCGGCCACGCGAGAAACGCCGTACAGGCCGAAATGCATATCATCGCTTTCGATCTTGCCGTTCCGGCCGCCGTCAAACTCGCTCCAACCCGCGCCGGCAAAGAGGCCGATCTTGTGGTTGGGGGTGATGTCGGTTTCTATACCGAGGAAGCCGGTATAGAATTCGCTGTCCAGATCGGTTCCGCCCAGATCAACGGTAGACCAGTTGCCCACGCCCGTTGCCCAAACGCGCGCTGTTTCGCTGATTGCGGTACTGCGGCGGGAGTTGGAGCCCAGAGCTTGGTTTTTGATGGTGCGGGCCAGGGAGAGCGAATTGATGATGCTCGCGGTATCAGCCGTGAGGTAGAGATCATTGCCAAGGCTATCAAGGGTATTCCGGGCCTGGTCTTTGGTGGACCAGAACAGGGAATCCATGATGCTGTTGGGAACGTTGGTCGAAAGCACTTCCGCCACGGAGCGGCCGTTGCCGTCGGAAGCGTAGCTGGCCAAACCGGTGTTGTTCCAGCTCAGTTCGCCTGTGATAACAGCCGCGGAACCTTCAGCAACGCTCCCCCCCACAGCGCGGTCTTGCGGGGCAACGGTCACATCCATGTTGAAGAAGGCCCAATCCGGTTCCACAACCATGTTGTTGATGCCGGTCAAAGCCGTGGTGGCCACGGTGCCGGAGGTGGTAAGGGTGGGATCTTGATAGATATCGCGCAGAATATCGGTGCCCGCGATGCCGATCTGGATCTTGGAACCCTTGTTGAAGTTCAATGCGCCGACATTGACGTTCTCCCCGCCCACGATGACGAAGGTACCGCCGTTGTTCACGTTGATGGTAGCCAAGCGGCTTTGGGTGGAGGTCAACTCGCCCTTCATCGTAAAGAGATCGTTGTACTTGGAGAGCACGCCGAACGCGCCGCCGTTGACGTTGACCGCTCCGGTACCGAAGGATTCGGTAAAGCCGTACAGCGCGCCTTCTTCAACCGTGGTGCCGCCTTCATAGGTGTTGTCGCCGGTCATAACCAGGGT
>CATJOY010000007.1 GCA_949741925.1 uncultured Desulfovibrionaceae bacterium | reverse complement strand
CGTCAGCAGCGCCAAGACAAGAAGGCGTCTCATGCGGCCAACTCCTTTACCCTTGCGGGAGTATGCGCCGTGTCAGCGCATGGAGTGAACCGCGTAACGAAACGTCTTGTATGCGGAGGCTGTCATAACTCCACTTCCCGAGTTATGCTGGGTTCCTTATGGACAGTATCAACGTATGTATCAAAGAAATCCGTGGCCGTTCGCACATCGTGCTTGAGGTCTTGAAGGATGGCGGCCAGCCCTAACGCCATGCAGCCCGGCAGCTCGAAGCTTTCTCCCTCTTGAGGCGCTCTTTCAAAGATTGCTTGCAAAAAGCTGAGCTTATTTACGGCTTGGAAAAGCAGGTCAACGGCTTCGTCGTCAGTGTATTTCTTCATGCCGCCGCCTCCCCGCCCTGCCCGGCGGCAGGAGCGCTTGAGGACGCCTCAAATACCTCGTGAATGATGCCGGAAAGGTGTGTGCTTGCCGTTCCTGTGTGGGAAAAACTGGAGAGACGCAATGTGACGCGGGTCTTCTCAACCGTGAATTGAAGGGAGCCCCCGGTATCTTCCGGGCTCAGATCAAAAATGTTTGAATGCCGCTCCTTCTGAAATATTCCGGCCGTCAGCGCCAGCGGGTCAAGAATATGCTTTCGCACCATGGCGGTCATTTCCCGGCGTTCCGTTTGCCGGTCATAGGGGAGATTGCACTCGGGGGAAGGAGTGAACTCACACATAAGGCACCTCTTGGATTTTTCTTATTTCCTTTGCATTGCCCAAAAGAAAAGGCCGGGAGCTAAGAACCGTCCAAGAAACGGCGGGCATATTCCCCCCAAGGGGGTATTGTATTAGCCCACTCCCGGCCATGAATAGCCGTAGTCTCGCGCTTTTTATGTGCGCAAAAAAAGCCAATACTCACGGGTTGGCAGCCGTCTTGGACAAAGGAGTTCTTAAGCTCCGTACTGCTTCCATACTCCGGAGCGGCCGCAGTATCAAGAGGGGAGTATGAGCCCCGCAACGCCTCAAAAACTTTTCAAGGCATATCAGCCCTCTGCTTGATTCTCTGCTTGCCTCTTGCTGCATGAACAGCTATAAAAGAGGCATCGGGCTGGCGCTATCAACACCAACCCGACGGACACGGCGCGTTATGCGCTCCCATGTGTTACGCGGTTTGCTATCATGTTTTCAGCCCCCGCCGGTTGCCGCCGGACGGGGGCCTTTGTTTAGCTTATATCCGGCTCGAAGACCGGAGCATCAGACAAAGGATCGTCAGCAGCGCCAAGACAAGAAGGCGTCTCATGCGGCCAACTCCTTTACCCTTGCGGGAGTATGCGCCGTGTCAGCGCATGGAGTG
>CATJOY010000006.1 GCA_949741925.1 uncultured Desulfovibrionaceae bacterium | reverse complement strand
GAATAAAGCCGCCAAGAGCGCCCCGGAAACCCTATCTCAGGTGTCGCAGGAATATGCTGCCGCGTTGGAGGCAGCACAAGCAGACATAGAAAAAGCGCAAGGCAACCGGGATGTATGGCGGGAAATCGCCGAATGCGAGATGAGGTAAGGTTATGGACTCTAGAGAGGTATCTGCCTTTACCTTCCGAATTTTGGCGCGCTTTGTAGTTCTGCCTGAACTGAACATAAGGATGCAAGCATGACGCTGTATGCACGAATGAGCACCGGGGTATGGCCGCCGCGTTTAGAAGATATAGAGCCTGGCTTCTGGGAATCCATAGGCGCGGCCTTTGGCGATGCTTGGGCGGGCAACCCGGTTCCCCGAACAATGGATGCCTGGAACCTAAGACAGGCCGAACGGAGCATATCCGATGACTATATTGCTCCGCTTATAAATGCTGTCAAGGGAGGGACCTACGACTCTTTCCTCAAAGAAAACCCCTTTCCCGAACCGGTGGCGCTTTCTGACCAGGAGCAAAAACAACGCATCAAGGACGCCGGACTTGAAGGGCACGTAACGCCTCATGCCTCCTACACGGCCGAAGCCTTGGATATCATTCTGGAGGCCAAGCGGGAGGAATTGCAACGCAAGGAAATTCTTGCAACGACGCCAGCGAGCAGGATGCCAGCAACGCTGGCGGCAGGGTTTGGGGCTTCTGCCCTTGATCCGATCAATATAGCCTCTGCCTTTGTGCCTGTAATAAGCGAAGCCCGGGCCCTCAAAATGCTGGGGGCGGCCAAAGGATCATGGGGGAGGGCGGCGGTTCGGGCTAAGATCGGCGCTGTAGAAGGGGCTGCGGGCGCTGCCCTGGTGGAGCCTCTGGTCTATGCCGGAGCACAGAAGATGCAGGCTGATTATGATATGGCTGATTCCCTAGTGAATATCGCTTTCGGGGCGGCTCTTGGGGCGGCGATGCATCCGGCGGTTGGGGGTGCAAAGGATTGGCTGCAAGGGCGTCGGGGCATGCGCCGGGCATGGGAGGCGGCTCCCGTGGATGCTCAAAGCGAGGAACTGCGTCTGGGCTTTGTGCGGGATATGACTACAGCCTACCGGGCTGCCCGGCCTGATGTGGAGGAGGGGCTTGTCCGGCAGCAGGCAGAGGCGGCAGCCGCGCTCTTTGATGCCCGGGCGAGAGCATGGGCCTATGATACGGGGAGAACGGCAGG
>CATJOY010000005.1 GCA_949741925.1 uncultured Desulfovibrionaceae bacterium | reverse complement strand
GCGCAAGGCTCGGCCGATGACCTGTTCACACAAGAGCTGGGTTCCGAAGGCACGCACACCCAGAACATGGGTGACGGTGTTGGCGTCCCACCCTTCCGTGAGCATGGAAACGGACACCACGCAACGGATGTCGCCGCCGAGGGTATCGGGTTTGCCCACAGTGTTCATCACTTCACGCAGGAGAACGCTGTCGTCTATTTCCTTGCCACGGCGCAACTCATCGGCCAAAGCTCCGCCTCGCTCCAAGGCTTCGCGCCGGAAGCGTTCTATGGCCTCGGCGTAGGTTCTGCGGAAATCCTCAGGCAGCTTTTCGCCCAATTCGAGCTGTTCACTGTCAATGAGCAAGGTGCGGCTATGGGAGAGCACATTGCCGTTCTCGTCAAAGTTGCGGAAGAGTTCAAAGCGTCCGTTGTGGAATTGCCCTGCCGTGTCCACATAGCCGGATACATAATCATAGATCAGCTTTGAGGTCGCCGTGTTATTGCACACGATGATGAAGCAGGGGGCAACATCCATATGTTCCGCCTGCCATGTGCCGCATAGGTATCCTTGTAGTGTCCGTACAGGGCATCCAGCGCATTCTGCAACAGTGTGGGCAGTTTTTGCGGGTCAAGCGTCTGGTTTTTGCCGCGCCCCGCCCGGGGCATGTCCTTGCGGATATTTTTCCACAGGTCGCGAAACTTCGGCATCTCGCCGCTGGGAATATTGTCCGCCACCGGCACGCGCGGCAGTTTGACCACGCCGCATTCAATGGCGTCCATGAGCGAAAAGTCGCACACTGTCCACGGGAAAAGCGTTCCTTCGGCATACCCTGAACCACGCAAAAAGAACGGTGTGGCCGAAAGATCAAAAATACGGCTGATCTCCAGCTTTTTCTGCACGGTTTTGAGGCCGTTGATCCACAACCGCGCCGCCTCGTTATTGGCTTTTGCTTCGCTGCTGGCTTCCTTTTTTTCCTCCCCCTCAAGAACCGTTATCTCTTCCTTGCTGCTTTCGGGCCGCTCCTGATAGCAATGATGAGCTTCATCATTGAATACAATGATGTTTTTCATGCCCATCAGTTCACCCATGACCCGTTGCAGCATCTGCCCTTCCGGTTCCAGAGTATTAAGGGCATCACCGTGCCTGCCGGTCAAAAGTGCCCTACCCGCGCCGGAAAGCTCGGTTTTT
>CATJOY010000004.1 GCA_949741925.1 uncultured Desulfovibrionaceae bacterium | reverse complement strand
CTTGCACCCGTTGACGCACCACCCGCCGCATAGGGTATTCTTCTCGGTATCTGTACGCTCTTCGCATCTCGCTCTTGTACAGAACAACCAGGAGGAACGACATGAGGCAACCAAACTCGCCGGCAGAGCAAAGAAAGGCCGCCGTTACACTCAGGCGCAACGGCCTGACCGTGGAGTGCTTTTTCAACCCAAAGGGCAGGCTGGCACGAAAACTCGAACGCTATGGCCGGCAGTCCACCGAGTATGGTTATACATACGACGCCAAGGACCACCTGACCACGGTAACGCGGGACGGAGCGGTAACGGAAAATTACCGCTACGATCCTTCCGGACGACGCAGGGAGCAGAAGCGCGAATACCAGGGATTCAGCGACAGCACCGGAGGCCGCTTGCAGTATGATCAGGCGGGCCGACTGACCAGGGCGGGCAGTACCGCATTTACCTATGACGCGCGCGGCGCGTTAAAGGAACGCTACAACAACGAGGGCGTGACCAAGTACACCTACGGCAAGGATATCCGGCTGGAAACAGTGCTGTTGCCTTCGGGACGGGACATTCATTATGAATACGAGAAAGCCAATCCCCTATCACCTGCACGACGCTTCAGAAGCGGAGCTCTGACCGCCGAATTTCTCTGGTCCGATCCGCTGCGGCTGGCGGCCTACAGAGATCACGACAGCTTACTGGAATACACGTTCACATATACTGACGACGGTATTTTGCACAAAGTCCGCATCGGCACGTTCAAGCCGGAAAAGCCCAAGTACGGCCCAAATACGGACTGGGTGGAGGAGAGCCGCGACTACTTGGGATATATGGCGGCCCAGAGCAGGCGGAAACGGCTTCAGGGTTTTTTGGAGAAGCGCTCTCTGCCTTTTGATCTTTTATGCGGTTGCGATCAGGTCGGCACGCTGAAAATCCTTACCGACATAGAAGGAAAGCTGGTAAAGGAAACCGTGCGGGATAGTTTCGGGGTACCCGGTGGGGACAGTTTTTCCGATCTGTTTATGCCCATCGGCTTTGCGGGCGGACTTACGGACCGGGATACCGGCCTTGTCCATTTTGGCTACCGGGATTATGATCCGCGTGTAGGGCGGTTTACCGCTCCGGATCCCCTTGGCGACACCGGCGGCGATCATGATCT
>CATJOY010000003.1 GCA_949741925.1 uncultured Desulfovibrionaceae bacterium | reverse complement strand
TAAGGGCGTAGGCAAGGTGGATTGGAACAGTGAGGGCCGGGGTGATGCCATTCAGCATATGCTCAACCTTATCGACCGTTCGAGCTATGATGTGGATATCTGGTTGCAACGCGGTATCAGAACGGTGGAAGGCGCGGCGGCGTTTCTTGAGATTCCTGTAGAGGCTCTGCAAACATGGTCGGTGGAGGAATTAAAAAAAGTTTTGGTGGGAGAGGAAAGGACCGAACATGGTTTTGCATCCTGCGGCAGTGCTCAAGGAAGGGGATTTGGCGGCGTTATTTTCCATATTTACTGTCCGAGAGGCACGAAAATGATGTATGCTGAACCGTTCAGCCATTATGGAGCGGGAGCTAAGCGGCAATGGGACGGCAAAAGTGCCCAGACATCGTTTAGCTCCCAGGACGAAACGATTCTTCAGTGTGGAACGACATACAAGATAAAGGACATTAAAAAAGAGGGAAACAGACTGGTGTTCGAGATGGAAGTCGTAGACCAGCGAGTAGGGAGGAGACCATGAGAGAACAGAGACCTCGATGGGAAGACGAAGTATGGACGTCACAGGGGCCAAACGCTGTGGCTTGTGAAGACTGTATGTTTCGGGCGACTATGTGGAGGGATGGGACTCCGCTAGACCGGGCAGATACCGCCAACTGCAAAATTTATGAAGAGCCGGAAAAAAAGCCTAGAGATGTGTATTTTGACGGCGCGGAATGCGAGTATTATGAAAAGGCAAGCGATACGCCCCTGGCCTTGATTTTGGGTGTCGCCGTGGGAGATGCGCTTGGCGTGCCGGTGGAATTCAAAAAGCGTGGCACCTTTCGTGTAACGGGGATGCAGGGCCACGGTACGTATAACCAGCCGCCCGGCACCTGGTCTGATGATACGTCCCTGACCCTGGCCCTGGCGGATAATCTTCTGACGGACTGCTACGAATTGTCCGATATCGCGTTGGAATTCAGGAATTGGTACGACAAGGGCGCGTACACGCCACACGGCAAGGCGTTTGGCGTGGGGAAGACAACTGCGGCGGCCATCAAACGCCTGAAGAACGGCGTGCCCCCGGAAAAAGCCGGAGGTTCCGACGAACGC
>CATJOY010000002.1 GCA_949741925.1 uncultured Desulfovibrionaceae bacterium | reverse complement strand
GGATTGGAAGGACAGTGCAAATAACCATAATATCAGCTATGCCAACACCTGGTCCCCTGAGGAATTGAAAAAAATCGCGCCTCACGCTGGATCCGGATACCAGGTCGCCAACGGTACTGACAGCGATGGCAACCCTGCTTTCAGGACCACGGGCTATGTGACCGATGTGGCCTACGATCCGGATGCCCCTTACTACCTGCGCACGGATGCTTCCTTTAATACCCGGAGCTCCCGGAACATTAACTCCCTCATGGGCACCGTCAGCCAGCTCTTTGAAAATAAGTGCGGCCCGGGCAACGTGGGTGAGCGGGGCATGTGGGATCGTCGGGTGGCTACGGCCTACGCCTGCGTGCTCGGTACCGTTACCGCCGCTGCGGAAAAATCTGATGAGTTTGTAAAACGTATCGGCGATATCCGTGCCGGCTGGATTGAAAAAGGCAAGACCGTTTCTACGGATGACATGATTCCCATTCTGTCTCTGACGCCGAAGCCGTTTTACTGGAACGAGGGCAGCCGGTCCGATTCTCCCCAGGGCGCCCAAGGGTACAAGGGGCATGATCTTCAGTACCCTGTGGTTGACGTTACCGCGGCCAATCTCCCTGTTGTACTCACGAGTCCGACGCAAATCGTTGATGCTCTGGATAATGATCAGGTCGTGCGTTACGACGCAACCAAGGCTATGAAGTACGTGGGCGCAGGGCAGCCCAACGCGGTTGCCGGCACCAAAGGCGATGCCTTTGCCATGGTGCGGGATAACAGCGGTGTTCGCGCCACTGATCCCAGCAACCCGCAAACTGCCGCAATGTTTAAGCTCACCCGTAACTGGTTGGGCTACCCTCTGCGTGAGCGCGTTCGTCCCTTCGCTTATCTGTTGGAAGGCCCTTATGCCGGTGATATCGCCTTGCGCATGGCCCTGAACGGTATCGAGGTGAAGCGCCTCGCCGAGGATACGAGCGTTGAAGTTGAAGGCTGGTCCTACAACCAGGTGCCTTATGTGGATAACGCGGTCTCCGG
>CATJOY010000001.1 GCA_949741925.1 uncultured Desulfovibrionaceae bacterium | reverse complement strand
GGAGATGGAAAGGGGAATATGCCGCGAATGGATTGTACAGCCCGGGGGCGGAGGCGGTATTCCTTTGAGGCTGGCTCTTCGGGCGTGTATCGCTATACCCTCGGCAGGGGGAAGAGCCGCAGCCGGGTATGGACGCGGGCTGTTGGTGCCTGCCGGAGAGAACCGTTGCGGGGGCTTTTGGTTTATACTGCTCATGATATAATGGTTTGGAGTGATTATTGAGTTATATCAGCTTATTAGCTGTTGCCGTGGCGCTGGCTATGGATGCCCTGGCCGTGGCCATAGCAACCGGGCTTCGGCTGCGTTGTGTCAGCCTGGAGCAGACCCTCCGTATGGCCGGAATTTTCGGGCTTTTTCAGGCGGGCATGCCCGTGTTTGGGTGGCTGGCCGGAGCCTGGCTGCAACACTATTTCCAGGCGTATGGCCATTGGTTGGCCTTTGGCCTGCTGGCCTTTGTGGCCGTGCGCATGCTGAAGGAAGCCTGGGAGGAGTGGCGGCGCGCTCCCGGCGAGGAACGCGATTGCCCGGACCCGACCCGGGGCGCAACCTTGCTGGTTCTGGCGCTGGCTACCAGCATCGATGCGTTGGCCGTGGGTTTTTCCCTTGCCCTGTTGCAGGTCGGTATTTGGCTACCGGCTCTGGTTATCGGTGGTGTCTGCTTTGCCATTACCGCCGCAGGTATGCATATAGGTCGCTTGATTCGGGGGGCGCTTCCCTTGGGGTACATCGCCAACATCGCTGGAGCCTTGGCCTTGCTGCTCATTGGTTTAAATATCCTGCGCGAACACGGAACGTTTTCTTAAACAACGGCATTACTTTCTGCCATAGTCTCCCTGTCCAACGGCGCATGCAGCTTTGCGGCTTGTGGCCTTTGGTCGGGCTTTCGTTTTTTTCTAAGAATTATGTTGCTCGTTTTTTTCGGAGAAGAACCTGTCTTCCGGATACAGGAAGGGAGTGGCGGGGGAATTGCCTGTGGCCTGCGTGAAGACCGGATAAAAAGGT